>NZ_CAJMZH010000004.1:0-555667 GCF_905220285.1 Paraburkholderia sp. J94 | reverse complement strand
TGGTTGCCGAACCGACCCGCGGGTTTCTCGTCGCGGGCTTCGCGCTGCGCTGTCAGTGACAGTGAATTGCGAAGGAGACGAATTCTAGTCATGCAGATGACATATCGCAAGCGCTTTCTGACACAAGCTCCTCGCTTCATGCAGCGCAGCAACGCCCGACACACCCGCCTTCCTCTGCTCAACCTGTAGGGCAAACCGATGGCCAGCGCGGAACAGACTAGAATATGGGGTTCTCTGCATCCCAACTCACAGATTTATGCGCTCGCGAATCGCCAAACGCCTACCTCCCGACGCCGACAAACTCGTCGGCCTGTCGCTCGCCCTGTTCGCCTCGGGCAGCCGCACCGAAGACCGCTTCTGGGAGGCCAAGCTCGACACGCTGCTAGCGAAGGTCGTGCGCAACGGCAATCAGACCACGCTCGACGCCGCGCTCGATCATCTGCAGCAGAACCACCCGGACGCCTACGGTGCGCTCGCCGACATGGCGGAAACCCATAGCGAGTCGTTCATCCTCGAACACGAGGGCGAGAAGTACGAAGCGCTGCTGGTGGCCGCGCCCGTTCTCGCGTGGACGCGCTACGTGATTCCGTCGGGCCCGCTGAAGGCCGACGCTTCCGACGCCCTGCGCACGCATCTGCAAGCGCACGTGCTGGCGAGCGGCACGCACGTCGCGATGGCGCCCTATCTCTATAGCATCGACCAGCTGCCGCGCCATCACGTCGAAACGTGGCGGCTCGCGCAACAGCTCTCGCAATCGGCGCTGACGGGCAACGTCGCGAAGATCAGCGCGGGCGAACTGCCCGAGACATCGCCGATCCTCGCCGATCCGCGCTTCCTGCTCGCCGTGGTGGCTGCTCCGCTCGGCGCGCCGCTGTTCCGCTGGCAGGAAGAGGAGCACGGTTCGCGCATCGAGCGCGCCCAGTGCCTCGAACAATGGGCGACGCAAGGCGGCGCCAATCTGGCCGTCGTCATGCCGGGCTGCGAGTTCGAGTGCCTGCTGCCGGACGCCTACTACTCGGCCTGCCGCGACGCCGACGAGCGCGTGCGCCCGCACACCATCCGCACCGCCGTGCGCTATCTGCTCGACACGATCGGCGCGACGGCGCAGGACCTGCGCGCCGTGGTCGCGGGCTTCGGCGAGCGCCGCATCGACGAATACCGCATCGGCTTCACCAAGCGCGGCAGCAACGACGTGCTGTACGGCGTCGTCTGGCCGCTCTACGGCCGCGAAAACGGCGACGCCGAGATCGACGAGGAGCCGTCGGAAGAAAGCGACGCCACCGGTCCGCTCGAAGAAATCGTGACGCTGCTCAAGGAATCGGGCATCACCGACATCCGCCGCCACGCGGGCCGTTTCGAGCCGGAATATTGCGATGATTGCGGCGTGCCGCTCTATGCGGATCCGCTCGGCGAGATCGTCCACGCCGAGATGCCGGAAGATGCTGAGCCCGTTCAGCCTCACTTCCACTAAGCAACGCGGCGTTTTCCTACCCGCCATCTCCCAAGTCCCGCCACTGTGCGGGACTTTTTTTTGCCCTACGTCCTACGCCATCTGGACAGGCCGTCAAAACGCAGCCGTTTTGTCATCATGGTGCGGTTGTTCCGGTTTCAAGCGACGTGTGCCGAACGCACGCGCACCACAACATTCCGAGAGGCAATACACGGGAGGGCAGTGTTATGCGGTTTGCTGTTTTCAATCCAGACGCCGAACGGCGCGAAGGGCTCAAGGCGCTGTTAAGACAAATCGACCGTCGCGCGCGCTTCAGCGACGCCCCGGACTGGCGTAGCGCCGAACGCGCGGCGCAGCGCTTCACGCCGAATCTGTTCGTCATCGACTGGCACGACGGCATCCGCGCCGGCGAGCTGCGTCACTTCGTCAATCGGCACCGCACGCTGCCCGTCGCCGTGCTCGTCGATCGCACCGAACCGCCGCACATGGTGCGCGCCCTGCTCTCCGAAGGCGCACGCGGCATCATCCGCCGCACCACGGACTCGATCCTGATCGTCAAGCTGCTCGAACTGATCCTGCTCGGCGGCGATCATCTGCCCGCCGACGTCTTTGGTCCGATGTTCTGCCCGCCCGGCGCGTGGCCGGTTCCGCCGCGCCGCCATGCACGCGGCATGGCGCTGCCACACAAGCTGTCGCCGAAAGCGAGTCTTTCGCCGCGTCAGGAGCAGATCCTGCGTTGCGTGCACATGGGCAGCACGAACAAGATGATCGCGCGCGCACTCGGCATCAGCGAAGGCACGGTCAAGGTCCATCTGGCCAGCATCTTCCAGCAGCTCGGCGCGCCCAACCGGGCGGCGGCCGTGGCGATCTACAACGGCTTGCTGTCGAACCAGCTGCAGGTGCTGCGCACGCGTCGCGAGACTGCGCGCAAACCCGCACATGGCGAGCATGGCCCCACGCCGCTGCGGCCGCGCGAGGAGACGGCGTACCGCTATCCGTTGCTGACAGACGACACCCGCGCGCCGCTAGCGATGGCTGCGGAGCCCACGCCGCCCTACGGCGGCGCGGCACCGGCGCCTTCCACCGCGCCCGGGACGACCGTCGTCGACGCCGAAGACAGCGAAGCGCCGCCAGGCTGCGTACACGTTTTGCCCTCCAACGAGTAATATGAAGCACATGGGGTTCCTCTATACGCCACTACCGTTGTGGGTCATCGTCGCTGCATGGGTTGCATCGGCGGGTCTGCTTGCGTTCGCGCTATGGAACAACCCGTTCAAGCGTCTGCAGGACGCGACGCTCCAGCACGTGTGGCTCGCCATCATCGTGGCCGTCTCCGTGCTGTGGGCGAGCAACGCGTGGCTCGAAGACGGCACCGTGATGCACCTGCTCGGCGCCACCCTCGTGGTCACGCTGTTCGACTGGGGGCTCGCGCTCATCGCCATGGCCGTGGTCGTCGCACTTGCTGCGCTCGTGTTCGACTCGCCCTGGGACGGCGTCGCGCTCACCTTCCTCGTGTACGGTGCGTTTCCGGTCTGTCTGTCGGCGTTGCTCCAGCGCGCCTTCACTGCCTGGCTGCCGCGCAACCTCTTCATGTTCATCGTCGGCCAGGGCTTTGTCTCGCCCGCCATCGCGGTCTGCGCCGCGGCGTATCTCGCGCTCGGCACGCACATCGCGCTCAACAGCGGCTCGATGCTCACGGTGCCGGCCGGCTATGCGTTCAGCGTGTTCTTGCTCGCGTCCGGCGAGGCCTGGTTCACCGGCATGGCCACGGCGCTGATCGCCGTCTATCGGCCCGCGTGGGTCACCACCTACGACGTACGCCGCTATCGCCTCGGCGGACCTCGCACCTGACGTCGCTACGCGACGCGCAACGCGTCGTCCCTGCACGCAGCACGAAGCGTCTCATCCCTGACGGTTTCCTCAATTGCCACGCGCCACGCGTGCGCTAGAATGATTCGGCGTCTGCGGCCACGAGCCGCACACTGCGTCGCCGCCAGCCAAAACACGGCGTCAACTGTCGATCCCACGAGGGCAACGCGCGAAATAATTGTTTCAGGATTGAACTCAACCACGCAGCGCAGCATCTTACGGTGCCAGACGTTCCACCCTCATCCAGAACAATCAGATGGACCGCAACATCGCTTTCCGCCAGTTGCTGCGTACTGGAGGCCGACTGGTCGCCTGCGCCGCGAGCCTGATGCTCGTCTGCACGCTGCCCGCCGAGGCCGACCAGCTCGAGCAGCAATCCGATCTCGTCAACACCTACGTCACGCAGATGCATGCCGATCCGCTGGTCGCCAGTTGCGCCGCGCACGGCAACTTCATCGCGGGCACGTCGAGCGTGCTCGATCACGTCGAGTTTCCGCCCAGTTCCTTCGATAGCACGCACGCCACCGTCACGCCCTGGAACGACTCCTTCGACGAAGGCAAGCAGCGCGTGAAGGTCGACACCATCGTCACCGTCGACGGCATCGGCATTCCGCAGGACCGCAGCCATGCGCCGTACGATCTCAAATTCCGCTGCGGCTATGTCGGCCAGCAGATCCTCGCTTTCAGCTGGAACGATCCCGAACCGCCTGCACGCGCGCACAGCGAACGCAGCGGTGCCTCGTCGGGCGCGGCGCATGTGAGCGGCAAGCACGGCGCGAAGTCGAAGAAGGCCACCGGCAAGAGCAAGGGCACGACGAAGAAGTCGACCAGCAAGTCGAGCCACAAGTCGTCGGCGACCACGTCGAAAAGCGCCACGAAGTCCGCGTCGAAATCGACGACGAAATCCAGCGCGAAGGCCACGACGAAAAAGTCGACGACGACAAAGAAAAAGTCCACGGCACAGTAAGCGCGGCACAAGCAAAAGGGGGAAGCGGCTCACACCGCTTCCCCCTTTTTTCATCTCATCGCGATCGCGGCCAGGCCGCTAAGCGAGCATCACGCAAACGTCTCGACGTGATGCAGGATCGCCTGCAGCATCGCCGCGCCGAGCGACGCGCTGCGCTCGCCGTTCCAGCCCACGCGCTCGTCGGGCAGGTTCGCGTTGTCCTTGAACGGCATTTCAAGCGTGAGCGAGAGACAGCCGTAGCGATGGCCGATGTACTTCGACGCGAGCTTGAGCGCATCTTCGCGATAACGGCTCGCCTCGTAGCCGTGCTTGTCCTGGAAGTCGGGGCTCGCGATCTTGAAGGCGTCGATGAACGCCTTCTGCTCCACGCGCTGCTGCTCCGTGAAGCCCGGCAGCATTTCCGAGCCCGCCACGAACACATACGGCAGCGTCTCGTCGCCGTGAATGTCGAAGAACAGATCGCAGCCGGTCTGCTCGATCGCGTCGCGCACCACGAGCACTTCGGGGCTGCGCTGCGCGTCGGGCTCCATCCATTCGCGATTCAGGTTCGCGCCCACGGCGTTGGTGCGCAGGTTGCCGTGCACGCTGCCGTCCGGGTTCATGTTCGGCACGATGTGGAAGATCGCGCGGTCGAGCAGCTTGCGCGCGACCGGATCGCCCGACCAGTCGCCCCAGCCCGCCAGCCGCTTCACGAGTCCTTCGACGAACCATTCGGCCATCGACTCGCCCGGATGCTGGCGCGCGATGATCCACACGGTCTGCTTGGGCTTGCCTTCAGGCGTCGTGTCGCCGGGCATGCCGAGCGAGAGCAGCGACATCGGCCGGCCCTCGACGCTCTGGCCGAGTTCGCTCAGCGTGGCATGCGGCAACTGCTGCAGCGCGCCGAGGAATTCCGAGTGGCGCTCCTCGCCGTACGGCTCGAAGTACGCGTAGTAGATGCTGTCGAAATCGGGCGTGTGCTCGATGGTCAGCGCCTTGCCGTCATACGAGGTCGGCACGCGGAACCAGTTCACGCGGTCGTAGCTCGCGACGGCCTGGTAGTCGCGCCAGCCTTCGGGAAACGCGCAGGCCGACGCGTTCTCGAAGGTCATCGTGCACGGCTCGCCGCGCGCGCCCGTCAGGCGGAAGTAGAACCACTGCGCGAATTCCGACTGATTGTCGGGCCGCACGCGCAGGCGGATATCGTCGGGCTGTTCGCACGACAGGACTTCGATCGCGCCCGCGTCGAACTGGCTGGAGATGGAAATCGTCATGGCAATGTCCTTGGCTGGATCGGTGCTCGCGCGCCGCTCAAACGGTCAATCGGCGATGCGCCGGCGGAATACGTAGGTCGAATCGTTCGATGCGCCCGCATCGAATGCGTAGCCTTCGCTGTCGAAGGCCTTGAGCGCTTCGGGCTCGGCGATGCGGTTCTCGACCGCATAGCGCGCCATCAGGCCGCGCGCGCGCTTCGCGTGGAAGCTGATGATCTTGTAGCGGCCGCCCTTCCAGTCCTCGAACACCGGCGTGATCACGGGCGCGTCGAGCTTCTTCGGCTTCACGGCCTTGAAGTACTCGTTCGACGCGCAATTCACGAGCACGCGCGCGCCGTGCTTCGAACGCTTCGCATGGTTGTGCTCGAACTGCGCGTTGAGCGCGTGCGTGATGCGCTCGCCCCAGAACGCGTAGAGATCCTTGCCGCGCGCGTTCTCGAAGCGCGTGCCCATCTCCAGACGATACGGTTGCAGCAGGTCGAGCGGACGCAGCAGGCCATAAAGACCCGAGAGCACGCGCACGTGGTTTTGCGCGTAGTCGAGGTCGGCGTGCGAGAGCGATTTGGCGTCGAAGCCTTCGTAGACGTCGCCGTTGAACGCGAGCACGGCCTGCTTCGCATTGGTCTGGCTAAAGCGCGTGGACCAGTCGGCGTAGCGCTGGAAGTTCAGCCGCGCGAGCGGGTCGGAAATGCTCATCAACGTGCCGATCTGCTGCGGCGACAGGCGGCGCAGGCCGTCGATCAGCTCGGCCGCGTCGTCGACGAAATCGGGGATGGTGTGGGTGTCGACGTGCGCCGGCGTGTCATAGTCGAGCGATTTGGCCGGCGACAGAACGATTATCATAGAGGCTTGCAGGGCACGCGGTGCCCATGTTCAAAGGCGAAAGCCCGATTGTAGCGAATTCACGAATGACCGGTTTTACGCCCCAGAATACCGACGCGCCCACGGTGGTGCTCGACTCCAATGTCTGGCTCGACATCCTCATCTTCGACGATCCCCACACGCGGCCGATACGCGCCGCGCTCGAACGCGGCGCCCTCAAGGCGCTGATCGACGCGCGCTGCCACGGCGAACTCGCGTTCGTGCTCGATTATCCGCATCTGCAGGGGCGCGGCGTGGACAAGGCTGGCGCGCTGGCCGCGCTCGCCCCGCTCGTCTCGCTGATCGAGCCACCCGAGTTGCCCGCCGACGCGCGTGCGCTGCCGCAATGCCGCGATCGCGACGACCAGAAATTCCTCGAACTCGCGCGCGCGAGCGGCGCGGCGTGGCTGGTCTCGAAGGATCGCGCAGTGCTCAAGCTCGCGAAGCGCATCGCGCGCGACTTCGGCTTTCGGATCGCGACGCCCGACGTGTTCGTCGCCGAATGCGGGCTGGGCGGCGCGGCGGAAGCCGCGGCCTGAAGTCGTCGCGACCGCGGCAGCCCGACGCGAACTGCGGCGACTTGAGGCGATCCACGGCCCGGGCCACCGGAACCCCGCGCCCGAACCCGCGCACGCAGCCGCGCCGATTTCCCTACAATCAGGCTTTCCCGTTCCTCCGAATTCAGACGACCGCGCCATGAACGCACCGCATCCTTCGCAAGCTCCGTCGACGCAGAACCTGCTCACGCCCTCTTTTCCGTCGCGTCTGCCCGACGTCGGCACGACGATCTTCACGGTGATGAGCGCGCTGGCCGCCGAAAAGGGCGCGGTCAATCTCGGCCAGGGCTTTCCCGACTTCAACTGCGATGCGCGCATCGTCGACGCGGTCGCGCAGGCCATGCGCGACGGCCACAACCAGTATCCGCCGATGGCCGGCGTGGCCGCGCTGCGCGAGGCCATCGCGGACAAGATCGAGCAGGTCTACGGCCGCCGCTACGACGCCAACAGCGAAATCACGGTGACGGCGGGCGCCACCCAGGCGCTCCTCACGGCGATTCTCGCGACCGTGCATCCCGGCGACGAAGTGATCGTGGTCGAGCCGACCTACGACAGCTATCTGCCGTCGATCGAACTCGCGGGCGGCAAGCCCGTGTTCGTGACGCTCGAAGCGCCCGACTACGCGATTCCGTTCGACCGCCTCGCCGCGGCCATCACGCCGAAGACGCGCCTGATCCTCATCAACACGCCGCACAACCCGACCGGCACGGTCTGGCGCGCGGAAGACATGCGCCAGCTCGAAGAGATCGTGCGCGGCACCAACGTGCTGATCCTCTCCGACGAAGTCTACGAACACATGGTCTACGACGGCCAGCCGCACGAAAGTGTGGCGCGCTACCCGGAACTGGCCGCGCGCAGCTTTATCGTGTCGAGCTTCGGCAAGACGTTTCACGTGACGGGCTGGAAGGTGGGCTATGTGGCCGCGCCCGCCGCGCTCTCGGCGGAATTCCGCAAGGTGCATCAGTTCAACGTGTTCACGGTGAACACGCCGATGCAGGTCGGTCTGGCGCACTATCTGCGCGATCCGCAGCCGTATCTGGACCTGCCCGCGTTCTATCAGAAGAAGCGCGACTTTTTCCGCGCGGGCCTCGCGAACTCGCGCTTCAAGCTGCTGCCCTGCGAGGGCACGTATTTCCAGTGCGTCGATTACTCGGCGATCAGCGATCTGCCCGAAGCCGAGTTTTCGAAGTGGCTCACGACGGAGATCGGCGTGGCGGCGATTCCGGTGTCGGCGTTCTATCACGAGTCGCACGAATCGGGCGTCGTGCGCTTCTGCTTCGCCAAGCAGGAAAGCACGCTCGCGAGCGCGCTCGAACGGCTCGCGCGGCTCTGAGCGCGTAGCGCCACGCGACGCCATTTCACGCCGCGCCCGCGCGATGATCTGCGTGACAACGGCGCGAACCGCCTCACGGCGCGCCCGATCATCGCGCCGCGCGGCGCGCCGTTTCCCTTTACGCGTTCGCTTCGATATACGCCTTGCGGTCGGCGCCCACGCGCTGCGCGGCCGGGCGCTCGCCCACCTGCTTGATGTACGCCTTCCAGTCCACGCCGGCCTCGGCGAGGAAGTCGCGGCCGTAGATCTTCTGCGTCGTCATCGCGACGAGCGGCAGGCTCACGAACGCCGCCATATCCGCCACGCCGAACTGCGCGCCGCCCACATAAGGCGCGAACTTCGCAATCCGCTTGAAGCTCGCGATATAGCGGTTCAGGCGCTTTTCCACCGTCGCCTTCACCTCGTCGCTGGCCTTGCCGCCGAAGAACGCCTCGCCGTACAGATCGCGCGCGACCAGCTCCAGATGCGTTTCGATGAACGTGATCAGCTCGCGCTCCTTGGCGGCCTGCCACGGATCGGCGGCAAAAATGTGCTTCTCGGGAAAACGCGCCGCCAGATATTCGACGATCACGGCCGACTCGCACAGAAAGCCCTGCTCCGTCTCGATGTACGGCACCTTGCCGGCCGGCGATTCGGCGAGCTGCGCCTCGGCGAGCGGCAGCTTCGTCACCACTTCCTCGAACGGAATGCCATGTTCGAGCAGCACGAACTTCACCTTGTTGTAGTAGTTCGACAGCGCAAAACCATGCAGCTTGATCATCCTTGTCTCCTCCCGGGGGGCGAGATCCGGCAAAACGAGATTGCCGAACCGTTTTCATAAAAATGTACGACCGTGCTATTCTAGGCCAATCATGGAGCCAGGCTTCCAATGACTTTCCATCATTTCAATATTGAGACACTCGGCGGCGCTGCGATTGCGTATCCCGCCGACACCTTCGCGAAACTCGCCGTAAAAGGCAAGTCCGGCAAGCGCCTGCGCGCCGCCCCCATCGCACCGAACGAGGCCCAGTCATGAGCGCCGAACTCCTCAGTACCCGCCCGCACGGCCATGAATCGACGCTCGTGCTCACGCTCTCGAATCCCGGCGCGCGCAACGCGCTGCATCCCGACATGTACGCGGCCGCGATCGAGGCCTTCGACGCCGCCGAGCGCGATGCGTCGCTGCGCGCGATCGTGCTCACGGGCGCCGACAACTTCTTCTGCGCGGGCGGCAACCTGAACCGCCTGCTCGAAAACCGCGCGAAAGATCCGTCGGTGCAGGCCGCCAGCATCGACATGCTCGCGCAATGGGTCACGGCCATGCGCCAGTGCAGCAAGCCCGTGATCGCCGCCGTGGAAGGCGCGGCCGCGGGCGCGGGCTTCTCGCTCGCGCTGGCCGCCGACCTGCTGGTGGCCGCCGAGGACGCGAAGTTCGTGATGGCCTACGCGCGCGTCGGCCTCACGCCCGACGGCGGCGGCTCGTGGTTCCTCGCGCAATCGCTGCCGCGCGCGCTGGCGTTCGAGCTCATGGCGGAAGGCAAGCCGATCGCTGCGCCGCGCCTCGCCGAACTGGGCGTCGTCAACCGCCTCGCCAAACCACAGGGCGCGCTCGACGCCGCGCTCGCCTGGGCCGACGAACTCGCGAAGATCGCGCCGAACTCGGTCTCGCGCATCAAGGGCCTGACGAACGCCGCTGTCACGCACACGCTCGACGAGCAGCTTGCGGCCGAACGCGACAACTTCGTCGCCTCGCTGCATCACAGCGACGGCCTCGAAGGCATCACTGCGTTCCTCGAAAAACGTTCTCCGGTCTACAAGCGATGAGCGACTTCCAGCTACCAAAGCGCCGCCGTGTGTATCTGATGCGGCATGGCGACGTCACCTATTTCGACGATTCGGGCCGCGCCATCGACCCGGACACCGTGCCGCTCAACGAGAACGGCCGCGCGCAGGCGAGCGCCGCGGGCGCGGCGTTCGCGCAGCAAGGCGTGCGTTTCGACCGCGTGATCGTCAGCGGCTTGCGGCGCACCGTCGAAACCGCGCGCCACGTGCTCGACGCGACCGGCCAGGCTATCGCGCTCGAAGAACAGCCCGCGTGGCAGGAGATTCGCGGCGGCCGTCTCGCCGACATCCCGCCCGCGGATATCGAGAACGCGTTCCTGCGCGCCTTCGACGGCGTCGTGCCCGAGGAAACGCGCTTTCTCGGCGGCGAGAGCATCGGCGAATTGCTCGATCGCGTGTTGCCCGCCGTGGCCGAACTGCGCGCCGACACCTCCTGGGACACCGCGCTGCTCGTGCTGCATGGCGGCGTGAACCGCGCGATTCTCTCGCATGCGATCACGGCCGGCGGGCGCACGTTCTTCGGCCATCTCGCGCAGACCACGGGCTGCATCAACGTGCTCGACGTGGGCGCGAAACCGCACGACTGGGTCGTGCGCGCGCTCAACCACGCGCCGCCCTCGCCTTTGCATCGCGACACCCGCAACACCACGATGGAGATGCTGTACGCGCAATATCTGCGCTATCGCCCGCAGCGCTAGCGCGTTGCACCGACGGCTTACACAAGAACGGAGACAAACATGGCGCAAGCCAACCCGGATGGAGACAAGAACGCCGCCGACAAGTCCACCGACTTCTCGGCGTTCGAAGGCACGCGGCCCGTGGCCGATCGTCAACGCTTCGACGTCGAGGCCTTGAGCGGCTGGCTCGCGGCGCACGTCGCGGGCTTCGCGGGGCCGCTCACGGTCGAGCAGTTCGCCGGCGGCCAGTCGAATCCCACCTTCAAGCTCGTCACGCCCACGCGCAGCTACGTGATGCGCGCGAAGCCGGGGCCGAAGGCGAAGCTGCTGCCCTCGGCGCATGCCATCGAGCGCGAATATCGCGTGATGGACGCGCTCGGCGCCACCGACGTGCCGGTCGCGAAGATGCTCGCGCTCTGCGAGGACGAAGCCGTGATCGGCCGCGCGTTCTATGTGATGGAGTTCGTCGAGGGCCGCGTGCTGTGGAATCAGGCGCTGCCCGGCATGACGCGCGAGGAACGCGGCGCGATCTACGACGAAATGAACCGCGTGATCGCCGCGCTCCACAACGTGAAGCCCGACGCCATCGGTCTCGCCGATTACGGCAAGCCCGGCAATTACTTCGCACGCCAGATCGATCGCTGGAGCCGCCAGTATCAGGCCTCGGAAACCGAATCGATCGACGCGATGAATCGCCTGATCGAGTGGCTGCCGCAGCATATGCCCGACGATCAGGGCTCGCGCGTCTCGGTCGTGCACGGCGACTTCCGCCTCGACAACCTCATCTTCCACCCGACCGAACCGCGCGTGCTCGCCGTGCTCGACTGGGAGCTTTCGACGCTCGGCGATCCGCTCGCCGACTTCTCGTATCACTGCATGGCGTGGCACGTCGAGCCGGGCCAGTTCCGCGGCATCGGCGGACTCGACTGGCAGGCGCTCGGCATTCCCGACGAGCAGCACTACGTGCAGCGCTATTGCGAGCGCACCGGCCTCGAAATCCGCGGCGACTGGAACTTCTATCTCGCCTACAACATGTTCCGCATCGCGGCCATCCTGCAAGGGATCATGAAGCGCGTGGTCGACGGCACCGCCGCCAGCGCCCAGGCCGCCGACGCGGGACGCCGCGCGCGGCCGATGGCCGAACTCGCGTGGCACTACGCACAAAAGGTGCGCTAGACGCGCGCCGGATTTCCTGACTCATCGATCGGCAAACCCATCGCACGCGAATCGCATTCGGTGCGCTTCCGTGCTCTTTAGCGAGGTCCAGATGAATTTCGATTACACCCCGAAAGTGCAGGCGCTGCGCGAGAAGCTGCTCGCGTTCTTCGACGAACACATCTATCCGAACGAGTCCGTTTATCACGAGGAAGTCGAGCGCAACCGCGCCGCCGGCAACGCGTGGGTGCCCACCGAAATCGTCGAGAAGCTCAAGGTCAAGGCGCGCGAAGCCGGACTGTGGAATCTGTTTCTGCCCGAATCGCATCGCGGCGCGGGCCTGACGAACCTCGAATACGCGCCGCTGTGCGAGATCATGGGCCGCGTGATCTGGGCGCCCGAAGTGTTCAATTGCAGCGCGCCCGACACTGGCAATATGGAAACCATCGAGCGCTACGGCACCGAGGAGCACAAGCGCCAGTGGCTCGATCCGCTGCTGCAAGGGCAGATTCGTTCGGCCTTCCTGATGACGGAGCCGGAAGTCGCCTCGTCGGATGCGACCAACATCCAGACGCGCATCGAGCGTGACGGCGACGACTACGTGATCAACGGCACGAAGTGGTGGTCGTCGGGCGCGGGCGATCCGCGCTGCGCGGTCTATATCGTGATGGGCAAGACCGATCCCGACGGCCCGCGTCACGCGCAGCAGTCGATGATCCTCGTGCCGTCCGACGCGGCGGGCATCACGGTCAAGCGCCCGCTCACGGTGTTCGGCTACGACGACGCGCCGCACGGCCACATGGAAATCAAGCTGGAGAACGTGCGCGTACCGGCGTCGAACATCCTGCTCGGCGAAGGTCGCGGCTTCGAGATCGCGCAAGGTCGCCTCGGACCGGGCCGCATCCACCACTGCATGCGGCTGATCGGGCTTGCGGAACGCGCGATCGAATTCATGGCGAAGCGCGCGCTTTCGCGCGTCGCGTTCGGCAAGACCATTGCGCAGCAGACGGTCACGCAGGAGCGCATCGCCGAAGCGCGCTGCATGATTGAACAGGCCCGCCTGCTCACGCTCAAGACCGCGTACATGATGGACACGGTCGGCAACAAGGGCGCGCGCGGCGAGATCGCGATGATCAAGGTGGTCGCGCCGAGCATGGCCTGCCAGGTGCTCGACTGGGCGATCCAGGTGCACGGCGGCGGCGGCGTGAGCGGCGACTTCCCGCTCGCTTACGCGTATGCGCAGGCGCGCACGCTGCGTTTCGCGGACGGCCCGGACGAGGTGCATCGCAACGCCATCGCCAAGCTCGAATTCGCGCGCCACATGGAGCCGGGCGCGGCTTCGCGCGTGGAGATGCCGGTTACGCGCTCGTAAGTCCGGCGCTCACGGGCAACATCGGCGCGGCATCGGGCAGATCGCAAAATCCGCTCGATGCGCGCGCAATTCATTCAGCCTGCGCCCGCGCGCCCGGTCGCGAGCGTTCTGGCCACCGACGCCAGCGTTCTGCGCCGGATCCAGCCGCTGGCCGCGCGGATCGCCAGCCAGTACGGCGTCATCAACGCCTGGGTGGACCACGACGGGCAATAGACGAACGTCTCCGTCACAAGCCGCGACGCCTGCGCGCCCGCTTCGTCCACGCGATAGCGCAGCACCAGCTTCGCGATATCGGTGCGTGCGAGCGCAAGGAAAGCGTCGGCGTCCGCCACCTCGACGAGCCCGAAATCCGGCCGCCAGAAGCGCCCCGCCAATCCGAACGATAACTCGCGTTCGCTGCGCTCGAGCGGCGTGAACGTGCTCAAGCCGAACGGCGCGCGCGCCTCGCCGCCGTGCAGGCGCTGCATCAGCCGCGTTGGCGCCTCGCGCACGCGCATCAGCGTATCGATCACCTTGTCGTCGCGCATATCGAGCGCCACAAGCGCATCGAGAATGCGCGCGGGCGACGTTTCGCCAAGCGTCGTGGCGTGTCGCTCGTAGAACGTATGGCTCGGCAAAAAGCGCGTGTGTGCGGTGGCGGATGGAGTCATCGGAGACGAGTGCGAATCGCGGAAGCTGGACACAGCGTTACATGATGCCACCGTCGCGCACCGCAACGATCCCACGCTGACATTGAGGTCACTCGCCGGCCTTCTGCGCGGCGCGCCGAACTATGCTAATTTCCGCCAGTTCAGGCGCCGACGCCCATGCCGTGGCGCCCCGTCCCAAGGAGCCACGATGATCGACGTCTATAGCTGGGCCACGCCCAACGGCCACAAAGTCCACATCATGCTCGAGGAAACCGGCCTCGAGTACCGCGCGCATCCGATCGATATCGGTGCGGGCGATCAGTTCAAGCCCGAGTTTCTCGAGATCAGCCCGAACAACAAGATTCCCGCGATCGTCGATTCCGAAGGTCCGGCGCGCGCCGACGGCAAGCCGTTCTCGCTGTTCGAATCGGGCGCGATCCTGATCTATCTGGCCGCGAAAACCGGCAAGTTCATGCCCGACGATCTCGCCGCGCGCTACGACGTGCTGCAGTGGGTGATGTTCCAGATGGGCGGCCTCGGCCCGATGCTCGGCCAGGCGCACCACTTCCGCATCTATGCGCCCGAGAAGATCGAGTACGCGGTGAACCGCTACACGAACGAAGCGAAGCGCCTCTACAACGTGATGGAAACGCAGCTCGAAAAGAGCGAATATCTGGCCGGCAACGAGTACACGATCGCCGATATCGCCGCGTTCCCGTGGACGCGTTCGTGGCAGAACCAGGGCATCGATCTCGACGCGCTGCCGAACGTGAAGCGCTGGCACGAAACCATCGCCGCGCGCCCCGCAGTCAAGCGCGGCGTGGAAGTGCTCGCGAACGCGCGCAAGCCGCTGATGGACGACAAGGCGAAGGAAATGCTGTTCGGCGCGACGCAGTACGCGAAGCACAGCGCTAAGGCGGCCTGATTTACGGATTGAATCGCGGCACGCTTCAAAAGAAAAGCGGCGTCCGGTGTGAACCGGACGCCGCTTTTTTCATGCTTAAAGCGGGCCACGCACGGCGGCCCGCACGCATCAGAAGTAATGCCGCGTGATGAATTCGGCCACGCACGCGGGGCGCTCGCTGCCCTCGCATTCGATCGTCACGTCCCACACGACCTGCGCGCCGCCGCGCTCGATCTCGCTCACTTCCTTCACGCCGAAACGCCCGCGCACCCGCGCGTCGACCGGCACCGGCGACGTGAAGCGCACACGGTTCATCCCATAGTTCACGCCCATGCGTTGACGCAGCGAAATCGTCGATCCCAGCAGCACCGGCACGAGCGACAGCGTGAGAAAGCCGTGCGCGATCGGACCGCCGAACGGCGACTCGCGGCGCGCGCGCTCGGCGTCGAGGTGAATCCACTGATGATCGCCGGTGGCATCGGCGAAACCCTGCACGCTCGCCGCGCTCACCGTGCGCCAGCCGCTCACGAACGGCTCGGCGCCCACGCGTGCGCGCAAGGCGTCGAGATCGGCGATTTCGATCACGGATGCTTCGCTCATTTCGCCTCTCCTGGATGGCGCAGACCGGGATGGCGCAAACCGAATAGCGCTTTCGAACTCACCGTCACGACAAGCTCGCCGTGCTGATTGCGCCCTTCCCAGCGCGTTTCGACGATGCCGCGATCGGGCTTGCTCTCCGACACGCGCTTGCCGACGATGCTGTTGACCATCGTGAGCGTGTCGCCGACGCGCACCGGCTTGATCCAGCGAATCTCGTCGATGCCCGGCGACCCCATCGACGTCGAGCCTTCGAGGAAGTTGCGCACGAGCATGCCCATCATGATCGAACAGGTGTGCCAGCCGCTCGCGACGAGGCCGCGGAACATCGACGCCTCGCCGCCCGCCTCGCTCACGTGGAACGGCTGCGGATCGTATTGCTGCGCGAACTGCACGATCTCGTCGCGCCCGAACGTGTGCGAGCCGACTTCATACGACTTGCCCACTTCGAGATCTTCGTAACTCACGCCCATCGGTGACTCTCCGTTTCGCTTTTTTTGCGCCGCTTCGTCTCGCCGTTTCGTCTCGCCGCTCAGGCGGCCGCTTGCGCGAACCCCGGCAGCGAGGCGAAGCGTTCGAGGTGGTAATCGACGTCGCCGAGCGTGGTTTCGATGATCGCGAGACGCTTGAACAGATGCGCCGCCGCGACTTCGTTGGTCACGCCCATGCCGCCATGCAATTGCACCGCCTGCTGGCCGACGTAGCGCGCCGCCTGGCCCACGCGCGCCTTCGCCGCCGAAATCGCGCGACGGCGCTCGTCGGCGGACGCACTACTGTAACGCGCGGCCGCGAGGTACGTGAGCGAGCGCGCCTGCTCGCCGTGGATCAGCATCTCGGCCATGCGGTGCTGGAGCGCCTGGAAGCGCGCGATCGGCACACCGAATTGCTGACGCGTTTTCGTGTATTCGACGGTCGCGTGATTGAGCGCGTCGATCGCGCCGACCGCTTCCGCGCACAGCAGGAAAGTGGCGTAATCGGCGATCCGCTCCCACGTGGCCGCGCCCGCTTTCGCGTCGCCGAGACGGCGGGCCTGCGCGGCATCGAACTGGATCGTGGCGGCGCGCTGGCCGTCGATCGTCCGGTAGTCGCTGACGGTCACGCCCTTCGCGTCGCGCGCGACCACGAACAGCGCCACCTCGCCCGCGAGGCGCGCCGGCACGATCCAGAAGTCGGCTTGCGCGCCGTGCTGCACGACCGACTTCGCGCCGCTGAGCGCGAAACCGTCGCCGGTTTCCTTCGCCGTGGTGGCGAGCGAGAACAGATCGTAGCGCGCCTCGGGTTCGTGGAACGCGGGCGCGAGCTTGACCTCGCCGGTCGCCACGCGTTCGAGCAATTGCGCGTTTTCAGCGTTGTCCGTTCCGGCGAGCTTGAGCGCCTCGATGCCCACGGCGCTCGCCCAGTACGGCTCGATCACGAGCGCGCGGCCCAGTTCCTGCATGACCACGAGCATGTCGAACGGCGTGCCGTCGAAACCGCCCTGCGCTTCCGGCACCGGCAGCGCCGTGAGCCCAAGCTCGACGAACGCGTTCCAGTGATCGGCCGAGACGCCTGCGGGCGTCTTCACGATCGCCTGGCGCGCTTCGAAGCCATAGTTTTTGTCGAGATAGCGACGCAGCGCGTCGGCGAGTTGCTGTTGCTCTTCGGTGAAATTGAAGTCCATTGCGCCGCTCCTCAAATCCCCAGAATCATCTGCGAGATGATGTTCTTCTGGATTTCGTTCGACCCGCCGTAAATCGACGTCTTGCGATAGTTGAAGTAGTACGCCGCGAGCGGCGCTGCGTCGTCGTCGCCGCCTGCCGCGTGCGCGTGCTCGCCTTCGAGGAAGGCCGGATCGAACGGCGCCGCGAGCGGCCCGACCGCGTCGACCATCAGTTCGGTGAGCGCCTGCTGGATTTCGGTGCCCTTGATCTTCAGCATCGACGCCTCGGGGCCGGGGCCGCGTCCGTTACTCGAACTCGCGATAACACGCTCGGCGGTTACTTCCAGCGCCATCAGTTCGATTTCGACGGCGGCCACGCGCGCGGCGAACACCGGGTCGAGCAGCAGCGGCTTGCCGTTCTTCTTCTGGTTCAGCGCGACGGTCTTGAGGAACGCGAGTTCGCGGTTCGATGCGCCCACGCGCGCGATGCCCGTGCGCTCGTGGCCGAGCAGATATTTCGCGTAGGTCCAACCGCGATTCTCTTCGCCGACGAGGTTCTCGACCGGCACCTTCACGTCCTCGAAGAACACTTCGTTGACCTCATGGTCTTCGTCGAGCGTGATGATCGGGCGCACGGTGATGCCCGGCGTCTTCATGTCGATCAGCAGAAACGAGATGCCTTCCTGCTTCTTCGCGGCGGGGTCGGTGCGCACGAGGCAGAACATCATGTCGGCGTGCTGGCCGAGCGTGGTCCAGGTTTTCTGGCCATTGACGATGTAGTGATCACCATCGCGGACGGCGCGCGTGCGCAGCGAGGCGAGATCGGAACCCGAACCGGGCTCGGAATAGCCCTGACACCACCAGTCCTCGCCCGAACGGATGCGCGGCAGATAGCGGCGCTTCTGCTCCTCGTTGCCGTACTTCATGATGACGGGCGCGACCATCGAGACGCCGAACGGCAGCACCGGCGGTGCGCCGATGCGCCCGCATTCCGCGTCCCAGATATGGCGTTGCGCTTCGGTCCAGCCGGGGCCGCCGAATTCGACGGGCCATGCGGGCACGGACCAGCCTTTCTGGCCGAGCAGCTTGTGCCAGTTGGCGATGTCGTCGCGCGAGAGGCGCTTGTGATTCAGGACTTTGTCGCGCATGGCCTGAGGCAGATTGGCCTCGAGCCAGGTGCGGACTTCGGCGCGGAATGCGTCGTCGGTGGGGGAGTAATCGAGATCCATGCGGGTTGTCTCCTGGCCGCGGCTGGTTGGGGACGATCCCCCCAGCCTCGGCGACGACCCGCGTGGTTATTGCAGCGGACCCTTCAGCGCGGCCGGCACCGGCAGCGGCATCACATCGATGCCTTCTTCGACGAGAGCTTGCGCATCCTCCACGGAAGCAACTCCGCGAATGTTGCGCGACGGCGCTTCGTTGTAGTGAATGCGCCGCGCCTCCTCGGCGAAACGGTCGCCTACGTTCTCCGTTTTCTCGAGGACCTCGCGCATCACACGCATCACGTGCGCCTGCCACTGCGCCGCCTGCTCAGCGTGTTTGCCCTGAGCATGAGACGGTGCGTCAGGCGTCGCGCGCGCGCCCGACAGATTCAGCCGGGGCGCGGACGGCAGGCGCGTGACTTCGTTCGCACCGCACATCGGACATTCGACCAGCTTGCGCGCGCGCTGCGATTCGAAATCGTCAGCGGAAGCGAACCAGCCTTCAAACCGATGGCCGTCTGGACACTGTAAATCGAGGACCTTCATGGGGAGTCGAGGCTTGCGTTGAAGTGTAGCGCAAATCGCAAATTTGTGAACGACCGTTCGTAAATTTTTGGGGTGGGGTATTCACTGCCCTACCCGCACCGGTGGCGGCGTTGATGCGCGGGGAATGCCGATGATGAATTGTAGCGCCGCCTAATTTTGCGCGCCAAAGCAGTTCGATCGAATCCGCCGCGCCAGAATGCACACGGCGGCCTCGCGGGCCGCCGTGTTGCTGTTCAGCTTGCTAGAACCGCGATCAGCCCTGCTCCGCCTTGCCGAGCGGCCATTCGCCCGAAAGCGCCTTCTCGAGCCAGAACGTGCCGATCACCGTCTTCACGTCGGTGATCTTGCCGTTGCGCACCCATTCGAGCAGTTCGGGCAGCGTGGCCGTGAAGGTTTCGAGGAATTCGCCTTCGTCGAGCTTCGACTCGCCCGCCGTGAGGCCGCGCGCCAGATAGATGTCGATGAACTCGGTCGAGTACGAAATGACCGGATGAATCTTCGTCAGATAAATGTACTCGCGCGCCGTATAGCCGGTCTCTTCCTTCAGTTCGCGGATCGCGCAGGCGAGCGCGCCTTCCTGCGGATCGAGCTTGCCCGCCGGAAACTCCGTCATCACGCGCGAGAGCGGATAGCGATATTGGCGCTCCATCAGCACGCGGCCGTCGTCGAACAGCGGAATCACCATGACCGCGCCGGGATGCTGCACGTATTCGCGCGTGGCGTGCTTGCCGTCGGGCAGCGCGACCGTATCGCATTTAAGCGTGAGAAATTTGCCCGCGTGGAGCGTCGTGCTTTCGACGCACGTCTCGGCGAGCGCCGGGTCGTGTTTCTGATCTTCAGCAGCCATGTTGAAACCTCGGAAAGACGCGTGATCGGGAAGGCGCGGGAAAGCCGCGAAGAAACTGACAACGCGCGCCTCGTGCGGGACGAGGCGCGCGCTTCACGCCTGACGGCGTTTGACGAGATATTGCCAGGTGAAGCCGGGGAACGCGAACACGACAAAAAGACTGAACGTGATGGCGTAGAACTGCCAGCCCTGGTCGAAGCGGTTACCGGCGCGCGCTTCCAGCAGGAAGCCGAACGCACCGACCACGAAATACAGCACGATCAGTTCGGCAATGCGGATCCACGCGCTTTTCTTCTGCGCACGCACCGGCACCAGGCCGAACAACCGTTGATTGAGGAACGGGAGGTTGGCGCCCGCGAGCGCCAACAAGACGATAAACCAGCCAGCAGACGACATTACAGCGGCAGCGTATGCGAAACGGCTTGCAGGCAGACCGACATCAGCGGACCCGGAATGATGCCGAGCGCCAGCACGGCCACGCCGTTGAGCGTGAGCAGCGCGCGGTTGCAGCTGTGGCTTTCGATCGGCGCGGTGTCCGTCGGTGCGTCGAAGTACATCAGCTTGACGATGCGCAGGTAGTAGAACGCACCGAACAGCGACGTCACCACGGCGAGGATCGCGAGCCACGTAAGGCCGGCGTTCATCGTCGCTTCGAGCACGGCGAGCTTCGCATAGAAGCCGACCGTCGGCGGAATGCCGGCGAGCGAGAACATCATGACCATCATGACCGCCGCGAACATCGGGCTGCGGTGATTCAGGCCCTTGAAGTCGTCGAGCGTTTCCGCTTCGAAGTCGCGGCGCGACAGCAGCATGACGATACCGAACGCGCCGAGCGTCGTGATCAGGTAGACGATGCTGTAGAACATGGCCGAGCTGTACGCGCTGGCCGCGCCCGTCGCCTTGTTGTCGACGATGCCGGCGAGCAGGCCGAGCAGCACGAAGCCCATGTTCGAGATGGCCGAGTACGCGAGCATGCGCTTGACATTGCGCTGAACGATACCCGTGATGTTGCCGACGATCATCGAGAGCGCGGCCAGGATGATCAGCATCTGCTGCCAGTCGACGGCCAGCGGCAGCAGACCCATGACCAGGAAACGCACGGCCCAGGCGAACGCCGCGACCTTCGGGCCGCCGCCGGTGAGCAGCGACATGGCCGTGGGCGCGCCCTGGTAGACGTCGGGCACCCACATGTGGAACGGCACCGCGCCCATCTTGAACGCCACGCCCGCCACGATGAACACCACGCCGAACAGCAGCACGATGTCGTTGATGTGACCCGAGGCCACCGCCTTGAACACTTCGCCGAGTTCGAGCGAACCGGTCGCGCCGTACAGCATCGAGATGCCGTAGAGCAGGAAGCCCGATGCGAGCGCGCCCAGCACGTAGTACTTCATGGCCGCTTCGTTCGACTGCGTCGCGTCACGGCGCAGCGCGATGACCGCGTAGAGCGAGAGCGACATCAGCTCGAGGCCGAGGTACAGCGTCAGGAAGTTGTTGCCCGAGATCATCACGAGCTGGCCGAGCAGCGAGAACATGCCAAGCAGGAAGAACTCGCCCCGGAACATGTCGCGGTCTTCGAGATACTTGCGCGAGTACACGATCGACACGGCGTAGCCGAGCGTGACGACCGACTTCATGGCGCTGGCGAACGCATCCACCACGTACATGCGCGTGAAGTAGTAGTACACGTGCGGGTCAAACGCGTTCACCGCAAACCAGATACCGGCGATGACCGTGGTCAGCAGCGCGATGAAATAGGTCGTGCGCCGGCCCGAAGGACCGGAGAACGTGTCGTTGATCCACGCCACGACGAGGCCGGTCATCACCAGCGCGTCGGGTAGCAGAGCGTTCATAGGGGCGTTTGGCATGATCTTTTGTTCCTCCGCTCGGTATTACTGTGACAGCGGCAGTTTCGACACTGCGACGTGGGAGAGGAGGTTTTCCACGGAAACGTGCATCACATCGGTAAAGGGCTTCGGGTAGATGCCCATGAAAAGCGTGAACAGCGCGAGCACCGCAAGAATGAAGTATTCGCGACCGTTGATGTCCTTCAGCTCGCGAACATGATCGTTCGAGATGGCGCCGAAGAACACCCGCTTGTACATCCACAACGTATAGGCCGCGCCCAGGATCAGCGTGAACGCCGCCCCGAATGCGATCCAGAAGTTGAACTTCACAGCCGCCAGAATCACCATGAATTCGCCGACGAATCCAGAGGTGCCCGGCAGGCCGCAGTTGGCCATCGCGAACAGCATGGCCAGCGCCGCGAACTTCGGCATCGTGTTGACGACGCCGCCGTAATCGGCGATCTGACGCGTGTGCATGCGGTCGTACAGCACCCCGATGCACAGGAACATGGCGCCCGAGACGAAGCCGTGCGAGATCATCTGGATGATCCCGCCTTCAATCGCAAGCTGGCTCGACGGGCCGAACATAAAGAAGCCGAGCGTGACGAAACCCATGTGGGCGATCGACGAATACGCGACCAGCTTCTTCATGTCCGCCTGCACCATCGCCACGAGACCGATGTAGATCACAGCGATCAGCGAGAGCGTGATGATGACCGGCGCCAGGTAATGACTCGCGTCCGGCGTGACCGGCAGCGAGAAACGCAGGAAACCGTACGCGCCGAGCTTCAGCATGATGGCGGCCAGCACCACCGAGCCGCCCGTGGGCGCTTCGACGTGCGCGTCCGGCAACCACGTGTGCACCGGCCACATCGGCACCTTCACGGCGAACGCGAAGAAGAACGCGATGAACAGCAGTATCTGCGGCGTCATGGCGAGCTTGGCGTCCTGCCAGGTGGCGAGGTCGAACGTGTGCGTCACACGGTACATGTACAGCAACGCGACCAGCATCAGCAGCGAACCGGCCAGCGTGTACAGAAAAAACTTGAATGCCGCATACACGCGATTCGGGCCGCCCCAGATACCGATGATGATGTACATCGGGATCAGCGTGGCTTCGAAGAACACGTAGAACAGCAGACCGTCTGCGGCGCAGAAAACGCCGATCATCAGCCCCGACAGGACAAGGAAGGCGGCGAAATACTGCGCGACGTCTTCCTTGATCACCTGCCAGCCCGCAATCACGACGATCACGGTAATGAGCGCCGTGAGCACCACGAACCACATGGCGATGCCGTCGACGCCCAGGTGATAGGCGATGTTGAACCGCTCGATCCAGACCGACTTCTCCTCGAACTGCAGCGCAGCCGTGGTGGTGTCGAAGCCCGAAACGAGCGGGAGCGTAACGAGGAAACTAAGCACTGAACCGATGAGCGCGAGCCAGCGGGCTCGGCCCGGGTTCCGGTCGGAACCCACTACTAGAACGACGACGCCGAATAATATCGGCATCCAGATCGCAATACTGAGAATCGGAGTTGCGTGCATGCGTTTCCTCGCCTTATTTGCCGCTGAGCGTTACAAACAGGGTAAGGAGGCCAAGCATGCCAATGATCATGGCAAATGCGTAGTGATAGATATAGCCGGATTGCAGGAAACGAATGACAGTTGCAAACCAGCCGATAAACTTGGCGCTCCCGTTTACGACGCCGTCGATCACGACGACATCGCCCTCCTTCCACAGACCGCGACCGATTGCGACCGCTCCGCGAGCGAAGACGATTTCGTTGATCTTGTCGAGGTAATACGCGTTAGCCAGCAGCTTGTAGACCGGTGCGAACGTACGCTGCACGACGGCCGGCAGATCCGGGCGCTTCATGTAGAAGAACCACGCCACCACCACACCCGCAAGCGCGAGCCAAACCGGCAGACCCGAGAACGCATGCGCGCCCATCGCGGCCCAGCCCTGGAATTCCGAAGCCATTTCCGTGAGCGCTTCGTGGTTCTGACCGATGAAGATCACCTTGTCGAACGCCACGCCGTTCTGGAAGAACGAACCGAACAGCAGCGGCTGGATCGCGTAGGCGCCGGCGATCACCGAAGGAATCGCGAGCAGCACCAGCGGCACCCAGATCACCCACGGCGACTCGTGCGGCACGTGGACGTGATGTTCGTCGTGACCATGATCGCCGTGACCGTGGGCCGCCTCGATCGCCATCGGCGATTCGGGATGCTTCGGACCGCGGAAGCGCTCTTCACCGTGGAACACGAGGAAGTACATACGGAACGAGTACAGCGCCGTCACGAACACGCTCGCCACGACCGCGAAGTACGCGAAGCCCGAACCCGGCAGGTGCGAGAGCTTCACGGCGTCGATGATCGAATCTTTCGAGTAGAAGCCCGAGAAGAACGGCGTGCCGATCAGCGCGAGCGAACCGACCAGCGAAGTGATCCACGTAATGGGCATGTACTTGCGCAGGCCGCCCATGTTGCGCATGTCCTGGTCGTGGTGCATGCCGATGATGACCGAACCTGCGCCGAGGAACAGCAGCGCCTTGAAGAACGCGTGCGTCATCAGGTGGAAGATCGCGACCGGATACGCCGACACGCCGAGCGCGACCGTCATGTAGCCGAGCTGCGAGAGCGTCGAGTACGCGACCACGCGCTTGATGTCGTTCTGCACGACGCCGAGGAAGCCCATGAACAGCGCGGTAATGGCGCCGATCACGACGATGAACGACAGCGCCGCTTCCGACAGTTCGAACAGCGGCGACATGCGCGCGACCATGAAGATACCGGCCGTGACCATGGTTGCCGCGTGGATCAGTGCGGAGATCGGCGTCGGGCCTTCCATCGAGTCGGGCAGCCAGACGTGCAGCGGGAACTGCGCCGACTTACCCATCGCGCCGATGAACAGGCAGATACACGCGACCGTAAGCAGGTTCCACGAGGTGCCCGGGAAGGTCAGCGCCGCGATTTCGTGGCCCTTCGCGAACACGTCGTTGTAGTTCAGCGAGCCGCCGTACGCGAGCAGCAGACCGATGCCCAGCAGGAAGCCGAAGTCGCCCACGCGGTTCACGAGGAACGCCTTCATGTTCGCGTAGATGGCGCTTTCACGCTTGAAGTAGAAGCCGATCAGCAGGTACGAGACGAGGCCCACCGCTTCCCAGCCGAAGAACAGCTGCAGGAAGTTGTTGCTCATCACGAGCATCAGCATCGAGAAGGTGAACAGCGCGATATACGAGAAGAAGCGCTGGTAGCCCTCTTCCTCGGCCATGTAGCCGATCGTGTAGATGTGCACCATCAGCGACACGAAAGTCACGACGATCATCATGAGCGCCGTCAACGAGTCGATCAGGAAGCCGACCTCGAACTTCAGGCCGCCGACCGACATCCATTCGTACACGGTGGCGTTGTAGCTCGCGCCGTTCAGCACGTCGAAGAACGTCATGCACGAGAGCACGAACGCGATCGCCACGCCGAGAATGGTCACCGTATGCGCGCCCGCGCGCCCGACCGTCTTGCCGAACAGGCCGGCAATGAGAGAACCGGCGAGAGGCGCTAGCGGAATCGCCAGCAATAAGGTTTCGTTGAGTGTTGTTGCCATAGCAGCCTGCCTTAGCCTTTGAGCTGATCGAGGTCCTCGACGTTGATCGTGTCGAGGCTGCGGAACAGAGTCACAAGAATAGCCAGACCAATCGCGGCTTCCGCGGCCGCAACAGTTAGCACGAAGAACACGAAAATCTGTCCGTGAACGTCACCGAGATAATGCGAGAACGCGACGAAGTTCGTGTTCACCGCCAACAGCATCAGCTCAATCGCCATCAGGATGATGATGACGTTGCGCCGATTGAGAAAGATTCCGACGATCGAGATCGCGAAGAGGATCGCGCCGAGCACGAGGTAATGGGCCAGAGTCAACATGTTTCGCTCCTTCGCGCTTAGCTCTTCGTTGCCGGTGCGGCCGGGGCAGCGGGTGCAGCCGGTGCCGCGCCTGCTGCCGGAGCAGCCGCTTCCGCAGGCGCCGGTTCCGGTTCCGGCTCCGGCACTTCCACGACAGCCTGCATCTTCACGAGACGCACGCGGTCCTCGCGGCGCACGGCCACCTGCTTCGAGACGTTCTGGCGCTTGCTGTCCTTCGGCTCGCGCACGGTCAGTGCGATGGCCGCGACAATCGCCACCAGCAGCACGAGGCCGGCGACTTCGAACGCGAAGATGTAGTCGGTGTAGATGATCTTGCCGATCAGGTGCGTGTTCGACACCGACGCGGCAGCGGCCGCCGAAGTGTCGGGCACCGGTGCGCTGGTCGCGCCGTAGCCGTGCCACAGGATCAGCGCGGTTTCGACCACGATGATCGCGCCCACGATGGTCGCCACCGGGATGAAGCGCTTGAAGTCGCGGCTCAGCACGTCGACGTTGATGTCCAGCATCATCACGACGAACAGGAACAGCACCATCACCGCGCCCACGTAGACGAGCACCAGCAGGATGGCGAGGAATTCGGCCTCGAGCAGCATCCAGATCGCCGCTGCGTTGAAGAACGCGAGCACGAGAAAGAGCGCCGACGAGACGGGATTGCGCGAGGTGATCACCTTCAGCCCTGATAGCGTGAGCAGCAGCGCGAAGATGTAAAACAGGACGGTCGTGAATTCCATGATTACTGGTTCATCGTTGAGGCCATCGTGAGGCGGATTGCGCGGCGCGGACTGGCGGCCAGACCAGAGTGCGCCGCGGCGGCGGTCAGACTGCGGCGCGCGGCGTTTTGCGGCACGCGCGTTCCCCGCAGCCGGCCCGAACCGCGGGCCGATGCAGCGTCAAGCTTAAGATCAACGGTACGGTGCATCTGCTGCCTTGTTCGCCGCGATCTGCGCTTCGTAGCGGTCGCCGACGGCCAGCAGCATGTCTTTCGTGAAGTACAGATCGCCGCGCTTCTCGCCGTGATACTCGAGAATGTGCGTTTCGACGATCGAGTCGACCGGGCAGCTCTCTTCGCAGAAACCGCAGAAGATGCACTTGGTCAGGTCGATGTCGTAACGCGTCGTGCGGCGCGTGTTGTCCTCGCGCACTTCCGATTCGATCGTGATCGCCATCGCGGGGCACACGGCCTCGCACAGCTTGCACGCGATGCAGCGCTCTTCGCCATTTTCATAGCGGCGCAGCGCGTGCAGACCACGGAAACGCGGCGACATCGGAGTCTTCTCTTCCGGGAACTGCACCGTGATCTTGCGCTTGAACGTATAACGGCCCGTCAGCGCCAGACCTTTGAGCAGCTCGGTCAGGAAGAACGTCTTGAAGAAGTTTTGGATCGCGTTCATGTTTCGTTCGCCCCTTATTTCCAGATGCTCAGCGGCGACATATACCAGAAGCCGACCACGATCAGCCACACCACGCAGACCGGAATGAACACCTTCCAGCCCAGACGCATGATCTGGTCATAGCGGTAGCGCGGGAACGTTGCGCGCGCCCAGATGAACACCGACAGCAGGCAGAAGACCTTCAGCACGAGCCAGAACACGCCCGGGATGAAGTCGAGGAACGCGAACGGCGCGCTCCAGCCGCCCAGGAACAGCACCGACGCCAGCGCCGAGATCACGATCATGTTGATGTACTCGGCGAGGAAGAACAGCGCGAAGCCCATCCCCGAATAGTCGACCATGTGACCCGCGACGATTTCCGACTCCCCTTCCACCACGTCGAACGGGTGGCGGTTCGTTTCGGCGATGCCCGAGATGAAGTAGACGACGAACATCGGCAGCAGCGGCAGCCAGTTCCACGAGAGGAACGTGATGCCCCAGTTCGCGAACATGCCGCGCATCTGGCCCTGGACGATGTCCGAGAGGTTCAGGCTGCCCGACACCATCAGCACCACGACGAGCGCGAAGCCCATCGCGATTTCGTACGAAACCATCTGCGCCGCGGCGCGCATCGCGCCGAGGAACGCGTACTTCGAGTTCGAGGCCCAGCCCGCGAGAATCACGCCGTAGACGCCGATCGACGAGATCGCCATCACGTAGAGCAGACCGGCGTTGATGTTGCCGAGCACCGCGCCCGCCTGGAACGGAATCACCGCCCAGACCGCGAAGGCCGGCACCACCACCATGACCGGTGCGACCATGTAGACCCAGCGGCTCGCCTGCGCGGGCTGAATGACTTCCTTGAGCAGCAGCTTCAGCACGTCGGCGATCGGCTGCAGCAGGCCGCCGGGACCGACGCGGTTCGGGCCGAGACGCACGTGCATCCAGCCGATCAGCTTGCGCTCCCAGAGGATCAGGTACGCCACGCACAGCAGGATCACCACCGCGACGACGAGAATGCGCACCAGCGCCCAGACCGTGGGCCAGGCCACGCCGAGCAGCTGGCTGCCGCCTGCATTGATCGTATCGAACAAGCTCATTTACGCCTTCTCCACCAGCAGTTCACCGAACAGGCTGCCGAGCTGCGCGCCGGCCGGCGTGGCCGCCGACACGCGCACCGCCGTCGGCGCAAGATTCGCATCGCGCGTTGCCGGCGCGGTCACCGACAGGTCGCCCTGGCGCACGCGCACGGCGTCGCCTTCCTTCAGGCCGAGCTGATCGAACAGCGCTGCCGGCAGGCCGACCGTGTTCGCCACGCGGGCCGCCATCGTGAGTTGCAGGGCTTCGCCACGGCGCACGATCGGGTCGGCGCTGTAGATGGGCACGTCGGCGACGCGCTCGAAGCGGCCTTCCGCGGCCTTCGCCACGCTGCCGCGCGCAACCTGCGCCACGGCCTTGTTCGACAGACGTGCGTCGAAGCTGCCGTCGCCGAGAGCCTTGCGGCGCACTTCGTCGGCGGTTTCGTATTCGAAGCCGGGCAGCTTCATGAGCGTGCCCAGCACGCGCAGGACCTTCCAGGCCGGACGCGTGTCGCCGAGCGGGCGCACCACGCCGTTGAAGGTC
The DNA here is from genome assembly GCF_905220285.1 of Paraburkholderia sp. J94. Classification (NCBI taxonomy): domain Bacteria; kingdom Pseudomonadati; phylum Pseudomonadota; class Betaproteobacteria; order Burkholderiales; family Burkholderiaceae; genus Paraburkholderia; species Paraburkholderia sp. J94. The sequence continues at coordinate 527,227 of NZ_CAJMZH010000004.1, read as the reverse complement.
TGCACCGTGCCTTCGGCGTTCACGAACGTACCCGAGGTTTCCGTGAACGGCGCGATCGGCAGCAGCACGTCCGCGTAATCGAGACCGGTCTTGTACGGCGAGAACACGGCGACCATCTCGGCCTGCGCGAGCGCGGCGCGCGCGGCAGCCGGGTTGACCGTGTCGAATTCCGGTTCGACGTTGAACAGCAGATAGCCCTTGCGCGGCTGCTCGAACGCTTCGCGTGCATTCAGGCCGTCGCGGCCCGGCAATGCGCCCACGAGGTGCGCGCCGACCGTGTTGGCCGCTTCCGTGAGGAAGCCGAGCGTCGCGCCCGTGTGTTCGGCGATGAACTGCGCGGCCGCGTGCAGCAGCGCGAAATCGGGATGCTGCACAACCGCGTTGCCGATCAGCACGAAGCGGCGCTCGCCCGTCGAGAGCGAAGCGGCGACCTGTTTGGCGGCGTCGTTCGACTGCGTGCCCGCGAAGGCTTCCGGCAGTGCCACGCCCTTCGCTTCCGACACGGCGGCCGCGATCGTGGCGAGTTCGTCGAGCCATGCCGACGGCGCGGCGACGATGCGCTGCGCGTTCGGGATCAGCGAGCCGTCCGCCGTGGCGTTGAGCAGCGTGATCTGCGCGCCGCCCTTGGCGGCCTGGCGCAGACGCGCGGCGAACAGCGCGTGGTCGCGGCGCAGGAACGAGCCGATCACGAGCGCCGAGTCGGCGAGCGAGAGTTCGGCGATCTTCGTGCCGAGCCACGGCGCGCCCGAAAGCGGCGCCGAGAAGTCGCTCTGACGCAGACGGAAGTCGACGTTCGGCGTGCCGATCGCGTCGGCGAGCTGCTTGACCAGATAGAGTTCTTCAGCGGTGCTGTGCGGGCTCGCGAGCATGGCGAGATGGTTTTCGCCGTGTTCGTCGCTGATGCCCTTGATGCCCTTCACCACGTATTCGAGCGCGGTCTGCCAGTCGGTTTCCACCCACTCGCCACCCTGCTTGATCATCGGGTGCGTGAGGCGGTCTTCGCTGTTCAGGCCTTCGTAGGCGAAGCGCTCCTTATCGGAAATCCAGCATTCGTTGATGGCTTCGTTCTCGAACGGCAGCACGCGCATCACGCGGTTGTTCTTGACCTGCACGACGAGGTTCGCGCCCGTGCCGTCGTGCGGGCTCACCGACTTGCGGCGCGACAGTTCCCAGGTACGCGCCGAGAAGCGGAACGGCTTGCTCGTGAGCGCGCCCACCGGGCACAGGTCGATCATGTTGCCCGACAGTTCCGAGTCGACGGTCTTGCCGAGGAAGGTGCTGATTTCCGAATGCTGGCCGCGGCCGAGCATGCCGAGTTCCATCACGCCGGCGATCTCGTCGCCGAAGCGCACGCAGCGCGTGCAGTGGATGCAGCGCGACATCTCTTCCATCGAGATGAGCGGGCCCACGTTCTTGTGGAACACCACGCGCTTTTCTTCGCTGTAGCGCGACGCCGACTTGCCGTAGCCCACCGCCAGATCCTGCAGCTGGCATTCGCCGCCCTGATCGCAGATCGGGCAGTCCAGCGGGTGGTTGATCAGCAGGAATTCCATCACGGCTTGCTGACCCTGCACGGCCTTGTCGGACGTCGTGCGCACGATCATGCCTTGCGACACCGGCGTCGCGCACGCGGGCACGGCCTTCGGCATCTTCTCGACATCGACGAGACACATCCGGCAGTTGGCCGCGATCGACAGCTTCTTGTGATAGCAGAAGTGCGGGATGTACGTGTCCACCCGCTGCGCGGCCTGGATCACCATGCTGCCCTCGGGCACCTGCACCTTCTTGCCGTCTATTTCAAGTTCAACCATGATGGTTAATCGTCCCTAACCTGTTACCGCTCAATTTCACAGCGGTCTACCCCGTTGCGTCGAGCCACGCGGCCCGCGCACAACGCGCTAACGCTTACGTCTCTTGCCCTCAGGCAGCCACCGATTCCGAGGCCGCGTGCGAGCCGGCATGTCCGCCGACGAGACAGCGCTTGTTGTGCACGTGATATTCGAATTCGTCCCAGTAATGCTTGAGCATGCCGCGCACCGGCATGGCCGCTGCGTCGCCCAGCGCGCAGATCGTGCGGCCCATGATGTTGCCCGCGACCGAGTTCAGCAGATCCAGGTCTTCCTGGCGGCCGAGGCCGTGCTCGATACGGTTCACCACGCGGTACAGCCAGCCCGTGCCTTCGCGGCACGGCGTGCACTGGCCGCACGACTCTTCGTAGTAGAAGTACGAGAGACGCAGCAGCGAGCGCACCATGCAGCGCGTTTCGTCCATGACGATGACCGCGCCCGAGCCGAGCATCGAGCCCTGCTTGGCGATCGAGTCGTAGTCCATGTCGGTCTGCATCATCAGGTCGCCCGGAATGACCGGCGCCGACGAACCGCCCGGAATCACGGCCTTCAGCTTCTTGCCGCCACGCACGCCGCCGGCGAGTTCCATGAGCGTCGCGAACGGCGTACCGAGCGGGATCTCATAGTTGCCCGGACGCTCGACGTCGCCCGAGATCGAGAAGATCTTGGTGCCGCCGTTGTTCGGCTTGCCCAGTTCCATGTAGGTCTGCGGACCGACGGTCAGCAGGAAGGGCACCGCCGCGAACGTCTCGGTGTTGTTGATCGTGGTGGGCTTGCCGTACACGCCGAAGCTCGCCGGGAACGGCGGCTTGAAGCGCGGCTGGCCCTTCTTGCCTTCGAGCGATTCGAGCAGCGCCGTTTCTTCGCCGCAGACATACGCGCCGTAACCGTGGTGCGCGTGCAGCTGGAACGTGAAGTCGGTGCCCAGAATGTTGTCGCCGAGGTAGCCCGCCTGACGCGCTTCTTCCAGCGCAGCCTCGAAGCGGCGATAGACCTCGAAGATCTCACCGTGGATGTAGTTGTAGCCGACGGTGATGCCCATCGCGTAGGCGCCGATCGCCATGCCTTCGATCACGGCATGCGGATTCCAGCGCAGGATGTCGCGGTCCTTGAACGTGCCCGGCTCGCCTTCGTCCGAATTGCAGACGAGGTACTTCTGCCCCGGGAACTGACGCGGCATGAAGCTCCACTTCAGGCCGGTCGGGAAACCCGCGCCGCCGCGGCCGCGCAGACCGCCGGCCTTGACGTCGGCGATCACCTGCTCGGGCGGAATCTTCTCTTCGAGAATGCGGCGCAGCTGCTTGTAGCCGCCGCGCGCGACGTAATCTTCGAGATGCCAGTTCTCGCCGTTGAGGCCCGCGAGAATCAGCGGTTTGATGTGACGGTCGTGCAACGAAGTCATTTCGAAAGCTCCTCGAGCAGCTGGTCGATCTTCTCGCGGCTCATGAAGCTGCACATGCGGTGGTTGTTCACAAGCATCACCGGTGCGTCGCCGCACGCGCCCATGCACTCACCTTCTTTCAAGGTGAACTTGCCGTCGGACGTGGTTTCGCCGAAGTCGATACCGAGCTTCTGCTTCAGGTAGTCGGCGGCGCTCTCCGAGCCGCCATCGGGGCCGAGCTGGCACGGCAGATTCGTGCAGAGCGTGATCTTGTGCTTGCCGACGGGCTTCGTCTCGAACATCGTGTAGAACGTGGCGACTTCCTCGACGGCCACCGGCGGCATGCCGATGTAGTCGGCCACGAACTGCATGAGTTCGGGGGACAGCCAGCCATGCTCTTCCTGAGCAACGGCCAAAGCCGCCATCACGGCGGACTGTCGCTGATCGGCGGGGTACTTCGACAACGCGCGATCGATTTCTTTCAGGCCTTCAGCTGAGATCATTTTCTGTCACGGCTCGTTAATTCATTTCACACCAGACACAACCCTGCCGCGCGTGTAGCGCACTGCTCGCTGCGGCAGACGTGGTGTTCCCGGTATTCTCGCGCGGCGCGCCTCCTCTTGCTTCGGGGGCGCACCGGCTGTTGCTGCCTTAGCGGTCGATTTCGCCGAACACGATATCCTGCGTGCCGATGATCGTGACCGCGTCGGCAATCATGTGACCGCGCGCCATTTCGTCCAGCGCGGCCAGGTGGGCGTAACCCGGGGCGCGGATCTTCAGACGATACGGCTTGTTCGCGCCATCCGACACCAGGTAGATGCCGAATTCACCCTTCGGATGTTCCACTGCTGCGTAGGCCTCGCCTTCGGGCACATGGAAGCCTTCGGTGAAGAGCTTGAAGTGGTGAATCAGCTCTTCCATGTTCGACTTCATGTTCACGCGCGACGGCGGCGCAACCTTGTGATTGTCGACCATCACGGGACCCGGATTCTTGCGCAGCCACTCAATGCACTGTTTCGCAATACGGGTCGATTGACGCATCTCTTCCACGCGGACGAGATAACGGTCGTAGCAATCGCCGTTCACGCCGACCGGAATGTCGAAATCGAGCTGGTCGTAGACTTCGTACGGCTGCTTCTTGCGCAGGTCCCACTCGATGCCCGAACCACGCAGCATCGCGCCCGACAGACCGAGCTGCATCGCACGCTCGGGGCTCACCACGCCGATGCCCACGAGACGCTGCTTCCAGATACGGTTGTCGGTGAGCAGCGTTTCGTACTCGTCGACGCAAGCCGGGAAGCGCGTGAAGAAGTCGTCGATGAAATCGAGCAGCGAGCCCTGGCGCGCCTCGTTCATCTTGGCGAGCGCCTTCTCGTTGTGGATTTTCGACGCCTTGTATTGCGGCATGGCGTCCGGCAGATCGCGATAGACGCCGCCCGGACGGTAGTAAGCCGCGTGCATGCGCGCGCCCGACACCGCCTCGTAGACGTCCATCAGATCTTCGCGTTCGCGGAACGCGTAGAGGAACACCGCCATCGCGCCCACGTCGAGACCGTGCGAGCCGATCCACATCAGGTGGTTCAGCACGCGCGTGATTTCGTCGAACAGGACGCGGATGTATTTCGCGCGGATCGGCACTTCGATGCCGAGCAGCTTTTCGATCGCCATCACGTAGCCGTGCTCGTTGACCATCATCGACACATAGTCGAGACGGTCCATGTACGGCACCGACTGCAGGAAGGTCTTGCTTTCGGCGAGCTTTTCGGTCGCGCGGTGCAGCAGGCCGATGTGCGGATCGGCGCGCTGGATCACTTCGCCGTCGAGCTCGAGCACGAGGCGCAGCACACCGTGCGCTGCCGGGTGCTGCGGGCCGAAGTTGAGCGTGTAGTTCTTGATCTCTGACATGCGACCCTCTTAGTGTTTCCTCAGACCGCCGTACCGATCCTCGCGGATCACGCGCGGCGTGATTTCGCGCGGCTCGATGGTGACCGGCTGGTAGACCACGCGCTTCTGCTCCGGGTCGTAACGCATTTCGACGTAGCCGGAGACGGGGAAGTCCTTGCGGAACGGATGGCCGATGAAACCGTAGTCGGTCAGGATGCGGCGCAGGTCGGGGTGGCCTTCGAAGACGATGCCGAACAGGTCGAACGCTTCGCGCTCGTACCAGTTGGCCGAACTCCAGATGTCGACGAGCGAAGGCACGATAGGCACGTCGTCGTCCGGCGCGTAGACGCGCAGGCGCAGACGCCAGTTGTTCGTGAGGGAGAGCAGATGCGACACGGCCGCGAAGCGCGGGCCTTCCCACGCGCCGTCACCGTACGTTTGATAGTCGACGCCGCACAGGTCCATCAACTGCTCGAAGCGGAGCGACGCATTGTCGCGGAGTTCCTGCGCTACGTTCAGGTAATCTACCGCCTTTATGACCAAGGTCAACTCACCGAGCTTTTCAGTGAGAGTGACGATGCGCGCACCAAGGGCCGCTTCGAGGTTCGCTTTCAGGGTCTCGAGTTTGCTTGCCATATTGTGGGGAGGCGCTTGGCCTTTATTGACGGGCGATGGTGCTGGTGCGGCGAATCTTCGCCTGCAACTGGATCACCCCATAGACCAGAGCTTCCGCGGTAGGCGGGCAGCCTGGCACATAGACGTCGACCGGCACGATGCGGTCACAACCGCGCACGACCGAATACGAATAATGATAGTAGCCGCCGCCATTGGCACACGACCCCATCGAGATCACCCAGCGCGGTTCGGCCATCTGGTCGTAGACCTTGCGCAGCGCGGGCGCCATCTTGTTGCAGAGCGTGCCGGCCACGATCATGACGTCGGACTGGCGCGGGCTCGGACGGAACACCACGCCGAAGCGGTCGAGGTCGTAGCGGGCCGCGCCCGCGTGCATCATTTCGACCGCGCAACACGCCAGCCCGAACGTCATCGGCCACAGGGAGCCGGTGCGCGTCCAGTTGATCAGTTTGTCAGCCGTGGTGGTGACAAACCCTTCCTTCAAGACCCCTTCGATACTCATGTGCTTTCCACTCCAGCGGACGGCCTGCAGTTGTCCCCACAGTGCCGCCCATGCTAACCGGCGATTAACCCGTCATTCCCAGTCGAGACCACCTTTCTTCCAGATGTAGGCAAAGCCCAGCAGGAATTCGAGCAGAAACACCATCATCGACAGAAAGCCCGGCCAGCCGATATCGCGCAGGGCTACGCCCCACGGGAACAGGAATGCCGTTTCGAGATCGAAGATGATGAAGAGAATGGCCACGAGGTAATACCGTACATCGAACTTCATGCGCGCGTCTTCGAACGCTTCGAAGCCGCACTCGTACGGAGAATTCTTTTCGCTGTCGGGCCGGTTGGGACCGAGGATCTTGCCGATTGATACCAGCGCTACGCCCAGACCAAGACCTACAAGAAGGAACAACAGGACGGGGTAATAGGTAGCGAGGTTCAAGGCTATCCTCTATCGGTTGGTTCTGAGGTTCCGCAGGAACACACGATGTCGCTCTGCGGGAATCACTTTACGACTTCGCGCTGCGAACGAAACAAACACGACGTATAAAGCAAAAATGCCAGCCGAAGCTGAAGCAAGCGGCTGGCATTTTGTAGATACATTTGGTGCCGACGGCGAGACTCGAACTCGCACAGCTTTCGCCACTACCCCCTCAAGATAGCGTGTCTACCAATTTCACCACGTCGGCACTGCATGCAATCCGGGACAACAATTTATTGAAACCCGCGAATCGCTTCAAGACTTAAATTCTAACTTGTTCCTGACGTTTGTTCAATGCACAAAAACAAGTTTTTTGAATTTATTTCGGTACGTCGTTACCGCTGCTCGATGCTGCCGAAGCCGCTGCCGGAGCGCTTGCGACAGGCGCTGCGGTAAGGCTTGCAGCGACCGGAGCCGAGGCCACGACCGGGGCAGGAGCCGAAGCACCCAACACACCCGCCGAAGGCTTCGCATGATACGACCCCAAGTAGGTTAGCGCAAGCGTCGACAGGAAAAAAACTGTTGCGAGAACTGCAGTAGTCCGCGACAGGAAGTTGGCCGAACCGCTCGCGCCGAACAGGCTGCCCGACGCGCCGCTGCCGAAGGCCGCGCCCATGTCGGCGCCCTTGCCGTGCTGCAGCAGAACGAGGCCGATCACCCCGAGCGCCGACAGAAGCTGAACGACGATAATCAACGTTTTCAAATACAGCATCACACTCACCTGAGTCCTTGTTGAGCGCCTGCCTCCCCTGAGACAGCCGCATATGCTGCCCGCGCCCGGCGCCCGCTAGAGCGCCGCACACTGGCCTGGCTTTACCTTCAGCCCGCGAGGCTCACGCCCGCCGCAGCGGCCGCGCAGATCGCGAGAAAATCCTGCGCCTTCAGCGCCGCGCCGCCGATCAGGCCGCCGTCGATGTCGGCCTGACGGAACAGCTCCGCCGCGTTGTCCGGCTTCACGCTGCCGCCGTAGAGCAGCGGCACGTCGGCCACTTGCGCGCCCTTCGCCGCCAGCTTCGCGCGCAGGAACGCGTGCACCTGCTGCGCCTGCTCCGAGCTTGCGCTCTTGCCCGTACCAATGGCCCAGACCGGCTCGTACGCGACAACGATGCGCGCCGCCTCTTCCACCGACAACACCGCCAGCACCGCATCGAGCTGCGCGCCGACGACCTGCTCGGTCGCGCCGCTTTCGCGCTGTTCCAGCGTTTCGCCCACGCAGACGATCGGCGTGATGCCGGCCGCCAGCGCGCGCTGCGTCTTGACCGCGACGAGCTCCGAGCTTTCGCCGTGATACGCGCGGCGCTCCGAGTGACCAACGATCGCGAAACCCGCCTCGAAGTCGGCGACCATGCCGGCCGCGACTTCGCCCGTGTAAGCGCCCTGTTCGTGCGCCGACACGTCCTGCGCGCCCCACACAACCCGGCTGCCGCCGAGCAACGCCTGAGCCTGCGCGAGATAAGGGAACGGCACGCACACGCCGACGCGCGCGCCGGCGGGCAGCGTCTGCGCGCCTTGCGCGACGCCTTCGAGCAGTGCCACATTGGCCGCCAGGCGGCCATGCATCTTCCAGTTACCGACTACGAGCTTCGATCGTTGATTCGTCATTGTTTCGGTTGCTGTTAAAAGCGGACGCAAAACACAACATTTTACTGCGCGTAATCCTGACGGGTCAAACCGCGCGGCGCCCGATCCACGAAAAAACGCGCCGAAAAAGCGCCAAAAAAGCCCCGAAAAATCAAGCATGAACCCGTTTCGGCGGCTCGATGCCGCGCATTCGCGGAGTGTTCGGCCGATTACGACCAGTCGAGCACAATCTTGCCGATGTGCTCGCTGCTCTCCATGAGCGCGTGCGCCTCGGCGGCCTGCGCGGCCGGGAACACCTTGAAAACGACCGGTTTGATGCGGCCCTCTTCGATCAGCGGCCACACATTCGCCTTCAGTTCCTGCGCGATCTGCGCCTTGAACTCGACCGAACGGGCACGCAGCGTCGAGCCCGTGATCGTCAGGCGGCGGCGCAGGATCTCGCCCATGTTGAGCTCCGACTTCGAGCCGCCGAGCGTCGCGATCAGCACGATGCGCCCGCCGGTCGCGAGCGCCGACAGTTCGCGCGGCACGTAGCCGCCCGCGACCATGTCGAGAATCACGTCCACGCCGCGGTCGTGCGTGAGCGACTTCACGACCTCGACGAAGTCCTCGGTGCGATAGTTGATCGCCCGCTCCGCGCCGAGCGCCTCGCAGGCACGGCACTTGTCGTCCGAGCCCGCGGTCGCGAACACGCGGAAACCGAGCGCATGCGCGATCTGGATCGCCGTCACGCCGATGCCGCTCGAACCGCCCTGCACCATCAGCGTTTCGTTCTCGCCGCCCTCGCCCTTGCCGAGCTGCGCGCGCTGGAACACGTTGCTCCACACCGTGAAGAACGTCTCGGGCAGCGACGCCGCCTCGACATCGGTCAGACCCTGCGGCACCGGCAGACACTGGCCGAGCGGCGCGACCGCGTATTCGGCGTAACCGCCGCCCGCGATCAGCGCGCACACGCGGTCGCCGATCCTCAGGCCGAACGGATTGTGCTTTTCGTCGATGTTGCCGCCGACGATCTCGCCCGCAACTTCGAGGCCCGGCAGATCGGAAATGCCCGGCGGCGGCGCGTACGAACCCTTGCGCTGGAACACGTCCGGACGATTCACGCCCGACGCGCTCACCTTGATCAGCACCTCACCGGCCTTCGGCTCGGGGGTCGGGCGTTCGGTCAGCTTGAGCACGTCCGGCGCACCGAATTCGGTTATCTCAACGGCCTTCATCTCGCGTCTCCCAAGGGCTTCGCGCCCCGGCTTGAATGGTGTCGCGCCCGCGCTGCGGACGCACGGCAATCCCTTCCGACATTCTCATAAAAAAACGGCCGGCGCGCTCATCGCGCTGCCGGCCGTTTCAGACTTGCCGCCTTACTGCTGCGGTTCGCCTTGCGGTGCGCCGCCGTTGGCTTGCTCGTTGAGCAGTGCCTTCGCCGACAGACGCACACGACCCTTCTCGTCCGTCTGGATGACCTTGACCTTGACGATCTGGCCTTCCTTCAGGTAGTCGTTGATGTCCTTGATGCGCTCGTTGGCGATTTCGGAGATGTGCAGCAGGCCATCCTTGCCCGGCAGCAGATTCACGATCGCGCCGAAGTCCAGCAGCTTCAGAACCGCGCCTTCGTACACCTGACCGACTTCGACTTCAGCCGTGATGTTCTCGATGCGCTTCTTCGCTTCGGCCATGCCTTCGCTCGAGGTCGAAGCGATCGTCACGACGCCGTCGTCCGAGATGTCGATGGTCGTGCCGGTTTCTTCCGTCAGCGCGCGGATCACCGAACCGCCCTTGCCGATCACGTCGCGGATCTTTTCCGGGTTGATCTTGATGGTGATCATGCGCGGAGCGTAAGCCGACAGCTCCGTGTTCACGCCCGACACCGCCGAGGTCATCTTGCCGAGGATATGCAGACGGGCTTCGTGCGCTTGCGCGAGCGCGACCTGCATGATTTCCTTGGTGATGCCCTGGATCTTGATGTCCATCTGCAGCGCGGTCACGCCAGCTTCCGTACCCGCCACCTTGAAGTCCATGTCGCCGAGGTGATCTTCATCGCCGAGGATGTCGGTCAGCACCGCGAACTTGTTGTCTTCGAGGATCAGGCCCATCGCGATGCCCGCGACGTGCGCCTTCATCGGCACGCCGGCGTCCATCAGCGCGAGGCAGCCGCCGCAGACCGAAGCCATCGACGACGAACCGTTCGATTCGGTGATTTCCGAAACGACGCGGATGGAGTAGCCGAATTCTTCGGCGCTCGGCAGGCATGCGACGAGCGCACGCTTGGCCAGACGGCCGTGGCCGACTTCACGGCGCTTCGGCGAACCAACACGGCCCGTTTCGCCGGTCGCGAACGGAGGCATGTTGTAGTGGAGCATGAAGCGGTCGCGGTACTCGCCTTCGAGCGCGTCGATGATCTGCTCGTCGCCCTTCGTGCCGAGCGTCGCGACGACCAGCGCCTGCGTTTCGCCGCGCGTGAACAGCGCCGAACCGTGGGTGCGCGGCAGCACGCCGGTGCGGATTTCGATCGGGCGGACCGTGCGCGTGTCACGGCCGTCGATACGCGGCTCGCCGTTCAGGATCTGCGAACGGACGATCTTCGCTTCGAGGTCGAACAGGACGTTGCCCACCGAAGCCTTGTCGGCCGCGACGGTGCCAGCAGCCGCTGCGTCTTCTTCGAGCTTCGCCGACGTTGCTGCGTAGACTTCCTTCAGCTTGGCCGAACGCTGTTGCTTGTCGCGCAGCTGGTACGCGGCGAGCAGGTCGCTGTGAGCGATTTCCGTCACGCGTGCGATCAGCGCTTCGTTCTTCGGGGCCGGCTGCCAGTCCCACTCGGGCTTGCCGCCGTCGCGAACCAGTTCGTGGATCGCGTCGATCGCCGTTTGCATCTGCTCGTGGCCGAACACGACCGCGCCGAGCATCACGTCTTCCGGCAGCTGATCGGCTTCCGATTCCACCATCAGCACCGCACGCTCCGTGCCGGCGACCACGAGGTCGAGGCTCGACTGCTTGCTTTGCGAACGCGTCGGGTTCAGGACGTATTCGTTGTTGATGTAGGCCACGCGTGCGGCGCCGACCGGGCCGTTGAACGGCAGACCCGAGATCGCCAGCGCAGCCGACGCGCCGATCAGCGCGGGGATGTCAGCCGGGACTTCCGGGTTGATCGACAGGACGTGGATCACGACCTGGACTTCGTTGTAGAAGCCTTCCGGGAACAGCGGACGCAGCGGACGGTCGATCAGGCGCGAAATCAGCGTTTCGCCTTCCGACGGACGGCCTTCGCGGCGGAAGAAACCGCCGGGGATCTTGCCGGCCGAATAGGTCTTTTCGAGGTAATCGACGGTGAGCGGGAAGAAGTCTTGACCCGGCTTCGCGGTCTTGGCGCCGACGACGGTCGCGAGCACCACGGTGTCTTCGACGTCGACGATGACGGCGCCGCTCGCCTGACGGGCGATTTCACCGGTTTCGAGGCGCACATTGTGCTGGCCCCATTTGAATTCCTTCACGACTTTATTGAACATGGTCATGGTCACTCACTCCTTACTCATTTGTTATGCGGCGCCCGCACACGCGGACGTCACGGCAAGCCAAGGTTCCGGCACCGCGCGGGAAGAGGAGTGTTATGCCATTCCAGCGGAGCGCGCGGGTGCGTTGGGCGCGCCCTCGCGGCCATTGGCCGCGCACGATCTGCTGGAATGACACAAAGCTCTGCCCCGAAGTCCGGCCCTGGCTGCTTGGTGCTGCACTACTGCCTTGTTTGTACTGCCTTGTGTTGCCTTGTGCTGCCTTGTACCGCTAACCGGCACGCATCGCGAGAAGCGTACCGTTCAAAAACAAAATGCCTGTATCAGTGGAACTGACACAGGCATCTTTCTGGAAGACCTTCCGGTTACTTGCGCAGACCCAGCTTTTCGATCAGAGCGCGGTAACGATCAGCGTCCTTACCCTTCAGGTAGTCGAGCAGCTTGCGACGGCGGCTAACCATGCGCAGCAGGCCACGACGGCTGTGGTGATCCTTGGCGTGCGACTTGAAGTGGCCCGTCAGTTCGTTGATACGCGACGTCAGGAGTGCAACCTGAACTTCGGGCGAACCCGTGTCGCCGGTGCCGCGTGCGAATTGCGCGACGATGTCGGACTTCTTGATATCTGCTACGGACATTTGCTTTTCCTTTGAAACAAACAAGCGGTCACGGAAGAACGGCCGTGCCGTGGTTAGTTGCAACTACGAGGTTTTTGCTACAGCTTTACTGCGGTACAGCCTTGCCGAGATTTTCGACAAGGCGCGTATTGTAGCACAGCGCCGATACGCCGCGAGCCCGCCTGTCACCCCGGATTCACAACGCGTTCACGGGCGCTTCATCGTGCAGACCGTCGCGGGCGCCGTGCGCTCCGCCGGCAGCGCCAGCACGGTGCGGAAACCGTAGCCCGAGCCCTCGTTGTCGTAGCGCACGCCCGGCGCGCCCTGCTTGTCCATCTGCATGACGTAAAGGGGCTGGATCGCCTGATGGTCGTCGGCGCGCATCAGGATCGGATGGAAGCCGTTGTCGAAGCGCAGCCCTTCGAGCGCCTTCGCCACCGCCGCCGGATCGGCCGAACCGGCCTTCGTCATCGCCTGCGCGAGCATCTCGACCATCATCGACATGCGCAGCACCGGGTAGTCGTCCTGAGCCGCCGGATAGCGCGCGCGGAATGCCTTGTACCACGCGTCGGAGGCCGCGCCGCCCGCGTTCGGGTGCCAGTCGGCCACGGCGATCACGTGCTTGACGCCCGCGTCGCCGAGCGCCGCCGGAGCGCCGAGGCTGTTGCCGTAGAAGGTGTAGAACTTCGCGTCGAGACCCTGCTCGCGCGCCGCCTTCACCAGCAGCGTCAGGTCGTTGCCCCAGTTGCCCGTGACGACCGCATCGGCGCCCGCCGCGCGGATCTTCGCGATATACGGCGCGAAATCCTTCACGCGCCCGATCGGATGAAACTCGTCGCCGACGACCGCGATATCGGGCCGATCCTTCGCCAGCGCCGAGCGCGCGAGCGTGCTCACGTCGTGGCCGAAGCTGTAGTCCTGATTGAGCAGATAGACCTTCTTGACCGACTTGTCGGCGGCGATCACGTCGGCGAGCGCGTCCATGCGCATGCCCGCGTGGGCGTCGAAGCGGAAGTGCCAGTAGCTGCAATTCGCGTTGGTGAGCGCGGGATCGTCGGCGGAATAGTTGAGGAACAGCTCGCGGTTGTCGGGCTCGCGCGTGTTCTGACGGTCGATGGCCGTCACCAGCGCCGCCGCCACCGCCGAGCTGTTGCCCTGCATGACGAAGCCGATATGGCGGTCCTGCGCCGCGCGCAGCTGCATCAGCGCGGCTTCGGTGCTGCCCTTGCTGTCGAGCACGACCAGTTCGAGCGGATGCCGCCCGTCGGGCAGCGCCACGCCGCCCTGCGCGTTCACGCGCTCGACGCCGAAACGCAGATTGCGCTCGACCGCCGCGCCCGCATCGGCGAACGGGCCGGACATGCCTTCGATCAGCGCGAGCGGGATCGGCTTGCCGGTTGCCGCCGCCGCGTTGACGACGTTGGCGGCATTCGCCGCGCCGGACGCCGCCACGCTCATGAACGCCGCCAGCGTCAACAGCGCCGGAGCGCGGGTGAAAAATCGCGTGAATCGTGCCGTCATGCGCTCTGCCCTCTCGCTTCGCAAACTCGAATGAAGCGCGGATCATAGGGCGCACCGACGCACGCCCGCAAGCCCGCCGTCATCGCGACGTGTCAAAATAACGGTTCCATATTCGGCTCCATCACGCACGGCGCAGCGCAGCTTGCGCGCGCGCCGCCGCGACGGCGCCCTCGGGGAGTCCCCATGTTCGACCGCCTTTTCTCCACGCTCACCGCACTGAGCACACGAGCCGCACTGACGCACCGGATTCCGCGCACGCCGCGCCGCGCCCTGCTCGCGGGCCTCGGCGCGCTCGCGCTCGCGGGCTGCGCGCAGCCGTGGCAACAGTTCCACGCGGGCGACGACGCCCAGGCCGTGATCGCCCGCTTCGGCCAGCCGCGCGAAGTCTACGATTTGCCCGACGGCGGCAAGCGCCTGATGTGGCCGACGCAGCCGATGGGCGAAGTCACCACGGCCGCCGACATCGACAAGAACGGCAAGGTCGTCAACGTGCGCCAGGTGCTGCAGCCGAACGAGTTCTACAAGGCCGAGATCGGCAAATGGACCCGCACCGATGTGCTCGTGAACTTCGGCCGCCCCGTCGAAACCGCCTATTTCCCGCTGATGAAGAAGGAAGCGTGGACTTACCGCTATCTGGAAGACGGCGTCTGGTACATGCTCTACAGCTTCTATTTCGACGATCAGGGCATCCTGCGCCTCACGCAGAAAACGCCCGATCCGCTGCACGACCCGGATGTGCGCGCCCACTTCTGATCCGACCGGGCTGATCCGACCGGGTCCGATCAGCGAGCCGCAAAACAAAACCCCCGCGCTCTCGCGAACGCGGGGGTTTTTCATTGGCGCGCGCCGCACGCAGCGACGCGCCGCTCAAGCGCTTACGACAGCTGCGGATTGAGCTTGTTCGTGTCCGACGAGTAGAGCTTGTTGAGCGCCGAGATATACGCCTTGGCCGATGCCGCGACGATGTCCGGGTCCGTGCCCACGCCGTTCACGATGCGGCCGCCCTTCGACAGACGCACCGTCACTTCGCCCTGCGCCTGCGTGCCGGTCGTGATCGCGTTCACCGAGTAAAGCAGCAGTTCCGAGCCGCTGCCCACTTCGGTTTCGATCGCGTTAAAGGTCGCGTCGACCGGGCCGTTGCCCGCGGCTTCGCCCGTGACTTCCGAACCGTCCGCCGAGAACACGATGCGCGCGTGCGGGCGCTCACCGGTTTCCGAACGCTGCGAGAGCGCGATGAACTTGTAATGTTCCTTCTCTTGCTGCTCGGCCGATTCCTCGGTGACGATCGCCATGATGTCTTCGTCGAAAATCTCCGACTTGCGGTCGGCGAGTTCCTTGAAGCGGGCGAACGCGCTGTTGAGTTCGGCTTCGCTTTCGAGCTGCACGCCGAGTTCCTGGAGACGCTGCTTGAACGCGTTGCGGCCCGAGAGCTTGCCGAGCACGATCTTGTTCGCGGTCCAGCCCACATCTTCCGCGCGCATGATTTCGTAGGTGTCGCGCGCCTTGAGCACGCCGTCCTGGTGAATGCCCGACGCGTGCGCGAACGCGTTCGCGCCCACCACCGCCTTGTTCGGCTGCACCACGAAACCGGTGATCTGCGAGACGAGCTTCGAGGCCGGCACGATCTGCGTCGTGTCGATACCGAGGTCGAGGCCGAAGTAGTCCTTGCGGGTCTTCACGGCCATGACGATTTCTTCGAGCGAGGTATTGCCCGCGCGCTCGCCGAGACCGTTGATCGTGCACTCGACCTGACGCGCGCCGCCGATCTGCACGCCGGCCAGCGAGTTCGCCACGGCCATGCCGAGGTCGTTATGGCAGTGCACCGAGAACACGGCCTTGTCCGAGTTCGGAATGCGCTCGCGCAGCGTCTTCACGAGGTTGCCGTAGAGTTCCGGCACGCCGTAGCCGACCGTATCGGCGATGTTGATCGTGGTCGCACCTTCGTTGATGACGGCTTCGAGCACGCGGCACAGGAAGTCCATGTCCGAACGGCTGCCGTCTTCCGGCGAGAACTCCACGTCGTTGGTGAACTTGCGCGCGAAACGCACCGACAGCTTCGCCTGTTCGAGCACCTGTTCCGGCGACATGCGCAGCTTCTTCTCCATGTGCAGCGGCGACGTGGCGATGAAGGTGTGAATGCGGAAATGGTCGGCGGGCTTGAGCGCGTCGGCGGCGCGCTGGATGTCCTTGTCGTTCGCACGTGCGAGCGAGCAGATCGTGCTGTCCTTGATCATGCCGGCGATCGTGTGGATCGCGTCGAAATCGCCGTTCGAGCTGGCCGCGAAGCCCGCTTCGATGATGTCGACTTTCATCCGCTCGAGCTGCTTCGCGATGCGGATTTTCTCTTCCTTCGTCATCGACGCACCGGGCGACTGCTCGCCGTCACGCAACGTCGTATCGAAAATGATGAGCTTGTCTGCTGCCATTTTGGGTCTCCGGGGGGGACTTGTTCAGTGTCTAAAAACGGATTTTGGGTGTTCGCGCCACCGATGGCGACGCTGACAATGAACGAGGCTTACGGAGGGCGAGCGAGATCAGCGCGGCAGGCGCGCTAGCGCTAGCGTGCTTAGCAGCGCGCCGGCTTGAAGGGAAAAGAGGGGGAACTGGATGGTGTCCATCAGCCGACTATAGCCGGAAACCGGCGATAGCGCAATCCGATACGACCAGCGCACGCGTGGCGGCGCCGTGGCGTCGGAAAAAGAAAAAGGGCCGCGCTCGCGCGTGGCCCTTTCATCGTGTATCCGGCGGAAAAAACCGCCCGCCCTGGCGCTCCCTAGCGCTCGCGCGGCGACGACCGCGCCGGATTGGCGCGCCCGCGCAGGCCCTGGTATGCCCAGAACACATAGCCCGAGAGACCGTAGAGCACGAACAGGCCGAACAGCATCAGCGGCGGATCCGACGACACCAGCACGAACGCCACCACCACGAGCAGCGTGGCCGCGAACGGCACGCGATGCCGCACGTCGAGCGCCTTGCCGCTGTAGAACGGCGCGTTCGACACCATCGTCACGCCCGCGTAAATCGTCAGCACGAAGGCGACCCACGGCAGCCACGACAGTTTCACCGGCACGCGGTTATCGGTCGCGAGCCAGACGAAACCGGCGATCAGCGCCGCGGCGGCCGGGCTCGGCAGGCCCTGGAAGAAGCGCTTGTCCACCGAACCGATGTTGGTGTTGAAGCGCGCGAGCCGCAGCGCCGCGCCCGAGCAGTAGACGAAGGCCGCGAGCCAGCCCCAGCGCCCGAGATCCTTCAGCACCCACTCGTACATCACGAGCGCCGGCGCGACGCCGAACGACACCATGTCCGACAGGCTGTCGAACTGCTCGCCGAACGCGCTCTGCGAGTGCGTCATGCGCGCGACGCGCCCGTCCATGCCGTCGAGCACCATCGCGACGAAAATGGCGATGGCCGCCACTTCGAAGCGCACGTTCATCGCCTGCACGACCGCGAAGAAGCCGCAGAACAGCGCGGCCGTCGTGAACGCATTGGGCAGCAGATAAATGCCGCGCTTCTTCAGGAAATCCTGGCGCGCGGCACGACGGCTCGCCGCCACGCCGACCTGCTCCTGAACCGCCTTGTTGCGGCGAAACGGGCGCGGCAGCGGGCCGCCAGCGGGATTGCGGGGACGACGCGGTTTGAATCCGGCCATACCTGCCCTCCTTATGCCGATTGGGTCGGCAATTCGGCGAGGATCGTCGACGAGGCGGACACCTTCTCGCCGATCGACACGCGCGGACGGCTACCCACCGGCAGATACACGTCGACGCGCGAGCCGAAGCGGATGAAGCCGTAGCGCTGGCCGCGCGAGAGCGGCTCGCCTGCGCGCACGTAGCAAAGAATGCGGCGGGCGATCAGGCCGGCGATCTGCACCGAGGTGACGGTCGTACCGTCGGCCATCGTCAGCACGACGGCGTTGCGTTCGTTCTCGGTCGACGCCTTGTCGATGGCGGCGTTCAGGTACGCGCCCGGGAAATATTCGACCTTCGCGACGGCGCCGTCGACGGGCGAGCGTTGCGAGTGGACATTGAAGACGTTCATGAACACGCTGATCTTCAGCGCTTCACGGTTGGCATACGGGTCGTGCGCGGTTTCCACGGCGACGATGCGGCCGTCGGCGGGGCACAGGACGGCGTTGGCCTGGGTGGGAATCGGGCGGGGCGGATCGCGGAAGAACTGGACGACGAAGATCAGGATCAGCCAGAACGGCCATGCGAGTCCGAAGCCTGCGACCGCATGGATCAAGAGCGCCACGACGGCCGCAATGGCGATGAACGGCCAGCCTTCGCGCGCGATGATCGGATGAGGGTAATTCATGGTGGCTTCGCTGTTATTTTAAAAACCGTAGGATAGCAAAAGCCGCCCAGGGTTCGTCCCACCTGGGCGGCTTTTGTTGGTACTCGTTGTCGCGAAGCGGCGCAAAACCGCACGCGAGGTCGTACTCAGTCCGTCAGATTAGTTCTTCGACTGGTCGACGAGCTTGTTTGCGGCGATCCACGGCATCATCGCGCGCAGCTTTGCACCGACCGTTTCGATCTGGTGCTCGGCGCCCAGGCGGCGGCGCGATTGCAGCGTCGGTGCGCCGGCCTTGTTTTCCAGGATGAAGCTCTTGGCGTATTCGCCGGTCTGGATGTCCTTGAGGACGTCCTTCATGACCTTCTTCGTCTCTGCCGTGACGACGCGCGGGCCCGTCACGTATTCGCCGTATTCGGCGTTGTTCGAGATCGAGTAGTTCATGTTGGCGATGCCGCCTTCATAGATCAGGTCGACGATCAGCTTCAGTTCGTGCAGGCACTCGAAGTACGCCATTTCCGGCGCGTAGCCCGCTTCCACCAGCGTTTCGAAGCCAGCCTTGATCAGCTCGACCGTACCGCCGCACAGCACGGCTTGTTCGCCGAACAGGTCGGTTTCGGTTTCTTCGCGGAAGTTCGTTTCGATGATGCCGGCACGGCCGCCGCCGTTCGCTGCTGCGTACGACAGGGCGATGTCACGTGCTGCGCCCGACTTGTCCTGGTGGACAGCGATCAGGTGGGGCACGCCGCCGCCTTGCGAGTACGTACCGCGAACCGTGTGGCCCGGAGCCTTCGGCGCGATCATGATGACGTCCAGATCCGCACGCGGGATCACAGCGCCGTAGTGAACGTTGAAGCCGTGCGCGAATGCGAGGGCTGCGCCGTTCTTGATGTTCGCGTGGACTTCCTTCGCGTAGACGTCGGCGATCTGCTCGTCCGGCAGCAGCATCATGACGACGTCGGCGCTCTTCACCGCTTCGGCCACTTCCTTGACCTGGAGGCCGGCGTTCTCAGCCTTGCTCCACGATGCGCCGTTCTTGCGCAGACCGACGGTGACGTTCACGCCGCTGTCTTTCAGGTTCAGCGCGTGTGCGTGGCCTTGCGAGCCGTAACCGATGATCGTGACCTGCTTGCCCTTGATGAGGGAGAGATCGGCGTCCTTGTCGTAGAAAACTTTCATGTTGGTTCCTTGGCGAGAGTCTGGTGAATTTCGGTACTGCTATTAGCTTTGCTGCACCGGATGCGATCAAAAACGCATCCGGTCAAGTTTCGGTGCAAGATCGACTGAGTCGGGTCACACCTTCAGAATGCGCTCTCCGCGCCCGATGCCCGAGCCGCCCGTGCGGACGGTTTCGAGAATCGCGGTGGCGTCGAGCGCCTCGATGAACGCGTCGAGCTTGTCGCTCGCACCCGTCAGTTCGATCGTGTAGGTCTTTTCGGTGACGTCGATGATGCGGCCACGGAAAATATCCGCCATCCGCTTCATCTCCTCACGTTCCTTGCCGACCGCCCTTACCTTGATCAGCATTAGCTCGCGCTCGATGTGGGCGCCCTCGGTAAGGTCGACCACTTTCACCACCTCGATCAGGCGGTTCAGATGCTTCGTGATCTGTTCGATCACGTCGTCCGAGCCAATGGAAACGATGGTCATGCGCGACAGCGAACGGTCTTCGGTCGGCGCCACCGTCAAGGTTTCAATGTTGTAGCCGCGTGCGGAGAAGAGTCCGACGACGCGCGACAGCGCGCCCGGCTCGTTTTCCAGCAGAACGGAAATGATGTGTCTCATGATGTGATCCGCGATTTATCCAGTTGAGCGTGACTGCCGCCCTTCCCCGCGAACCCGCGCGCCCGTTGTGTGGACGCGCGCCGCGCGGGGTTGGAACGGCGCCGTGCAAATACCGTTACAGGTCTTCCGAGCCGAGCAGCATCTCGGTGATGCCCTTGCCGGCCTGAACCATCGGCCAGACGTTTTCGGAAGGGTCGGTCTGGAAATCGAGGAACACCGTGCGGTCCTTCAGGCGCAGCGCTTCTTTGAGCGCCGGCTCCACATCGGCCGTCTTTTCGATCCGCATGCCGACGTGGCCGAACGCTTCGGCGAGCTTCACGAAGTCAGGCAGCGCATCCATGTACGAATGCGAATAGCGCTTGCTGTATTCGATCTGCTGCCACTGGCGGACCATGCCGAGGTAGCGGTTGTTCAGCGAAATGATCTTCACGGGCGTGTCGTACTGCTTGCAGGTCGACAGCTCCTGAATGCACATCTGGATCGAGCCTTCGCCCGTGATGCACAGCACGTCGTCGTCGGGGTGGGCCATCTTCACGCCCATCGCCGCCGGCAGGCCGAAGCCCATCGTGCCGAGACCACCGGAGTTGATCCAGCGGCGCGGCTGGTTGAAGCGGTAGAACTGCGCGGCCCACATCTGGTGCTGGCCGACGTCCGAACACACGAAGGCGTTGCCGCCCGTGAGTTCCCACGCCTTTTCGACCACGTACTGCGGCTTGATGATCTCGCTCGAACGGTCGAACTTCAGGCAGTTCTTTTCACGCCAGCCTTCGATGTCCTTCCACCAGTCGGCCAGAGCCGCCGTATCGGGGCCGTGCTCGGCGTGCTGAAGCTGCTCGATGAGCTCCTTGAGCACTTCCTTGACGTCGCCGACGATGGGGATATCGACCTTCACGCGCTTCGAGATCGACGAGGGGTCGATGTCGATGTGAATGATCTTGCGCGGACGCGACGCGAAGTGCGCCGGGTCGCCGATCACGCGGTCGTCGAAGCGCGCGCCGATCGCGATCAGCACGTCGCAGTGCTGCATCGCCATGTTGGCTTCGTAGGTGCCGTGCATGCCGAGCATGCCGAGGAACTTGCGGTCGCTTGCGCGATAGCCGCCCAGACCCATCAGCGTGTTCGTGACCGGATAGCCGAGCAGGTCGGCGAACTGGTTCAGTTCGCGCGACGCATCCGCGAGGATGATGCCGCCGCCGGTGTAGATGTACGGACGCTTGGCCGAGAGGAGCAGCGAAACCGCCTTGCGGATCTGCCCCGAGTGGCCCTTGGTGACCGGGTTGTACGAGCGCAGCGACACGCTCTTGACCGGTTCATACGCGCACGGCGTCTTCGACACGTCCTTCGGAATGTCGATCAGCACAGGGCCGGGACGGCCGGTGCGCGCAATGTAGAAAGCTTTCTTGACGGTGGCGGCGAGGTCGCGCACGTCCTTCACGAGGAAGTTGTGCTTCACGCAGGGACGCGTGATGCCGACCGTATCGCACTCCTGGAACGCATCTTGACCGATGGCAGCAGTCGGCACCTGGCCGCTGATGATCACCATCGGGATCGAATCCATGTAGGCCGTTGCGATGCCGGTCACCGCGTTGGTGACGCCAGGACCCGAGGTCACGAGACACACGCCGACGTTGCCGGTCGAACGCGCATAGGCGTCGGCCGCGTGCACGGCTGCCTGTTCGTGGCGCACGAGAACGTGCTGGATTTTGTCCTGCTTGTACAGCTCGTCGTAAATGTAGAGCACCGAGCCGCCGGGATAACCCCAGATGAATTCGACCTGCTCGTCGGCGAGCGCCTTCATCAGCACGGTTCCGCCGATGGAGTTGTGAGCTTGAGGGTCAGATTCTTGCGAGGGGGGGACCGACGTGGAGAATTCCGCGCTAGGCATGTTCATTCATTCACCTTTCGAATTTTCGGCAAAAAATTGATCGGGTGCTCTCTGCCGGGCTTGTGGCTCGGGTTCAAGCGGCGCGTCCAGTTGACAGATGGGCTTCTTGGGCTCATCTCAATTGAGACAGTCACTTATGTTGCGAACCGTCGAAGATAGCGGCTCGACAGCATTCGGTCAAGCGCTTATTGCCGATTCGCCGCGCATTTTTGAAAGACGGGCATAAACGTTGCGCGGGTGCCGAATTCGCCAGTGTGGCACTTGCACGCCGCGACACGCTCCAGATCGGGTAAAGTGCGCGGCAGCGGCGCCGGACACGATCCCCGCCGCACCCGCGCAAGCCGCGCCCGGCCTGACGCGAAACAGCTGCGCGGACAGCCGGCTCACCTGCCGGCGCGAAAATTTGCTAGCATCCGCGAGTTTTACGACATTTTTCGAACGATTACGCGTACGCTGGTGGCGGCGCCCTGCAACGGATGGCATCAGACAAGGAACTCGCCGATTTCCTGGCGGGCGTCGAAAGACGCGCGTTCAAGCAGACGGTCTACGCCGTGCGCGACGACGACGCCTCGCTCGACATCGTGCAGGACGCGATGATCAAGCTCGCCGAGAAATACGGAGACCGCACCCCCGCCGAACTCCCGCTGCTCTTCCAGCGTATTCTGCAGAATACGATGCACGACTATTTTCGTCGGCAGAAAGTACGCAATACGTGGGTGAGCCTGTTCTCCTCGCTGAGCGGCGCCGACGACGAGGATTTCGACCCGCTCGAAACCTTCGAGGCCGAGTCGGGCTCCCCCGGCGCGGAGAGCAGCGAGCAGCAAATGGAGCGCGCCCAGGTCCTCCAGCTCATCGACGACGAAATCCAGAAATTGCCAGCACGTCAACGGGAGGCGTTTCTGATGCGTTACTGGGAAGATATGGATGTCGCCGAAACCGCCGCTGCCATGGGCTGTTCCGAGGGCAGTGTGAAAACGCACTGCTCGCGGGCCACGCACACGCTGGCTCAGGCGCTCAAGGCCAAAGGAATCACGCTATGAGCTCCGCTATCGATAAACAAGAACTAGAGTTCGTGCAGGAGCTGCGCCGCGCGCTCGACGAGAGCGCCGCCAGCCTGCCCTCTGCCACCACTGTCCGATTGTCCGCCGCCCGCAAGGCCGCGCTCGCCCGCAAGAAGGCCGAGCCGGTGCTCGTGCGCGCGCCGGCGCTGGCCGCCGCAGGTGTCGACGCCATCGGTGGCGTGCCGGGCGGCCTGCCGGCGCCGCGCCGCCGTTCGGCGCTCGCGCGCTTCGCGCTCGCCTGGCCGCTCGCCGCGCTGGTGGCCGGCCTCTTCGCGATCGCCTACTTCGAAGACCAGCAACGTACTGCGGAACTCGCCGATATCGACGCGGCCATGCTGAGCGACGATCTGCCGCTCACGGCCTATCTCGATCACGGCTTCAACGCGTACCTGTCGCGCTCGCACTAACACGAAAAACCGGGGGATTGTCGGGGTGAGTTACAAGCGCGGCCTGGCCGTTGTCATTGGATCTGTGGTCGCGGCGCTGGTGTCGTACGCGGCAACCTACCCGCGCTTTCATCCCGAGCTCGCCGCGCCGGAAGCCGCCAACGCGGCGAACGCGCCCGCGCCCGGTTCCGCCTCCAGCGCCGTCGAGCCCGCCGCCGCGCCGCAGCCCGGCAACGGCAGTCCGCTCGCCTGGTCGCGCCTGAGCGACGCGCAGCGCGTCGCACTCGCGCCGTTCGCCGGCGAATGGGACCGTTTCAGCGACGAACGCAAGCGCAAATGGCTGCGGATCGCCGCACGTTACCCGAAAATGACGCCCGAAGCGCAAAAGCGCTTGCAGGAGCGCATGGCCGAATGGGTCCGCATGACGCCCGAGCAGCGCCGCGTCGCGCGTGAAAACTATCAGGTCTCGAAGGAACTGCCCGCACAGGCGCGTCAGCGCGCGTGGAAGGCGTATCAGGAACTCTCCGACGAACAGAAGGCGAAGCTCGCGGCCAGCGAGCGCAAGCGCCGCACGGTCGTCAGCGCGCCGCCGAGCGGCAACAAGAGCGAAATCCGCGACATCGAGCGCCTCGTGAACGAACGCGAGCACCGCGCCCATTCGCGCACCGCGGCCGGCGCTTCGGGCGTCAATGGCGCGCCGTCTCCCGCGCTGCCCGTGCAACCGGGCTCGTCCGGTCAGAACGGCGTCCCGACTACGGCCGCCGGCTCCAGCATTCCCGCCGCCGGCAGCTTCGAACCCGCCGTGCCGGTGCCGGTGTCGCCCGCCGAAGCGCCCGCCGCGTTCAAAGGCTCCTGAGCCGCGTATTGGTGCGGTTCGGCACGTTTCGGCGCGGTTAGGCCACTACGCTCCACCGCCGCCAAACCCGATCGCCATGCGTTCGCCTGGCATTAGCACGCGTTTCGTCCTGCCCGCGTTCGCGGTTATTCTTGCGGTGTCCCGCCCTCATTCCGACACCGCGACGCCAACGTGACCGACCGCGCTTCCCCCGCTCTCCCCGTATCCGTCTCCGCGGATTCCGGCGGCTCCAGCCCACTCGCCTCGCCCGTCACCCTGCGCCGCCGCCTCGCTTCGCTCGTCTACGAAAGCGTGTTGCTGTTCGGCGTGATCTTCATCGCCGGGCTCGCCTTCAGCCTCGTCATGCAGCAGCGCAACGGCTACACCTACCATCGGGCGATGTCCGCGTGGATCGTGCTCGTGGCCGGCATCTACTTCGTCGGCTGCTGGCATCGCGGCGGGCAGACGCTGCCGATGAAAACCTGGCGCATGCGCGTCGTCGGCCCCGACGGCGCGCCGCCGACGATTGGCCGCGCCACGCTGCGCTATCTGGCCGCCTGGCTCTGGTTCCTGCCGCCGCTCGTGCTGCATCCGCTGCTCGATCTCACGATTCCCCACACGCTCGTGCTCGAAGCCGTCTGGTTCGCGCTCTGGGCGACGGCGACGCGGCTGGACCGCGAACGCCGGTTCCCGCACGACCGCCTCGCAGGCACGCGCATCGTCGCCGTGCCGCGCTGAAACCGGAAGGCCCGCGGCGGCGAAAAAACGGAAAACTGCCGCAAGCACGCGACGCCGCGTTGCCGCCAAACCACGTCATCGAAACGTCATGCGGCACGGCGCGCGCGCCGCCGCCAGCCTGCGCGGCGACGCAACGCCAGGCCCCGTGCGGCCTTTGCCACCGCCCGCTCGCCTGTCCCGGGGCACGTAACAAGACCTTCTTGTGACTGTCACGGCGCGGTCACGGCCACATGGCGCAATGCGCACATTGCAACCTGCCGCGTGAGCCATGGCCCAGAAGACGACCGCGACCCCTCTTTTCCGGCAGACGTCCGGCCCGGGCGCCGATTCCGCCGCCTTCCACTCCGGTCCGAGCGCCGCGACGCTCGCCACCCCACCGTTGCCCCTTCAGGCCGACACGTCGTCCGACTCTCACGACGACGATCACCCCTCCCCGCATCGCTACCGCACGATCTGGCTCTCCGACATCCACCTCGGCAGCAACGGCTGTCAGGCGAACTATCTGCTCGACTTCCTGCGCCACAACGACTCGGAGTACCTGTACCTGGTGGGCGACATCATCGACGGCTGGCAGCTGCGCAAGGGCTGGTTCTGGCCGCAGGCGCACAACGACGTCGTGCAGAAAGTGCTGCGCAAGGCGCGCAAGGGCACCCAGGTCGTCTACATCCCCGGCAATCACGACGAGAGCGCGCGCCAGTTCTGCAATCTCGCGTTCGGCGACATCCACGTGCGCGAGGAAGCGTTCCACACCACGCTCGCCGGCAAGCGCCTGTGGGTCGTGCACGGCGATCTGTTCGACGGCGTGATCCAGCACGCGAAGTGGCTCGCCTACCTCGGCGACTCGGCCTATACCGTGATCCTCGTGCTGAACCGCTGGTTCAACCGCATCCGCGCGAAGCTCGGCTTCCAGTACTGGTCGCTCTCGCAATATCTCAAGCACCAGGTGAAGAACGCCGTGAACTTCATCTCGTCGTTCGAGCGCGTGATGACCGACGAAGCGCGCCGACGCGGCTGTGACGGCGTGGTCTGCGGCCACATCCACAAGGCCGAGATCCGCGAAATCGACGGCGTGCTGTACTGCAACGACGGCGACTGGGTCGAGAGTCTGTCGGCGCTCGTCGAGACCTTCGATGGCGAATTGCGCATCGTCTACTGGACGGTGATGCAGTCGCCGCAGGCGCAAGCCACCAGCCGCAAGGCGCGCGTGAGCGCGGCCTGACCGGCGCGGCCGCCGCTCGCCCGCTTCACCCGAGCCCCGCTTGAACGCCCGCCGCCTTCCATCCGCACGACCGCCCGCGCGCACGAACACGCGCGCCGGGCTGCGTGTCATCGGGCTGCGTGCCTCGCTTCGATTTCCGCCAGCATCGCGCACGCGCGCCGTGAACGGCTCGGGCACGGCATCGGCCGCGCTCGTCCGCCATGGCGCGCCGACGCCACACCAACCGCACCAACAGAGGGCCTCCGACCAATGAAAATCATGATCGTGACCGATGCATGGGAGCCGCAGGTCAACGGCGTAGTCCGCACGCTCAAGAACACCACGCGCGAGCTGATCGCGCTCGGCCATCAGGTCGAACTGCTCACGCCGCTCGAATTCCGCACGATTCCGTGCCCGACCTACCCGGAAATCCGCCTCTCGCTGTTTCCGCGCCGTCATCTGCGCGAGCGCATCGACGCCTTCGGCCCCGACGCGATCCACATCGCGACCGAAGGCCCGCTCGGCCTCGCCGCGCGCCGCTACGCGATCGACCACGATCTGCCGTTCACGACCGCCTATCACACGCGCTTTCCCGAGTACGTGCAGGCGCGCTTCGGCATTCCGCTGTCGGCCACCTATCGCTTCCTGCGCTGGTTCCACAAGCCCTCGCTCGCGGTGATGGCGCCCACGCCCGTCGTGAAGTCCGACCTCGAAAAATTCGGCTTCACCAACGTCGTGCTGTGGACGCGCGGCGTCGACCTCGAAATCTTCCATCCGATGGACTCGAAGGTGCTCAACACCGCGCGCCCGATCTTCCTCTACGTGGGGCGCGTGGCCGTGGAGAAGAACGTCGAAGCCTTCCTCAAGCTCGATCTGCCGGGCTCGAAGTGGGTCTGCGGCGAAGGTCCGGCGCTCGCCGAACTGAAGTCGCGCTATCCGCAGGCCAACTATCTGGGCGTGCTGAGCCAGCCCGAGCTGGCGAAGGTCTACGCGGCCGCCGACGTGTTCGTGTTCCCGAGCCGCACCGATACCTTCGGCCTCGTGCTGCTCGAAGCGCTCGCCTGCGGCACGCCGGTGGCGGCCTATCCGGTGACGGGTCCGATCGACGTGCTCAGCGGCGGCGACGCCGGTTCGATGAACGAGGACCTGCGCGAAGCCTGCCTCGAAGCGCTCAAGATCGACCGCGCGACGGCGCGCGCCTGGGCCGAGCGCTTCTCTTGGCAGGCCGCGTCCGAGCAGTTCGCCTCGCATCTGAAGCCGCGCCCGCGCGCGTCGATGCAGGAAAGCAGCGCGGCGGCCTGAGCGCGCCGCGCGGCAACCAGGCACCCGGCACGAAGCGCATGGAGCGAAGCGAGCGATGAAGCGACCCCACGCCATGGACGGCCCCGACACACCCCGTGCCGACGAAGCCGAAGGCGGCGTGCAAACGCTGCCCGACTTACCCGGTCTGTCCCACGACGACGACGGCGACGCGCGCGCGGCGCGCGCTTCCTCAGACGTTTCCGACGCAACGGCCAATCATGCGTGCGATACTGCGGCATCCACTCGCACTGATATGGCCCCTCGTCCCTCGACCCCGCCGCAGCCGTCTTCCGCGCCTCGCGATCCGCAGGCGACGCCCGCCGCCCAACCCTCCGGCGCACCGCAGCCACAGGTCCACGCGATCCTGCCCGAGCCGCCCGAGCCCGCACATCTGCACGAGCCGCTGAGCCCCGACGATCCGCTCGCGCCCGCGCCCTTCAATCCGTACAAGGGCAATCGCGGCGTCACGCGCGCCTGGAAGGCGCTCAAGTATTCGATCAAGGGATTTCGCGCGGCCATCCGCGAAGAAAGCGCGTTTCGCCAGGAACTGACGCTCGCCGCGATCCTCGTGCCGATCGGCATCTTCGTGCCCGTCGATCCGGTCGAGCGCGTGCTGCTGCTCGGCTCGGTGATGCTGGTGCTGATCGTCGAACTGCTCAATTCGAGCATCGAAAACGCCGTCGACCGTATCGGGCTCGAACGCAACGAACTCTCGGGCCGCGCCAAGGATCTCGGCAGCGCGGCCGTCACGGTCGCGCTCCTCACCTGCGTGATGACGTGGGGCTTGATCCTCGTGCCGCGCTTCGGCCCGTCGCTGCTGCACTGGCTGCAATCGCGCTGATGCGCTGAAGCTGCACGGAATCCGCGCCGGATCCGCCCCGACTCCAGGCCAGATCCAGCCGCAATCCAGACGGAATCCGGCCCGAATCCAGGCGCACGCCCCGCCCGCCCTTGCGCGACGCGTGCGCGGCCTCTACTCTCCATTCCTTGCGGGTGCGTTTTGCGCCCCCAGCGTCGGTTTATAATCGAACGACAGTCTTAAAAAAGACCAACCGCGACCGGGCACACTTCGCAACGCATCAGCGGCAGCGCGCCACGCCCGGCGCCGCACATTCAGGGCCGGACATGGAAGCCAAACCTCCCCGCCGTACACGCGAACGGATTCTTGAGTTGTCGTTGAAACTGTTCAACGAGATCGGCGAGCCGAACGTCACCACGACGACCATCGCCGAGGAAATGGAGATCAGTCCAGGCAACCTGTACTACCACTTCCGCAACAAAGACGACATCATCAACAGCATCTTCAGCCAGTTCGAGCAGGAGATCGAAAAGCGTCTGCGTTTCCCCGACGACCATCGCGCCACCATCGACGAGATGTGGGCGTATCTGCAATACATGGTCGATTTCACGTGGCGCTACCGCTTCCTGTACCGCGACCTGAACGATCTGCTCGCGCGCAACCGCACGCTGGAGATGCACTTCAAGCAGATCATCAGCCACAAGGTGCACTTCGGGAAGGAGTTCTGCGATCAGCTCGTGGAAGACGGCGAAATGGTGGCCACGCCCGCCGAGATCGGCGTGATCTCGACCAATATCGGCGTGATCGCGACCTACTGGCTGTCGTACCAGTTCGTGATGAACCCGCGCAAGTACAACGACCAGGAAGCGATCCGCGACGAACTCCACCAGGTGAGCGTGCAGATCGTGTCGCTGATGGCGCCGTATCTGCGCGGCCGCGCGAAGCAGCTGTTCGACGATCTCGTCTCGGGCAAGCTGCCCAAGCGCGAGTTCTACGACTATCTGCCGCCGCGCGACGGCGCACCGGCCAGCAAGGACAGCAAGGAAACCCGCGAATGAAAGCAGTCTGTGTGTATTGCGGCTCCTCGAATGGAGTCGATCCGAAGTATGGCGACGCGGCGCGCGCGTTCGGCCGCGCGCTGGTCGCGGCGGACCTGGGCCTCGTCTACGGCGGCGGCAAGGTCGGCCTGATGGGCATCATCGCCGACACGGTGATGGCCGAAGGCGGCCGCGCGATCGGCGTGATCCCCGAACTGCTCGTGGACAAGGAAGTGGGCCATAACGGCCTGACCGAACTGCACGTCGTGCCCGACATGCACCACCGCAAGAAAATGATGGCCGATCTCTCCGACGGCTTCGTCGCGATGCCCGGCGGCGTCGGCACGCTGGAGGAGCTGTTCGAGGTCTACACGTGGGCGCAGCTCGGCTATCACCACAAGCCGGTCGGCGTGCTCAACATCGACGGCTTCTACGATCCGCTCGTCGCGCTGCTCCAGCACACCGTGCGCGAAGGCTTCATGCGCGAGACCTACCTCGATCTGCTGCAATTCGACAGCGATCCCACGGCGCTGATCGGGAAGCTCCAGCGCTATCACGCGCCCGCGAAGGACAAGTGGGCCGAGCTGCGCGAGAACGTCTAACGCGCGTTTAATTCGCGCTTAATTCGCGTTTAAGGCGCCTTTCCGGCGCACTCGACTGACGTACACCCCGGCGCGCGCCGCGCGCCTTCCCGAAGGAGACATACCGATGGGCAAGGTCGTCCTGATCACGGGTGCGAGCCGCGGCATCGGCCGCGCGTGCGCGCGGCTGCTGGGCGCGCGCGGCTGGACCGTGGGCGTCAACTATCTGCATAACGAACCCGCCGCCGAGGAAACCGCCGCCGAAGTGGGCCGCGCGGGCGGCCACGCGCGCCTCGTGCGCGGCGACGTGGCGAACGAAGCGGACGTGCTGTCGATGTTCGACACGCTCGAACAGGCTTACGGGCGCATCGACGCGCTCGTGAACAACGCGGGCATCGTCGCGCCGTCGAGCCAGGTGGCCGACATGAGCGCCGAGCGTCTGAAGCGCCTGTTCGACGTGAACGTCTACGGCGCGTTTCTGTGCGCGCGCGAAGCGGCGCGGCGCATGTCGAAGGATCGTGGCGGCGACGGCGGCGCGATCGTCAACGTGTCGTCCGCGGCGGCGCGGCTCGGGTCGCCGAACGAGTACGTCGATTACGCGGCCTCGAAAGGCGCCGTCGATACGATGACGCTCGGCCTCGCGAAAGAACTCGGGCCGCAGGGCGTGCGCGTGAACGCCGTGCGCCCCGGCCTCATCGACACGGAGATCCACGCGAGCGGCGGACGCCCCGACCGAGCCGCCGTGCTCGGCGCGCAAACGCCGCTCGGCCGTCCCGGCAGCGCCGAGGAAGTGGCCGAAACGATCGTCTGGCTGATCAGCGACGCGGCATTGTATGTGACCGGCGCGCTGATCGACGTGAGCGGCGGGCGCTGATTTTCAGCGCTGATTTTGCCTAAAACGACGAGCCGGGTTCGCTGAGGAACGCGGCTTCGTCCTCGCTCGACGCGCGGCCCAGCGTTGCGTTGCGATGCGGAAAACGCCCGAAGCGCTCGATCACCTTCGCGTGCCTGAGCGCGTAATCGTAGTAATCCTCCCCTTCCCCGCCCTTCGCCAGCTCGCCGAACAGCCGCACCGACTCGCGCTGCGCCTCGGCGCTTTCCGCATGTTCGAACGGCAGATACGCAAACGCGCGATGCTGCGCCGTCGGCAGCTTGAGGTCGTCTCCACGCGCGACCATCTCGCGTGCGATGCGCAGCGCGTGTTCATCGGCGGCAAAGGCGCGCGCCGTGCCGCGATGACAATTGCGCGAAAACTGGTCGAGCACGACGATCAGCGCGAGCGCGCCTTCGGGCGTCGCGCACCAGGCGTCGAGTTCGCCCGCGCAGGCCGCGTCGAGCAGCGCGCCGAAGCGCTCGCGCAATTGCGCGTCGAACGCCTCGCGTTTGCGAAACCAGATCTTGCGCGCGCGGCCGAAGTCCTCCGAATCCGGCGCGCCGAACCAGAAGTCGAGCACCTCTCTCGCGCGCGGATCGAGCGCAGTCATTCGACGAGTTCCAGCACGAGTCGACGCGTGCGCGCACTCTTCTTTTCGAGCTTCGCCACGCGCAGCGCGCCGATTTCCTGCGTGTTGCGCACATGCGTGCCGCCGCACGGCTGAAGATCGACGCTCTCGATGCGCAGCAGCCGCACGCGCCCGAGGCCCATCGGCGGCTTCACGCTCATCGTGCGCACGAGTTCGGGGCGCTCGGCCATCGCTTCGTCGGTGATCCATTCGGTCGCCACCGCGTGCGCGCCCGCGACGAGTTCCGCGAGCCGCGCCTCCACATGCTCGCGCTCGATCGGCTCCACGGTCGCGAAATCGAGCCGCGCGTAGTCGCTCGTGATGCTGCAGCCGTCGACCGCATACGGCAGCACCGCGCACATCAGATGACTGGCCGTATGCAGCCGCATATGCCGATGACGGCGCGCCCAGTCGATCTCGGCGCGCACGCGCTGGCCCGCCGCAAGGCGCGCGAGCAGCGCGTCCTGGCCGGGCGCGGGAAGATGGAGCGCGTCGTCGGGCGTGGCGCCTTCGAATTTGGCTTTACGGGTGTCGGCGATCGCGATGCGCGTGCCGTCTTCGAGCACCAGCGCGCCGGTGTCGCCGGCCTGGCCGCCGCCGAGCGGATAGAACACGGTCTGGTCGAGCCGCACGCCGTCCTCGCCGACGGCCAGCACGATGGCGTCGCAATGCGTGAGATAGGCGTCGTCGCGAAAGAGCGCGCGCGTGGCGGATGTCGTCGTCATGGGGAAGCGTCTCCTCGTCGTTCTGCGGGAGCCTCCATTATGGCGAGGCGCGCGCGGTCGCAAAATACGCCTCGCGCGAGCCTGCACCGGACTGTATCGGCGCAGGCACCGGGCCAATCCGCCAATCCGCCGATCCGCCGATCACGACGACGACGCCCAACGCGCCGCTGCGAAACTCAACCCGGACGGTTGCGCATCCAGTCGGCGGTGTCGAAGAACGAATGCAGCAGGCGCTCGCGCAGCGGTTCGTCGAGGCCGATATCCTGCATCGCCCATGCCATGCAGCGCAGCCACTGGTCGCGCTCCGACGATGCGATCGCGAACGGCAGATGGCGCGCGCGCAGACGCGGATGGCCGAAGCGCGAGATGTAATGGTCCGGGCCGCCCATCCAGCCGCACAGGAACCAGAAGGTTTTGTCGCGCGAACCGTCGAGCGACTGCGGATGCAGCGCGCGGATACCCGCGAATTCGGGCTCCAGGTCCATCAGGTCATAGAAACGGTCGACGAGTTCGCGCACGCGCGCCTCGCCGCCGACGAGTTCGAAGGCCGTGGGTTGCTGCGGCGCTTCGTCGGCTGGATCGGTCATACGGTTGATTCGGGTGATTTCGATGCGTTTCGATACGAAAAACGGGGACGGCAAGGCGCACGCGCGCCCGCCGGATAACGCCGATTTTCGCATAGCGAGGCGCACGAGGTTCGGCACTGCTCAGGACACGCGCGCCCAGACGCGATTGTCTTCGTCGATGCTCAGCGCAACGGACGCGCCGCGCTCAAGCGGCGCCTCGGCGCGCGCGATCACCACCGCGCCCGCTTCCGTGCGCACGGTCGCGAGATGCACGCCCTCCGCGCCTCGCTCGCCCTGCGCGCCCACGCGATGGCGCACTACCGTGCTCTCCTCCACGACGCCCCGCGGCGCGGCTTCGCTCGCCCAATCGGCGGCGCCGCAATTCGGGCAGCGATAGCGCGCCGGAAACAGCGCCTGAGCGCAGGCGCGGCAGCGTTCGATATTCAGCACGGTCTGCGTCATGACGTCTCCTTGTCGAGCACGACCGCATTCGCGCACATGCCGTATCGGTACTGCACCATGCCATAGCCGCTCGCGAGCGCGAGACGAGCCCCGGCCACCTGACGCGCGCCCGCGAGCCCCTGCAACTGGCGGATCGTTTCGACGAGCCCGTGCATCCCGCCCGCCGCGCCCGCCTGCCCCGCCGAAAGCTGACCGCCCGAGGTATTGACCGCCAGTTCGCGCGACGCGATACGCGCGATCAGCGCGCGCAGATCGCCATCGGGCGCGAAGCCGAGATCGGCGAGCTGGATCAGCGTCATCACCGGATAGTCGTCGTAGACCGAGATCACGTCGATGTCGCCGGGCGTGGCGTTGGCCTGCTGCCAGAGCGTGTCGGCGAGCGCGGCAAGGCCCGTCTGCAAGCCGTCGCCCGATTGATGATCAAGGTTGTAGCGGCATTGCAGCGCGCGCACGCGCAGCGGCGCGGGGTGTCCCGCTTGCGCGCGCCGCGCCGCGAGATCCGCGCGCGCCACCACCACGGCGTTCGCGCCGCACACAACCGGCACGCAGTCGAAACGCCCGAGCGGGTCCGCGACGCGCGGCGCGTTCAGATACTCGTCGAGCGTCAGCGGCGCGCGATACACCGCGCCCGGATTGAGCGCCGCCCACTCGCGCTGCGCCACGCACAGCGCGCCGTAATCGCGCGCGTCGAGCCCATGCGCGAGTGCGTGACGCTGCGTGAGCATCGCGAACAGGCTGTTCGGCCCGCCGTTCTCCAGCGGCCGCAGATACGTGCGCGTCGTGAGGTTGTAGTGCTCGACCAGTTGCCGAAAATCGGCGGCCTCGAAACGATCGCCCGAAAGCAGCACGATCACGTTCGCGTCGCCATGCTGGATCGCGCGGATCGCGTGCTGCAGCAGGTTGATCGCGCTCGCGCCGCCGTGACAGTCGTCCATGCACCAGCGCGGGCTCATGCCGAGCCGCCACGCCATATCGATCGCATGATCGGGCGCCAGCGTGAACGACGCCACGCCCAGCCCGTCCACCTCGCGCGCCGCGAAACCCGACTCCGCCAGCGCGGCGTCGAACGCCTGCGCGAGCAGATCGCCCGTGCTGTGCTCCGGCGCCTGCCGCCGATACGGCACTTCCACGCCGCAGACCAGCGCGGCGCCTTCGAAATCCGCCTCCATGAAACCTCCTGTTCTGGCCTCGGGCGCATCCGCCTTGACAGCCGGTTTTTTTCATTATCCAATAAAACACATGAATTTTCATATTTTCGAATCTAAAGGGTTTATACCTAAGCGGGCCAAACCCGGGATTCGAAGAACCGGAATTTCGCCGACGACCGCCCCCTCGCCGAACGAGCGATGGGCAGGAGACGCCCCATGACATGCAGCCCGTTCCACCGCAGCGCCGCCGCGCAAGGAGCCTCGATATGAGTGCCGCGCCCATCCTTCAGGATGCCGAAATGCTCGATGTGCTCGTCGAGACCGTCGAGCCGCTCACCGAACACATCACCGCCTTTCGCCTGCGTGCCGTCGACGGCCGCACGCTGCCCGCTTACCGCGCGGGCGCGCATCTGCGCGTGCAGGTGCAAACGCCCGGCGGCGCGGCGTGGAACGCCTATTCGCTGATCGACTTCGCACCCTCGGTCACCGCGCCTGAAAGTTACCTGATCGCGGTTCGCCGCGAGGATTCCGGCGCGGGCGGTTCGCGCTGGATGCACACGCAGGTCCGCGCGGGCGACACGCTGCGCATCGCGTCACCCGTCAACGCCTTCGCGCTCGACGATGCGCCAGCAGGACGCGACGACGCCGTGCTGATCGCGGGCGGCATCGGCATTACGCCGATCGCGTCGATGGCCGCCGAACTCACGTCGCGCGGACATCGCTACGCACTGCACTACACGGGCCGCTCGATCGCGCAGCTTGCTTTCGTCGACGCCCTGCGCACGCTCGCGGGCGACGCGCTCCACCTCTACGGCGACGACGAAACCGACGCCGCGCATCGCTTCGACCTCACCCGCCTGCTCGCCTCGCTCACGCCGGGCCAGCCGCTCTACGTCTGCGGCCCGCAAGGCCTGATCGACGCGACGATCGCGCAGGCGACGGCGCAAGGCTGGCCGCGCGAGCGCATCCGCTCCGAGTTGTTCGCCGCCGCCGCGCCGAAATCCGGCGACGCACATTTCGAAGTCGAACTGCGCCAGTCCGGCATGACGCTGAGCGTCGCGCCCGCGCAATCGATTCTCGATGCGATGCTCGACGCCGGACTCGATCCGCTCTACGACTGCAAGCGCGGCGAATGCGGCGTCTGCCAGGTCGGCGTGATCGAAGGCGACGTCGATCATCGCGATTACTGCCTGAGCGAAGCCGAAAAGCGCGCGGGCAAGGTCATGCATATCTGCGTCTCGCGCGCCCGCGCGGCGCGCCTCGTCATCGACGCCTGAAACGCGTCATTCACGCGTCACGCCAACGCAGACACAAACACAAACGCCCACGCCAAGGAGCCCCGCATGCCCCGCTATCGCGAAGACGCCGCAGCGCTCGCCGCGCTCGTCGAACCCGATCAGGTTCATCGCGACGTCTATCTGGATCAGGAAATTTTCGACCTCGAAATGGAGCGGCTGTTCAGCCGCACATGGGTGTATCTCGGCCACACGAGCCAGGTGCCCGATGCGGGCGATTACCTCACCGTCGACATCGCGCGCCAGCCGCTCGTGATGGTGCGCGAGGCGAACGGCGGCGTGCGCGTGCTGATGAACCGCTGCGCGCACAAGGGCGCGAAACTCGTCAGCGCGCCGAGCGGCAACACGGGGAAATTCTTCCGCTGTCCTTATCATGCGTGGACCTATAAAACCGACGGCAAGCCGCTCGCAATTCCGCTGAAGAACGGCTACGAAGGCACACGTCTTTCCGACTGTCCCTCGGGGCAAGGTCTCAAGGCGGTCGCGAACGTCGAGATTTATCGCGGCTTCGTGTTCGTGCGGCTCGCCGATGAAGGCCCCACGTTCCGCGAGTATTTCGGCGCATCGCTGTCGTCGATCGACAACATGGCCGACCGCTCGCCCGAAGGCGAACTCGAAATCGCGGGCGGCTGTCTGCGCTACGTGCACAACTGCAACTGGAAGATGTTCGTCGAGAATCTCAACGACACGATGCATCCGATGGTGGCGCACGAGTCGTCGGCGGGCACGGCGAAGCAACTCTGGGAAGGCAAATCCGCCGACGAACCGAAGCCGATGGCGATCGAGCAGTTCGTGCCCTTCGTCTCCGATTACGGCTTCTTCGACGGCATGGGCGTGCGCGTGTTCGAGCACGGCCACAGCTATACGGGCGTGAATTTTTCGATTCATTCGAGCTACGCGTCCGTGCCCGAATACGAGCAGCAACTGATCGCCGCGTGGGGCGAGGACAAAGCGAAACAGGTGCTCGGCACCGCGCGCCACAACACGGTCTATTACCCGAGCCTCACGATCAAGGGCGCGATTCAGGCGATCCGCGTCGTGCGCCCGATTGCGCCCGACAAGACGCTGATCGAGTCGTGGACTTTCCGCCTCAAGGGCGCGCCCGACGCGCTGCTGCAACGCACGCTCACCTACTCGCGGCTGATCAATTCGCCGATGTCGGTCGTGGGCCACGACGATCTGCACGCGTATCGCGCGATCCAGGAAGGGCTCGCGGCCAACGGCAACGACTGGGTGAGCCTGCATCGCGACTATCGCGCGGACGAAGCGCAAGCCGCCGATCTCACCGTGAACGGCACGAGCGAAATCTCGATGCGCAACCAGTTCCGCGCCTGGGCGCGGCATATGGAGCCGCAAGCGACGGCACAAGCGCAACCGCAAAAAACAGGAACCCCGCGATGACCCACGCCCACGATCCCGCGCTGCGCGAGACGCTCGCCGACTTCGTCTATCGCGAGGCGCGCCTCATCGACGACAAGCAGTTCGACGCCTGGTACACGCTATTCGCCGAAGACGGCCTCTACTGGATACCGCTCGCGCACGGCCAGCAGGACGGCCTGAATCACGCCTCGCTGATGTACGAGGACCGCTTGCTGCTCAAGCTGCGCATCGAACGTCTCAAGCAGCCGCGCGCGTTTTCGCAGCAACCCGAGAGCCGTTGCCAGCACGTCATGCAGCGCCCCGAAATCGAATCCGCCGACGCCGACGGCTATCGCCTGCGCACGCCGTTCTTCTACGCCGAAGCGCGCGGCGACGAGCAACTGGTGTTCACGGGCATCGTGCGCCATCACGTCGTCGAGCGCGACGGCGCGCTGCGCATCCGCGAAAAGCGCGTCGATCTGCTCAACTGCGACGCGGCGCTGCCGTCCGTGCAACTGTTCCTGTGAGGCGCGCCTTGATTTCATCCGATACGTCTCGCCACGCCAGCGTTTATGCGGCCTTCGCCTCCAGCGCCGCACGTTGGCCCGATCACGACTTCCTCGTCGTGCTGCCCGAAACCGCCGCGATCTACGGCATCGACGCGCAAACGCTGCGCTACGGCGAAGCGCTCGCACGCGTCGACGCGCTCGCCGCGCGCTATCGCGAAGCGGGCTTCGGCGCCGGTCATCGCGCAGGACTGATGCTCGAAAACCGGCCCGCGTTTTTCCTGCACTGGCTCGCGCTCAACGCGCTCGGCGTCTCGGTCGTGCCGCTCTCGACCGAATTGCGCGCCGCCGAACTCGAGTACATCGCGGGCCACAGCGAACTCGATCTCGCCGTCGCGCCCGCCGCGCGTCACGCCGATCTGCACGCAGCGGCATTCGCGGCGCAACGCAGCGTCTCGATCTGCGAAGCCGATTCCGCAACGATCGCGCGCGCGGCCACGCCCGACAAAACGGACACGCCCGACGCCGATACCGAATGCGCCCTGCTCTACACCTCGGGCACGACGGGCCGCCCGAAAGCGTGCGTGCTGCCCAACGAATATTTCCTGCTCGCGGGCGAGTGGTACAACCGCATCGGCGGCTTGTGCGCGCTGCGGCCCGGCGTCGAGCGCCTCGTCACGCCGCTGCCGATGACGCACATGAACGCGATGGCCTATTCGACCATGGCGATGATCCTCGCGGGCGGCGCGATCGTCGCGCTAGACCGCTTTCATCCGCGAACGTGGTGGGCCAGCGTGCGGGCCGCGCGCGCGAGCGTCGTCCACTATCTCGGCGTGATGCCCGCGATGCTGCTCGGCGCGCCCGAAAGCGCACAGGACCGCGATCATGCGGTGCGTTTCGGCTTCGGCGCGGGCGTCGATAAAACGCTGCACGCGCCGTTCGAAACGCGCTTCGGCCTGCCCCTGCTCGAAGCCTGGGCGATGACCGAAACCGGCGCGGGCGCCGTGGTGATCGCCAACCGCGAGCCGCGTCATATCGGCCAGTCGTGCTTCGGAAAGCCAGAGGCGGCGCTCGACGTGCGCATCGTCGGCGACGATGGGCGCGACGTCAGTGTGAACACGCCCGGCGAACTGCTCGTGCGCGCGAGCGGCGAACATCCGCGCCGCGGCTTCTTCCGCGAATATCTCAAGGATGCCGAAGCAACGGCCGCCGCATGGGAAGGCGGCTGGTTCCATACCGGCGACATCGTCCGGCAGGACGCCGACGGCCAGCTTTATTTCGTCGATCGCAAGAAGAACGTGATCCGGCGCAGCGGCGAAAACATCTCGGCGGTCGAAGTCGAAAGCGTGCTGCGCAAGCATCCGCGCGTGGCCGACGTCGCCGTGGCCGCGACGCCCGACGCCGTGCGCGGCGACGAAGTGCTCGCCTGCGTGATCGCGCGCGAAACCGTCGCCGACGCAGCCGCCGCGCCGCTCGCCGCCGAACTCGCGCAGTTGTGTCTCGCGCAGCTCGCGTACTTCAAGGCACCCGGTTACGTCGCGTTCGTCGATGCGCTGCCGCTCACCGGCACGCAGAAAGTGCAGCGCGCCGCGCTCAAGGAACTCGCGCGCACCTTGCCCGGCAGCTCGCGCTGCATCGATACGCGCGCCCTGAAAAAACGCCAGGACTGATATGACTGCTGCCATGAGCCAACACGCCACGTCGCACCGCGCCGCCATCGTGACGGGCGGCAACGCGGGCATCGGCCGCGCGATCGTCGAGCATCTGCTCGAAGCGGGCTACGAAGTGATCTCGCTCGATTTACGCGCCGACGCGCCGGGACACGCGCGCCTGCACACCGTCGAAGTCGATCTCTGCGACGCCGCCGCCACACGCGCGGCCGCTGCCGAGGTCGCCGCGCGCCACGCGCCCACAACACTCGTGCACAACGCGGGCGTGATCCGCGCGGCGTTGCTGCCCGAGGTCACGCACGACGACCTGCTCGCGCTCGCGCATCTGCATCTCGATGCGCCCATCGCGCTCGCCCAGGCCATGCTGCCCGCGATGCGCGCGCAGCATTTCGGACGGCTCGTGCTGATCTCGTCGCGCGCGGCGCTCGGGCTCGCCACGCGCACCGCGTATTCGGCGACCAAGGCGGGCATGCTTGGCCTCGTGCGCACGTGGGCGCTCGAACTCGGGCCGCTCGGCGTGACCGCGAACGCCATCGCGCCCGGCCCGGTGCAGACCGACATGTTCCATGCGGTGGTGCCCGCCGACAGCCCCAAGGTCGCGCAGATCGCGGCGGGCATTCCGGTCGGCCGCCTCGGCCAGCCCGACGACATCGCGCGCGCCGCGATGTTCTTCGCGGCGCCGGGAAACGGCTTCGTCACGGGACAAACGCTCTATGTGTGCGGCGGCACGAGCACGGGCAGTCTCGCGCTGTAACGCGGCGTGCCGAAGGCGCGCGCGAACGCACGCGATGGCACGCGGAGAAACGCGTTACTTCGAATGCTGCTCGATCAACTGACGCAGCATCTCGACGAACAGCTTCGCCGACTCGGGCGGAAACGGCAGCAGCACCGACGCCTCGTGCTCCAGCGCCAGCGCGATCAGCTCCGCCGCGAGCGCGCGGCCCTGCGGCGTGAGCGCGACGAGCGTGCGTCGGCGGCTCGCGGGATCGTCCTGACGCGCGACCAGCCCCGCCGCTTCCATGCGGTCGATCAGCTTGCTCACGGTCGGCTGCTTGGCGAGGATCAGGCGGCCGAGATCGCCCATCGGCAACGGGCCATCGGACAGACACGCGAGCACGCGCCATTGCAGCGCCGGAATCTTCTTGCGCGCAAGCGTGGCGTGGAATTCGTCGGAGATGAGCGCACTCGCGCGCGCGAGCAGCGCGGCGAGATAGGTGTCGAGAAAGCGCAGCGGCGGCGCGCTCGCGGCGCGGGTCGATTCAGTCGAGTCGGTGGTCATGGTGTCGGCGTGAGAAGCACCGGCATCCTATAACGGAACGTGCGCGAACGGCACCGGCTCGAAACAAACACCGCCGCGCACGACCACTTCACGCTTCACGCGTCCCGCAGCGATTGCAGCGCGGGCCGCGCCAGCACGTGACGCAGACTGACCCAGCCGCCCACGCCCGCGCACGCGACGCCCGCCGCGATGCCCGCGGGAATGAGCCACGGATCGAAGGCGAGATAAAAATCGAACACGCGCGTGGCGAGCACGTACCCCACGGCCTGCGCGCCGACCGCCGCCATCAGTCCGGCGAGCGCGCCCACCGCGACGAACTCCGCGATCTGCACCGACCTCACCTGCCGATGCGACGCGCCCAGCGCACGCAACAGCGCCGACTCGCGCATGCGCTCGTCGCGCGTGCCCGCGAGCGCCGCGTAGAGCACCAGCACGCCCGCCGCGAGCGTGAAGATAAACAGGAACTGCACCGCGCCGATCACCTGTTCGAGCACGCGCTGGATCTGCGCGAGAATCGGCCCGACGTCGATGGCCGTCACATTCGGGTACTTCGCGACCAGCCCGTCCACCACGTTACGTTGCGCATCGGGCAGATGGAAACTCGTGATGAACGTAGCCGGAAAATCGTGCAGCAGCGCGGGCGGCATCAGCACGAAGAAGTTGACCTTGAACGAGCCCCAGTCGAGCTTGCGCAGACTCGTCACGGGCGCGGTCACTTCGAGGCCCGTCACGTCGAAGGTCAGCACGTCGCCGGGCTTCACGTTGAGGATCTTCGCGAGGCCCTGCTCAATCGACAGTTGCGGCGCGCTCGTCTCGCCGTACCACTGGCCCGCCTCGATGCGGTTGTCGTCGGGCAGTTGCGTCGTGTACGAGAGATTGAACTCGCGGTCGACGAGACGACGCGCGTCCTCGCTCTTGTACTGCGCCGGATCGACCGGCTTGCCGTTGATGCTGATGAGGCGGCCGCGCACCATCGGCTCCAGATCGGGGCTCGCGACGCCGTGCTGCGAGAGCCACTCGGCCACCGCGTCGCGCTGGTCGGGCTGGATGTCGATGAGGAATTCGTTGGGCGCGTCGGGCGGCGTCGATTTGCGCCAGCCTTCGATCAAGTCGTTGCGCGTCATCGCGATCAGCAGCAGACACATCAGCCCGATCGCGAGCGAGGTGATCTGCAACGCGCTCGCGCCGGGCCGACGTTCGAGCGACGCCAGCGCATAACGCCAGCCCACGCCCGCGCGTGCCTCCAGACCGTTGCGCTGGCTGCGCGCGATGCGCGCCGCGCCCCACAGCGCGAGACGCGCGAGCGCCGCGAACACCAGCAGGCCGAGCGCGAAACCGCCTGCGACGATGCCGCCGAGCTTCACCTCGCCCGCCGCGATCACGAGCAGCCCCGCGAACAGCGCGATGCCGACCGCGTACGCGGCCCACGCCGTGCGGCTTTCGTCGCCCCACTCGCGGCGCAGCACGCGCACCGGCGGCACGCGCGTGAGCGGCAACAGCGGCGGCAGCGCGAAGCCGAGCAGCAGGACCAGCCCCGCCGCGACGCCTTCGAGCGCGGGCATCGGCCCGGGATACGGCAGCGCGACGTCGATCAAGGTGCCGAGCCACGCGAGCAGCGCGAGATGGCCCGCGTAACCGAGCGCCACGCCGATCGCGCCGCCCACCAGCCCGAGGCCCGCGAATTCGAGCACGAACAGCGTGCGCAGCGTGCGCTGGCTCGCGCCGAGGCAGCGCATCGCGGCGCAGCCGTCGAGGTGACGGCGCGTGTAACGGTGCGCGGCCATCGCAATCGCCACGGCCGCGAGCAAGGCGGTCAAGAGCGAGACGAGCGTGAGGAAGTGGCGCGCGCGGTCGAGCGTCTGGCGCACCTGCGGCTGGCCGTCCTGCAGCGATTCGAGGCCGACGCCGCGCATCTTGCCGCCATCGACGCGTGCGTGCGCGAATTGCGCGAACTGCGCGACCGCCGGATCGGCGCCCGCCACCAAAAGGCGATACGTCACGCGGCTGCCGTAGCCCGTCAGGCCGGTCGAGGCGAGATCGGCCTCGTTGAGCATCAGGCGCGGCGAGAAGTTGACGAACGAGAAGCCACGGTCAAGTTCGCGCGTGATGAGCGCGCCGATCGTGAACGTGCGTGTGCCCACGCGCACCTGGCTGCCGACGTGGACCTTGAGCGCGTCGAGCAGTTGATCGTCGACCCAGACGGTGCCGGACGGCGGAATGCCCTGCGCCGCGTGATCGGGCGCGCCGGGGCCGCTCGACAGGCGCAGCGCGCCGCGCAACGGATAGCCCGCCGACACCGACTTGACCGCCGCGAGCCGCGTGGGCGTCTGCGCGCCGGAGGCGGCATTCGGCACATTCGGGGCGCTGGCCCCATCGCCGACCGCGCTCACCATGCTCGGGAAAATCGCCGTATTGGCGGTTTGCAGCTTGAGCGATTGCGCCTCGCGCGCGAACGCCGGATCGACGGGATGATCGGCGCGCACGATGAAATCGGCGGCGATCATGCGGCGCGCGTCGCGCTCCAGTCCGCGTTGCAGGCGGTCGGCGAGAAAGCCCACGCTCGCGAGCGCGGCCACCGCGAGCACGAGCGCGAGCAGCAGCATCGTCAGTTCGCCCGCGCGCCAGTCGCGCGCGGTCATGCGGGCGGCGAGGCGCACGAGGTCGCCCCAGCCTGGGGCGGCGCGCGTGGTGGATCGGGAGGAAACGGGGCTAGAAGACGGCGAGGACGAATTCGGCAGGTTCAATCGTGACGGCTCCGCAGCGAGAAACGCGAGACCATATGCGTCGCCATGCCGCGAAAACCGCCCTGCACGCCGCGCCACAGACGCGGCAGCGCCCACGTCGCCACCAGCAGGAACGCGGCGAGCATGACGAGGAACAGCAGCGGCACGAACAGCGCGAGCAGCACGCCGACGAAGGTCATGCCGTCCTCGGCGCTCGACGTGACCACGTTCGAGACCGGCTCCGGCGAAAGATTGATGAGCGCGCGCGTGCCGGCCTTGGCCAGATGCGCGGTGCCCGCGAGTGTGCCGCCCGCGAGCGCGGCGATGGTCAGCACGGCCGGATCGGCGTGGCCGAGCGCGCCCGCCGCCAGCACGGCGCCAGCCGGAATGCGGATGAAGGTGTGCAACGCGTCCCAGAGCGAATCGAACGCGGGGACTTTGTCGGCGAGGAATTCGAGCACCGTGAGCGCGGCGGCGATGCCGATCACCCAGGGCGAAGCGAGCACCGCGAGCGTGTCGGGCAGATGGATGAGGCCGAGGCGCTGAAGCACGCCGGCCATGAGGACCGTGAGATAGAGGCGCAGGCCGCTGCCCCAGGACAGGCCCGCGGCAAGCGAAATCGGTTCGAGCATGACTGCCTCCTCGCGCGAGGCTCGCGCGGCGCCGTCCCCCACGAATCTGGCGCAAACGCAGCGCCCGGTTCGCCAGACGCGGCGCCATCGGGCTGCGGCGCTCGCGTTATCCGCGGCGCGGAGTGTTATCGGTTGATGACTGTCCCATTATAGCCACGCTCGCTGCGCCGCCGCAGCGGTGTTGCGCGTGCGCGCCACGCCAAAACCCGCGATTTTTGCCGAAAATGTGGGGAAAATGCGCGCTGGATCGCGGCCAGGATGCCATTGCGCGCAAGGCGGCGCGGCAGCGGACGGCCAGTCGGACGGCCGCTCGTGTGGCCAATCGGGCGGCAAAAGCCCGCGCGCGCAAACGCGCCGCCGCTCAGGCGTCCCCTCAGGCCGCCGAACTGAGCTTGAGCCCGATGATGCCGAGCACGATCAGCGCGGCGCTCGCCACGCGCGCGACGCTCACGGCCTCGCCCATCATGACGATGCCGAACACGAACGCGCCCACCGCGCCGATGCCCGTCCAGACGGCGTAGGCCGTACCGAGCGGCAACTGGCGCATGGCGTACGAGAGCAGCGCGAAACTGCCGAGCGCGGTCACGATCGTGAACACGGACGGCCACAGGCGCGTGAAACCTTCGGAGGACTTGAGACCGGCCGCCCAGGCGACTTCGAGCAGGCCAGCGATGAGAAGAATGAACCAGGGCATCTGGGACGCTCCACTTGAAAAAATGGGGCCGTCCCCGAAAAAATGACGTGCAAGGTCGTCCTTACACATCTGTAATTATAGCACCAGACTGGTGCGCGCCGCTGGCCGCCCGTCTATCGAACCGCCCGCGTCACTGCACGCCGACCAGCCGATACCCCACGCCCGTTTCGGTGACGATGTGCTCGGGCTGCGCCGGATCGCGCTCCAGCTTCTGCCGCAGATGCGCCATGTAGATGCGCAGATAGTGGCTGCTCTCGACATGCGACGGCCCCCACACCTCGCGGAGCAACTGGCGGTGCGTGAGCACGCGGCCCGAGTCGCGCACGAGCGTGGCGAGCAGGCGGTATTCGATCGGCGTGAGATGCACGGGCGCGCCCTCGCGCGTGACCTGGCGCAGCCCGAGATCGACGGTCACCGCGCCG
Organism: Paraburkholderia sp. J94; assembly: GCF_905220285.1. Lineage (NCBI taxonomy): Bacteria > Pseudomonadati > Pseudomonadota > Betaproteobacteria > Burkholderiales > Burkholderiaceae > Paraburkholderia > Paraburkholderia sp. J94. The sequence continues at coordinate 482,407 of NZ_CAJMZH010000004.1, read as the reverse complement.
AAGCTCACCTGCGGCTCCTCGTTCGCGCCGCCGCGATTGCGCCGCCGCAGATGCGCACGGATGCGCGCGAGCAGTTCGGAAACGCCGAAGGGCTTGGTCAGGTAATCGTCGGCGCCCGCGTCGAGCGCGGCGACCTTTTCGCTTTCCTGGGTGCGCGCGGACAGCACGATCACCGGCAGATCGCTCCAGCCGCGCAGCTCGCGGATCACGTCGAGACCGTCGGTATCGGGCAGGCCGAGATCGACGATCACGAGATCGGGCTTGCGCGTGGCCGCCTCGACGAGCCCCTGCTTGCCCGTTTCGGCGTCGTAGACCGTGATGCCCTCGCCTTCCAGCGAAGCACGCACGAAGCGGCGGATCTGTTTTTCGTCTTCGATCAGGACAACGGCAAGACTCGGATCACTCATGGTTTGAATGCGGGTTCGAATGCGATGCAGGTTTCGGATCGAAGGTTGACGGTGCCGAAGCGTCGTCGTGAGCGTGGTGAGCGTCGTGAGCGTCGTGTTCCGCCTCGGCTTCTTCCGGCTCGACGATGTCGCTCGGCAGCGGCGGCGGCGCTTCCACGGGCAGCGCGAACCAGAACGACGCGCCTTCCACATGACCGTCGGCATTGACGCGATTGGCCGCGCCGATTGTACCGCCGTGCGCTTCGACGATCGCGCGGCAGATCGCAAGCCCGAGCCCGATGCCCGGTTTCGCCGACTCCTTCTCGCCGCGCGTGAACTTCTCGAACACGCGCTCGTTCATGCCGGGCGGCAAGCCCGGCCCGCGGTCGTCGATGCTCACGCGCACGAAGGGCCGGCCGTGCTCCTCGATGCGGCGCGCGGCGATCGTCAGCGGCGTGTCGGGCGGCGTGTACTTCGCGGCGTTTTCCAGCAGGTTCGCAAAGAGCCGCTCCATCAGCACGGCGTCGAGCTGGAGCAGCGGCAAGCCCGCCTCCAGCTTCACCTGCACCGGATGGCGCGCCAGCACGCGGCGGCACGCGGCCAGCGCCGCGCCCACGGTTTCCTCCAGCAGCGTCCATTGCCGATTGAGCTTGAGACTGCCCGCCTGCAAACGCGCCATGTCGAGCAGATTCGTGACGATGCCGGTCATGCGCAGCGCCTCGTCGTGGATTGCCTCGATCAGCTCGCCGGTGCGCGCGCTGTGAGTGTCGCCGGGCGCGCCGGGCTCGTGCGTCTGCGCGAGCATCGACGAAAAGCCGACGATGGTCGTCAGCGGCGTGCGCAGATCGTGCGAAATCGCCGAGAGCAGCGAGTTGCGCAACCGTTCGGACTCCATGTTGACGAGCGCGTCGCGCGCGATCTCCACGTAGTGCACGCGTTCGAGCGCCAGCGCGATCTGCGCGGCAAAGGCGTCGAGCATGCGCTGCTGCTCGGGCACCTGCAGTTCGCGCGCGTCGCGCGTGACCACGGCCAGCACGCCGCGCGTGCGCATCGGCGCCCTCAGCGGCAGATAGCGCGCGGCAGCCGCGGGCAAGGTGTCGGTGCCGTGGCCCGCGGGCTTTTGCTGGTCGTAGACCCACTGGCCCACGTCGAGATCGAGACTCGCGGCGTCGAGCATGATCTGCGGATCAGGGTCCTCGATCTTCTGCTGCACCTTGTCGGCGCTATCGGGCAGGAGGATCGCCACGCGCGCGTTGAAGACCTCGCTCACGTGGCGGCTGCCGATCGCGACGATCTGCTCGGTCGCGAGCGCGGCGGCCAGTTCGCGCGCCATCGCGTACATCGCGCCGGTGCGCTGTTCGCGCCGCTGAGCGACGCTCGCCTCGCGGCGCAGGCTCGACGTCAGATGGCTGATGACGAGCGAGGTCAGCAGCATGCCGACGAAGGTCAGCAGATATTGCGTGTCGCTGACCGAGAACGACAGGCGCGGCGGCACGAAGAAGAAGTCGTAGGCGGCCACGCTCGCGAACGAGAGCATGACGCCCGGCCCGCGCCCGAGCTTCGTGGCCGCGAAGATCACGCCGAGCAGATACAGCATCACGAGATTCGCGAGCGCGATGCGGTCGTTCAACTGGTTCGCGAGCAGCGTGATGCCCGCGCAGATCGCCAGCGCCGCCGCATACGCGCGCGGCGGCGAGCGGTGCGCGGCGCCCTCGGCGATGGCGGCGCGCCACGCGTTGGCCGCGCGCGCGGCGGGCGAGCCCGAATCACGGCCGTCGCGTCCTTCGCCACCACCACGGCCGATCAGGCGGTCGACGTCGTTGCCGCTCGCGCGCACCAGGGTGAGATCGACATCGCCGGCTTTTTCGGCGAGCCGCTCGCCGAACGGCCTGCGCCACCAGCGCGAGAAACCGCTGCGCAGCGACGCGCCCGCCACCAGCTTCGAGACGTTGCGCAGACGCGCATAGCCCGCGAGCGTGACGGCGGCGTCCTCGCCCGCGAGCGACGCGGTTTCCGCGCCCAGTTCCGAGGCGAGCTTGAGCGCGCCGAGCGTACGTTCGCGGATCGCGTCGGACAGGCGCTGAAGCGCCGGCGTTTCCACATAGACGGCGATCCAGTCGGCCTTGAGACTCGCCGCCAGCCGCGCCGCCGCGCGCACCAGCGCGGGCGCTTCCGGTCCCGGCCCGATGCAGACGAGCAGCCGCTCGCGCGCCTGCCAGACGTGCTGGATCGAGCGGTCGGCGCGGTACTCGTGCATCTGCGCATCGACGCGGTCGGCCGTGCGGCGCAGCGCCAGTTCGCGCAGCGCGATCAGATTGCCCTTGCGGAAGAAGTTGCGCACCGCGCGTTCGGCCTGCGCGGGCAGATAAACCTTGCCGTCGCGCATGCGGTCGAGCAGTTCCTCGGCGGGCAGGTCGACGAGCGTGACTTCGTCGGCGCCGTCGAACACGCGGTCGGGCACCGTCTCCCAGACGCGGATGCCGGTGATCTGCCCCACCACGTCGTTGAGGCTTTCGAGATGCTGCACGTTGACGGTCGTATAGACGTCGATGCCCGCGTCGAGCAGTTCGTAGACGTCCTGCCAGCGCTTCAGATGGCGCGCGCCGGGCACGTTCGAATGCGCGAGTTCGTCGACCAGCACGAGTTGCGGCTTGCGCGCGAGCGCGGCGTCGAGATCGAATTCGTCGAGCATGCGGCCGCGATACGCGAGGTGCTGGCGCGGCATCACGTCGAGGCCGAGGGTCAGCGCGGCGGTTTCGCTGCGCCCATGCGTTTCGACGATGCCGACCACCACGTCCACGCCTTCGTCGGCGCGGCGGCGCGCGGCTTGCAGCATCGCGTAGGTCTTGCCGACGCCCGCCGACGCGCCGAAGAAAATCTTCAGCTTGCCGCGGCGGCGTTTTTCTTCATCGCGTTGCAGCCGGTCGAGGAGTTCGTCGGGATCGGGACGGTTCATGCGGATTTCGCGTCGTGTGTCGCGTGGTGTGTTTTAGCGCTCGGCTCACGTCGATGCGCGTCGGCGAGCGCGCCGGAACGCCATCGCCGATCGTCTCACCGTGGCGCCGAAATGGCAAACCGCACGCCGCGCGGTGCGGCGTGCGGCGCGCGGACAGCTCGCGCGCTCAGCTTACGTCTTTACCGTCGAGCGCGAGGTTAAGCTCCAGCACGTTCACGCGCGGCTCGCCGAGCAGGCCGAACTGGCGGCCCTTCGTGTAGCGGTCCACGAGCGCCTGCACGTCGCCCGCGCTGAGATGACGCGCCTGCGCCACGCGCGCGACCTGGTACGCGGCGGCGGCGGGCGAAATCTCGGGATCGAGCCCGCTGCCCGACGAAGTCACGAGGTCGGCGGGAATCGGCTGCGACACGTCGCTGCCCGCGGCCTTGAGCGCGTCGATGCGGCCTTTGACCTCATCGGCGAGCGCCGGGTTGGTCGGGCCGAGGTTCGAGCCGCCCGAGCCCTGCGCGTTGTACGGCATCGGCGCGGTGGCCGAGAGACGGCCCCAGAAGTACTGGGGCGCGTCGAACTGCTGGCCGATCAGCGCGCTGCCCACCACCTTGCCGTCGGCTTCGACGAGGCTGCCGTTGACCTGGCGGTGGAACACGGCCTGCCCGAACGCCGTCATCACGGCCGGATAGACAAGCCCGGTGATCGCCGTGAGCACGGCGAAGATCACGATCAGAGGACGAAACTGCGATTTCATTTTGGCTTCCTGTTCATTGGCGACATTGGCGACATTGGCGAAGCGTCATGGGTGTCCGGCGCGGATCAAACCCAGCCGAACGCCGCGAGCACCATGTCGATCAGCTTGATGCCGACGAACGGCACCAGAATCCCGCCGAGCCCGTAGATCAGCAGATTGCGGCGCAGCAGGATCGCCGCGCCGAGCGGCCGGTACTTCACGCCCTTGAGCGCGAGCGGAATCAGCAGCACGATGATCAGCGCGTTGAAGATCACCGCCGAGAGAATCGCGGATGCGGGCGTCGCGAGATGCATCACGTTGAGCGCGTTCAGTTGCGGATACGTGGTGGCGAACGCCGCCGGAATGATCGCGAAGTACTTGGCGACGTCGTTGGCGATCGAGAAGGTCGTGAGCGAACCGCGCGTCATCAGCATCTGCTTGCCGATCTCGACGATCTCGATGAGCTTGGTCGGATTCGAATCGAGGTCGACCATGTTGCCCGCTTCCTTCGCGGCCTGCGTGCCGGTGTTCATCGCCACGGCCACGTCGGCCTGCGCGAGCGCGGGCGCGTCGTTGGTGCCGTCGCCGGTCATCGCCACGAGCTTGCCTTGGGCCTGATGTTCGCGGATCGTCGCGAGCTTGGTCTCGGGCGTGGCTTGCGCGAGGAAGTCGTCGACACCGGCTTCGGCGGCGATCGCGGCGGCGGTCAGGCGGTTGTCGCCCGTCACCATCACGGTCTTGATGCCCATCTTGCGCAGTTCGGCGAAGCGCTCCTTGATGCCGCCCTTCACCACGTCCTTCAACTCGATCACGCCCAGCACGCGCGCCTCGTCGCCCTGATGCTCGGCGACGACGAGCGGCGTGCTGCCGCGACGCGCGACTTCATCCACGGCCGTGTTCACTTCCGACGGGAAGCGGCCGCCGTGCTGCTCGACGTAGTGCTTGACCGCGTCGGCGGCGCCCTTGCGGATCTCGCGGCCCGGCAGGTCCACGCCGCTCATGCGCGTCTGCGCGCTGAAGGCGATGAACGCGGCCTGGAGCGCGTGCATGTCGCGCTGGCGAATGTTGAAGCGCTGCTTCGCGAGCACGACGATGCTGCGGCCCTCGGGCGTTTCGTCGGCGAGCGAGGCCAGTTGCGCGGCGTCCGCGAGCGCTTCCTCGTTCACGCCGGGCGCGGCCACGAACGCCGACGCCTGACGGTTGCCGAGCGTGATCGTGCCGGTCTTGTCGAGCAGCAGCACGTCGACGTCGCCGGCCGCTTCCACGGCGCGGCCCGACGTGGCGATCACGTTGGCCTGCATCATGCGGCTCATGCCCGCCACGCCGATCGCCGAAAGCAGCCCGCCGATGGTCGTCGGAATCAGGCAGACGAGCAGCGCGGTCAGCGCCGTGATCGTCACCACGTGACCCATCTTCGCGGCCTCGACGGAGAACATCGAGAACGGCAGCAGCGTCGCGGTGGCGAGCAGCAGCACGATGGTCAGCGCGACCAGCAGAATCGTCAGCGCGATTTCGTTCGGCGTTTTCTGGCGCTTCGCGCCTTCGACCATCGCGATCATGCGGTCGAGAAACGCCTCGCCCGGATTAGCCGTGACGCGCACGACGATCCAGTCGGAGAGCACGCGCGTGCCGCCCGTGACCGACGAAAAGTCGCCGCCCGACTCGCGGATCACCGGCGCGGATTCGCCCGTGATCGCCGATTCGTCGACCGAGGCCACGCCTTCGATCACCTCGCCGTCGGCGGGAATCGTGTCGCCGGTTTCGACCAGCACCACGTCGCCCTTGCGCAGATCGGTGGCGGTCGTGATGCGGATCGGCGCCTTCGGATGCGGTTCGTTGAGCTTCTTCGCCATCACGTCGCGCTTGGCCTGGCGCAGCGACGCGGCCTGCGCTTTCGAGCGGCCTTCGGCGAGCGCTTCGGCGAAGTTCGCGAACAGCACCGTGAACCAGAGCCACAACGCGACCGCGAGAATGAAGCCCGCGGGCGCCTCGGCCTGGCCCATCAGCGCCGCGATCCAGAGGATCGTCGTGAGCACGCTGCCCACGTAGACGCAGAACATCACCGGATTGCGCAACTGGGTGCGCGGCGTGAGTTTCCTGAACGAGTCCACGATGGCCGGGCGCACGAGCGCCGGATCGAACATGGACCGTGTTGCACTATGTTGTGTCATTTCGAAAGATCCCCGTTCAATGCACGCCGAGCATGATCAGATGCTCGACACCCGGACCGAGCGCGAGCGCCGGCACGTAGGTGAGCGCGCCCACCAGCAGCACGCAGCCGAGCAGCAGCACGACGAACAGCGGGCCATGCGTGGGCAGCGTGCCGCCCGTCACGGCGATGCGCTTCTTGCTCGCGAGCGAACCCGCGATCGCCAGCACCGGCACGATGGTGCCGAAGCGGCCGAACCACATCGCGATGCCGAGCAGCCAGTTGTAGAACGGCGTGTTGACCGACAGGCCCGCGAACGCGCTGCCGTTGTTGTTCGCGGCGGAGCTGAACGCGTAGAGGATTTCGGAGAAACCGTGCGCGCCCGGATTGGCGATGCCGGCCTTGCCCGCGTCGGCGAGCACGGCAATCGAAGTGCCGAGCAGCACCAGCAGCGGCGTGAGCAGAATCACGATCGACACCATCTTCATCTCGAACGATTCGATCTTCTTGCCCACGTATTCGGGCGTGCGGCCGATCATCAGGCCCGCCACGAACACCGCGAGCAAGGCGAACACGAGCATGCCGTACAGACCCGAACCCACGCCGCCGAAGATCACTTCGCCAAGCTGGATAAAGAGCATCGGCACGAGGCCGCCGATCGGCGTGAGCGAGTCGTGCATCGCATTCACCGCGCCGCACGAAGCCGCCGTGGTGGTCACGACGAAGAGGCCCGTCTGCGCGATGCCGAAGCGCGTTTCCTTGCCTTCCATGTTGCCGCCGGCCTGCAACGCGCTCGCCTGCTGATCGACGTTGAGCGACGCGAACATCGGATTGCCGCTTTGTTCCGCGGACAGTTCGACGCCCACCGCCACGGCGAACGCGATCGTCATCACCGCGAGCACCGCCACGCCCTGCCTGCGGTCGGCCACCATGTTGCCGAACACGAGACACAGCGCGGCCGGAATGATCAGGATCGCCAACATTTCGACGAAGTTCGAGAACGGCGTCGGGTTCTCGTACGGATGCGCGGAGTTGGCGTTGAAGAAACCGCCGCCGTTGGTGCCGAGCATCTTGATCGCTTCCTGCGAGGCGACCGGGCCCATCGCGAGCGTCTGCGTCGTCACCTTCGTATCGACGGTGACGGCGTTGCCCTTCGCGTCCTTGACCGGATTGCCCTGCGCGTCGAGCTTCGGCGCGGCGTAGGTCGTGGTTTGCAGCGTCGGCACGTCCTGATACGACTTGAAGTTCTGGATCATGCCCTGGCTCATCAGCAGCGCCGCGATGAGCGCCGCCATCGGCACGAGGATGTAGAGCGTCGTGCGCGTGAGATCGACCCAGAAGTTGCCGATGGTCTGCACCGAATGACGCGCGAACCCGCGTATCAGCGCGACCACCACGACGATGCCGGTGGCCGCCGAAAGGAAGTTCTGCACCGTGAGGCCGAGCATCTGCGTGAGATAGCTCACGGTCTGCTCGGGCGAGTAGTCCTGCCAGTTCGTGTTGGTGACGAAGCTGATGGCGGTGTTGAACGCGCCATCCACGGTCATCGCGCTGAACGCCTGCGGATTGCCCGGCAGCCAGCCCTGGACGCGCAGCAGCACGTAGAGGAAGCCCACGCCCAGCACGTTGAACGAGATCGTGGCGAACGCGTAGCGCTTCCAGTTCATCTCCGCGCTGGCGTCCACGCCCGCGATACGGTAGAGCAGATTTTCCACCGGCGCGAACAGGCGCACGACGCGCGAGCGCCCGTCGAGCACGCGCGTGATATAGCCCGCGACCGGCACTGCGAGCGCCAGCAGCACGACGATGAACAGCCCCATTTGCAGCAGATTGTTGGCGTTCATTCGATATCCTCCGCGCGCAGCAGCGCATGGACGAGATAGACGAACAGCAACAGCGTCGCCGCCCCCGACAACCAGAAAATCCAGTTCATGAGCGCACTCCCTTCACACCCTGATCGGCGCGGCGATACTGCATGAGCTTCTCGCAGCCGGCGATCAATGCATAAATGAGCGCGGCGAAGGCCGCCAGCCCCCCGATATACAGCACATCCATTGTCGTGTTCTCCATTGATGGATGGCGGTAAGGTACGGTTTATCGCGTTAAATCCGGATCAAAGCTTGGGGCGTGCGTATAAAAAACGCGTAAACGCGGGGCGCATCGGTATGCGCATGCGCGCGCACCGGCTTGCAGACAAAGGCGCAGCGGCCGGTGCGGCGAATCGGGCGGGAAGTAAAAGGCAAACAAAAAGGCGCGCATGGCGGGCATGCGCGCCTTGTTTCAGGCTGAATACGCCGGAACTAAACGGCGTCTTTACGGCAGCAGAATCGTCGATCCCGTGGTGCGGCGCGCTTCGAGATCGGTATGCGCCTGGCCCACGTCCTGGAGCGCGTAACGCTGGTTGATCGACGTCTTCACCTTGCCCGACGCGACCACCTCGAACAGCTCGGCCGCCATCGCTTCATAGTCGGCGCGTTTGGCGATATAGGTGAACAAGGTCGGACGCGTGAAGAACAGCGAGCCGCGTCCCGCGAACTCCGACGAATCGATCGGCGGCAGCGGCCCCGACGCATTGCCGAAGCTCACGAACATGCCCAGCGGCGCGAGGCAGTCGAGCGACTTCGTATACGTGTCCTTGCCGATCGAGTCGTAGACCACAGGCACGCCCGCGCCGTTCGTGATCTCGCGCACGCGCGCCGTGAAGTCCTCGCGCGTGTAGACGATCGGGTGATCGCAGCCGTGCGCCTTCGCGATCTCGGCCTTTTCGTCCGAGCCCACGGTGCCGATCACGGTCGCGCCCAGCGCCTTCGCCCACTGGCAGACGATGAGGCCCACGCCGCCCGCCGCCGCCGAGATCAGGATCGTGTCGCCGGCCTTCACGCGATACGTGCGGCGCAGCAGGTATTGCGCGGTCAGGCCTTGCAGCATGAGCGAGGCGGCCTGCTCGTCGCTGATCGAATCGGGCACGCGGATCACCTGGTCGGCGCGCAGCACGCGCTCCTGCGCATACGCGCCCGGCGGACGCGCGACATAGGCGATGCGCTCGCCCACCTTCACGCTCGTCACGCCCGCGCCCACCGCCGTCACCTCGCCCGCCGCTTCCATGCCCAGACCGGCGGGCAGCGGCTGCGGATAGAGACCGGTGCGGAAATACACGTCGATATAGTTGAGTCCGCAGGCGGTCTGCTTCACGCGGATCTCGCCCTCGCCCGGCTCGCCCACTTCGACGTCCACCCACTTCATGACGTCGGGGCCGCCGGCCTTGTCGTATCGGATTGCCTTGCTCATCTCATGTCTCCTTGAGTCGTGCAAAAGTCGGATTCGATCTGTTCAGTCTGCGCGCGCGGCGCACCGCTCAGACCACGTCCTTCATGCGCAGCGTGAGCACGTCGAGAATCATGCGCGCGGTCGAGATGTTGGTCGCGCACGGCACGTCGTGCACGTCGCAGGCGCGCACCAGTGCGTTGATGTCGGGTTCGTGCGGCTGCGGGGTCATCGGGTCGCGCAGGAAGATCACCACGTCGACCTTGCCCTCGGCCAGTTGCGAGCCGATCTGCAGGTCGCCGCCGTGCGGGCCGGACAGCATGCGCTCGACGTTCAGGCCGTGCGCCGCCTCGATGCGGCCGCCGGTCGTGCCGGTGGCGAGCAGCGCGCAACGGCGCAGCGTGTCGACGTATTCGCCGGTCAGCCGGACGATGTCGTCCTTCTTGTGGTCGTGCGCGATCAGCGCGACGCGGGTGGGCATGGCCTTCTGCTCCTTGGTGTTCGTCTTGGGGGTGGTGAAAAAGTCGCTACGGGGTCGATCGGCGGGTCGAACGCGCACGAAGCGCGTTCAGTACGTGCCCGCTCAGTACGTGCCAGGGTAAGCGCCGCCGTCGATCAGCCAGTTCTGTCCGGTGATGTAGCCCGCGTGCACGCTGCACAGGAACGCGCAGGCGCGGCCGAATTCGTCGGGCGTGCCGAAGCGGCCGACCGGAATCGACTTCACGCGGCGCGCGCGCACTTCGTCGAGCGAGAGATTCTGCTTCTGCGACTGGGCGACGATGGTCGCGCGGATGCGGTCGGTGTCGAACGCGCCCGGCAGCAGGTTGTTGATCGTCACGCCGGTGCTCGCGACCTGGCGCGCCACGCCCGCGACGAAGCCCGTGAGCCCCGAGCGCGCGCCGTTCGACAGGCCGAGCACGTCGATCGGCGCCTTCACCGACGAACTCGTGATGTTGACGATGCGCCCGAAACCGCGCGCGCTCATGCCGTCGATGGTGGCCTGGATCAGCGCGATCGGCGTGAGCATGTTCGCCTCGAGCGCGGCGATCCACTGCTCGTGCGTGTAGCTGCGGAAGTCGCCCGCCGGCGGACCGCCCGCATTGTTCACGAGAATATCCGGCGACGGACACGCCGCCAGCGCGGCGGCGCGGCCCGCTTCGGTGGTGATGTCGCAGGCCACGGCCTTGACCTCCACGCCCGTCGCGGCGCGGATCTGCGCGGCGGTTTCCTCGAGCGTCTGTGCCGTGCGCGCGACGATCGTCACGTTCACGCCTTCGGCGGCGAGCGCCTCGGCGCAGCCGCGCCCCAGTCCCTTGCTCGCCGCGCACACCAGCGCGCTGCGTCCTGCGATGCCCATGTCCATCTTCTTGTGTCCTCTTTGCGTGCCTGCATGAACGATCCGTGACGGCGGCATGACGGCAAACCTGCGCCGATGTCCGCGTCCGATTTTTGCGATTCTAGAAGAATCGCGCCGCGCGCGTGGGACGCGGCTTCGATCCGGGGCGTCGGCGGGCGGCTGGCGCGCGCCGTCGGGAACCGTCGGGGGCCGTGCGGCGGCCAGGCGGCGAGCACGCATCGGAGTGACGGCGACCAGGCATTCGCGCGTGATTCCCCGCGCCGTTCCCGTATACTTGCGGCTGTAGCGCGGATGGGCCCCGATCCCCGGATGCCGCCGTCCGCCGCCCCCGATATCCCTTGCAGCCTTGTGCGCCCCGCCATGAAACAGGACAGCCGTTTTCCGAATCTCTTCATCCTCGATCACCCGCTGATCCAGCACAAGCTCACCCACATGCGCGACAAGGACACGTCCACGCGCACGTTCCGCGAGCTGCTGCGCGAAATCACGCTGCTGATGGGCTATGAAATCACGCGCGACCTGCCGGTTGCGTCGCGCCGCGTGCAGACGCCGCTCGTCGAAGTCGACGCGCCGGTGATCGCCGGCAAGAAGCTGGCGATCGTGCCGGTGCTGCGCGCGGGCGTGGGCATGTCCGACGGCCTGCTCGAACTGGTGCCGTCGGCGCGCGTGGGCCATATCGGCGTCTATCGCGCCGACGACCACCGTCCGGTCGAATACCTCGTGCGCCTGCCGGATCTGGAAGACCGCACCTTCATCCTCTGCGATCCGATGGTCGCCACGGGCTACTCGGCGGCGCACGCCATCGACGTGCTCAAGCGCCGCGGCGTGCCCGGCGAGCGCATCCTGTTCCTCGCGCTGGTGGCCGCGCCCGAGGGCGTCGACGTGTTCCAGAAGGCGCACCCGGACGTGAAGCTCTACGTGGCCTCGCTCGATTCGCACCTCGACAGCCACGCGTACATCATCCCGGGTCTCGGCGACGCCGGCGACCGCCTGTTCGGCACCAAGAACTAAGACGCACCCGGGCGGCCGGGCCGGGCGCGCGGGCGGTTGCCGCGCGTCCGGGCCCGACCGTCCTGCCTCGCTTCCCGCCGCACTCCCCGCTGCACTTCCCGCCTGACCCCGTTTCCATCCGCCCTGCCCGGCCCGGCCGATTCCTCACCCGCTCCACCCAGCCAGCCGATCACGACCCGCGCGACGCGCGCAATCGCAGCGACGGGCGAAGCCGACGGGTCCCGCCGTGATAAAATTCAGATCCACCTGACGGTCGCGACGGTCCGAAGCACGGCCGGTCCCGCACGCGGCGCCACCTGCGACGGAACCGATGCCAGCCCGATGCGCCCCAGCGCGCGCACCGGAAGCCGGTCCCGCACGCGTGAGCCGTGCACGCCGGACGCCTCGAACGCGTTGAACCGGACGATCGGAAACGATCGGCGCCTCGGCGCCAGCCACCCAGGGCGGACAAGACACTCAAGGGCACACCGGCCACGCCGCTCGACAGCGCGAGCCCGCGCCCGGCAATCGTATTGAGCATTGAGCACTGCGGCATCGACACGCAGCAACGACAACTGCACTAGCACCATGCACGCGCGGAGCGTGCGACGGAGAAAGGTATGGCGGGTCATTCGAAATGGGCCAACATCAAACACAAGAAAGCCGCGGCTGACGCCAAGCGCGGCAAGGTCTGGACGCGGCTCATCAAGGAAATCCAGGTGGCGGCGCGCATGGGCGGGGGCGAAATCGACTCGAACCCGCGTCTGCGTCTGGCCGTCGACAAGGCCTATGACGCGAACATGCCCAAGGACAACATCAACCGCGCGATCCAGCGCGGCGTGGGTGGCGTCGACGGCGCGAACTACGAAGAAATCCGCTACGAAGGCTACGGCATCGGCGGCGCGGCGGTCATCGTCGACACCATGACCGACAACCGCACCCGCACGGTCGCGGAAGTGCGCCACGCGTTCTCGAAGTTCGGCGGCAACATGGGCACGGACGGCTCGGTGTCGTTCATGTTCGATCACATCGGCCAGTTCGTGTTCGCGCCGGGCACGCCCGAAGACAAGCTGATGGACGCCGCGCTCGAAGCGGGCGCCGACGACGTCGTGACGAACGACGACGGCAGTATCGAAGTGGTCTGCCCGCCGAACGACTTCCAGAAGGTCAAGGACGCGCTGGAAGCCGCGGGCTTCAAGGCCGAAGTGGCCGAAGTCACGATGAAGCCGCAGACCGAAGTCGAGTTCACCGGCGACGACGCCGTGAAGATGCAGAAGCTGCTCGACGCGCTCGAAAACCTGGACGACGTCCAGGAGGTGTACACCAACGCGTCGATCGCCGACGAATAACGGCATCGGCGCGGGCGCGGGCAGCCCCGCGCCCTCACGCGAATTCCACGGCTGGCGCAGGTCGCGCCAGCCGCAACTGTTTCTGGTTCTGGTCTTTCGGGGATTTACATGAAGTTACTCGTCGTCGGTTCTGGCGGCCGCGAACATGCGCTGGCGTGGAAACTCGCCCAGTCGCCGCGCGTGCAGCTCGTCTACGTCGCACCGGGCAACGGCGGCACCGCGCAGGACGAGCGGCTCGCCAATGTCGACATCACGGACATCAACGAGCTTGCCGATTTCGCCGAGCGCGAACAGGTGGCGCTCACCGTGGTCGGCCCGGAAGCACCGCTCGCCGCGGGCATCGTCAACGTGTTCCGCTCGCGCGGTCTGAAGGTGTTCGGCCCGAGCAAGGAAGCCGCTCAGCTCGAAAGCTCGAAGGACTTCGCGAAGGCGTTCATGAAGCGCCACAACATTCCGACCGCCGCGTACGAGACCTTCGCCGACGCGACGGCCGCGCACGCCTACGTCGACCAGCACGGCGCGCCCATCGTCATCAAGGCCGACGGCCTCGCCGCGGGCAAGGGCGTGGTCGTGGCGATGTCGCTGGAAGAAGCGCATCAGGCGATCGATTCGATGCTCGCCGACAACAAGCTCGGCGACGCCGGCGCGCGCGTCGTGATCGAGGAATTCCTCGCGGGCGAGGAAGCGAGCTTCATCGTCATGGTCGACGGCAAGCACGTGCTGGCGCTGGCGTCGAGCCAGGACCACAAACGTCTGCAGGACGGCGATCAGGGCCCGAACACGGGCGGCATGGGCGCCTACTCGCCCGCGCCGATCGTCACGCCGCAGCTGCACGCACGCGTGATGCGCGAAATCATCCTGCCGACCGTGGCGGGCATGGAGAAGGAAGGCATCCGTTACACGGGCTTCCTGTACGCCGGTCTGATGATCGACGCGCAAGGCAACCCGAAGACGCTCGAATTCAACTGCCGCATGGGCGACCCGGAAACGCAGCCGATCATGGCGCGCCTGAAGGGCGACTTCTCGAAGGTCGTCGAGCACGCCATCGCCGGCACGCTCAATCAGGTCGAGCTGGAATGGGACCGCCGCACCGCGCTCGGCGTGGTGCTGGCCGCGTACAACTACCCGGAAACGCCGCGCAAGGGCGATCGCATCAGCGAAATCCCGGCGGAAACCGACGACTCGGTCACCTTCCACGCGGGCACGCAGCTCGTCGACGGCAAGCTGGTGACGGCGGGCGGCCGGGTGCTGTGCGTGGTCGGCCTCGCCGACTCGGTGCGCAGCGCGCAGAACGTGGCCTACGAGACGGTGAACCGCATCTCGTTCGACGGCATGCAGTATCGCCACGACATCGGCTACCGCGCCGCAGGGCGCAAGCAGTAAGGCAGCATGCGCGGCGCGCGGGCCACGGCTCGCGCACCGCGTCTCGACGGCGGGCGCCTTGCGGCGCCCGTGCGCTATCTGGCCCTTTCGTGCCGCCGCGCCTGTCGCCCCGTCGGCCCCGCCGTTTCGACGTCCGTTGCCTCTTCGCCTGTGGCGTCGGCGCGGACGGGCCTCGAAGCCAGGCGGCGGCGGCGCTACACTGCCGCTTATCGGCGGCCCCGCCCTGGCGGCTTGGCCAACGCAGCGCCCAGACACCCGCGCGGCATGGCGCGGCACCGTCCGGCCTCAGGCCGGCACCACCCTTCAGCACCGATGAACGAACCGATTCAGACTGGCCAGACCGGCGCCACGCCCGATAGCGCGGCAGTACGCGCCTGGCTCGCGGGCCTGCAGACGCAGATCGCCGACACGCTCGGCGCCTTCGACGGCACGCCCTTCGCGACCGACGCCTGGCAGCGCGCGCCCGGCGAAAAGCTGCGCGGCGGCGGCTGCACGCGCATCATCGAGAACGGCCAGTTCTTCGAGCGCGGCGGCATCGGCTTCTCGGACGTGCAAGGCGACGCCCTGCCGCCCTCGGCCACGGCGGCGCGCTCGCAGCTCGCCGGACGCGGTTTCGAGGCGATGGGCGTCTCGCTCGTGCTGCATCCGCGCAATCCGTACTGCCCGACCGTGCACATGAACGTGCGCCTGCTGATGGCCACCAAGCCCGGCGAAGCGCCTGTGTTCTGGTTCGGCGGCGGCATGGATCTGACACCGTATTACGGCTTCGAGGAAGACGCGCAGCATTTCCACCGCGTCTGCCGCGACGCGCTCGCGCCCTACGGCGCGGATCTGTATCCGCGCTTCAAGCAGTGGTGCGACGAGTACTTCTTCCTGAAGCACCGCAACGAAGCGCGCGGCGTGGGCGGCATTTTCTTCGACGACTACGCCGAAGGCGGCTTCGAGCAGGCGTTCGCGATGCTCAAGAGCGTCGGCGAAGGCTTTCTGAAGGCGTATCTGCCGATCATCGAAAAACGCCGCGCCCTGCCCTACGGCGAGGCCGAGCGCGAATTCCAGGCGTACCGGCGCGGCCGCTATGTCGAATTCAACCTCGTCTGGGACCGCGGCACGCATTTCGGCCTGCAAAGCGGCGGCCGCACCGAATCGATCCTGATGTCGATGCCGCCCAGCGCAAGCTGGCGCTACGACTGGGAGCCGGAAGCGGGCACGCCCGAAGCGCGCCTCTACACCGACTTCCTGCCCGTGCGCGACTGGATCTGACACCGTGACGCAAGCGTTCATCGCCCCGGCCCACGCGCTCGCACGGCGCGTCGGCCTGCTCGGCGGCACCTTCGACCCGATCCACGCGGGCCATCTGGCGCTCGCGCGCCATTTCGCGCGCGTGCTCGGCCTGACCGAGCTGATCCTGCTGCCAGCGGGCCAGCCGTGGCAAAAGCCCGGCGTGACGCCCGCCGAGCACCGGCTCGCGATGACGCGCGCCGCCGCCGCCACGCTCGCGCTGCCGGGCGTGACGGTCACGGTCGACACCGACGAGATCGAGCACGACGGCCCGACCTACACGGTCGAAACGCTGCGCCGCTGGCGTGCGAAGTCCGACGCGAACGGCGTCAGCAATACACAGGCCGCGCTCACGCTGCTGATGGGCGCGGATCAACTGCTGCATCTGGATTCGTGGCACGAATGGCGCGAGCTGTTCGCGCTCGCGCATCTGGGCGTGGCGAGCCGTCCCGGCTTCGATTTTGCGGCGCTGCCCGCCGACGTGGCCGCCGAAGTGGCCGCGCGCCGCGCCGGCGCAGCCACGCTCGCGAGCACGCCGAACGGCCATCTGCTGATCGACGACACGCTCGCACTCGACGTCTCGGCGACCGAAATCCGGCGCGATATCGCCGCCTGCGTGGCGGCGCGGCAACGCGCCGGCGACATCGCCGAAAAGATTCCCGCGCCAGTGTGGGACTATATTCTTCAACATCATTTGTACAGGCACCACGGGTAAATATGGACATCCGCAAACTTCAGCGCACCATCATCGACGCTCTCGAAGACGTCAAGGCACAAGACATTCGCGTCTTCAACACGAGCCATCTGACCGAGCTGTTCGATCGCGTGGTCGTGGCGAGCGGCACGTCGAACCGACAGACCAAGGCACTCGCTTCGAGCGTGCGCGAGAAGGTCAAGGAAGCCGGCGGCGACATCGTCAGCACGGAAGGCGAAGAAACCGGCGAATGGGTGCTCGTGGATTGCGGCGACGCGATCGTCCACATCCTGCAACCGGCGCTGCGCCAGTACTACAACCTCGAGGAAATCTGGGGCGACAAGCCGGTGCGCGTGAAGCTCGGGACCAACACGGGCTTCGTGGGCGCGCGTCCGAGCGAGCCGATGGACGACGAGGACGAAGACGAAATCGAAGCGCCGGTCGCCGCGAAGAAGACCGCGCGCAAGACGGTCGCCCGCAAGAGCGCGAAGTAAGCGCGGCGCGCCGAACACCGCACGATGAAACTGCATATCGTCGCCGTCGGCCACAAGATGCCGGACTGGATTGCCGAGGGCTTCGAGGAATACACGAAGCGCATGCCGCCCGAGCTGCGCATCGAGTTGCGCGAGGTGAAGCCCGAGCAGCGCTCGTCGGGCCGCTCCGCCGAAAGCGTGATGGCCGCCGAGCGCACGCGCATCGAGGCGGCGCTGCCGAAGAACGCGCGCATCGTCGCGCTCGACGAACGCGGCAAGGACTGGACCACGATGCAGCTTGCGCAGGCGCTGCCCGGCTGGCAGCAGGACGGCCGCGACGTGGCCTTCCTGATCGGCGGCGCGGACGGGCTCGATCCGCAGCTCAAGGCGCGCGCCGACACGCTGCTGCGCCTGTCCTCCCTCACCCTGCCGCACGCGATGGTGCGCGTGCTGCTCGCCGAGCAGCTTTACCGCGCGTGGACCATCACGCAGAATCACCCCTATCATCGCGTTTGAAACCCGTTTAATACGCGCTTGAAACCCGCCTGAAACCCGCCTGATATCCGATTGATGCTGGCTTGATGGCCGATTGACCGCTGCTTCGATGGCCGCCAGCCGGTCATCATGGCTGGCGCAATGCAGGCTCGAAGCAGGCACAATCGGGAACTCATGCGGGAACTCATGCGGGAACCAACGCGTAAGCGAACGCGGGAGCCCATGCGGATGCCGAAGCGCGCCCGTCGTGCCCCCGCGCGATGCCGCACGCATCGACGCCGCAACGCCTGCTCCCACCCGAACTCCGCCCCGTGAAGACGCCCCGATGACCACCACCGCGACTTATCCGTTCGTCTATCTCGCCTCGCAGAGCCCGCGCCGCCAGGAGCTGCTGCAACAGCTCGGCGTGCGTTTCGAATTGCTGCTGCCGCGTCCCGACGAAGACGCCGAAGCGCTCGAAGCCGTGCTGCCCGGCGAAAGCGCCGCCGTCTACGTCGAGCGCGTGTGCGCCGCGAAAGCCGACGCCGCGCGCGCCCGGCTCGTGGCGGGCGCGCATGCGCACGCGCCGATCCTGACCGCCGACACGACCGTCAGCATCGACGGCCATATCCTCGGCAAGCCGCACGACGCCGCCGACGCCTACGCGATGCTCGAACGCCTCGCAGGCCGCGAGCACGAAGTGCTCACCGCCGTGGCCGTGGTCAACGCGGAAGGCGTGTGCCTGCCCGTCGCGGTCTCGCGTTCGCATGTGCGTTTCGCAGCCGCCCTGCCCGCCGCGATCGCCCACTATGTGGCGAGCGGCGAGCCGTTCGGCAAGGCCGGCGCCTACGGCATTCAGGGCCGCGCGGCCGAATTTGTCGAGCGAATCGACGGTTCCTATTCGGGTATCATGGGTTTGCCTCTGTTCGAAACGGCCGCCCTCCTGCGCGCCGCGAGCATCGACTTTTAAACAACAATCATGAACGAAGAAATCCTGATCAACATTACGCCACAGGAGACGCGCGTCGCGCTGGTCCAGCAGGGCGCAGTACAGGAGCTTCACGTCGAGCGCACGCTGTCGCGCGGGCGCGTCGGCAATGTCTATCTCGGCAAGGTCGTGCGCGTGCTGCCCGGCATGCAGTCGGCCTTTATCGACATCGGTCTGGAGCGCGCCGCGTTTCTGCACGTGGCCGATATCTGGCATCCGCGCATCGCCGGTGAAACGCATTCGAGCGCGCATCATCAGCCAATCGAAAAGACCGTGTTCGAAGGTCAGACGCTGATGGTGCAGGTCGTGAAGGATCCGATCGGCACCAAGGGCGCGCGCCTCTCGACGCAAGTGAGCATCGCGGGCCGCACGCTCGTCTATCTGCCGCAGGAGCCGCATATCGGCATCTCGCAGAAGATCGAGAGCGAAGCCGAACGCGAAGCCGTGCGCGCGCGCCTCACGGCCGTGCTGCCCGCCGACGAGAAAGGCGGCTACATCGTGCGCACGATCGCCGAAGACGCCACGAGTGAAGAACTGGCCGCCGACGTCGCCTATCTGCGCAAGACGTGGGCGACCATTCTCGCGCAAGGGCAGCGCCTGCCCGCCACGAGCCTGCTCTATCAGGACCTGAACCTCGGCCAGCGCGTGCTGCGCGACTTCGTCAACGACGAGACCACGCGCATCCAGGTCGATTCGCGCGAGACCTTCCAGAAGCTCAGCGAATTCGCGGGCGAGTTCACGCCGGCCGTGCTGCCGAAGCTGCATCACTACACGGGCGAGCGTCCGCTGTTCGACCTCTACAACATCGAGGCCGAAATCCAGCGTGCGCTGTCGCGCCGCGTGGACCTGAAGTCGGGCGGCTACCTCGTGATCGACCAGACCGAGGCGATGACGACGATCGACGTGAACACGGGCGGTTACGTGGGCGCGCGCAACTTCGACGACACGATCTTCAAGACCAATCTCGAAGCAGCGCACACGATCGCGCGGCAACTGCGCCTGCGCAATCTGGGCGGCGTGATCATCATCGACTTCATCGACATGGAGAACCT
The DNA here is from genome assembly GCF_905220285.1 of Paraburkholderia sp. J94. Classification (NCBI taxonomy): domain Bacteria; kingdom Pseudomonadati; phylum Pseudomonadota; class Betaproteobacteria; order Burkholderiales; family Burkholderiaceae; genus Paraburkholderia; species Paraburkholderia sp. J94. The sequence goes on along the minus strand of NZ_CAJMZH010000004.1, from coordinate 462,890 downwards.
GGAGCATCGCGACCAGGTGCTCGGCGAACTCAAGAAGGCGCTCGCGCGCGACCGCACGCGCGTGACCGTGAATGGGTTCTCGCAACTCGGTCTCGTGGAAATGACGCGCAAGCGCACGCGCGAATCGCTCGCGCATGTGCTGTGCGAGCCGTGCCCCACGTGTCTGGGCAAGGGTCAGGTGAAGACGTCGCGCACGGTGTGCTACGACGTGCTGCGTGAAATCCTGCGCGAGTCGCGTCAGTTCAATCCGCGCGAGTTCCGCGTGGTGGCGTCGCAGCAGGTGATCGACCTGTTCCTCGAAGAAGAGTCGCAGCATCTCGCGATGCTGATCGATTTCATCGGCAAGCCGGTGTCGTTGCAGGTGGAATCGAATTTGAGTCAGGAACAGTACGATATCGTGCTGATGTAGCCGCAGCGCAGCACGCAGTCATCGCATCACCGGAGCACCGCAGTTGAATCACCAGCGCGTCACCCTTTCCCAGCTCGGCGAATTCGAAGAGGTCGTCGACGTCCGCACGCCGCTCGAATTTGCCGAGGACCACATGCCGGGCGCGATCAACGCGCCCGTGCTCAGCAACGAGGAGCGCGTGATCGTCGGCACGCTGTACAAGCAGTCGCCGTTCGACGCCACGCGTCTGGGTGCCGCGCTCGCCGCGCGCAACATCGCGCATCATCTCGACACGACCTTCGCCGACCGTCCGCGCAACTGGCGCCCGCTCATCTACTGCTGGCGCGGCGGCAAGCGCTCCGGCTCGATGACGGCCATGTTCAACATGATCGGCTGGCGCGCGCGGCAACTCGAAGGCGGCTACAAGTCCTACCGCCACAGCGTGCTCGAAGCGCTCGACGCCCTGCCCGCCCAGTTCCGCTATCTCGTGCTCACGGGGCCGACCGGCAGCGGCAAGACGCGTCTGCTCCAGGCGCTCGGCCGGGCCGGCGCGCAGATTCTCGATCTGGAAGCGCTCGCGGCGCATCGCGGTTCGCTGCTCGGCGCGTTGCCCTCGCGCGCACAGCCTTCGCAGAAGTGGTTCGACACCACGCTCGCGCAGACGCTGCGCGGCTTCGACGTCACGCAGCCCGTGTTCGTGGAAGCAGAGAGCCGGCGCATCGGCGCGATCACGCTGCCCATTTCGCTCGTCGACACCATGCATGGCGCGCCGTGCGTCGTGGTGGACGTGGCGCACGAGGAACGCGTGGCGCTGCTGCTCGAGGAATACGGGCATCTGCTCGACGAGCGCGAGTACTTCCGGGAACAGTTGGTCAGGCTCACGCCGCTGCATGGGCGCGAGCGCATCGAATCGTGGTGCAAGCTGCTCGACGACGATAGCCGCCTGGCGTTGTCCGAGGCGCTCGTGACCGAACATTACGATCCGGCCTACGCGCGCAGCACGCGCAAGCATTTTCCGACGCTGGCGAAGTCGCCGCGCTTTGCCTTTCATCCGATGTCGGGGAATCCGCTCGACGAGGCGCATTCGTTGCTCGCGCAACTGCGCGGCGCAGATCTCATCGGCGAGATGCCGGGGCGCTAGCGCCGGCGGCGCCAGCCTCGCGGGCCGCCGCAGATTCACGAAGCTCACGAAACGCTCGCAAACCGGCCGGCCGCTCCCGGGGAAAAAGCGCCCGGGCACCCATCCGTGCCCGGGCTAAACCATCGGCAGGGCCGATAGTGGAGGTTTCTTGCGATGCGTCCGGCGCCGTCACAGGGCGTGGACGCCGGGCCCGCATCGCCGCGTCAGCTCATGCTGTGCCGCCCTCCAGCGGCATCACGCGTATTCCTTGCTTCTCTGTCTTGCGGGGCTGGCGCTTAGCGCGAGTACATCGCGTTCCAGTCTTGCTGCGACACGGTCGCGGCACGCACACCCGATTGCGACGCGTTCGCCACACCGCCGTAGGCGCTCTGGCCGTTCAGCGCGGCAACCTTGGCTTCGGCGGCCTGGATGGCTTGCGGATAGTGAGCCTGATCGCCATCGCCGACGTGGTAGCCGACCTGCTGAAGCTGGACGAGTTCGGCGCGCACCTGGGCGCGGGTGACGGGCGCTTGCTGCGCGAACGAAGCGACGGGAACGACGAGAGCGGCGGCAACAGCAACGGCTTGAATCAGGGACTTCATGATACGACCTCCAGTTTGGACTAGACGGCCGACGTGCGACGGTATGTGCATGCGACCGATGTGCACATCCTAGTCCTCTAGAAGACCAGGGTTAACCCCGGTACTTTCAGAAGACCCTTCCAGAATCAGGAAAAGTCGCGAGAAGCCCCGCCTGGCGGGCGTTTGGACGACGCGACACGCGGTCGCGACACCCAAACGGGCGCAACTATCGGGCGGAAACGATGTCCGCCGCGAGGGCGAGAAGCGCGTCCACGTGCGCGGGCACGCTGGCGTCGTAGAGGATGGCGTCGCTCGGGGCCGCATCGAGGCGCGGCGCGCGCGCGGCGACGGCCGACTCGATGATGCGGCGAAGACCGGCGGCGTCGCCGGGCGCGAAAAGCTGTTTGGCGGAATCGGCGATGGCGTCGGCGCAGCCGATGTTGGTCGAAAAGATCACCGGCGTGCCGCACATCACCGATTCGATGCCGACGAGGCCGAACGGCTCGTAGGTCGAAGCGAGGATCGAATAGTCGGCGGCGCGATAGGCGTTTTCGAGATCCTTCACGTAACCGATATAGCGCACACGCTCGCTGGCGCGCTCGGGCGGCCGCCCCGCCACCGCCACCACGACCGGCAGATCGAGCGCCTCGACCACCGACTGGATCAGCGGCAGGCCCTTGCGCTCGTGGCTGCTCGACGGGAACAGCAGCACCGTTTCGTGCTCGGCGAAACCGTACTGCTTGCGCAGCGCGGCGCGCGCGGCGGCGTCCACGGGCGAAAAACGCGTGCCGTCGACGGGCGGACAGAGCACGCGGATCTTGCTGTCATCGATGCCGTAGAGCTCGCGCAGTTCGTCGCGCATCAGCTCGGAGTGCGCCACGATCACGCGCGATTGCGCGTATTGGCGGCTCTCCAGCTCGATCTGACGTCGATCGGAGCGGCGCATCGGCCGGCCGGTCGCGCGCAGGAAGCCGCGATGCGTGCCGCCGCAAATGGCGATCTCCGACGAATCGACCCGATTGCAGCCGATCAGCACGTCCACGGCCGCGCGGCGGCGCAGCGCGGCGAGCCGCCACGAAAACCACACGTCGCGCAGCTTGCCCGGCAGGAAGGCGACGTTGATGCGATAGCGCTCGACGAGCGCGCATTCGGGCACCGACAGATCGAACTTGCGCGCGAAGAACGCGGGCCGCATGTCGCGCGCGGCGAGACCGCGCACGAGATCCATCGCATAGCGTTCGAGACCGCCACTGTGCTTGAGCGCGTTGCTGGAAATTCCGACCTTCATGACCCGTCCGACGTGATTTTCAATGCAATCTGGTGCCGGCGATTATATAGCGCCAGCTTCGCGCCCTACCGGTGCGCGGAGGTTCGCCCCGTTGCGCGCCCTACGCGACGCGCGATGACGCAGAGCCATCCGAATACGACGAAGGCACGCAAACTTCGCGTGCCTTCGGGTGCTTCAACCTTCCTCGATGCAGCTTGAGGTGTTGTTACGCGGCGTGCTGCTGGAACTGGATCTTGTGCAGATGCGCGTACAGGCCGCGCTGCTCCAGCAGTTGCTGATGCGAGCCGCGCTCGACGATGCGGCCCGCTTCCATCACGAGGATGCGGTCCGCGCGCTCGATGGTCGACAGACGGTGCGCGATCACGAGCGTCGTGCGGCCCTTCATCAGCGTTTCGAGCGCTGCCTGCACGTGGCGTTCCGACTCCGAATCGAGCGCCGAGGTGGCTTCGTCGAGAATCAAGATCGGTGCGTCCTTGTAGATCGCGCGTGCGATGGCGAGGCGCTGGCGCTGACCGCCCGAGAGCTTCATGCCGTTGTCGCCCACGAGCGTGGCGATGCCTTCGGGCAGCGCGGCGATCGTGTCCCACAGATTGGCGGCGCGCAGCGCGTGCTCGACGCGCGCGGGATCGGCCTTCTGGCCATACGCGACGTTGTTGGCGACCGTGTCGTTGAACAGCGTGACGTCCTGGCTCACCATCGCGATCTGGCTGCGCAGCGCGTGGATGTCGTACTCCGGCAGCGGCACGCCGTCGACCAGAATCTGACCGCCGCTCGGATCGAAAAAGCGCGGCAGCAGATTCACGAGCGTGGTCTTGCCGCTGCCCGACGGACCCGCCAGCGCGATCATCTCGCCCGGCGCCGCGCTGAAGTGCACGTGTTCGAGAATCGCACGCCCTTCCGGCCCATAGGCGAACGACACGTCGCGGAACTCGATCTCACCGCGCGCGCGTTCGAGCGGCTTGCCGCCGCCTTCCGGCTCGGCCGGTTCGTCGATCAGGCCGAAGATCAGTTCGGCGGCCGTCATGCCGCGCTGCAGCGGCTGGTTCACGTCGATCAGATGCTTGAGCGGCGAAATCACGAGCAGCATCGACGTGACGAACGCGACGAAGCCGCCGACCGTGGTCTGGTCGTGCGAGGCCTGCACCACGGCGATGGTCACCACGACGGCCAGCGCGATCGACGCGAGGAACTGCGTAAGCGGCTGCGCGAGTCCGCCCGACACCGTCATGCGCATCTGATAGCCGCGCAGGCGGCGGCTCATCTCGCCGAAACGGTTCATTTCGTACTGCTCGCCGTTGTGCACCTTGACGACCTTGTAGCCGCCCACGGTCTCTTCGACGATGTAGGACAGTTCGTTGGTCAGCAGCTGGTGCTCGCGGTTCAGGCGGCGCAGGCGGCGGTTGATCTTGCTGACCAGCCAGCCGATGGCGGGCAGCAGCACGGCCACGATCAGCGTCAGACGCCAGTTGAGGATGAACAGATAGCCGAGCAGGAAGAACACCGTGAGCGAATCGCGCACGGACGTCACGAGCACGCCCATCAGCACGCTCAGGATCTGGTTGACCTCGAACACGATCGCGTTGATGACCGTGCTGGCCGTCTCGCGCTGGAAGAAGCCGACGCTCGCGTGGATCATGCGCTCGAACATCTTGAGGCGCAGTTCCAGCAGGATGCGGTTCGACACGTACTGGAGCAGATAGCCCGACGCGTATTGCGCGAGGCCGCGCACCAGCGCAAGCCCGATGATGGCGACCGGCACGATCCACATCGCGCTCGGGCTGCCCTTGGTGCCGAAGCCGTGGTCGAGCAGCGGCTTGAGCAGCGCGGGAATGCCGGCCTCGGTCGCGGCCACCAGCGCCAGCGTGAGGATGGCGGCGATCGAGACCCAGAAGAGCGGCTTAAGATAGGGCCACAACCGGCGGCCAACCGATGCCGGATTCGAAGCCGCACCGTTACCGATCGGCTTGCTGAGGGTGGATTGTTTTGGCTTCTCGCTCAAGGAATCCTCTGGAAAGGCGGATGCTGAAAATATGGTCTCGTCTCGCGCCGCGCGTGGGCTTCGGCCCGGGTGCGGCAACAAGGTATCGCATTGTATACGCTAGGCGCCGCGGCTCGACGCGCGCGGCGGACCGGTGTGGCGTGGCGACCGCAGGCCGCGCACGGGCCATGCCGGCCGCGTGCCCCCTGGCCGCCCGCAGGACATGGACTAGAATACGCACCTCTGCGCGCCGGGCCGCCACCGGACGGTGCGCCGCATTCGATATCTCTCCAGAACAGGCGTCATCTTCATGTCCGAAGGACTTTCCCCGAATCGCGCGAGTCACCCGAGCCAGGCCGGCAGCAGCACGCCGCGCGCCACGCTCTCCGTGATCGTGGTCGCGATGAACGAGGCGCACGACATTCGCGACTGCCTCGAATCCGTGCGCGGACTCGCCCTGGAAACCATCGTGTTCGATTCCGGCAGCACGGACGGCACGCCCGACATTTGCCGCGCGCTGGGCGCACGCGTGTTCGAAACCGACTGGCCCGGCGACGGCCCGCAGAAAAACCGCGCGCTCGCCGAAGCCCGTGGCGACTGGGTGATCTGCCTCGACGCCGACGAACGCCTGAGCCCCGAGCTGCGCGCCGAAATCGAGACGCTGCTCGCTCAAGGGAGCCCGCACACGGCCTTCAGCACGCCGCGCCGTTCGAGCTTCTGCGGCCGTTTCATGAAGCACTCTGGCTGGTGGCCCGATCGCATCGTGCGCCTGTTCCGCCGCGGCAGCGCGCGCTTCACCGACGTGCGCACGCACACGCATCTGGAAATCGACGGCACGACCGGGCGTTTCAACGGCCCGTTCATCCATATTTCGATGCCCGACCTGCACGAAGCGCTCGACAAGACCAACGTCTATTCGACGGCGGGCGCGCTGACGATGGCCGAAAACGGCAAGCGCTCGTCGCTCGCGAAGGCGCTGGGCAAGGGCTTCTGGGCGTTCTTCCGCACGTGGGTGATCCGCGCGGGCTTTCTGGATGGCGCCGAAGGGCTGATGCTCGCCATCAACAACGCGGAAACGACGTACTACCGTTACGCGAAACTCGCGCTGCTCACGCGCGACGGCAAGGTCGCGAAGAAGCGCTGAAACGCGCTACAACACGCCAATCGCACGACACGCCAATCGCGCGCGCGGCGCGGCGGTGACGAAACACCGCGCACCTCATCCGGCTGAGTCTTCAGTAGACGATTTCGACCGAGCTGTCCGCGAACTCGCCGCGCAAGGCGACGAGCAGGTCGTCGGTGGGCTTCACGCGCCAGGCGTCGCCCAGACGCACTTCCCCTTCCGCACGCTCGTTGCGATAGACGATCTGCACCGCGAGCCCGTTCGGGATCACAGCCTGCGCACGGTCGCGATCGCGACCGCCGCCATATCCACCGCCATCGCGCCCGCCACGGCCGCGCGCCTGCTCGACCGGCGCGGGCAGCGAGTCGTCGGGCTTCGCGCGATGCGCTTCGAGCACCGCACGCAGCGCGCCCGCATTGGCGTTGCCGTTCATCTGCACCTTCACGGCCTGGGCGTAGCGGCTGCGCGCGCGCTCCAGATCCATCACGGTATCGACGGTGAAGCGGATGCCGCCCGTGAACGCGTCGTTGCGCGCGCCGCCCTGCACGACCAGCAGTTCGTCTTCCTTGAACAGCGCCTTGTGGGCCTCGAACTGCTCGTTGAACACCGTCACTTCGCACTGGCCGGTGCCGTCGTCGAGCAGCGCGATCAGCATCTTGCCGCGCTGGGTCATCTGCGTGCGCAGCGAGGCGATCACGCCCGCCACCAGCTTGTCGCGGCCTTCCTTCAGTTCGCCGATCTTCTGGCGCACGAAGCGGCGCACTTCGTCCTTGTAGGCGTCGAACAGGTGGCCCGACAGATAGAAGCCGAGCGCGCCCTTCTCTTCCTGGAGCTTGCGCTTCTCGCCCCACGCCGGTTCGTCGACGAGTTCGTGCGCGGCCAGCGGCGCGTCGCCCATGTCGAACAGGCCCGCCTGCATGGCGTTGGCGCTCGCCTGCTCGGCGGCTTCCATCGCCATCGGCACCGACGCGAGCAGCTGCGCGCGGTTCGCGTGAATGGTGTCGAACGCGCCCGCGCGGATCATGGCTTCGATCGTGCGGCGATTCACCAGACGGCGGTCGATACGCTCGCAGAAGTCGAACAGGTCCTTGAAGAGACCGCCCTCTTTACGCGCGCGCAGGATTTCTTCGATGGCGTTCTGGCCGCTGCCCTTGATCGCGCCCAGACCGTAACGGATCGTGCGCGAGCGCTTGCCTTCGGCCACATGGGCGTCCGCGACCGGCTCGAAGCGATACGCCGAGGCGTTCACGTCGGGCGGCAGCACGACCATCTTGTTCGTGAGGCAGTCCTCGAAGAGGATCTTCACCTTGTCGGTGTCGTCCATGGCGAGCGACATATTGGCCGCCATGAATTCCGCCGGATGGTGCGCCTTCAGCCATGCCGTGTGATACGCGAGCAGCGCGTAGGCGGCCGCGTGCGACTTGTTGAAGCCGTAGCCCGCGAACTTTTCCATCAAGTCGAAGGTTTCGTCGGCTTTCTCGCGCGTGAGGCCGTTCTTCGCCGCACCTTCCGCGAAGATCTCGCGGTGCTTGGCCATTTCCTCGGGCTTCTTCTTACCCATCGCGCGGCGCAGCAAGTCGGCGCCGCCGAGCGAGTAGCCGCCGATGATCTGCGCCATCTGCATCACCTGTTCCTGATAGACCATGATGCCGTAGGTCTCTTTCAGAACCGGTTCGACGCGCGGATCGGGATACTCCACCACTTCGCGGCCGTGCTTACGCGCGCAGAAGCTCGGAATCAGGTCCATCGGGCCCGGACGGTACAAGGCTACGAGCGCGATGATGTCCTCGAAGCGGTCGGGCTGCGCGTCCTTCAGCATGCCCTGCATGCCGCGGCTTTCCAGCTGGAACACGGCGACCGTATTCGCTTTCTTGAGGATCTGGAACGACGGCGCGTCGTCGAGTGGCACCTGGGCGAGCGACCAGTCTTTCTTCGACGGATCGAGCATGCGGATGTAGCGCTCGGCCCAGTCGAGAATCGTGAGCGTGGTCAGGCCCAGAAAGTCGAACTTCACGAGGCCGACGGCTTCCACGTCGTCCTTGTCGTACTGGCTCACGACGCCGCTTTCGTCGCCCTGCGTGTAGAGCGGGCAGAAGTCGGTGAGCTTGCCCGGCGCGATCAGCACGCCGCCCGCGTGCATGCCGACGTTACGCGTGAGGCCTTCCACGAGCTGCGCGAGGTCGAGCAGCTGATGGACTTCGTCTTCGTTGTCGTAGCGTTCCTGAAGCTGCGGTTCTTCCTTCATCGCGTCGGCGATGGTGACGTGCTTGCCCGGCTTGAACGGAATGAGCTTGGCCACGCCGTCGGTGAACATATAGCCGAGATCGAGCACGCGGCCGATGTCGCGCACCGCCGCCTTCGCCGCCATCGTGCCGAACGTGGCGATCTGCGACACCGCGTCCGCGCCGTACTTGTCCTTCACGTACTGAATGACGCGGTCGCGCCCGTGCTGGCAGAAGTCGATGTCGAAGTCGGGCATCGAGACGCGTTCGGGGTTCAGGAAACGCTCGAACAGCAGGTTGTAGCGCAGCGGGTCCAGATCGGTAATGCCGAGCGCGTAAGCGACCAGCGAGCCCGCGCCCGAACCCCGGCCAGGGCCCACCGGCACGCCGTTGTTCTTCGCCCAGTTGATGAAGTCCGCGACGATCAGGAAGTAGCCCGGAAAGCCCATCTTGATGATGGTCCCGCACTCGAAATCGAGCCGCTCGTAGTAGTGCGCGCGCTCTTTCTCGCGTTCGGCTTCGTCGGGATACAGCTGCACGAGGCGCGTTTCCAGACCTTCCTTCGAAAGCTGCACGAGGTAGTCGTCGAGCGACAGGCCGTCGGGCGTGGGGAACAGCGGCAGCTTGGGCTTGCCGAGTTCGAGCGTCAGATTGCAGCGTTTCGCGATCTCGATGGTGTTCGCAACAGCCGAGGGAATGTCCGCGAACAGCGCGGCCATTTCGTCCTGGGTGCGAAAACGCTGATCGGTCGTGAAGCGTTTCTGGCGGCGCGGATTCGCGAGGATGTCGCCTTCCGAGATGCACACGCGCGCTTCGTGCGCGGTGTATTCCTCGTCGGTCATGAACTGCATGGGGTGCGTGGCGACCACCGGCAGTTGCAGTTCGGCGGCGATGCCCACCGCCTGCTCGACGTATTGCTCGCCGCCCGGCTGGCCGCAGCGCTGCAGTTCGATGTAATACGCGTTCGGGAACAGCTTCGCCCAGCGCTGCGCATGGCGCTTCGCGCTTTCGGCGTTGCCCGCCGCGAGCGCGAGGCCCACGTCGCCCTGCTGCGCACCCGAAATGGCCAGCAGCCCTTCGCCCAGGCCCGCTTCGAGCCACGCGACGTCGACTTCCGCGCGGCCGCGATACTGATTCGTGAGCCACGCCTTGGACAGCAGCTCGCAAAGATTCAGGTAACCGCGCTTGTCCTTCACGAGCAGCAGCAGGCGCGATGGTTTGTCGCGGTCGTCGGGATTCATGATCCAGACGTCGCAGCCCGCAATGGGTTTGACCCCTTTGCCGCGGGCTTCCTGATAGAAACGGACGAGGCCGAACGCGTTGCTGAGGTCGGTGAGCGCGAGCGCGCCCTGGCCGTCCTTGGCCGCCGCCTTGACGAGGTCGTCGAGGCGCACGATGCCGTCGGCAATCGAGAATTCGGAGTGGACGCGAAGATGGACGAAGCGGGGATCTGACATGGACGTGATTGTACCTCTACGGTCACGCGATTTTTGCCGCGCCGGGCGGCTTCGGGACCACGTTGGCCATTCGGATAAGGCTGTGCGCGGGCATTGCGCCGGCTTTGCGCAAGATCACGCCGAAGCGGCAACGGCCCCGGTGCGTGCGTGCATCGGACGGGCGGCGCATCGCGCGATTGAGGGATAATAGCGGATTGCGCCCGCCGCGCCCGACGCCTCGCGAGACCCGGCTTTTTCACCCGATCTCGCCCCGATTCCCCCGTTCTGCGCCCTCGTCTTTCAAGGACGACATCGCCCGAATCGCAGGAATCGCCCCAATCCGCGTCGAGCCAACCCGCCGGGCCCGTCCGATCCTGCTTTTACAGTTTGGCCATGCGCATTCTCAATCTCTCTACGTATCAGTTCGCGACCCTCGACAAGACCGAGCAATGGCGCCCGTTCATCCTTGAACGCTGCAAGGCGCTCGACCTGCGCGGCACGATCCTGCTCGCGCCCGAAGGCATCAATCTGTTCGTCGCCGGCGACGAGCCGAACGTGCGCGCCTTCATGAATTACATCAACAACGATCCGCTGTTCGAAGGCAAGTTCGCGACGCTGCCGTTCAAGGAGAGTTTCTCGGAAACGCGCCCCTTCAACCGCATGCTCGTGCGTCTGAAGCGCGAGATCATCACGATGAAGAAGCCGGCCATCCGTCCCGAGGAAGGCCGCGCGCCATCGGTCGCGCCGGTCGTGCTCAAGCAATGGCTCGACCGCGGCTTTGACGACGAAGGCCGTCCGGTCATCATGCTCGACACGCGCAATGCGTTTGAAATCGACGTCGGCACCTTCGACAACGCGCTCGATTACCGCATCGACAAGTTCAGCGAATTCCCCGAAGTCATCGCGGCGAACCGCGCCGACCTCGAAGGCAAGACCGTCGTATCGTTCTGCACGGGCGGCATCCGCTGCGAAAAGGCCGCGATCCACATGAAGGAAGTGGGTATCGACCACGTTTATCAGCTCGAAGGCGGCATCCTGAAGTACTTCGAGGAAGTGGGCGGCGCGCACTACACCGGCGACTGCTTCGTGTTCGACCAGCGCACCGCGCTCAACCCGCAGCTCGAACCCACCGACACCGTGCAGTGCTTCGCCTGCCGCGCCGTGGTCACGCCCGACGAACAGGCCTCGCCGCTCTACGAAGCGGGCAAGAGCTGCCCGGCCTGCCATCCGCAGCGCGCGGCCAGCGTGCAAGCTGCGTAACGTGCGCGAGCGCGTGAGCGCGGCGCCGCAAGGCTATCGCGGGCGCTTCGCGCCCTCGCCCACCGGTCCGCTGCATCTGGGCTCGCTCGTCTCGGCGCTCGCGAGCTGGCTCGACGCGCGCGCACACGGCGGCGCGTGGCTCGTGCGTGTCGAAGACATCGACGGGCCGCGCACGGTGCCGGGCGCAGCCGAAGACATCCTGGCGACGCTCGAACGCTTCGGTTTTCACGCCGACGAGCCGCCCGAGTGGCAAAGCCGCCGCATTGCGCTCTATCGCACGGCGCTCGATGCGCTGATCGACGCCGGCCACGTCTATCCGTGCGGCTGCACGCGCAAGGAAATCGCCGATTCGCAACTGCACGCGCATCGGCGCAATACCACGCTGATCTATCCCGGCACCTGCCGCGACGGCCTGCACGGCAAGCCCGCGCGCGCGTGGCGGCTGCGCGTGCCCGATCTTCCCGCCGACGAAGGCGATAACGCGGGCGCGAATCCCTCGCTGATCCGCTTCGACGACCGCTGGCAAGGCCCGCAGCACCAGGATCTCGCGACCGAAGTCGGCGACTTCGTGCTGCTGCGCGCCGACGGCCAGTGGGCGTATCAGCTTGCGGTCGTCGTCGACGATGCCGATCAGCACATCACGCACATCGTGCGCGGCGCGGATCTGCTCGACTCCACGGCGCGCCAGATCTGGCTCCAGCGCTGCCTCGGCGTGCCGACGCCCGCGTATCTGCACGTGCCGGTCGTCACCAACGCGGACGGCGACAAGCTCTCGAAGCAGACCGGCGCGCTGGCGCTCGACGCCGCGCGTCCGATCGAGGCGCTGGTGGGCGCCGCGCGCCATCTCGGGCTCGATCTGCACGACGCCGCGCCGACGACGCTCGAAGCGTTTCAGGCCGATGCCATCGACGCCTGGAAGCGGCGGCTCGCGCGACTACCGGAACATTCGCTGGCGAAATAAAACGCCCGCACAAACAAAAACGGCATGTCGCTCAACACGACATGCCGTTTTTCATGCGCCGATCAAACGTCGATTAAACGTCGATCAAGCGCCAGGAAAGCTTACGAAGACGACGACGAAGTCGGCTTGTTGCGCCAGCCCGCGCCCAGGCCGCCGAGCAGCGCGGCGAGCGGCTGCTTCGACTGCTTCTGCGACGCGTTGGACGGCGCGGGCTTGTCGTCGGCCTTGCTGCGTGCGGCCGCCGACGGCTCGTAGGGCTTCAGGAAGAAGTCATCGACGGGCTGCGACGAACGGTGATGATGCGGACGCTCGTGCGCGCCCGGACGGCGGTGACCGACGCGCTCGCCACGGCTTTCGCGGCCTTCACGCGCTTCGCGGCTTTCACGGCCCTCGCGACCTTCATGGCCGTCGCGCTCGCGGCGGCGGCTGCCGCCTTCGTGGTGCGCAACCGGCGTATCGACCGTCAGATGCTCGACGGTCAGCGGACGCTTGATCAGCTTTTCGATATCGGCGAGCTGCTTCTTTTCGTTCGGCGAGCACAGCGACAGCGCGTCGCCGGTCGCGCCCGCGCGGCCCGTACGGCCGATGCGGTGCACGTAGTCTTCGGCGCTGAACGGCAGGTCGAAGTTGATGACGGCGGGCAGTTCGGCGATGTCGAGACCGCGCGCGGCCACGTCGGTGGCGACCAGCGCCTCGATTTCGCCGCGCTTGAAGGCGTCGAGCGCCTGCATGCGTTCGCTCTGCGTGCGGTCGCCGTGAATCGCGGCGGCCACGATGCCCTGCTTCTCGATCTGGCGCGCAAGACGGCTCGCGCCGATCTTGCTGTTGCAGAACACGATCACCTGCTTGAGGCCGCGACTGCGGATCAGCTGCACGACCGCGCCGGTCTTGTCGCCTTCGGCGACTTCATAGACGATCTGCGTGACGTTGGCGTTCGTCGAGTTGCTGCGCGCGACTTCGATGGTCTGCGGCGTGCGCAGATAGGTCGCGGCGAGCTTCTTGATTTCCGGCGAGAACGTGGCCGAGAACAGCAGCGTCTGACGCTCCTTCGGCAGCAGGTTCAGGATGCGCTGGAGGTCGGGCAGGAAGCCCATGTCGAGCATGCGGTCGGCTTCGTCGAGCACGAGCATCTGCACCTGGCCGAGGTTCGTGGTCTTCTGCTGGACGTGGTCGAGCAGACGGCCCGGCGTCGCGATCAGGATTTCCACGCCGCGGCGCAGTTCGTCCGATTGCGGATTCATGTCGACGCCGCCGAACACCACCGCGCTGCGCAGCGGCGTGTGCTGCGCGTAGGTGCGCACGTTGTTGGCGACCTGGTCGGCCAGCTCGCGCGTGGGCGTGAGGATCAGCGCGCGCACCGGATGGCGCGCGGGCGATGCGCTCGTGCTCGCGAGCGGCAGCAGACGCTGGAGGATCGGCAGCGAGAAGCTCGCGGTCTTGCCGGTACCGGTTTGCGCGGCGCCCATCACGTCGCGGCCCGTGAGGACCACGGGGATGGCCTGCGCCTGGATCGGCGTGGGCGTCGTGTAGCCCTGCTCCTGGATCGCCTTGAGGATCTCGGGCGCGAGGCCGAACTGATCGAAGGTCTCAGTGCTGGGCGTGACGGCTGTGTCGGACATGGTGGCTTTCGCTATAAAGGCGCTATGCGCGCGAGGCGCGGCGCGCCTCAAATAATCACTGCTGATGTTGCGTGGGTCTTGCTGGGTACGCCTGACGGCGCCTGGCGCCGGGTCTGGCTGCGGAGCATGCTAGCGCGTGGGCCGTCCGGCGGACGGCTCGCAGCGCTGGGGCGGCGGCGTGCGGGGCGATGGCGGGGTGCGCTGGCGCTCTGCCGCGCTCGACCCGTTCCATTCGCTCGATCCCGCTCGAACGCTTGCTCGTACCCTCTTTCCGGCTGCGCGCTCGGGCGCGGCCGTTTCAGTCGATGCCGGCGGTTCATGCCGGCGTGCCGGGCGCGCAGACCTGCGCCGCCTCGGGTTCCCGCCGCGCTGCCCCTGCGAATCCTGCAGGCGCAATCCGGCGAAAGGCCGGTATTGTAGCACCTTGGCATAAATCCCTATGGCCGCAGGGGCGGCCTTCTGCCAACGGCGCTTACCTTGGCCTACGGGCGCCACGGCTTTGACCACTGCATTGTCCGCGGCGCGCCAGGCGCGCCGCATCCGGCCCTTTACATCAATCCTTTGCATCCATCCTTTACGCAGACCTCAGGCCTTCCACGTCTCGCGCATCACCATCAGCCGCAATTCGGTCATATCCTCGATCGCGTAGCGTACGCCCTCGCGCCCGAGCCCCGAATCCTTCACGCCGCCATACGGCATGTTATCGACGCGAAATGACGGAATATCGTTGATCACCACGCCGCCCACGTCGAGTTCGTCCCACGCGCGATGTGCGTTCGCCAGCGAGTCGGTGAACACGCCCGCCTGCAACCCAAAGTCGCTGTCGTTGACGATGTCGAGCGCCTGGCCGAAATCCTTGAAGCGTTCGAGGATCGCCACCGGCCCGAAGGCCTCCTTGCGATACAGATCGGTGCCACGGCCCACGTCTTCGAGCAGCGTGGCCTCGAACATCGCGCCGTCGACCTGGCCGCCCGCGAGAATCTTCGCGCCCGCCAGCACCGCCTGCTCCATCCAGCCTGCGAGGCGCTTCGCCTCCGACTCCGAGATCATCGGCCCGACGAAGGTCTTTTCGTCCTTCGGATCGCCCATTTTGAGCGTCTTGACCTTGGCGATCAGCTTCTCGCGCAGCGCGTCGTAGAGCGAGGCGTGCACGAGAATGCGCTGCACGCCGATACAGCTCTGCCCCGACTGGTAATACGCGCCGAACGCCAGCCGGTCCACCACGTAATCGAGCTTCGCGCCCTGATCGGCGTCGACCACGGCCGCCGCGTTGCCGCCCAGTTCCAGCACCACCTTTTTCTTGCCCGCCTTCTTCTTCAGATCCCAGCCCACGCCCGGCGAGCCCGTGAACGAGAGCAGCTTGAAGCGCTCGTCGGTCGTGAACAGATCGGCGCCGTCGCGATGCGCGGGCAGGATCGAAAACGCGCCCTTCGGCAGATCGGTTTCCGCGAGCACCTCGCCGATGATCAGCGCGCCCACCGGCGTGCGGCTCGCGGGCTTGAGCACGAACGGCACGCCCGCCGCCAGCGCGGGCGCGACCTTGTGCGCGGCCAGATTGAGCGGAAAGTTGAACGGCGAGATGAACGAGCACGGCCCGATCGGCACGCGTTTGACGTAGCCGTGATAGCCCTTCGCGCGCGGCGCAATCTCCAGATTCACGATCTCGCCGTCGATGCGCACGCTCTCCTCGGCGGCCACGCGGAAGGTGTCGATCAGGCGCGTGACCTCGCCGCGCGCATCGTTGATCGGCTTGCCGGCCTCGATGCAGAGCGCCATCGCCAGCTCGTCGAAGCGCTCGCGAAAACGCGCCACGCAATGATCGATCACGGCCTGGCGCTTGAACGGCGGGAACGCGCGCATGGCGGGCATGGCGGCTTCGGCGGCGGCGATCGCCTGATCGATCGCCTTCGCATCGGCGAGCGCGACGCGCGTGGCGACTTCGCCGCTGTATTTGTCGGTGACGTCGAGATCGGTGTTGGCGGCGACGGCCTGGTTCGCCAGATAGTACGGATAGGTCGGCTTGAGCATGGCGTGTTCTCCGGGGAAGCGCGGTCCATTGGGTCACGACTGGTCGCATCGGATCAGCCGCGCCTGCACTGCGCCTGAAGTCAGGCAATGCGGGACGGCGCGCAATGCGCACGCCCGCGCGAATGGCTCAGCGAATTGCTTAGCGAATGGCTTAGCGAATTGCTCAGAGCTGCGCGCTCAGACGCTTGATCTCGCGGTTGAGCACGCGCTCGTTATCCGAGTAGTCGATCGGCACGTCGATCACGTGCACGCCCGGCTGCGCGAAACATTGCTCCATCAGCGGCTTGAGCTGGTCGGCTTCCGTCACGCGATGACCGTGCGCACCGTAGCTGCGCGCGTAATCGACGAAATCGGGGTTCTGCAGCGTCATGCCGTAGTCGGGGAAATTCATGTTTTCCTGCTTCCAGCGGATCATGCCGAAGGCGTCGTCGCGCAAGAGCAGCACGACGAGATCGAGCTTCATGCGCACCGCCGTTTCCAGCTCCTGCGAATTCATCATGAAGCCGCCGTCGCCGCAGACGGCCACGACCTTGCGCTCGGGATGGACGATGCGCGTCGCGATCGCCGAGGGCAGCCCCGCGCCCATCGACGCGAGCGCGTTGTCGAGCAGCACCGAATTCGGCTCGCGGGCGCGGTAGTAGCGCGCGAACCAGATCTTGTACATGCCGTTGTCGAGACACAGGATGCCGTCCTCGGGCATCGCGCCGTAGACGTCGTGCACGAGCCGCACCGGATACATCGGAAAGCGCGCGTCGTGCTGGCCCTTGGCGAGATGCGCGTCGAAGTGGCGCTTGATCTCCGCGAAGCGCGCGAAATCCCACGCGTGCTCGCGCGGCTTGAGACTTTCCTTGAGCTGCCAGACCGCATTGGCGATGTCGCCGACCACCTCGATCTGCGGGAAATAGACCGGATCGACTTCCGCGCCCAGGAAGTTCACGTGGATCACGGTCTTTTCCTCGGCGCTGCGCATGAAGAACGGCGGCTTTTCGATCACGTCGTGGCCGACGTTGATGATGCAGTCGGCATGCTCGATCGCGCGATGCACGAAGTCGCCGTCCGACAGCGTGGCGTTGCCGAGCCAGAGCGGATGCGATTCGTCGATCACGCCCTTGCCCATCTGCGTGGTGAAGAACGGGATGCCGGTCTGGTCGACGAATTCGCGCAGCACGTTGCGCGTGGTCTTGCGGTTGCCGCCCGCGCCGATCATCAGCAGCGGATGGCGCGCCGAGCAGATCGCCGCCACCGCGTGCGCGACCGCTTTTTCCTCGGCGACCGGGCGGCGGCTGAAGCTCTTGGGAATCGGCTTGCCGTCGCCTTCCTCGTCGGCGACGTCCTCGGGCAGTTCGAGATGCACCGCGCCCGGACGCTCCTGCTCGGCCTGGCGGAACGCCTCGCGCACGAGCGCAGGAATATTGCCGATGGAAACGATCTGGCGCGCGTACTTGGTGAGCGGTTCCATCATGCGAACCACGTCGACGATCTGGAAGTGGCCCTGCTTGCTCGACTTGATCGGCTTCTGGCCGGTGACCATCAGCATCGGCATGCCGCCGAGCTGCGCGTAGGCGGCGGCGGTCACGAAGTTGGTCGCGCCGGGGCCGAGCGTCGCGAGACAGACGCCCGTGCGCCCCGTCAGCCGTCCGTAGGTCGCGGCCATGAAACCGGCGGCCTGTTCGTGGCGCGTGACGATCAGGCGGATTTTCGAGCGCCGCAGCGATTCGAGCAGATCGAGATTTTCCTCGCCCGGGATGCCGAACACGTATTCGACGCCCTCCGCCTCCAACGCTTTCACGAACAGATCGGATGCTTTCATCGCCACCTCGCTACGCTTGCGGTTTGCCTGAAACTGGCTCGATATCAGCGCGATATCGGCTCGATATCGGCTCGAATTTCGCGTGCGGCGCGCGCGCAGGCGCTCGCCCGGTTTTACGCCCGACAGGGTACTACCGGGGGCGAGAATGCGTCGGCTAGACGGGCAAAGGCGCGGGCAGAAGCCCGGACAAAGGCGTGATGGATGCGGCGCGCCCGCCTCAGCGCATGATGGTCGCGCAGCCGCTCAGCAGCGGCTTGGGACTCGCCTCGGACATGGCGTCGTAGAGATCGGCGCCCGGACCTTTGGTCCACCAGGTATAGCGGTCGGCGACGTACTTCACCCCCGAGGCCGCGATCACGCCGACGAACAGCAGCCGGCGGCCCTCGACGGGCACGAGCGCGAAGCTCTGGCCGTTTGTGCCGTTGATGTAGGTCACTTTGAAGGTCGTGCCGTCCGCGCAGGTGTAGCTGAACGTGTGGCGCGCCTGAGTCTGGATTTCGCGCACTTCGAGCGGCGCGGCGCTCGCGTGCAGCGCGGCGCAGGCCAGACCGAGCGCGAGCGGCACGCGAAAAAGAGCGGGAGCGAAACAAGAAAACTTCGGGAACAACGTCGAACGAAGCGCTGCGCCAACGGCTGTCATTGCGGGTTCTCCGGCAGTTGCCGCGAAGCGCGCCGCGCGCGCCGGAAATCGGGCGCGAGGCGGCGTCACGGATCGATCACGGCCGCGCAGGCGTCGGTGGGCGCCGCCGCCAGATGGCCGACGACCGGCACGATCTTGAGTCCCGCCGACGCCACGCGGCACGGCGCGGCGACCGCGCCGCAACCCGAAAGCGCCAGACCGCAGACCGCGAAACTCACCAGCACGGCCGCACGGCGCGCCCGTTTGCCCAGCATCGACTTCATGTTCCGACCTCTACGCGGTTGCCCGACACGATAACCCGGGCCGCGTTGCGCCGCCCGCCGGATGCCCGCCTTACCCAGCGCAGGACCGGCGATTATGGGACGTCCCGCGCGTGGCGGGCTTACCCTCGATCAATGCTGACACGCCGAAGCGCTGGCCCAAGCCGAAGTCGCCGCTCAGCCCTTGACCGGACGCACCGCCGCTGCGGCGGCACGCGCGCGGGCACGCGCTTCTTCGAGATCCACGCCGGTCGCGAGCGCCACGCCCATGCGGCGCTTCGTGAAGCTTTCCGGCTTGCCGAACAGGCGCAGGTCCGCGCCCGGCACGGCCAGCGCGTCCGCGACGCCCTCGAACGCGATGCCGCGCTCGTCCATGCCGCCATAGATCACCGCCGACGCCGACGGACCGCGCGCCGTCGTATCGACGGGCAGGCCGAGAATCGCGCGCGCGTGGAGTTCGAATTCGGAGAAGCGCTGCGACGCGAGCGTCACGAGGCCCGTGTCATGCGGACGCGGGCTCACTTCCGAGAACCACACCTCGTCGCCGCGCACGAACAGCTCGACGCCGAACAGGCCGCGCCCGCCCAGCGCCTCGGTCACCTTGTGCGAAATCTCGCGCGAGCGTTCGAGCGCCTTCGGGCTCATCGGCTGCGGCTGCCACGATTCCACGTAGTCGCCGTCGACCTGCCTGTGGCCGATCGGATCGCAGAAGTACGTCTGCACCTCGCCGCTGGCCGGATCGGTGGCGCGCACGGTCAGTTGCGTGATCTCGTATTCGAAGTCGATGAAGCCCTCGACGATCACACGGCCATGGTTCACGCGGCCGCCCGCGAGTGCGTATTGCCAGGCGGCCTCGACATCGGCGTCGCTGCGCAGCACCGACTGGCCCTTGCCCGACGACGACATCACCGGCTTCACCACGCACGGATAGCCGACCTTGGCGATGCCCGCCTTCAGTTCGTCGAGCGAGTCGGCGAACGCATACGGCGAGGTCGCGAGACCCAGTTCCTCGGCGGCGAGACGGCGGATGCCCTCGCGGTTCATGGTGAGCTGCGCGGCGCGCGCGGTCGGGATCACCTCGGCGACACGCTCGGCTTCGACGGCGGCGAGCGCATCGGTGGCGATGGCCTCGATTTCCGGCACGATCAGGTGCGGACGCTCGGCGTCGATCAGCGCGCGCAGCGCCTTGGGATCGGCCATGTCGATCACGTGCGCGCGGTGCGCGACCTGATGGCCGGGCGCGTTCTCGTAACGGTCGACGGCGATCACTTCCACGCCCAGGCGTTGCAGCGCGATGATCACTTCTTTGCCGAGCTCGCCAGCGCCGAGCAGCATGACGCGGGTGGCGGAAGCGGAAAGCGGCGTGCCGATGCGGGGGCCGGTCTGCATGATGTCTCCAGAGAATGACGGTGAGGCGGCCGGACGGACCCGGCGCGCGCCACGGGTGATGCACGAATGCGAGAGAGCGCCGATGTTAACACGCGCGCGCATGCCGTCTGATGCCG
This sequence comes from Paraburkholderia sp. J94, assembly GCF_905220285.1. Lineage (NCBI taxonomy): Bacteria > Pseudomonadati > Pseudomonadota > Betaproteobacteria > Burkholderiales > Burkholderiaceae > Paraburkholderia > Paraburkholderia sp. J94. Next base: position 442,671 of record NZ_CAJMZH010000004.1, on the reverse strand, counting down.
TCTGGATAGAACGCGGACAGATCGCCGCGTGGATCGCGAACACATCGCGAACACATCGCGGGCACGGCGCAGATACATCTGGACACAGATCCGTGGCGCGCCAGTTGGAGGTTTGCGCTCGCTTGTGCGGGGCGGGTGCGTTACGCTTACGCCTTCTCGCTGCTTACCAGGAATTTCGCGATGCTCAAACGATCGAGCCACCGCCTTGCCGGACGCTCCACGGCGCGCCAGGCTCGCGCCTCGCGCGCTTCGCTCATGTCGCTCACGTCGCTCGTTTCGCGCACGGCGCCGCTCGCGGCCGCCACGGCCGCCGCGCTGCTGCTGGCCGCGTGCAAGCTGCCGGTGCACCAGGACGCATCCGCGCCGCCGCCCGATCCGTTCAATCCGGCCGCCACGCAGCTGCTCGACAACTCGCACTGGCAGCTCGTCGAGTGGAAGAACGCCGACGGTTCGCTGCGCTCGCTGCCGGGTGCGGGCACGGGTGCAATGGCGAACTCCGCCGCGAACGCGCCCGGCGCGCGTCCGGTCACGCTCGATCTCTCGACCGCCACCGGCCAGCGCCGCGCGAGCGGCTACTCGGGCTGCAACCGCTACACCGGCAGCTACGTCCTCAAGAACGGCCTGCTCTCGTTCGGCCAGCTCGCGGGCACGCGCATGGCGTGCGTCGGCGCGGGCGGCGAAATCGAAGGCGCCTATCTCGACGCGCTCTCGCACGTCGCGCGCAGCGGCGTGCAGATGCGCGATCCGCAGGCGCTGCTGCTCGTACTGGAAAACGGCGACCGCCTGACCTTCGCGAGCACGGCCAGCGCGGCAGCCGCGCCGGCCTCGGGCGCGCAGCCCGCCAAGCAGGGCGAGTGACGGACCGCATCGACTGGCAGCCGCGCCCTCGCCCGGCGCGGCTCTTTTTTTGCGGCGCGGCTGGCCGTCAGGCACGCTGCGAAGCGCACCGGGAAGCGCAGTACGAAGCGCACGACGAAGCGCACCGCGAAGCTCGCTGTGAAGCTCGCCGAGACGCCCGCCGCGAAGCCCACTGCGGCGCGGCGACAACGCGCGTTGCGGCGCGCGGGGTCCTTGCGGTTACACTCGAACACTCGACACGTTGCACCTCTTTTAATCACTGATCTCTGGCATGCACACGGTAGTTCCTGGCTGGTTCGGCTTGTCGGCCGTCTGGTTCATCCCCCTGATCTGGCGTCTCGTGAAGTCGGTGCTGCCCGGCGGCGCGGGACTGCGCGGTCCCGGCACGATCCGGCTCTGGCTCGGCTTTTTCTGCGTGCTTCTCTCGAGTTGCGCGCTCGAAGCGTCGCTGCTGCACATCGTGGGTTTCGATGCGCTCGGCCACGCGCTCGCCGACGGACTCGGCAAGCTGATCGGCCACGTCGCCGCACCGCTCGCCATGACGGCGCTGTTTATCGTGAGCCTGCCCTGGCTCATCGATTTCCGCTGGCGCGATTTCCTCGTCTGGGCCGACATCTCGCTCGGCCTCGGCCTGAACATCCGCCCCTCGCGCGACGACGATGACAACGGCGAACGCCGCTCGCGCCGCAGCCGCCGCGAATCGAGCCCGGACATCGCGCCAACGACCGGCATGCCCGCAAGCCTCGGCGGCGGCGGACTCGGCGCGGGCTTGAGCCAGGGACTGGGTCAAGGACTCGGCGCAGGAATGGGCTCAGGCGTCGGCTCAAGCGTCGGCGCTGGTGTCGGCTCGGGAATCGGCCCGGGAATCGGCCAGGGACTGGGCGGCGGCCTCGCCGCAGGCACGGGACCGAACATCGGCTCGGGCACCGGCGACGCCGCGCCGCTCGACGGCACGCGCCGCAAGCGTCCGACGATCTGGCGTCCGCCGATGCCGGGCAAGCGCGCCGCGCACGCTTCGGCGGCGGCTGCGGCTGCCGAAGTCGCGCGCGCGAGCGCCGCGAATCCGTGGCGCGTCGAGCCGGACTTCGCCTCGCCGGAACCGTCGCCCGCCGCCGCATGGGCGCGCACGGAACCGACCGTGCCGACCGGCTGGCTGCGTGACGGCCAAAACGCGGCCCGCGCGCCGCAAGCACAAAACACCCCGCCGATGCCGGCCGACGCACGCCGCGCCGCAGCGGCTGGCGCGGCACTCGGCGCGAGCGCCGCAGCGGCCGGGGCGCCGAATGGCGCACCGCAGCCCGCAGGCGCGGCAGGTTTCGCCAACGATCCGCGCCGTCAGCCGCAATACGCGAACACGCTGGCCGCAGCGCCGATGAACGGCGCGTCGCCCGCGATGGCCGCGCCGCGCGCGCCCGCCAGCGCGCCGACTCCCAGCGCCGCCGCGAATCCGACACCGTGGCGCGCACCCGCGCCGCGTCCCGCCTCGCAGGCACAGACCGCCGCGCAAGCGGGCACCGCGTTCGGCGTTGCGTCGTCCGCGTCGGCGGCCGCTGCCAGCGCGCAGGCCGCGCAAGCCGCTCGCGCAGCGGTGGCCGCCACGCACACCGTTCCGCTCGCGGCGACGGCCGCCGCCGCAGCTGCCGCGCGCGCCGCCGTGGCCGATCCGCTCACCTCGCCGTTCGCCCAGCCCGCCCCCGTGCGCCGCAGCGCGCCGCCGCCCGTCGCGGGCAGCACGGCCGCGCGCGCCTCGGCGGCCGCCGCGGCCACGCAGCCGCGTCCGGCCAAGCCCGCGCGCCCGTTCGTCTGGCCGACGCGCACCACGCCCGCCGCCGCGCGCCCGCTCGCGACGAGCCAGAGCGTCACGAGCGTGACGCAAGGCGGCGCGCGCATCGGCGCGCCCGTGAGCACGCCGATCGCCGATGGCAACGCCGTCACGCCCGCCTACTCGCGCCCCGTCACGCCGACGCAGCCCGCGCCGCAAGCGCCGCTCTCGACGAGCGTGCTGGAGACGCTGCGCTCGATCGAGGAAAACGCCGCGCGCTGGACCTCGCTCGCGGGCGCAAGCCTCGCGCGACGCAATCAGTCCGACGATGAAACGGCGGGCGTTGCTGACGCGATGCAGGTCGCGCCCTACCCCGCCGTTGAAGCGGTTGAGCCCGCGCCTCAGGCGCTGATGGTCGATCGAACCCCCGAGCCGGCTGAGATGATCGAGACGGTCGAGACGGTCGAGACGGTCGAGCGGGAGGTCGAACCTGCCACCGCGCCGGTTGCGATCGATTCGATCGAAGATCCGCTCGAAGCCGTCGAAACCGTCGAAGCCGAATCGCACCACGCCGCCGAAGACGAAGCGCGCGCGCAGTTCCCGCTCGCCGCGCCGCAAATCGCAGTCGCCGGGGCAACGCCGGTGGACGAAGCCGCTGACGAGGCGCACCACGCCGGGTCCGCAGGCGACGACACCCTGCCGTCGTTCCTCGTCGATGACGACTACGCCCACGACGACGAAGCGATCGCGTTGCCGACCTTCGTCGCGCCCGCGTCGCACACCGAAGTCAGCAGCGACGCCTTCCATACTCAGTACGTCGAAGCCGGGCACGCGGACACCGCCGTAGCGGAACCGCAGGCGGACGCAACGGTTCCTGCCGTCGCCGCCGAAACGGTCGCCGAAAGCGCGACGCACGCATCCGCATCGACGGTCTGGCCGACGTTCGACAACGGCATGCCCTGGGTCATGCTCGACGACGAACCGGAAGCCGAAGCGCAGCCCGAAGCCGTGATTCACGAAACCGTGTCTCACGAAGCTGGGTCTCACGAAACCGCGACGCCGACCGAGACGCCCGCCGCATCCGAATCGGCAAGCGGGCCGTTCGACAGCGAAACCGACAGCGTCATGCACTTCCCGCGCCTCGCGCCGGAAGCCGTGCAAGTAGCCACGCAAACGCCGGTGGTCGCGCAAACGGTCGAAGCACAGCCCGCCGACGACGACGTTTACGCGGCAACGCATGACATCGCGACGGAAGAACCCATCGCGCTGCAAGCGGCTCATGACGTTGCGCACGCAACCAACACGCTTGCGCCCGCCGACGCGTTCGCGCAATCGTTCGCGGCAGCATTGGCGCGTTTCGTGGAACCGGCGGACGAAGAAGCGAACGCCGTCGATCAACCCATCGATCAAGTCGCTGAACCGGTTCCCGAGACGCCAGCCGCGGCAATCCCGGACGCCGAGCCCGTCTCGCACGTGAGCGACGAGCCCGCTTCTGAAGTCGTAGCCGAAGTCGCGTCTGAAGTCGCGTCTGAAGCCACATCCGAAGCCGCACCCGAGGTTGAGGCACTGACGCCGATCGTCGCCGCAAGCGAAGCCGTGGCCGAACCGGCTGCATTCGCGCCGCTGGTCGAGCCGATCCATCTGCCCGAACCGGCACCTGCACCCGCGCCCGCGCCGATCCCGGAGTTCGCGGCAGCACCCGCCCCGTTCGCCGAAATCCCGCCGTGGGAAGCCGCGCCGCTGATGTTCGCGCCGGAGCCGCCTGCGCCGTTCATGCCGACGCTCGACGTCGCGCCGCCTGCGCCGTGGTCGCCCGCCGCATCGACGCCTGCGCCCGCACCAGCGCCAGTGCCAGCTGCCGCCCCGCCCGCCGCCGCCGCAGCCGCAACGCCTGTGGCCCAGGAACCGGCCGCGCGCCAGCCCGTGCGCGGCCACGCGGCGACGGCGTTCGAATTCCAGCCGCTGTCCGCGTCGTCGGTCGACTTGCCCGGCTTCGACCTGCTCGAACGCTCGTCGACCGAAATCGAATACGTCTCAGAAGAAAAGCTCGCCGAAACCAGCCAGCTCATCGAGCAGCGCCTGCAGGAATTCAAGGTGCCGGTGACCGTGGTCGGCGCATCGGCGGGCCCGGTCATCACGCGCTTCGAAGTCGAGCCCGCGCTCGGCGTGCGCGGCAGCCAGATCGTCGGGCTGATGAAGGATCTGTCGCGCGGCCTCGGCCTCACGTCGATCCGCGTGGTCGAGACGATTCCCGGCAAGACCTGCATGGGCCTCGAACTGCCGAACGCGAAGCGCCAGATGATCCGCCTCTCGGAGATCCTCGAATCGACGCCTTATCAGCGCTCGCAGTCGAAGCTCACGATCGCGCTGGGCAAGGACATCATCGGCCTGCCGGTCGTCACCGATCTCGCCAAGGCGCCGCACATGCTCGTCGCGGGCACGACCGGTTCGGGCAAGTCGGTCGCGATCAACGCGATGATCCTCTCGCTGCTCTACAAGGCGACGCCCGAGGACGTGCGGCTCATCATGATCGACCCGAAGATGCTGGAGCTGTCGGTCTACGAAGGCATTCCGCACCTGCTCGCGCCGGTCGTGACCGACATGAAGCTCGCGGCCAACGCGCTGAACTGGTGTGTCGGCGAGATGGAGAAGCGCTATCGCCTGATGTCGGCCGTGGGCGTGCGCAATCTCGCGGGCTTCAACCAGAAGATCCGCGACGCCGCGGCGCACGAGAAGAAGATCGGCAATCCGTTCTCGCTCACGCCCGAAGCGCCCGAGCCGCTTTCGCCGCTGCCGATGATCGTCGTGGTGATCGACGAGCTTGCCGACCTCATGATGGTCGCGGGCAAGAAGATCGAAGAACTGATCGCGCGTCTCGCGCAAAAGGCGCGCGCGGCGGGCATCCATTTGATTCTCGCGACGCAGCGTCCTTCGGTGGACGTCATCACGGGTCTCATCAAGGCGAACATTCCGACGCGCGTGGCGTTCCAGGTGTCGTCGAAGATCGACTCGCGCACGATTCTCGACCAGATGGGCGCGGAATCGCTGCTCGGCCAGGGCGACATGCTGTTCCTGCCGCCCGGCACCGGCTATCCGCAGCGCGTGCACGGCGCGTTCGTCGCCGACGAGGAAGTGCATGCGGTGGTCGAGTATCTGAAGCAGTTCGGCGAACCCGAGTACGTCGAGGGCATTCTCGACGGCCCGACCAGCGAAGGCGCGCCGCAGGACCTGTTCGGCGAGTCGCCCGAGGCGGAAGCCGATCCGCTCTACGACGAAGCCGTCTCGTTCGTCGTGCGCACGCGGCGCGCGTCGATCTCGTCGGTGCAGCGTCAATTGCGCATCGGCTACAACCGCGCCGCGCGCCTCGTCGAGCAGATGGAAGCCGCCGGTCTCGTCTCGCCGATGGGCATCAACGGCAGCCGCGAAGTGCTCGTGCCGGGACAGGCCGAATGAGCGCGAGGTAAGCGCGAGGTAAGCGCGAAGCCGTCATCGTCGACGCCAAACAAAAACGCCGCGTGGATCAGCTCCACGCGGCGTTTTTATTTCGCGAGCCGGCCGAAGCCGGCTCATGACGTCAAAGCGTCAAGGCGTCACGAACTTGAAGTCGACCGGCGAACCGATCTCGATCTTCTTCGGGTTCGCTTCGAGCAGACCCGTTTCCTGATCGCGGCGGAACACGTAGGCCGTGTCGCTGTTCTGGTTGCCGACGATCAGCCACTGGCCGCTCGGATCGATCGCGAACTCGCGCGGCGACTTGCCGAGGCTCGCCTGACGGCCGACGCGCTTGAGCTTGCCGCTCGTCTGATCGACGGCGAAGATCGAGATGTCGTTGGCGTCGCCGCGATTCGACACGTAGAGGAACTTGCCGTCCGGCGACAGATGCAGCGCCGCCGCGCCCACCGCGCCCTTGAAGCCCGGTTCGGCGAGCTTCTCGACCTGTTCGAGCTTCAGGCGGCCGTCTTCGTAGTTGAACACGCTGACGGTGCCCGCGAGTTCGCTCGTCAGGTACGCGTGGCGGCCGTCGTTGCCGAACACGAGGTGACGCGGGCCGGTGCCGGCCTTCACGCCGGTGTAGCGCCATTCGGCCGGGCTCACGAGACCGCGCGAGCCGTCCGGCGTGTAGCGGTAGGTCCAGAGCTTGTCGGTGCCGAGATCCTGCGTGAACAGATAGTGGCCGTCCGGCGAGAACACGGTCGAGTGGACGTGCGCGTTGTCCTGGCGGCCCTTCACCGGACCGCCGCCTTCGTGATGCACGGTCAGCACCGACTGGCCGAGCTTGCCGTCCTGCTCGACCGGCAGCACGGCGAAGCTGCCGCCCGGATCGGCGGCCACCGAATAGTTGGCGACGAACAGATACTTGCCGTCCGGCGAGAGGCTCAGATAGCACGGGTCGTTGCCCTGCGCCGAGACCTTGTCGAGGAACGTGAGCTGGCCGCTCGCGGCGTCGAAGCCGAACGCGCTGACGTCGCCGCGCGTGGTGGCCGGGCCGTTGTCGCCGGGCAGTTCGTTGACGGCGTAGACGTAGCGCTTGTCCTTGCTGACCACGAGATACGACGGGTTCACCGTCTTCGCGACGCTGACCTGCTGCGCGTCGCCGGTCTTCGAATCGAAGCGATAGACGTAGAGACCTTCGCTCTTGCCGCCCGTATAGGTGCCGACGATCAGATCGTAGACGCCGTTGCCGGCGGCCTGGGCGCCCGCGCTGCCCTGCGCGAACGCGGTCGTGGCGGCAGCGACACCGGCCATGATGGCGATGCCCTTGATGATCTGACGAATGACGCCGCGCGACGGGTTACGCGATTGCGCACGGGATTGCGCACGCGCGGGCACGCCGATTGCGGCTGCGTGGTCCTGAAACATGTCGACCTCCTTTCTTCTTGTCGAACCTGGATGATGCAAATCGGCAGCGCGCGGCGCGTAACGGCCATGACCCGTGAAGCGGCGCGCGAGCACGAATGTTATGAGGGTTAGACCAGTATAAGTGAGGATGCGCGCGCCTGATGGCCAGAAGCCCACCCAGACGCCCGTTCGCGCCCACCCAGGAGTGAATATGAACATCCATGTCGCCATCGGCCCGCTCGTCGCGCTCATCGCCGGCATCCTGATTCTCGCCGTGCCGCGCCTGCTCAACTACATCGTTGCGCTCTACCTCATCATCATCGGGATCATCGGGCTGTTCGGCACGAACGGGCATTTCTGACGCCCGGCCCGGCGTCCACCCGACGCTCCCGGGCACTTCCCGCATCAGCTTGTTGCGCCCCATGCGCGTCGAAACGCGTTGCGCGAGCGGCCCTGCACCCACTAATCTTGTGCGTGCATGCGCCGTATCGATTGTTTCGCCCGTTTGTTTCGCTCGTTTGTTCGCGTGTTTTTCACGTGTTGATTCGCGTAACGCTGTCAATCTGCTTACCATGCCCGCACTCATCGAAGACTATGCATTGATCGGCGACGGCCACACGGCCGCGCTCGTGTCCCGCGAGGGTTCCATCGACTGGCTGTGCTGGCCGCGCTTCGACTCCGGCGCGTGCTTCGCCGCGCTGCTGGGCACCGAAGCCAACGGCCGCTGGCTGCTCTCGCCCGCGCCCGCCGCCGACGGCTCGCGCGCCGACATCAAGATCACGCGCCGTTATCGCGGCGACACGCTGATCCTCGAAACCGATTTCGAAACGCCCGAAGGCGCCGTTACGCTGATCGACTTCATGCCGCCCGGCAACGGCTGGAGCGAGCTCGTGCGCATCGTCGTGGGCCGGCGCGGCACCGTGCGCATGCGCTGCGAACTGGTGATGCGCTTCGACTACGGCTTTTCGGTGCCGTGGGTGAGCCGGCTCACCTACGAGAGCGGCATCAAGGCCACGGTCGGCCCGGACACCATCGTGCTGCGCACGCCCGTCGATCTGCAGGGCGAAAACATGCACACGGTCGCGGACTTCGAGGTCAAGGAAGGCGAGCGCGTGCCGTTCTCGATGGCCTACGCGGCCTCGCATCTGCGTCTGCCGCCGCCGCGCGATCCGTTCACGGCGCTCGCGCGCACCGAAAACTTCTGGGCCGAATGGGCCGCGCGCAGCACCGTCGAAGGCCGCTGGGCCGCGCCGATCCGCCGCTCGCTCATCACGCTCAAGGCGCTCGCTTACGAGCCCACGGGCGGCATCGTCGCCGCGCCCACGACCTCGCTGCCCGAGCAGCTCGGCGGCACGCGCAACTGGGACTATCGCTACTGCTGGCTGCGCGACGCCACCATCACGCTGCTCGCCATGATGCGCGGCGGCTACTACGACGAAGCGCGCGCCTGGCGCGCCTGGCTCGGCCGCGTGATGGCCGGCTCGCCTTCGCAATTGCAGATCATGTACGGCCTCGCGGGCGAGCGCCGCCTGCCCGAGTTCGAACTCGACTGGCTGCCCGGCTATGAAGGCGCGAAGCCCGTGCGCGTGGGCAACAACGCGGTCGGGCAATTGCAGCTCGACGTCTACGGCGAAGTGATGAATGCGCTGCATCTCGCGCGCGTGGGCGGCCTGCAAGCCGACGAAACCGCGTGGTCGATCCAGTGCGCGATGCTCGAACATCTGGAAACGATCTGGACCGAGCCCGACGAAGGCATCTGGGAAACGCGCGGCGGCCGCCAGCATTTCACGTTCTCGAAGGTCATGGCGTGGGTGGCGTTCGATCGCTGCGTGCGCTCGGCGGAGCAATTCGATCTGCCCGGCCCGGTCGATCACTGGCGCGAGTTGCGCGACACGATCCACGCGACCATCTGCGAGCGCAGCTTCAACACGGAGCTGAACTCCTTCACCCAGATCTACGGCGGCACCGACCTCGACGCGAGCCTTCTGCTGATGCCGCTGGTCGGCTTCCTGCCCGCGAAAGATCCGCGCATCGCGGGCACCGTCAAGGCGATCGAGCGCGATCTGATGTGCGAAGGCTTCGTGATGCGCTACCGCACCACCGAGTTCAACGACGGCCTGCCGCCCGGCGAAGGCACCTTCCTCGCGTGCAGCTTCTGGATGGTCGACAACCTCGCGCTCCAGGGCCGCATGGACGACGCCCGCAAGATGTACGAAAGACTGCTCGCGCTCGCCAACGACGTCGGCCTGCTCGCCGAGGAATACGATCCGATTGCCGGCCGACTTGTGGGAAATTTCCCACAAGCCTTCTCGCATGTGGCGCTCGTGCACACGGGCCTGAACCTGATGCGGCACGAGCAGCAAATGGCCAGCGAAACGGGCCATCCAGCCACACCGGAAACGGCCATGGAATCGGACCTCGCTGACAAATCGGCGACAACCGCTTCGTAATTGTTCGAAAGCGCCTATGAGTTTGCGCGAGGTAAGTTACACTGGGATGCTGCATTGCACAACGTTCTGGGGTCCGATATGATCGACCACGGTTTTTTAGCCCGGTTTTCTGCTCCATCGGGCGCGTGCTTTGCGGTCCTGAAAGGCCGGCCAGGCGCGCCTGCGCCGCGCGGGCCATGGAGGCGGCGTGCGTGCGCAAGCGGCGCCGAAGCCACGCATGCGCCTCAAGCGGCGCCATCCCAGGCCGATAAACAGCCTGACCGACCCACTCTCCCAGCCCGCCGCCGCCCACCCGCGCAGCGGCGCGGCGCGGAGGCGAACCACCCCTGATGCTGGAGCATCCATGCTCTACCAAATTCGTGAATACCAGCGTGCCCTGCTGAGCCCGCTTACCGCGTGGGCCCAGGCGGCGTCCAAGTCGTTTTCGAACCCGTCGAGCCCGTTCTCGCTGATCCCGGGCGCCACGCGCCTCGCGGCCGGCTACGAGCTGCTGTACCGCCTCGGCAAGGATTACGAGAAGCCCGAATTCGACATCCGCCAGATCGAGAAAGACGGTTTTCACATTCCGATCGTCGAGCAGACCATCGTCGAAAAGCCGTTCTGCCGTCTGCTGCGCTTCAAGCGCTACGCCGACGACCCCGGCGCCGTGTCCGCGCTCAAGGACGAGCCTTCGGTGCTGGTGTGCGCGCCGCTCTCGGGCCACCACGCCACGCTGCTGCGCGACACGGTGCGCACGCTGCTGCAGGACCACAAGGTCTACATCACCGACTGGGTCGACGCGCGCATGGTGCCGCTCGAAGCCGGTCCGTTCCATCTCGACGACTACGTCGCGTACATCCAGGAATTCATCCGCCATATCGGCGCGAAGAACCTGCACGTGATGTCGGTGTGCCAGCCTACCGTGCCGGTGCTCGCGGCCATCTCGCTGATGGCGTCGCGCGGCGAGGACACGCCGCTCACCATGACGATGATGGGCGGCCCGATCGACGCGCGCCGCAGCCCCACGGCGGTCAATTCGCTCGCAACCGAACACTCGCTGGACTGGTTTGCGAACAACGTCATCCATACGGTGCCGGCCAACTATCCAGGCGAAGGGCGCGAGGTCTATCCGGGCTTCCTGCAGCACGCGGGCTTCGTGGCGATGAATCCGGGCCGCCACACCACCGCGCACTGGGACTTCTACAAGAGCCTGCTGCGCGGCGACGAAGAGGATGCCGAAGCACATCGCCGTTTCTACGACGAATACAACGCGGTGCTCGACATGGCCGCCGAGTATTACCTCGAGACCATCCAGACGGTGTTCCAGGACTTCCGCCTCGCTGAAGGCACGTGGGACGTCGCGGGCGAGCGCGTGCGGCCGCAGGATATCCGCGACACGGCGCTTTTCACGATCGAAGGCGAACTCGACGACATTTCGGGTTCCGGCCAGACGCATGCCGCGCACGATCTCTGCACGAACATCCCCGAGCCGAACCGGCATCGCCTGACGGCGGAAAAGTGCGGCCACTACGGCATTTTCTCGGGCCGCCGCTGGCGCACCATCATCTATCCGCAGTTGCGCGAATTCTTCCGCCAGTATCAGCAGACGAAACAGCGCAGCAAGGAAAGCGCGGTCGTCTGAGTCCGCGTCTAAGCCCGCCTCACGCGCATGCGAAAACGCCGCGCCGGTTCTTCAACCGGCGCGGCGTTTTTTTACGTCGGCGTCATTTGCGCATCAGGAACGCGAGCAGCATCTCGGTGTTGAGCTTGATGACCTCGGCGCGCTCGCTGGGCGTGCTGAAGTCGCGGCCCATCGTCGCGCTGATGGTGTAGCGGTTCGAGACGATGTAGTAGCCCATGCCCGAGAGCGTCACGTACAGACGCAGCGGATCGATGTCGGAGCGGAACAGGCCTGCGGCCTCGCCGCGCGCGAGGATCGCGCCGAGCGTGGCGACGATCGGCGACACCATCTCGTGGATGCGCGTGGACTTCTGCATGTAGCGCGCCTCGTGCAGGTTCTCGTTGTTCACGAGCCGCAGGAGTTCGGGATGATCGCGGTAGTAATCCCAGACGAAATGCGCGAGCCGCGTGATGGCCTCGACCGGCGCGAGTCCGGCGAGATCGAGCGCGCGCTCGGCTTCGTTCAGTGCGCCGAACGCGTGTTCGAGCACGGCGGTGAACAATTGCTCCTTGCTTCCGAAGTAGTAATAGAGCATGCGCTCATTGGTTTCCGCGCGCCTCGCGATCTGGTCAACGCGTGCGCCGAACAGGCCGCCGTTCGCGAATTCTTCTGCTGCGGCGAGCAGGATGCGGCGGCGCGTGCCTTCGGGATCTCTTTTGATTTTCGGCTGATTCATGGTGGCAGGATCGCTCGATAGGCGCGCGGGTTCCCACTTCACGCTGCCGGGCCTCTCCAAACCCATGTAGCAGCAACGTGACTGCGGGGCGCGCCAGGTTAATGGACTGACACCCTTCGTTTTTCGGTCTTGCTCTCGTTATGCGACATCGCCCGGACCCTCGCCTGACGATGCGTCGTGAAGCACTCCTCTATGCCTGCCTCGAATCGCGCGCGCCCGCCTGGCCGGACCTTGCCGGATACCGGCGCAACACCCGCGCGGCCGCTGACGATTCGAATTAAGCACTTTGATTATGGCACATGCCCTGCCGATGGCAATGCGGGAAATCGGCGATAATGCGGGCTTTGGCGCCGCGCGCGCGTGCCTCGCCAGACGGCCTTGCCGTCTCGCTGGCCAACATCGCGCCGCCGCCCGGCCCCCCCGATCCCCCCCGGGCCCGCCCAGAAGTCGCGACCGTGAACGAACCGAAAACACTCGCAGATCGCATCGAAGATCTGCTGCCCCAGACGCAATGCACGAAGTGCGGCTACGACGGCTGCCGGCCCTACGCCGAAGCCGTCGCGGCCGGCACCGCCAATTACAACCAGTGCCCCCCCGGCGGCGCCGAGGGCGTCGAACGCCTCGCGACGCTGCTAGGCAAGCCCGTTATTCCGATCAATCCGGTCAATGGCGTCGAGCGCGCACGGCCTGTCGCGTTCATCGACGAACAGGTCTGCATCGGTTGCACGCTGTGCATGCAGGCGTGTCCGGTCGATGCGATCGTCGGCGGGCCCAAGCAGATGCACACCATCGTCAAGGATCTCTGCACGGGTTGCGACCTGTGCGTGCCGCCCTGCCCGGTCGATTGCATCGCGATGATTCCGGTGACGGGCGACGCCACCGGCTGGGACGCCTGGACGCAACAGCAGGCCGATGACGCGCGTCTGCGCCACGACCGCCGCCAGGCGCGCCTCGCCGCCGAGCGCGACGCCGCCGAAGCGCGCGCCGCGGCCCGCCGCGCGGCTGCCGCCGCCGCACCCGCGCCACGCGCGCAGGAGGCACAAGGCGCGCAGCCCGACGCCGCCGCCACGCCCGCCGCTGCCGCGCCGCAATCCGCGCCCGCCGACGACGCCGAAGCGAAGAAGAAAGCCATCATCCAGGCTGCGCTTGAACGCGCTCGTCAGAAGAAAGCGGAACTGTCGGCGCGCGGCGAAGGCCCGCGCAACACCGAGCAGGTCAGCGCCGACGTGCAGGCGCAGATCGACGCCGCCGAGGCGCGCCGCAAGCGTCTGGGCATCGCCGCGTCGCCGGACGGCAAGACCGGTGACGCGAGCGATGGCACGAACGGCAACACGTCCGATCAACCGTCCGGCGGCGACAAGCCCGCCTGATCCTCGCGCCCACGCCTATCCGCATGAACGCCACCAAGCGCCGCGCCATCTTCGAAACGCTGCAGAGCATCAATCCGCATCCCGAAACCGAGCTGGAGTACTCGACGCCGTTCGAACTCCTGATCGCCGTGCTGCTGTCCGCGCAGGCCACCGACGTGTCGGTGAACAAGGCCATGCGGCGGATGTTTCCCGTCGCGAACACGCCGCAGACCATGCTCGCGCTCGGCGAGGAAGGCGTGGCCGATTACATCAAGACGATCGGCCTCTACCGCACCAAGGCGAAGAACGTGATCGCCACCTGCGAGAAGCTGATCGAGCAGTTTGGCGGCGAGGTGCCGCAGACGCGCGAGGCGCTCGAAGGTCTGCCCGGCGTGGGCCGCAAGACCGCGAACGTGGTGCTCAACGTGGCGTTCGGCCAGCCGACCATCGCCGTCGATACGCATATCTTTCGGGTTGCGAACCGTACCGGCCTCGCGCCCGGCAAGGACGTGAAGGCCGTCGAGCTTGCGCTGGAGAAGTTCACGCCGAAGGAATTCCTCGTGAACGCGCATCACTGGCTGATCCTGCATGGCCGCTACGTCTGCAAGGCGCGCCGGCCGGAATGCTGGCATTGCGTGATCGAGCCGGTCTGCGAGTTCAGGCAGAAGACGCCGCCGCCCGATCTTTGAGCTTTAGCGCCTGCGTTTTTCGCCCCAGTTCCGGCCCTTGATTCGCGCCCGAGCGCCCGTGGCGCCTCCGGCAGGCCCACGCCTGGCGGCGTAAAATCGCTCGATAGACTCCAACGACGAAGCCGGTTCGCACTGAACCGGCCTCCCCACCCGGCACCACTCACGATGTTCAATCCCAGCCGCGACGAAGTCCGCCGCTTTTTCACCGAGACCTGGCGCAAGCAGCGCGCGGGCGAAATCCTCACGCCGCTCGAAGCGATCGCCGCCGACTGGATCGTCGAGCATCCCGAGTATCACGCGGAACTCGCCGACGCCGATCAGGCCGCCGCCCAGGACTATTCGCCCGAACGCGGGCAGAGCAATCCCTTCCTGCATCTGTCGATGCATCTGGCGATCAGCGAGCAGTTGTCGATCGACCAGCCGCCCGGCATCCGCGCGGCGCACGACCGGCTCGCGGCGCGCATGGGCTCCACGCACGACGCGCAGCACGCGATCATGGAATGTCTCGGCGAGACCATCTGGGAAGCGCAGCGCACCAACACGCCGCCCGACACCGACGCCTATCTGCAACGCATCGAACGCCGCGCCACGCGCGACTGAGCGCCACCAGACGTCGATACGCGAAGCATCCACGAACAAAAACACCCCGTTCGAACCGCCAACGCGGCCCGAACGGGGTGTTTTTGCTTTGATCGCGCGTTCGCCGGCGCTTACTTCTTCTCGACCAGATCGCCCTTCAGCGATTCGATATACGCGGCCAGATCCTTCATGTCGCTCTGCGACAGGCTCTGCACCTGCGCCTGCATGATCGGATTGTTGCGGCCCAGATGCGGGTTGTTGCCGCCCATCTGGTACTGGCGCAGCGCCCAGTAGATGTAATCGGCATGCTGGCCCGCGAGCTTCGGATACTCCGGGCTCACCGGCTTGTTGAGGTTTTCGCCGTGGCAGGCGGCGCAGTTGTGGCTCTCGGAGAGCACCTTGCCTTTGGCGGCGTCGGCGGCCTGCGCGGGCAGCGCGACGAGCGTGAAGGCCAGTGCCGATGCGGCTGCAACGATCGCGGCGGCCGGCGCATACGCGCGGCGGCGGGCATGCGCGGGCGCGGCCATGCGGGACATGTTCATGGTTTTTCCTCTCAGTCGCGTGCCGGTTACTTCTCGGGATTGTTCTTCGAGGCGGGCGTCTGCGACGAGTAATACGCCGCGATATCCGCAATATCCTGATCGCTGAGCGACACCGCAATGGCGTGCATGGTCTCGAAGTGACGGTCGCCTTTCTTGTAGCCGTGCAGGGCGTTGGCGATGTACTGGGCGTTCTGGCCGCCCAGGATGGGCACGTGGTAGACCTCGGGATAGGCCGTGCGATAGTCGGGAATACCATGACAGCCGATACACATCGCCACCTTGTCCTGCCCTGCCTTCGCGTTGCCCACGACATCCGCGTGTGCCGTGGCCGCGAAGCCCGCCAGCACGGTCAATGCTCCGAACATGACGTGCTTGCCGACAATTTTTTTCATAGCATCCAACCTGGCTTGAGGGGATTCGAACGCCCGAACCGCAGGCCACGGCCTGCGCCGCATTACTGCTGTTTTACTTTTGGGGGTCGCCGTGCAGGCCGAAAAAAATCGGTCCGAGTATACCGCGACGCCGCGCCGCACGTCCACCGGGAGTCCACCCGCCCGGCGCCCGCTCAGGCCCGCCAGACGGGGCTCGGGCGTTGTACGAGGGGCCTTCGGGCGGGTCGTGCGGGGGAACCCTGATGCGCCGGGAACGACAGTTCCGGCCACAAACAGGTGCCGCATCGGGCGGTGCCAACGATACGCGAGCCCCTTAAGGGCCAACACCCCTTCTGACTTATACTGGGATTTTTTTAGCGAGCGGTTCATCATGCGCGCCACGCGTTTCGAAGGCTCTTCGCAGTACGTCGCCACCGACGACCTCAAGCTCGCGGTCAATGCCGCGATCACCCTGAAGCGTCCGCTGCTCATCAAGGGCGAGCCGGGCACCGGCAAGACGATGCTGGCCGAAGAAGTCGCGGCCGCGCTCGACATGCCGCTCATGCAGTGGCACATCAAGTCCACCACGAAAGCGCAGCAAGGCCTCTACGAATACGACGCGGTCTCGCGCCTGCGCGATTCGCAGCTCGGCGACGAGCGCGTGAAGGACATCCGCAACTACATCGTCAAGGGCGTGCTCTGGCAGGCGTTCGAGTCGGAGCAGCCGAGCGTGCTGCTGATCGACGAGATCGACAAGGCCGACATCGAATTCCCGAACGACCTGCTGCGCGAACTCGACCGCATGGAGTTCTATGTCTACGAGACGCGCGAACTGATCAAGGCGAAGCAGCGCCCGCTCGTCATCATCACGTCGAACAACGAGAAGGAACTGCCCGACGCTTTCCTGCGCCGCTGCTTCTTCCACTACATCAGCTTTCCCGATCCGGCCACGATGCAGCGCATCGTCGAAGTGCACTATCCGGGCATCCGCAAGGAACTGCTGAACGCGGCGATGGAAAGCTTCTTCGAACTGCGCAACGTCGCGGGCCTGAAGAAGAAGCCGTCCACGTCGGAACTGCTCGACTGGCTCAAGCTGCTGCTCGCCGAAGAAGTCCCGCCCGCCGCGCTGCGCGCCGCCGACGGCTCGAAGACGATGCCGCCGCTCGCGGGCGCGCTGCTCAAGAACGAACAGGACATGACGCTGTTCGAGCGGCTCATCTACATGAACCGCCACAACCGCTAAGGCGCGGCGAGCACGCAAAAAAAGCACGCACGAAGCACGGAGAATCCGCATGCTGATCGACTTCTTCTACACGCTGCGCGACGCGAAGCTGCCGGTCTCCGTCAAGGAGTACCTCACGCTCGTGGAAGCGCTCAAGGAGCGCGTGATCGCGCCGTCGCTCGACGACTTCTACTTTCTCGCGCGCATGACGCTCGTGAAGGACGAACAGTATTTCGACCGCTTCGATCAGGCCTTCGGCGCGTATTTCCGCGGCATCGAGAAGAAGTCGGCGCAGGCGTTCGAGATTCCCGAGGACTGGCTCAAGAAGCGGCTCGAACGCGACTTCACGCCCGAGCAGCGCGCGCAGATCGAGGCGATGGGCGGACTCGACAAGCTCCTGGAGCGCCTCAAGCAACTGTTCGACGAACAGAAGGAGCGCCACGAAGGCGGCAGCAAGTGGATCGGCACGGGCGGCACCTCGCCGTTCGGCAACGGCGGCTATAACCCCGAGGGCATTCGCATCGGCGGCGAAGGCGGCCAGCGCAGCGCCGTGAAGGTGTGGGACGCGCGCGCGTATCGCGACTACGACGATCAGGTGGAAATCGGCACGCGCAACATCAAGGTCGCGCTGCGCCGTCTGCGCCGCTTCGCGCGCGAAGGCGCGGCCGAGGAACTCGATCTCGGCGACACGATCCGCAGCACCGCCGCCAACGCGGGCTGGCTCGACCTCAAGATGGTGCCGGAGCGCCACAACAAGGTGAAGGTGCTGATGCTGCTCGACGTAGGCGGCTCGATGGACGATCACATCAAGCGCACCGAAGAACTCTTCTCTGCCGCGAAAGCCGAGTTCAAGCATCTGGAGTTCTACTACTTCCACAACTGCGTCTACGACTACCTGTGGAAGAACAACCGCCGCCGCCACGCGGAGCGCACGTCCACGTGGGACCTGCTGCACAAGTTCACGCCCGACTACAAGCTGATCTTCGTCGGCGACGCGACCATGAGCCCCTACGAAGTGCTGCAACCGGGCGGCTCGGTCGAGTACAACAACCCGGAAGCGGGCGCCGTCTGGCTGCGCCGTCTCGCCGACCAGTTCCCGCATTTCGCGTGGCTCAATCCCGAACCCGAGCGGCTTTGGGAATACCGGCAATCGGTGTCGGTGATCCGCGAAATTCTTGGGCATCGCATGTATCCGCTCACCGTCGCGGGGCTCGAAACCGCCATGCGCGTGCTGAGCAAATAACGCCACATCCGACATTTACAGGTAAAACGAGGAGAGTTCCAGCATGACCGCGCCTTCATCCCCCGACCTGCCGGCGAGCGTCCGGCCGGGACCGCTGCGGCCGCTCGCCGACACGTCGGTCGCCACGATCGTGGCCGGTTTCGTCGCGATGATGACGGGCTACACGAGTTCGCTCGTGCTGATGTTCCAGGCGGGCCAGGCCGCGCACCTGACGCCCGAGCAGATTTCCTCGTGGATCTGGTCGCTCTCGATCGGCATGGGCGTGACCACCATCGGCCTTTCACTGTGGTTCCGCGCGCCCACCGTGATCGCGTGGTCGACGCCCGGCGCAGCGCTGCTGATCAGCTCGCTGCCGCACGTGCCCTACGCGGAAGCGATCGGCGCGTACATCGTCTGTGCGCTGCTGCTGACCGCCGTGGGCCTCACCGGCTGGTTCGACACGCTGATGAAGCGCATTCCCGGCGGCATCGCCGCGGCGCTGCTCGCGGGCATCCTGTTCGAGATCGGCATCGAAATCTTCCACGCGGCGCAGGTGCAGACGCCGCTCGTGCTGACGATGTTCTTCGCGTATCTGCTGCTCAAGCGCGCAGTGCCGCGCTATGCGATCGTCGGCACGCTGGTGGTGGGCGTGGCGGCCGCAGCGACGCTCGGCCTGCTCGACTTCAGCCACTTCCGCGTGGCGGTCGCCAAGCCCGTGTTCACGATGCCCGCGTTCTCGGTGCAGGCGATCGTGAGCATCGGCATTCCGCTGTTCGTGGTGGCGATGGCCTCGCAGAACGTGCCCGGCATCGCCGTGCTGCGCGCCGACGGCTACAACACGCCCTCCTCGCCGCTGATCGCCACCACGGGCCTCGCCTCGCTCGTGCTCGCGCCGTTCGGCTCGCACGGCATCAATCTTGCGGCGATCACGGCGGCGATCTGCACCGGCCCGCACGCGCACGAGGACCGCAACAAGCGCTATATGGCGGCGGTCTGGTGCGGCATCTTCTATCTGATCGCGGGCACCTTCGGCGCGACCATCGCGGCGCTGTTCGCGGCGTTTCCGCAGGCGCTCGTGGTCTCGATCGCGGCGCTCGCGCTGTTCGGCTCGATCATGAGCGGCCTGACCAACGCGATGCAAAACCCGAGCGAGCGCGAAGCGGCCCTCGTCACCTTCATGGTGACGGCCTCCGGGCTCACGCTGCTGTCGATCGGCGCGGCGTTCTGGGGCCTGGTCGCGGGCGTGCTCACGCAGGTGATCCTGAACGCGCGCCGCGCCTGAAAAACCGCATCGCAAACATGACGGCACGGCGAGCGCGTACGCGACATCGCACCGCCTCCCGATCCGCCATAAAATGACGGTGTGCGCCGCGCCGGTCCCAACGGGCCGCGCGGCAGCCGTCCACTTTCACCGTCGCTGGCGCGCATGCGCCCACAAGGCCTGACATGACTACCGCACTCGATCAGCTCAAGCAGTACACCACCGTCGTCGCCGACACGGGCGACTTCCAGCAATTCGTGCAGTACAAGCCGCAGGACGCGACCACCAATCCGTCGCTGATCCTCAAGGCCGTGCAGAAAGCCGAGTACCGGCCGCTGCTCGAAAAAACCGTGCGCGATCACGCGGGCGAATCGGTCGAGGCGATCATCGACCATCTGCTGATCGCCTTCGGCACTGAAATCCTCAAGATCATTCCGGGCCGCGTCTCGACCGAAGTCGACGCGCGTCTCTCGTTCGACACGAAGAAGTCGATCGACAAGGCTCACCACATCATCGACCTGTACAAGAAGGCAGGCATCGAGAAAGAGCGCGTGCTGATCAAGCTCGCGTCGACGTGGGAAGGCATCCGCGCGGCCGAAGTGCTGCAGAAGGAAGGCATCCGCTGCAACATGACGCTGCTGTTCTCGCTCGCGCAGGCCGCGGCGTGCGCCGAAGCGGGCGCGCAGCTGATCTCGCCGTTCGTCGGCCGCATCTACGACTGGTACAAGAAGGCCAAGGGCGCGGACTGGGACGACGCGAAGGACGGCGGCGCGAACGATCCGGGCGTGCAGTCGGTGCGCAAGATCTATGCGTACTACAAGAAGTTCGGCTACAAGACCGAGGTGATGGGCGCGAGCTTCCGCAACACGAGCCAGATCGTCGAACTGGCGGGCTGCGACCTGCTGACGATCAGCCCGGACCTGCTGCAGAAGCTGCACGACAGCAACGACAAGGTCGAGCGCAAGCTCTCGCCGGAAGCGTTCAAGGACACGCAGATCGAACGCGTGGCCGTGGACGAAGCGTCGTTCCGCTTCCTGCTCAACGAAGACGCGATGGCCACCGAGAAGCTCGCGGAAGGCATCCGCGCCTTCGCCGCCGACGCGGTCAAGCTCGACAAGATGGTCGAGGAACTGCGCGCGAAGTAAGGCGCGAAGTGAAACGCCGAACCATCGGTGAGCGCGTGTTAAACGCTTACTGATCGCTCGACAATATGCAGGGCCGCACGTGCAAAACGTGCGGCCCTTTTCATTTGTACCGTGGCTTGCACCGATGCGCGCGCGATGCACGGCTCAGCGCGCGCCGCCCTGCAACCTCCATTCCATCTCTGCGCTCTCGCAAACCCTGGCGACGCACCGTGCGGCGGCGCGCGGGCCTGCGCCTAGAATCAGGACAGCGGCGCACTCAGCCGCGCGTTTCATCCCCGCAAGCTCCCCACAACCGTTGCGCATTCGCGCGCGCGGACCGCCCTGCCTGGTCCCGGTTTGGTCCGCAAGGAAAACGACGATGCAGATCCAGCCCTACCTGTTCTACCCCGGCAACTGCGAAGAGGCGATCGCGTTCTATCGCGAAGCGCTCGGCGCGCAGGAACTGTTCAAGATGCGCTTCAAGGAAGCGCCGCCCGATCCGGCGCGTCCCATGCCCGCCGAATTCGCCGACAAGATCATGCACGCCACGCTTCAGGTCGGCGACGCGCAGATCATGATGTCCGATGGCGGCTGCATGACCGGCAACGACAAGTTCACCGGCTTCAGCGTGTCGCTCACGGCCGCCGACGCCGCCACCGCGCAACGGTATTTCGACGCGCTCGCCAAGGGCGCACAGGTGACGATGCCGTTCCAGAAAACGTTCTGGTCGCCAGGCTTCGGCATGCTGACCGACAAGTTCGGCGTGCCGTGGATGGTCACCGCGCCGCCGCTCGAAAGTCCCGCCGCTTAGGCCCGCTTAAGCCCGCTCAAGCCCGCTTGAATCGCCGCAAAGCGGCTTCCCACCCCGCCGCGCGCCTCACACCATCCGGTGCAGGTGCGCGCGCTCGATGTTCCAGCGCGGCTCGGTCTCCAGCAACAGGGACCGTAGCTGCGCGACCTGTTCCTCGAAACGCAAACCCAGCCAGTACGGCCCCTGCATGTCCGGCGCGAGCGGCGCGGCCGGCTCCGCCGCCAGCGCCTGCGCGCTTTCGAGCGACGGCACGCGCAAGGCCCGCGCAGCCGCCTCGGGATGCCGCGCGCCGCCGAAACGCAGCGCCCGCGCCGTCGCCAGCAAGGCCTCGCGCACTTGCGCGCTGCGCTGCGCGAACGCCACGCGCACGAGCTGCTGTTCGTAGCGCCCGAGCCCCGTCGCCATCATCTCCAGCGAACTGAGGATCGCGCGATGCTGACGCTGGATCTGTTCGAGCCGCGCCGCCGGCACATCGATCTCCTTCGCCACCGAAGGCATCAGCGACCGCAGCTGCACGAGACGCTGGTTGAGGCGGCGGAAGATTTCGATCTGCTCGTCGCTGTCCACGTGCACGCCGCTCACGATCTGCGTGTAGACGCGCGCGCATTCGCGCAGGCTATCGGCGAGCCGGTAGCGCCACGAATAGGTCGCGTGCAGCGGCAGCGCGAACGAAAACGCCAGCGCGATCACGATGCCGATCATCACGTTGAGCGTGCGCCAGAGGCCGGTGTCGATCAGATTGTCGCCGTGGCCCGCGACGATGCACATCGTGATCGCCGTGAGCAGCGCCACATAGCCGGGCTTGCCGATCGCGTAATAGCTGCACACGGCCGCGACGATCGACATCAGCGAATACGTGAGCCACGACGAGCCCGTAACCGCCTGCACGACGATCAGCGTGAGCCCGATAAGCGCGCCGAGCAGCGTGCCCAGCGCGCGTTCCGCAGCCTTCTTGCGGATGTTGCCGTGATGCTGGAGCCCGCCGATCACCACCAGCAGCGTGACCGAGGCCCAGATGCCGTGCGGAATGTTGATGCCCGTGGTGGCGAGAATCGACGTGAGCATCGCAAGCCCCACACGCACGGCGTGAATGAGCGCCGCATTGCGATAGCGATAGAACGGTGACGTGAGCGCACGCCAGACGCGCGCGACGCGCGAGCGGGCGCGTCGGCGCGGCACGGCGGCGGGGTGAGCAGAATGAGCGGATCGGTGTTCGGACGAGTTCATGGTGCGCACAGGATATTCGGATGAGAGCCGTCGGTATGACATCTCGCAGCGAACATCGTGCACCAGAAAAACACATGCCCGCAACCGTCGCCGGCGCGGGCATGCGTGTTATTCGACTGGCGGGCGCGCCTGAACGCGCCGCGCGGGTCAGCGTTCGAATCAGCTTTCGACCACGTCGAGATAGTCTTCGGGGCGCGTACGGTCCTCGCCCTTCTGCATCCCGAACAGATGCACGAGCACCGACACCACCACCGCCACCACGAGGTTCACGATCAGCGACCACACCGCCGCGTAGCCCGGCACGTCCATGCCGAACAGATGCACGACGAAGATCGAGCCCTTGAGGTGCAGCGAAATCGCCATCCACGTGCCGGTGCCGATGCCGACCGCCCAGCCGATCAGCAGGCCGCGCCAGTCGAGCATGCGCGTGTAGAGACCGAGCACGATCGCGGGCAGCGTCTGGATGATCCAGATGCCGCCGAGCAGTTGCAGCTGGATCGCGTACGTGAGCGGCAGCCCGAGAATGAACGCCACCGCGCCCACTTTCACGATCAGCGAAACCAGCTTGGCGATGTTGGTTTCCTGCTCGTTGCTCATGTTGCGGTTGATGAACTCCTTGTGGATGTTGCGCGTGTAGAGGTTGGCGGCCGCGATCGACATGATCGCCGCGGGCACCAGCGCGCCGATGCCGATCGCCGCGAACGCCACGCCCACGAACCACGAGGGGAAGAAGTGCAGGAACAGCGCCGGCACCGCGAAGTTCGGACCGAAGGCCTTGAAGTACGGCGCGAATTCCGGCATGTCCTTCACGCCCGAGGCGAGCGCCATGTAGCCGAGCAGCGCGAGCAGGCCGAGCACAAGCGAGTACGCGGGCAGCATCGCCATGTTGCGGCGGATGGTGTTGCCCGACGACGACGACAGCACCGCCGTGATCGAGTGCGGATAGAGGAACAGCGCGAGCGCCGATCCCACCGCGAGCGTCGCGTAGGCGCTATAGCCGTTCAGGCTCGACGCGTCCGGCGCCTTGAGCAGCAGCTTGGCCGGCGGCACCGAGGCGAAGATATGGCCGAAGCCGCCCATCTGCGCCGGAATCACGATGATCGCCACCGCGATGGTCACGTAGATCAGGATGTCCTTCACGACCGCGATCATCGCCGGCGCGCGCAGCCCCGAGGTGTAGGTGTAGGCCGCGAGAATCGCGAACGCGATGATGAGCGGCAGGTCGCCGACGAAGCCCGTCGTGTCGAAACCGAGCGCGCCGATCACCACTTCGATGCCCACCAGTTGCAGCGCGATGTACGGCATGGTCGCGACGATGCCCGTGACCGCGATGGCGAGCGCGAGCATGCGGCTGCCGTAGCGCGCGCTCACGAAGTCGGCGGACGTCACGTAGTGATGGCGCTTGGCGATGGCCCAGAGCTTCGGGAACACCACGAACGCGAACGGATAGATCAGGATCGTGTACGGCAGCGCGAAGAAACCCGTTGCGCCCGCGCCGAACACGAGTGCGGGCACGGCCACGAAGGTGTACGCCGTGTAGAGGTCGCCGCCGAGCAGGAACCACGTGACGATGGTGCCGAAGCGGCGGCCGCCGAGACCCCATTCGTCGAGATGCGCGAGATCGCCCTTGCGCCAGTGCGCGGCCAGGAAGCCGATGATCGTCACGCCGATGAAAAACAGCACGAAGACGAAGGTTGCGGTGACGTTCATTGCGCGCCTCCCGCGTTGCCGCGCTTCGAGCGGTCCTTGGTCTTGTGATAGACGAGCGCGGTGATGACCGCGCTGATCAGCACCCAGAGGAGCTGATACCAGTAGAAGAACGGGAAGTCCCACAACGTGGGTTCGACCTTGTTGTACGACGGCACCCAGATCATCGCGATCCAGGGCAAGAGCAACAGCCAGAGCCAGTGCTTGCTGGCTTTTGCGGCGTCGGCGTCGTGAGCCATGACGTCTCCTCCTCACTTATGTTGTTATGCGGCGTCGGTGCGCCGCCTGTACGGCCGCCGAGACGGCCGATGGCCCGCGAGCTCGTGCCTCGCAAGGTCCCCGAAAGCGCTGAAAAGAGTAGCGAGGCCCCGATAGCGGGTCAAGCCGGGGCGGACCCCAACCCCGGCCATGCTGTCACGGCGCGCTGCGCATGCGCTTCGAATCGTTTCGGATTCGAAATCGTCAGCTATCCGAAAGCCGGTAAAAACGACGGACGAAAAAAAACCGGCCCGAAGGCCGGTTCGTTTCGCGGCGCGCCACGCAGGCGCGACGGGAAGTCAGACTCAGATGGCGAACGTTTCGCCTTCCTTGCCGATTTCCTTGCAGGCCGCACGCAGCGACTTGACCCACTGGTGCGCGGGCAGGCCGAGCTTGCTTTCGAGCAGACGCGCGCGCTTGTCGAGCGCCGCCCAGCTCACGTCGAGCGCCGGACCCGAGAACGCCAGCGCGACGCGGTTGCCGTCGTGCACTTCGGGCAGCGCGATCACGCGGCCGTCGAAGGCTTCCTTCAGGCGCTTCATGTTGCGCACGTAGCTCGGGTGATCGCCGAACAGGTTGATCGTGGCAACGCCCGCATCCGCGAGGCAGGCGCGCGCGGCGCGGTAGAACGCCACGCTGTCGAGCACCGGACCGCGTGCGGTCGCATCGTAAATGTCGATTTGCAGCGCGCCGATCGTGCCGTGGTTCGCGCGGTCCTGCACGAAATCCCAGGCGTCGAGTTCGCGCACGGCGAGACGCGCGTCGTCCATCGGCAGATCGAACATCGTGCGCGCGGCGACCACGACCGCCGGATTCAGCTCGATCGCCTCGACCTTCGCGGGACGCAGATAGCGATGCGCGAACTTGGTCAGCGCCGCGGCGCCCAGACCGAGTTGCACGATGCGCGCGGGCGTGGCGATGAACAGCAGCCAGGACATCATCTGCTGCGCGTATTCGAGTTCGATGTGCTGCGGCTTCGACAGACGCATCGCGCCCTGCACCCATTCGGTGCCGAAATGCAGGTAGCGCACGCCGCTCTCTTCCGAGAACGTGACCGGCGCGAAGCGCGGCTTGCGCGGCTTTTCGATGACCGGTGCGTGTTCGAGTTCTTCCGCGGCCAGCGCGGCGCGGCGCGCGAGCTTGGTGGACTTGGCGGCTTTGGCTGCCTTGAGCGGCTTGGCGGGCTTCGTCGGCTTGGCTGCCGGGGCGGGCTTGGCGGCCTTCGTCGGCTTCGCGGCCTTCGTCGGCTTTTCGGTCGTCGTGGTCGCTGCCGTTGCTTCAACCACCGCTGCGGCAGCGGCCGGCGCGCGCTTCACGCGTGCGGCGGGCTTGGCTGCGGGCTTAACTTCTGCCTTTGCTGCGGGCTTCGCTTCTGCCTTTGCTGCGGGCTTCGCTTCTGCCTTCTTCGCTGCGGGCTTGGCTGCTGCCTTTGCTGCCGGCTGGGCTTCGGCCTTCTTCGCTGCGGGCTTCGCTTCCGCCTTCACTGCGGGCTTCGCTTCTTTCTTCGCGGCAGGCTTCGCTTCCGCCTTCGCGGCAGGCTTCGCTTCCGCCTTCGCGACAGGCTTCGCTTCCGCCTTCGCGACAGGCTTCGCTTCCGCCTTCACAGCCGGTTTCGCCGCAGCTTCTGCGGCGGGCTTCGCTTCCGACTTGGCGACCGGCTTCGCGGCCGGCTTTGCTGCGCGCTTCGCGGCAGGCTTGGCAGCCGGCTTCGCTGCGGCCTGCTTCGGCGCTTCGACTTCCGCGGGCGCTGCCTCAGCCACCACGGCTGCCGGCGCGGCTTCAACCGCTGCCGGAGCTGCCGGGGCTGCCGGCGCTGCCGCTTCCGCCACGACCTCCGCTGCGGTTTCGGCTGCGGCCGGTGCCGCTGCCTGCACCGGCGCTTCGGCTTGCGGCGCTGCGTCGATCTGCTTCGGCGCTTCGGTTTCCGGGGTCGTGCCGGTCGTCGGCGCGGTCTCGGCGGCGTCGGTCTTGTTGAATGCGCGGGCCTCGGCCGAAGCGCGCTTGATCAGAGTCGTCATGTGGAAAATGCGATGCTTGGAAGGAGCAAAAGCAGTCGCGGCTACAACACATTTGCAGCGCGACTGCGCGGGCGATCGAGAGCATAGCATTCGCCGCGCATCGCACTGCAATTAGACGGCAACGACGCGGCCTTCACGCCACAAAAAACACCTGAAAAAGCGGCGCAAAAAGCTCAGTCAACACTCAGTCGCACGCGCTCACACCGTTCACGATATTGCAGTGCTCGGCGCGCCAATGACTCTGATCGCTGATGCCGACGCCCACGTTCATCCCGCCGATCGCGGGCGAGCCCGTCTGCAACGCGAGCGGATTCACGCGCACCGGATGAAAATGCAGGTCGATGCGCGCGATGCGCAGCGCGGGCGGCACCGGCGGCAAAGGCGAAGCCACGTCGATGGCGCGCTCGACGACCGCGTCGTAATCGGCATTGCCGCTCGAATGCAGCAGCTTCACGGAGAGAATGCGGCCATCGGGCGTGGCGCGGATCGACACCACGGCTTCGGTTTCCACCGGCACTTTCTTCGGATTCGCAAACATATTGCCGCCGAGCTTGCAGTTCACGTAGCGCTCCCATTGCCGCGCGTCCAGCGTGGCTTCGGTGGGCACGGGCGCGCCGGTTTCGGCGACCGACGCGAGACAGCGGTTCATGACGGCTTCGGGCGACGGATGCACCTGCGGACCGGCAACATCCGGGTCGTCGGAGGCGCAGGCGGCCAGCGCGAGCATGCAGGGAAAAGCGATCAGGAGCAGGCGTTTCTTGTTCATTGTGGTCTCGTGTCCCGTCGATGACGATGGCGCACTTCGGCGTGCGCGAGAGCATGCTAACGCGGCGAGATTGCGGCGCGCTTACGCGCGCCTGGACGCGTGCCCGTTACGCCTGCCCGTTACGCATGCCCCTTACGCGAGCCCCTTCGCCCGCACGGACGCCCCGCGACGCGGCGCGTCGTCCGGCTCGCCCGCGAACGCGCCGATCGCGCGCCACGCCACGAGTTTCGCGGCGAAGTTCATCGACGCATATGCAGGGCTGCTCGACGGCAAATGCAGAATCGCGAGGCGCGGCGCGTGCGCGCCCAGAATGCGCTCGCCGATACGCGCCGCCGTGCCGCCATTGAACGCGATCGCTTCGAGCGCGGGCAGGCTCCCGATCAGCGTGATGAGATCGTTGCTGGCGTGGTCGCGGATCGCCGCGTCGAGACTGCCTTCGCGGCGCGCCTCGGCGACCACGTCCCACAGTCCGACACGATGCGCGCGCAGCGCCTGCAAACGCGCGTCGTAATCCATCGCGACGAGGTCCGCGCCGATCACCTCGCCCACCAGCGCCCAGAATTTGTTCTGCTTGTGCGCGTAATACTGCTGATGCGCGAGCGACGCCTCGCCCGGCAGGCTGCCGAGAATCAGCACGCGCGTGTGCGCATCGACGACGGGCGGAAAGCAGCGTTTGAAGGACATGGGCGATGCGGACGCGGTTTAGCGCGACGCGGGGTTTGTCGCGTGATTTGCGGCTTGATGCGCACGCGACGCCGTATGCCCGAGCGGGCCGCGCTCGCGGGCCGAGTGCGCGGGTTGCGCCCGCTGCGCCTCGCCAGCCGAATCGGCAAGATACGCCCACAGCGCGGGCAGCATGCATTCGGTGACGAGCAGCGGCTTGCCGTGACGCTCGAACACCGACCGCCGCGCGACGAACCCATGCGGCGCGTGCGCGCGCGCCGCGTCAATCGCACGGATCTCTCGCGCGGCAAGCGCATGCAGCGGATGCCGCGCGCTCACGCGGCGGCTCACGAGCGCCGAGCGCGCCACGCCGCTGTCGCTGTAAAGCAGTTCGGCGAGCGGCCGCGTGCGCAAGCGGCGCATCGCCTGCCAGACGCCGTGACTCGCATCGAGCGGCGTCGCGCTATGCGCGGCCACGAACGGCACGCCATCGACTTCGAGCACGATCTCGCGCACCCACGCGCGCTCGCGCGGCGCGAGGCCGAGCGCGGCGCATTCGTCGGACCAGGGCCTATCGACGGCTTCGCGCGTCACGCGCACCTGAACCTGACCGAGCGTGCGCAAATGCGCGGTCAGCGAACCGCCGCGCGTGAGCCAGTCTTTCTGGGCGGCGCTGAAGGCCGCGAGGGGCGCGACGCGCCAGTGCGCGTCGGCGGCATCGAATCGGATGGGCATGGGGCGATTATAGGAGGACGCGCGCCAACGCGTGATCGGCGCTGCATCTCCGACTTCTCGCCGGCTTCCTTAGCGAACCGGCTTCACGCGGGTCAAGCGGCCCTTCGCGTCGATCACATATTCGACGTGGCTGGCCCGCGTCGTGGCGACAATCCGCTCGCCGCGCTGCTTGACCTTAAGGCTCTCGTCGTCACCTCCGTCGTATTCGAAACGTGCGTAGCTCGCACGCGACTGATCACTGACGGGATGAACCAGATACGCCACCCCGCCTCGCTCGGCCTGCATGTCAATGAGCAGCGTGTCCGGTGCGATCGCGCGATAACTGGTCTGCACGATTCCATCCGCGTTCGCTTCAGTGAAGTGGGCGTGCTGGGCAACCCGGGTGCGCGTGTTTCCATAATCAACGAATACGCTCACGTTCGACTCCGTTTCACCGGCCGTCCCGTCGCAGACCCGCACCACCCAGCTTTGCGCGCCCTCGAGCTGCTTGAACGCTTCTTTCTTGCAGCTTTCATTGACGCTCGCCACGGCGGGACCGGCGGCCCGCGCCGGATGCATGGCCAGCGACACAACCAACGACAGCGCCAGCGCAGTCAGCGTGGATCCAGTCACTCTATTTTTAGTTAGCATTCCAAACGTCTCATCTCAAAACAAAAAAGGCCCGTGGAAACCACGGGCCGCTGTGCATCTTAACGCGCCAGCAATAGCGCATTCGTGCGCTTCACGAAACTCGCCGGATCTTCCAGCGCGCCGCCTTCGGCCAGCATCGCCTGATCGAAAAGCAGATGGCACCAGTCCGCGAAATTCGCGTTATCGGCACGCAGCGCCTTGACGAGCGGATGCTCGGGATTCACTTCGAGAATCGGCTGCATCAGCGGCGCCTGCTGGCCCGCGGCCTTCAGCATGCGCTGGAGGTAACCGCTCATGTCGTTGTCGTCGGCCACGAGGCACGACGGCGAATCGGTCAGGCGGAACGTCAGACGCACGTCCTTGGCCTTGTCCTTGAGCGCTTCCTTCATCTGCTCGACGAGCGGCTTGAGCTCCTCGCTCACCTTCTCCTGCTGCTGCTTTTCCTCGTCGTTGAGCGTGCCCAGGTCGAGGTCGCCGCGCGCCACGCTCGCGAGCGGCTTGCCGTCGAAGTCGTTCAGGAACGACAGCATCCATTCGTCGACGCGCTCCGTCAGCAGCAGCACTTCCACGCCCTTCTTGCGGAACACTTCGAGGTGCGGGCTGTTCTTCGCGGCCTGCCACGTATCGGCGGTCACGTAGTAGATCTTCGACTGCTCGGGCTTCATGCGCGCGACGTAGTCGGCGAGCGAGACGCTCTGCTCGGCCGTGTCGTTGTGCGTCGACGCAAAACGCAGCAGCTTCGCGATGCGGTCCTTGTTCGCGTGATCTTCGCCCACGCCTTCCTTGAGCACCTGGCCGAATTCGCTCCAGAAACCGGCGTACTTCGCTTTGTCCTCGTCCTTCGCTTCGGCGTCGGTTTGCGCGTTCGCGAGTTCTTCGAGCATCGACAGCACGCGCTTGGTCACGCCGTCGCGAATCGCCTTCACGTCGCGGCTTTCCTGGAGGATTTCGCGCGAGACGTTCAGCGGCAGATCCGCCGAATCGACCACGCCCTTCACGAAGCGCAGATAGTTCGGCAGCAGCTGCTCGGCGTCGTCCATGATGAAGACGCGCTTCACGTAGAGCTTCAGGCCGCTCTTGTGATCGCGGTTCCACATGTCGAACGGCGCGCGCGCGGGCACGTAGAGCAGCTGCGTGTATTCGCTGCGGCCTTCGACACGGTTATGCGTCCACGCGAGCGGATTCTCGTGATCGTGCGCGAGATGCTGATAGAACTGCTGATACTGCTCGTCGCTGATCTCGCTCTTGGAACGCGTCCACAGCGCGCTCGCCTGGTTGATGGTCTCGAACTCGTCCTTCGTGACCATCTCGCTCTTTTCGGCGTCCCATTCCTCGGCCTTCATTTCGATCGGCAGGCCGACGTGGTCCGAGTACTTCTGGATGATGCTCTTGAGCTTGTGCGACGAGAGCAGTTCGTCCTCGCCTTCGCGCAGATGCAGCGTGATCGTGGTGCCGCGTTGCGCGCGCTCGATCTTGTCGACCGAGAACTCGCCCTCGCCCGCGCTTTCCCAGCGCACGCCTTCGCTCGCGGGCAGGCCCGCGCGGCGGCTTTCCACGGTGATCTTGTCGGCGACGATGAAGCCCGAGTAGAAGCCCACGCCGAACTGGCCGATCAGCGCCGCGTCCTTCTTCTGGTCGCCCGAGAGCTTGCCGAAGAATTCCTTGGTGCCCGAGCGCGCGATCGTGCCGAGGTTCGCGACGGCTTCGTCGTGGCTCATGCCGATGCCGTTGTCTTCGAGCGTGACGGTGCGCGCGGCCTTGTCGTAACCCACGCGGATGCGCAGGTTCGGATCGCTTTCATAGAGCGCGCTGTTTTCGATCGCTTCGAAGCGCAGCTTGTCGGCGGCGTCCGAGGCGTTCGAGATCAGCTCGCGCAGGAAGATTTCCTTGTTGCTGTACAGCGAATGGATCATCAGGTGCAGAAGCTGTTTCACTTCCGCCTGGAAGCTCATGGTTTCTTGTGCCATGTTCGAGAGTCCTCGTTCGTTGTAATTGCGTTGCAATGCGTTGATTTCAAAGCCGCGAGCGCAAACGGGCGGCTCGCGGCGTAATGCGCGCATAAGTGGGGGCGCGCGGCCCGCGTTTCAAGCCCCCCGCCGCGCCACGCCGTCCAGATACCTGGAGAGGAACACGGGCAAGTCGGGGTCGCCGCAGTTCGCGATGTTGAAGCGCATCCACGTGGTCGGCGACTGATGGGGCGAGAACAGGCTGCCCGGCGTCAGCAGGAAGCCCGCCTCGTGGCCCGCGGCCGTGAGCGCGTCGGCGTCCACGCCGGTGTCGGCCCACAGGAACATGCCCGCGCCGGGCGCGGTGAACAGCCTGCAACCGGTGCGCTCCAGCATGCGCGCGGCCTTGTCGCGGACGGTGTCGAGCCGCGCGCGCAGGCGCTCCACGTGGCGGCGGTAGTGGCCTTCAGTGAGCACGCGGTACAGCACGCGCTCGTTGATTTCGGGGCTCGTCATGCCGACCAGCATTTTCTGGTCCGCGACGGCCTGTGTCACCTCGGGCGATGCCGCGACGAAACCCACGCGCAGATTCGGCGCGAGCGTCTTCGAAAAGCTGCCGAGATAGATCACGCGGCGTAGCTGGTCAAGGCTCGCGAGCCGCGTGGCCGGATAGCCGGTGGGACACAGATCGCCGTAGACATCGTCCTCGACGACGATGAAATCGTACTGCTCCGCGAGCCGCAGAATGCGGAACGCCTGGGCCGCCGTCAGCGAGGTGCCGGTGGGATTCTGCAGCACCGAATTGATGACGAGCATCCTGGGCCGCCAGGTTTCGACCAGCGCTTCGAGCGCGTCGAGATCCGGGCCTTCGGGCGTGTACGGCATGCCGACGAGCCGCGCGCCCTGCGAGGCGAAGCGGCCGAACATCTGGAACCAGGCCGGGTCGCCGACCACGACGGTGTCGCCGGGCTGCACGTAGATGCGCGCGAGCAGGTCGATCGCCTGGGTGATGCCGGAGACCAGCACGATCTGCTCGGGCGTGGCGCCGATTTCGAGTTCGGCCATGCGCGTCTGCAACTGCTGGCGCAGCGGCAGGAAGCCTTGCGGCGAGCCGAATCCGAGCAGTTGCGTGCCGCTGCTGCGGCCAAGCGAGCGCATCGCGCCCGCGATCAGTTCGCCGTCGAGCCAGCGCGCGGGGAAATAGCCCAGACCCGGCCCTTTTTCTGGATGCGTCGATTGCTGGAGCATGTTGCGCAGCAGCCAGACCACGTCGAGCGTCGGCGGCGCGGGCGGCTCAGTGGGCATCGGCGACGCCTCTGCGCCCGCGCGCCGTTCGAGCGGCGTGACGGCGGCGAGGCTGGCGACGCGCTCGCGCACGTAGAAGCCCGAACCGCGCCGCGAATCCAGATAACCCTGCGCGACGAGACGCTCGTAGGCCTCGACCACGGTGAAGCGCGACACGCCCTTGTCGAGCGCGAGCTTGCGGATCGACGGCATGCGCATGCCGGGGCGGAACACGCGCTCCTCGATGCGGCGGCGGCCCCACTGCACGAGCTGGTCGACGAGCGTGAGGGTGGCCGCGTCGTGCGGCGCCGGAATCTGATCGAGGGGGACGGACGACATGGGATCTCCAACTGTACCGAACACTATCGGAGCGATTGTACCGTTACTGTCTGCAGCCATACCGGTACATTTATTCACATGCGTACCGGTAAGGATCCGGTAGAACGGCACCCACGCCGTTTCACTGTACTCATCCGTACTGCCCGCCGTTCTCGCCGCTGTACTTTTCTGTCCGTCAGGCTGTATCCGACTGTATTCACATGACCGCCACGCCGCTTCGTCTCGATCATCTCGTCGTTTCCGCCCGCACGCTGGAAGAAGGCACGCAATACGTGGCGGACACGCTCGGCATCGCGCCCACGGGCGGCGGCGCGCATCCGCTGATGCGCACCCACAACCGCCTGCTCGGGCTGTGGGGCGGCGTCTATCTGGAAGTGATCGCGGTCGATCCGGCGGCCAGCGCTTCGGGCCAGGGCCGCGCGCGCCTCTTCGCGCTCGACGATCCGGCCGTGCAGGCACGCCTCGAAGCGGGACCGTACCTCTCGCACTGGGTCGCGCGCGTGGAACCGCCGCGCAGCCTCGAACGCTGGCGCGCCCAGTATCCGCAGCGCATCGCCGATCTCGTGCCGATGACGCGCGGCAACCTCAGCTGGCAATTGAGCGTGCCGCTCGACGGCGCGTTTCCCGCGTGGCAAGGCGTCGGCGACGGCGTGCTGCCCTCGCTGATTCAGTGGGACACGCCGCGCCATCCGTCGCAATCGCTCGACGAAACCGGCCTCGCGCTCACCTCGCTCACCGGCTATCACCCGCAGGCGGACACGATCCGCGCGCAACTCGACTGGCTCGGCGCCTCGGCGCTGATGACGGTCGAAGAAGCCGATTCCCCCGCGCTCGTCGCGCACTTCGAAACCCCGTCGGGACCGCGATCGCTCGGCGCGCCCGCACGTCGATCTGTCGAGCGCGAATCCGCATAATGAAAGCACGTGAAACCCAGGGCATGCTGCTCGGCCTCGTCGGCGTCATGATCTTCAGTCTGACGCTGCCGATGACGCGCATCGTCGTCGCCGAATTCCATCCCCTGCTCAACGGGCTCGGCCGCGCGCTCGCCGCCGCCGTCCCCGCCGCCCTGCTGCTCTGGGCGCGTCGCGAAAAGCGGCCGAACTGGGCGCAGGTCAAGAGTCTCGCCGTGGTGTCGTTGGGCGTAATCGTCGCGTATCCGGTGTTTTCCGCGTGGGCCATGAAAAGCGTGCCCGCCTCGCACGGCGCGATCGTCAACGGCCTGCAACCGCTCGCGGTGGCGATCTACGCCGCGTGGCTCTCGCACGAACGCCCGTCGAAGGCGTTCTGGCTCAGCGCGCTGATCGGCAGCGCGCTGGTCGTGGCGTTCGCGCTCCAGGCGGGCGGCGGCGCGCTGCATGCCGGCGACGCGTGGATGCTGGTCGCGGTCGGCATCGGCGCGCTCGGTTACGCCGAAGGCGCGCGCCTCGCGCGGCAGCTCGGCGGCTGGCAGGTGATCTGCTGGGCGCTGGTGCTGTCCGCGCCGTTTCTGGCGATTCCGGTCGGCTGGCTCGCGTGGGCGCACCATGTCGCGCACCCGGAACCGGTCGCGCTCAAGACCTGGCTCGCGTTCGGCTACGTCACGCTGTTCTCGCAGTTCCTCGGCTTTTTTGCGTGGTACGCGGGGCTCGCGATGGGCGGCACGGCGCGCGTCGGCCAGGTCCAGCTGCTGCAGATTTTCTTCACGATGGCGTTCTCGGCGCTCGTGTTCGGCGAGCAGGTCGCGGCGTCGGCGTGGCTCTACGCGGCGGCCGTGATCGCCACCGTCGTGCTGGGCCGGCGCGCCGCCATCCGCACCGCACCCGCGCCCGCGCGCGCTTGAGCGGGATTCGCGTCATAATCGAAGGTTTCCGGCGGCGCAGCGGTCTGGCGCGCCGCCCTGAAGTTGCGTCGTGACGTTGCGTCGTGAACTTGCGTCGCCCCGCATCGACTGGCATCTAGCCGCATCCACTCGCCCGACCCCAATAAGGAGACCCCATGGACCAGAGCGATATCAAAGCCGCCCCCGCGTGGCAACTGTCCGAGCGTGCAATCAAGCTGACCAGCTCGGCGATTCGCGAAATCCTCAAGGTCACCGAACGGCCCGAAGTCATTTCGTTCGCCGGCGGTCTGCCCGCGCCGGCCAGCTTCCCGGCCGAGGAGATGCGCGCCGCCGCCGACCGCATCCTGCGCGACGATCCGTCGGGCGCGCTTCAGTACAGCGCGACCGAAGGCTATATGCCGCTGCGCGAGTGGGTCGCCGAACGTCACTCGGTGGGCGGCGTCAAAGTGCGTCCGTCGCAGGTGCTGATCACCACGGGTTCGCAGCAGGCGCTCGACCTGATCGGCAAGGTGCTGATCTCGCCGGACAGCCCGGTGCTGGTGGAAACGCCGACTTACCTCGGCGCGCTGCAATCGTTCTCGCTCTACGAGCCCAACTACGTGCAGGTGCCGACCGACGAAAAGGGTCTCGTGATCGACGGTCTCACGCCCGAGATGACGGCCGGCGCGCGTCTGCTCTACGCGATCCCGAACTTCCAGAATCCGACCGGCCGTCGTCTGCCGCTCGAACGCCGCCAGGCACTGGCCGCCTTCGCGCAGCGCGCGCCGTTCCCGGTCATCGAGGACGATCCCTACGGCGCGCTGCTCTACGCGGGCGAGCCGCTGCCGACGGTCCACTCGATGGCGCCCGAGCACATCGTGCATCTCGGTTCGTTCTCGAAGGTGCTGGCCCCGGGCCTGCGCGTGGGCTACATCATCGCGCCCGAGGATCTGCACTTCAAACTGGTGCAGGCCAAGCAGGCCACCGACCTGCACACGCCGAGCTTCACGCAGCGCATCGTCCACGAAGTCGTGAAGAACGGCTTCCTCGATACGCACATCCCGAAGGTGCGCGCGCTCTATCGCGACCAGTGCGAAGCGATGCTCGATTCGCTCACGCGCAACATGCCGGAAGGCGTGAGCTGGAACCGCCCCGAAGGCGGCATGTTCATCTGGGTCACGCTGCCGCAACAGATCGACAGTATGAAGTTGCTGGAAGAAGCGGTCGCGCAGAATGTGGCCTTCGTGCCCGGCGCGCCGTTTTTCGCGAGCGAACCGCAGCGTAACAAGCTGCGTCTGTCGTTCGTGACCGTGCCGCCCGCGAAGATCGAAGAAGGCGTGGCGAAGCTGGCCGCGCTGATCCGCGCACGCATCTGAACCGAACCGCACATCACCCGTTCAACGTAAAAGGACTCCTGATCATGGCTGACATCAACGTCTACGACCGTCTCAAAGAACTCGGCATCGAACTGCCGACCGCCGGCGCCCCCGCCGCGGCCTACGTGATGAGCGCGCAAAGCGGCAACACGGTGTACCTCTCGGGCCACATCGCGAAGAAGGACGGCAAGGTCTGGGCCGGCAAGCTCGGCGACACGCTCTCGACCGAAGAAGGCAAGGCCGCCGCGCGTTCGATCGCGATCGACCTGCTGGCGACGCTGCACGCGCACGTGGGCGACCTCAACAAGGTCACGCGCATCGTCAAGCTGATGAGCCTCGTGAACTCCACGCTCGACTTCACGGAACAGCACATCGTGACGAACGGTGCTTCGGAACTGGTCGCCGATGTGTTCGGCGAGAAGGGCAAGCATGCGCGCTCGGCGTTCGGCGTCGCGCAGATTCCGCTCGGCGCGTGCGTCGAGATCGAGCTGATCGCCGAAGTCGCGTAAGCGCTGTGTTTCGCGAGCCGGTTGCGCCGGTTCGCATCCGCGATATTCAGCCGCGATAAGCCGCCGCGCCGCAAGGTGCGGTTTTTTTTCGCCGTGAGTTTTCATCCCGATATTGCCGACCATGACTCTTCGCAGCGTCCGCTTCAAACAGGTCGACGTCTTCACGTCGCAGCCCTTCAAGGGCAATCCGCTCGCCGTCGTGTTCGACGCCGATGCGCTCGACACCGCGCAGATGCAGGCCATCGCGCGCTGGACCAATCTGTCCGAAACCGCCTTCCTGCTCGCGCCCACCGACGCACGCGCCGACTATCGCGTGCGCATCTTCACGACGCAGGGCGAACTGCCCTTCGCTGGCCATCCGACGCTCGGCAGCGCGCACGCGTTTCTCGACAGCGGCCGCGCAGCGAAGACGCCGGGCCGGCTCGTGCAGGAATGCACGGCGGGTCTGATCGAGCTGGCCGATCGCGCCGATCGCACGAATAACACCCCGGACACGCAGGCCGCGCCCGCCTGGGCTTTCGCCGCGCCGCCCGCGAGCGTCGCGCCGCTGCCCGAGTCGCAGTACGACGCGTTGCGCGACGCACTGCGCATCGCGCGCGACAGCACCGCCATCGACTTCTCCGCACAACCGTGTGGCGTGAATAACGGCGCGCCGTGGCTCGTGGTGCGCTGCGCGTCGGCGGACGATGTGCTCGCGCTCGACGTCGACTACGCCGCGCTCGCGGAGGTCGCGGCCGGCGTCGGCGCGCAGGGCCTCGCGGCCTATGGGCCGCATGCGCCGGACGGCCCCGCGACCTTCGAGGTGCGCTGCCTGATGACCGGTCTCGGCAAGGGCGAAGACCCTGTCACGGGCAGTGCCAATGCCGCCATCGCGTTGTTGCTCGCGCAGCAGCAGCGTCGTCCGGGCAGCCGCTACACCGTGCGTCAAGGCACCGTGATGGGGCGTGACGGCCGCGTGTCGATCGACTACGACGATGCGGCGGGCAAGATATGGATCGGCGGCGCGTCGGTCACGGTGATCGACGGCACGATCGCCCTGCCCTGACGCCGCACGCACGCACGAAACTCGACGCAAATCCGCCGGGGCGCAACGCCCCGGCATGCCTTTCGAATACTTACTCGGCCCGTGCACCAGGCACGCGCACTGCGCATAGGCAAGCCGCGCCCCGCAAGCTTATGCGCCATGCGTGAACTATGCGCGGCACATGACGCGCTTCGGTCTCGTGCGAGCGACTGGCGTATACCCGGGGGGGCACCGCTTCCTTAATCATTCCCCAACCATTAAGATCCAGACATTGGACGCATCGCTGCGTCCGCTGGCCCATGTCCGCGCGTCCCGCGCTCCTTCCACGCCGTTCCGCATAGATGCCGCCGATTCAACCGAGCGCCTTGTCGTCGTCCCGGCCGTCGCATCAGCGGCGGGCACCCTCGCGTCCGCGGCGCACACGATGAGCACGAACTGGCGTCCGTTCTCGCGCGACCCGGGCCTGCGCGGCACGACCGGCCCGGCATACACACGCCCGCGCACGCTGCTCGCGATTCCCCTGCTCGGCGTGCTGGTGCTCATCCTGTTGTGGGCCGTCATCTTCACGCGTCTTTCGGTCGAGAAGGACGCCACTATGCGCGAGGCCGCCGCCTCCGCAGCGATTCTCTCAGCGGCGCTCGAACAGCACACCGTGAAGGCGATCCATCAGGTCGACCAGATCACGCGCTTCGTGAAGTACGAGTTCGAGAAAACGCCCGATCGCTTCAATCTCGCGACGACGGTCGAGAAAGGCGTCGTGCAGAGCGACTCGCTCGTGCAGGTGTCGATCATCGACGAGCACGGCAAGCTGGTCGCCAACACCGCCGATCCGAATCCCAAGCCCATCGATCTCTCGGACCGCGAGCACTTCAAGGTGCATGAGCACGAGAACGACGATCAGCTTTTCATCAGCAAGCCGGTGCTCGGGCGCGTCTCGGGTCACTGGACCTTGCAGATGACGCGCCGTCTCAATCATCCCGACGGCTCGTTCGCGGGCGTGGTGGTGGTCTCCGAAGACCCGAGCTATTTCACGAGCGACTTCTATAACAACGCCGCGATCGGCCGCGAAGGCGTGATCGCCGTGATCTCCGACACGGGCGCCGTGCTCGCGCGCCGCACCGGCAGCGCCGAACGCGCGAACGGCACGTTCTCGGCGAGCGGCGTCTATCCGATTTCCGAACACGTCTCGGGCACCTACGTCGATCCGATCGACCACGTGACGCGCATCGTGTCGTACCGCCATATCGACGGCTATCCGCTCGGCGTGCTGGTGGGCCTCTCGCAAGCCGAGGAGTTCGCCGACTACAACCACACGCGCGACGTCTATCTGATGATGGCGACGTTCATCTCGCTCGCCATGCTGTCGTTCTTCGCCGTGGCCACGGGGCTGATCGGCAAGCTGCTGGGCCGCGAGCGCGAGATGTCGCAACTCGTGCAGTACGACCTGCTGACCGGCCTGCCCAACCGCTACGCCACCCTGCAGCGGCTGCGCCACGAAGTCTCGCAGCCGGGCAACCTCGGGCGTCTCGCGATCCTGTTCATCGACCTCGACAACTTCAAGACGGTCAACGACACGCTCGGCCACAACGCCGGCGACATCGTGCTGCAGATGAGCGCGGCGCGTCTGGCCGACGCCGTGGGCGGCTCGGGCACGCTCGCGCGCATCGGCGGCGACGAGTTCGTCGTCATCATCAAGGGCGACGACATCGAGAAGCGCGCGAGCACGCTTGCCGAAACCACCAACGCCGCCTTCACGCATCCGTTCGACGTGCGCGGCAGCGCGTTCGTGCTGCACGCGAGCACGGGCATCGCGCTCTACGCGGTCGCGCACGAGAGCGAGATCGACCTGCTCAAGAAGGCCGACCTCGCGATGTACGCGGCCAAGGAAGCGGGCCGCAACTGCTTCCGCTTCTACTCGCCACAACTCGCGCATCGCGCCGACCATCTGATGAAGTGGGAGCAGCAACTGCGCGTGGCGCTCTCCGAAGGCCAGTTGTTCCTCGCCTATCAGCCGAAGATCGATTTGCGCCGCCGCTGCATCACGGGCTTCGAGGCGCTGGTGCGCTGGAACCATCCGCAATACGGGCTGATTCCCGCGAGCGAATTCATTCCGGTGGCCGAATCGACGGGCCTGATCGTGCCGGTCGGCGACTTCGTGATCCGCACCGCGTGCGCGCAACTCGCGCTGTGGCAGCAACAGGGCTACGAAACGCTGTCGCTCGCCGTCAATATTTCGGCCGTGCAGTTCTGGCGCGGCGACCTCTACGAGACCATCTCGCACGCGATCGAAGAGACCGGCATCGCCGCGCACAAGCTCGAACTCGAAATCACCGAGACGGCGATGATGGAGTACCCGGAACTCGTCTCCGAGAAGATCTTCGCGCTCA
This sequence comes from Paraburkholderia sp. J94, assembly GCF_905220285.1. NCBI lineage: Bacteria > Pseudomonadati > Pseudomonadota > Betaproteobacteria > Burkholderiales > Burkholderiaceae > Paraburkholderia > Paraburkholderia sp. J94. Next base: position 402,589 of record NZ_CAJMZH010000004.1, on the reverse strand, counting down.
AGCGTCTGGGCGTGCGCGTCGCGCTCGACGACTTCGGCACGGGTTATTCGTCGCTGTCGTATCTGAACCGTTTCGCGGTCGACACGCTCAAGGTCGACCGCTCGTTCGTGCAGGCGATTCCCGCCGACCGCAGCGTCTGCGTGATGGTGTCGGCCATCGTCAATCTCGCGCGCTCGCTGGGGCTCACGGTGGTCGTGGAAGGCACCGAAACCGAGGAGCAGATCGCGTGGCTCGCGGCGCTCGGTCCGATCGAGGCGCAAGGCTTCCTGTTCTCGCGGCCGGTGCCCGTGGAAGGCGTGCCGGCGCTGATCGAGCGCTTCGGCGTGTGCGGTGCTCCGCAGCCGGGTTCGGGCGCGCACGAGCAGCGCAACGAGCGGCTGAGCGACGCTTCGGAGTCGCGTTGATCAAACGGTAGCGCACCGCCATCAATGCAAAAGGCGCACCTCGATGGGTGCGCCTTTTGTTTTTCCGCGCGGCACGCTCAACATGCGCGCCGCGAGTCATTCAGCTGTGCTGTCTGCGTCAGCGCGCACGCGCCGCGCCAAACCCGCCAAAGAACGCCCGCGCGTTGTCCTCCAGACTCTCAAGGTGGTAACCACCTTCCTGCACGATCACCGATGGCAACCCGAGCGCGCCGATCGCTTCACCGAGCTTGCCGAAGCCCGCGGTGCTCACCGCCACCTTCGACTGCGGATCGTCCTTGTAGATATCGAAGCCGAGCGCGAGCACCAGCGCGTCGGGCTGGAAACGACGCAGCACACGCAACGCCGACTCCAAGCGCTCGAAGAACACCTCTTCACTCGCGCCATGCGGCATCGGCAGATTGACGTTGTAGCCCTCGCCCTCGCCCGCACCGCGCTCGTCTTCATAGCCCGCGACCACCGGATAGAAGTTGGTCGGATCGCCATGAATCGAGATGTACAGCACATCGTCGCGGCCATAGAAAATTTCCTGCACGCCCTGGCCGTGGTGCATGTCGGTGTCGAGGATCGCCACGCGCTTGAAGCGGCTCTTGAGCGACTGCGCCGCGATCGCCGCGTTGTTCAGATAGCAGAAGCCGCCCGCCGCATCCGCGCGCGCGTGATGGCCAGGCGGGCGGCACAGCGCGTACGACGCGCCCGCGCCTTCGTTGACCGTCGCGGCCGCCGCGAGCGCGCTCTGCGCCGACCAGTAGGCCGCGCGCCACGTGTTCGCGCCGACCGGGCAACTGCCGTCGGCGAGATAACGCGCCGCTTGCGCGAGCACGCCGCGCAGCGGATTCGGATCGCGCACGTAGATGTTCGACATCACTTCGTCGCCCCAGTCGTCGGGCATGCGCTTCCATTCGGCGTGCGCTTCTTCGAGGAAGCGCAGATAGTTCATGTCGTGCACGGCGGCGATCGGCGCGGTGCCGAAGTCGGCGGGCTCGCTCACGCTGAAGCCGAGCGAATGCGCGGCGGCGACGAGACGCGCGGCGCGCTCGGGCACTTCCTGCGGCTCGCGCATCTGGCCGCGCGACAGATAGGTACGCGGATGGTGCAGCAACTGTTCGGGGTGAAACCAGGTCTTCATCGTTCGTTCTCCGTCATGCGTCGGCTTCGGCGTTCGCGGCCTGCGGTACGCGCGCGCCGGCGCGCGCCGCCACGGCGTTGAGCAATACGTTGGTGCCCGCGGTCACGTCCTCGGGCAGCGCGTCTTCGGCTTCGTTGTGCGAGAGGCCGTCCACGCAGGGAATGAACACCATCGCCGTCGGGCAATAGCGTGCGAGGTGGATGGCGTCGTGGCCCGCGCCGCTCACGATGCGTTCGTTAGGATAGCCAAGCGCCTCCACGGCCTCGGCGACGAGACCCACGCACGCGGCGTCGAACGGCGTCGCCGGGCTGGTCCAGCAATGCTGGATCTGCGCGCCGAGCCCGCGCGCCGCCGCCACCGAGGCGCAGACGGCGCGCAGATCGCGCTCCATCGCATCGATCTGCGCATCGTCGGGATGGCGCAGATCGACGGTGAACGTGAGATTCGCGGCGATGGTGTTGCGCGACGAATTCGCGACCTGGATCTGGCCGATCGTCACGAGGCCGAGCGGCGCGTAGCGCGCCATCACGCGCTCGATTTCCAGCGCCATCTGCGCCGCGCCGAAGAAGGCGTCCTTGCGATAGCGCATCGGCGTCGTGCCCGCGTGCGCGGCCACGCCCGTCACCGTCACGTCGAACCAGCGGATCGCCTGGCCGCCCGTCACCACGCCGATGGTCGTACCGTTCGCCTCCAGAATCGGACCTTGTTCGATATGCGCCTCGAAGTAGCTGTCGACGGCCACACCCTGCACGGGGTGCGTGCCGCGCGCGCCGCACGCGTCGAGCGCCGCGCCGAGCGTCACGCCGTCGGCGTCGGTGCGCGCGAGCGCGTCGTCGAGCGTCATCGCGCCCGCGAACACCGCCGAGCCGAGCATCGCGGGCGTGAAGCGCGCGCCTTCCTCGTTGGTCCACGAGCAGATCTCGATGGGCTTGTCGGTGACGATATCGGCGTCGTTGAGCGCGCGCACCACTTCGAGCGCGGCCAGCACGCCGTACACGCCGTCGAAGCGCCCGCCTTCGGGCTGCGTGTCGAGGTGGCTGCCCATCATCACGGGCGCGGCGTTCGCGTCGGTGCCCGCGCGGCGCGCGAAAAGGTTGCCGACTTCGTCGGTCCACACGCTCATGCCGGCTTCGCGGCACCACGTCGCGAACCGCTCGCGGCCGCGCCGGTCTTCTTCCGTGAGCGCGAGACGGCGCACGCCGCCGCCCGCCGTCGCGCCGATTTTCGCCATCTCCGTGAGGCTCGCCCACAGGCGCGGGCCGTCGATATGCAGGAGGTTGTCTTTCATCGCTTCATTTCCTCGATTGACTGCCTGGTACGTCGATTTCCGGTCCAGCAAACATTGATGCGCACGCATCAATGCGAGCCCACGGCCTTCGCGGCGGACTCGTCGTGCGCGTGCTGGCTGCGGCGCGCGTCGAGCCCGACGATGCACAGCAGCGAGACGCCCGCGAGGCAGGTGTAGAACACCGCCAGCGGCCACCACTGCCCGGTGTAGCGATGCGCGAGCCAGGTGCCGACGAGCGGCGTCAGGCCGCCCGCGATCGCGCCGCAGACCTGATACGACAGCGAGATCGCCGAGTAGCGCACGCGCGTCGGGAACACGCCCGAGACGAAGCCCGCGATCACCGAATAGAAGCTCGCCATGCAGACCACCGCGATGGCGATGCCGATCACCATCGGCACGACCCGGCCCGTCTGCACGAGCACGAACATCGGATACGGCGAAACCATCGCCGCGACCGCCGCGCACTTGAGGAAGCGCGCGCCGCCCATGCGCTCGGCGAGCCATGCGGCGAGCGGCTGCGAAAGGAACTGGATGAAGGCGACGATGAACAGACAGTCGAGAATCAGCGAACGCGTGATGCCGACGTACTGCGTCGTGTACGCGATCATGAAGGTGTTCGTGAAGTACACGCCCGCGATGCCGATCGTGTTCGCGCCGATGCACAGCAGCACGAGGCCCCACGCCGACTTGAACACCTCGGCGACCGGCAGCTTCACGGTGCGTTGCTGCTTCTTGAGCTTCTCGAATTCGGGCGATTCGTTCACGCCCAGACGGATCATGATGCCCACCACGAGCAGCACGGCCGAGACGAGGAACGGCAGACGCCAGCCCCACGAGAGGAAGTCGGCCTTGTCGAGCGACGTGACCGAGCGGAACGCGAGCAGCGAGAGAATCAGGCCCGCAGGCGAGCCGAGTTGCGCGAACGACGCGAAGAACGTGCGGCGGCCTTCGGGCGCGTGTTCGCCCGCCATCAGCACCGCGCCGCCCCACTCGCCGCCCACGGCGATGCCCTGCACCACGCGCAGCAGCACGAGCAGCACGGGCGCGAGCGCGCCGACCTTCGCATACGACGGCAGCAGGCCGACGCAGACGGTCGCCACGCCCATCATCATCAGCGTGGTCATGAGCGCTCTCTTGCGGCCGATGCGGTCGCCGAGGTGGCCGAAGATCAGGCCGCCGAGCGGACGCGCGAAGAAGCCCACGGCAAACGTGGCGAACGAGGCCATCGTGCTCACGAAGCGGTCTTCGGACGGGAAATACAGTTCGCCGAACACCAGCGCGGCGGCCGTGGCGTAGATGTAGAAGTCGTACCACTCGATCATGGTGCCGATGAACGCCGCGGCGGCGGCGCGCACCGGTTGCCGGGCGGTGGTTTGCGGGGTGGTCATCTGGTCAGTCTCCTCAGGCGCTAATCGTCTTGCGCGTCGCTCCCAGTCCGGACAGCACGCAACGCGCATGCAAGCTTTATCGCTGGCCACAAATCATTAGTCAAATTTCGCGTTATTATTCAGCGCATAAATCTGGCTAATACCTACGGCGGAAAACCCCGCCGCGCCGCCTTTCGGAGACGCCATGCGCGCCGACACCACCCGCTTTCTGAACGACCGACTCGACTGGAACCTGCTACGCACCTACCTCGCGATCATGCAGGAGCGCAGCCTGAGCCGCGCCGCCGCGCGCCTCTACGTCACCCAGCCCGCCGTGAGCCAGGCGCTCAAGCGCCTCGAAGACGCGCTCGGCCGCAAGCTCATCGAGCGGCGCGGCGCGCAGTTCGTGCCGACCCAGGCCGGCGAAGAGGTCTATCGGATCGCGAGCGACATCTACGGCAACATCTCGCGGCTCGAAACCGAACTCGACGAGCGCACCGCCGACATCACCGGTTCGATCCGCCTGCTCACGGTGAGCCGCATCGAGTCGCGCGTCTACGACGAATTCCTCGCGGAATTCCACGTCGCGTATCCGCGTATCGATCTGCAGATCGAGGTGATGCGCTCGTCGGACATCATTTCGTCGGTGTTGCAGAAGACCGCGACCGCGGGCCTGAGCCTGTGCCGCACCCCGGTCGACAAGCTGGAGATGCGCTGCTTCCTGCGCCAGCGCTACGCGATTTTCTGCGGCCGCCATCACCGGCTGTTCGGCCTCTCGCAACTGACGATGGAAGATCTGCTCGCGGAGAATTTCGTGTCGTTCACGAGCGACCAGATCGGCGACAGCCTCTCGCCGCTCACGGTGTTTCGCGATCAGCGCGGCTTTACGGGGCGGATCGTGGCGTCGTCGCCGAGTCTGGACGAAGTGCGGCGGCTGATCTTCGCAGGCTACGGCATCGGCTGCCTGCCCGAGCACGCGGTGAAGGACGATCTGGCGCAGCAGCGCTTATGGCGGCTGCCGCCGGAGGAAGGTCTCGCGGACGTCGATATCCACTTGTTGTGGCATCGGGACCGCAAGATGAATGCGGCCGAAGAAGCGTTCTTCGGCGCGATGGAGCGCTGCATGCAGCGTTACGCGCTCGCGGAGCGTCTTTGAGCCGTCCTGGAGACTTGACCCGGCGACGCGCCGCGAACGCGTTAAGGCAAGGACAAATCAGAACCCGCGCGCCAGCGCAGCCACGCCGATCGTCACGACGCCGAGCACGAGATTGATGAACACCAGGCGGCGCATCGAACCCACGGCGCGCGCGCCGTCGGGCCACTTCTGCGCCTGCACGGCGCGGCGGATGCGCGGAAACACCGCGAAACGCACGTGGCCGAAGATCAGCATCATGATGACGCCGAGACCTGCCATCGCGTGCAGCTGCCACGTGGCGTGACCGCCGCCGAACTGCATCAGCAGGAAGCCGCCCGTGAGCAGGATCACGATGATCGAGATGCCCACCCAGTTGAAAAAGCGGCTGAACACCGACTCGATCAGCGGCAGGCGCAACTGCGGCGAGAGATCCTCGAGCGCCGGACGCAGGCAGAAGTGCGCGAACACCATGCCGCCCACCCACACGGCCACGCTCAAGAGATGCAAAAACAGCGCGACTTCGATCGCGTGACCCATGCTTGAAATTTCCTTGTGCTTAAAAAGATTCCGGTACGAACCGCCGCGGCATTATTCCATGCCCGCCAGCCGTTCGTACCGGAGGTGTGCCGCTTGAATTACGCGACTTGGGTTACGTGACTTGAATTACGCCACTCAAGCCGGCAGCACCGGGCGCATGCCCGTGATGACCTTGAGCTTCGAGTCCGGCGCGCGGCCCTTGCGCGCGCGCTTGCCGATCTGCGGCGCCAGCACCGCGCCCGCCATCAGGTCCTCGCCCGGCTTCTGCGCGCGTCCCGTACCGACGAGCACCACGCCCGCCGCCGAGATCGCCAGCGCCTGCGTGAGCGTTTCCTTGTCGTCGAGCTGCATCAGCGTGACGCCGCGGCCGCCGCCCGAGAGCGTCTTCATCTCGTCGAGACCGAACACCAGCAGGCGTCCGCCCGACGAGAGGCACGCGACCTGAATCGCGCCCGGCAGCATCGGCATCGGTGCGAGCGGCGTGCAGCCTTCGTCGATCGTCATGAAGGCCTTGCCCGCCTTCACGCGGCTGACCATGTCGCCGATCTTCGCGATAAAGCCGAAGCCGTTGCTCGATGCGAGCAGCAGCGCCTGGTCGGCGCTCGCCGCGAAGTAGTGCAGCAGATGCGTGCCCGCTTCGAGTTCGATCAGCGACGTGACCGGCACGCCGTCACCGCGGCCGCCCGGCAGTTGCGCGACCGAGACCGAATAGACGCGGCCCTTGCTGCCCCACGCGATCAGCACGTCGGGCGTGCGGCACTGGAATGCCGCGTAGAGGCCGTCGCCGGCCTTGAACGTGAAGCTCTGGCTGTCGAGCCCGTGGCCCTTGAGCGCACGCACCCAGCCCTTCTGCGAGACCACGACCGTGACCGGCTCGTCGACCACGCGCGCTTCGAACGTCGCGCGCTTTTCCTGCTGGATCAGCGTGCGGCGATCGTCGCCGTATTGCTTCGCGTCGCCTTCGATTTCCTTCACGATGAGCCGCTTCATCGACGACTCGTTCGCGAGCAGTTCTTCGAGCTTGGCCTTCTCCTCGCGCAGTTCGGCGAGTTCCTTCTCGATCTTGATCTTCTCGAGCCGCGCCAACTGACGCAGACGGATTTCAAGAATGTCCTCGGCCTGACGCTCGGACAGACCGAACGCACTCATCAGCGCGGCCTTCGGCTCGTCCGACTCGCGGATGATGCGGATGACTTCGTCGATATTGAGGAAGACGATCATCCGCCCTTCGAGGATGTGGATGCGGTCGTCGACCTTGGCCAGGCGATGCTGCGTGCGGCGCGTGACGGTGGCGAAACGGAAGCCGATCCACTCGCCGATGATCTCGCTGATGCCCTTCTGGCGCGGACGTCCATCGGCGCCGATCATCACCAGATTGAGCGAGGCGTTCGATTCGAGGCTCGTGTTGGCGAGCAGCGAATTGACGAACTCGGCCTGATCGATCTTGCTGGTCTTCGGCTCGAACACGAGACGCACGGGCGCGTCCTTGCCCGACTCGTCGCGCACGGCGTCGAGCAGGCCGAGCATGGTCTGCTTGTTCTGCAACTGCTCGGGCGTGAGCGTTTTCTTGCCGAGCTTGAGCTTCGGGTTGGTCAGCTCCTCGATTTCCTCGAGCACCTTCTGGCCCGACGTATTCGGCGGCAGTTCGGTGACGACCAGTTGCCACTGGCCGCGCGCCATGTCTTCGATCTTCCAGCGCGCGCGCACCTTCAGGCTGCCGCGTCCGGTCTCGTAGGCCGCCGCGATTTCCGCTTCGCTCGAAATGATCTGGCCGCCGCCCGGGAAATCGGGACCCGGCACCTTCTCCATGATCTCCGCGTGCGTAAGCTTCGGATTCCGGATCATTGCCACGGCCGCCGCCGCGACTTCGCGCAGGTTGTGCGACGGGATTTCCGTCGCGAGGCCGACCGCGATACCGGACGCGCCGTTGAGCAGCAGCATCGGCAGACGCGCGGGCAGCGTCTTGGGTTCCTGGAACGAGCCGTCGTAGTTCGGCATGAAATCGACGGTGCCCATGTCGATTTCGTCGAGCAGCAGCTTCGCGATGGGCGTGAGGCGCGCTTCGGTGTAACGCATGGCCGCCGCGCCGTCGCCGTCGCGCGAGCCGAAATTGCCCTGACCGTCGATGAGCGGATAGCGCATCGAGAAGTCCTGGGCGAGACGCACGAGCGCGTCGTACGCCGACTGGTCGCCGTGCGGGTGGTACTTACCGAGCACGTCGCCGACCACGCGCGCCGACTTCACGGGCTTGGCGTTGTCGCCGAGGCCCATTTCGTTCATCGCGAACAGAATGCGTCGCTGCACCGGCTTCTGGCCGTCGCAGACGTCGGGCAGCGCGCGGCCCTTCACCACGCTCACGGCGTAGTCGAGATACGCGCGCTCCGCGTAGTGGCCGAGCGTGAGCGAGTCGCCGCCTTCCGCGGCGCCATTCACTTCAGCAAAGAGATCGTCCATGTTTCAATCAGTCCGTAATCGTGTGCGGGCGGGTGAGCGGGAGGCGGTCAGATGTCCGCTTCGACTTCATTGCCCTTCTCTTCGAGCCACGAGCGGCGCGAAGCCGCTTCGCCCTTGCCCATCAGCATCGTCATGCGCGCGACGGTCGACTCGTAGTCAAGGTCGCCGAGCAGGATGGGCGAGAGGCGGCGCGTGTCGGGATTCATCGTCGTGTCCCAGAGCTGTTCGGCGCTCATTTCGCCGAGACCCTTGAAGCGGCTGATGCTCCATTGCGTCTCGCGCACGCCGTCCTTGCGCAGCTTGTCGAGAATCGCTTCGAGTTCGCCTTCGTCGAGCGCGTAGAGCTTCTGCGCGGGCTTCTTGCCGCGCGCGGGCGCGTCGACGCGGAACAGCGGCGGGCGCGCCACGTACACATGGCCGCGCTCGATCAGCTGCGGGAAATGCTTGAAGAACAGCGTGAGCAGCAGCACCTGGATGTGCGAGCCGTCGACGTCCGCGTCCGAGAGAATGCAGATCTTGCCGTAACGCAGGTTCGAGAGATCGACCGTCTCGTCCGGGCTATGCGGATCGACGCCGATCGCCACCGAAATGTCATGCACTTCGTTGTTGGCGAACAGGCGGTCGCGCTCGGTTTCCCAGGTGTTGAGCACCTTACCGCGCAGCGGCAGGATGGCCTGGTATTCCTTGTCGCGGCCCATCTTCGCCGAACCGCCCGCCGAGTCGCCCTCGACGAGGAACAGCTCGTTGCGCGCGATGTCGGTCGCTTCGCAATCGGTCAGCTTGCCGGGCAGCACGGCCACGCCCGAACTCTTGCGCTTCTCGACCTTCTGGCCCGCGCGCGTGCGCGCCTGCGCCTGCTTGATGACGAGATCGGCGAGCTTCTTGCCGTGCTCGACGTGCTGGTTGAGCCACAGCTCCAAAGCGGGACGCGAGAACGACGAGACGAGCTTGACGGCGTCGCGGCTGTTCAGGCGCTCCTTGATCTGCCCCTGGAACTGCGGATCGAGCACCTTCGCCGAGAGCACGAACGAAACGCGCGCGAACACGTCCTCGGGCAGCAGCTTCACGCCCTTCGGCTGCAGATTGTGCAGCTCGACGAAGCTCTTGACCGCCTGGAACAGGCCGTCGCGCAGGCCGCTTTCGTGCGTGCCGCCCGCGGGCGTGGGGATCAGGTTGACGTAGGACTCGCGCGTGAGCGAGCCTTCCTCGCTCCAGGCCACGACCCACGCGGCGCCCTCGCCTTCGGCGAAGGTGTCGTCGGTCGTGCGGGCGTCGGCGTAGCGCTCGCCTTCGAACAGCGGGATCAGCAGATCGGCGCCGCCCATGCCTTCGAGCAGATAGCCGCGCAGGCCGTCTTCGTACTTCCAGCTCTGGCGCTCGCCGGTCTTCTCGATGACGAGCGTGACTTCGACGCCGGGCAGCAGCACGGCCTTCGAACGCAGCAGACGCTGCAATTCGCCGAGCGGCAGATTGGGCGAGTCGAAATACTTGGGATCGGCCCACGCGGTCACGCGCGTACCGGTTTTCTTTTCGTCGCGCGAGGCGCTGCGCGAGGTCAGCGGCTTCGTGACGTTGCCGTTCGAGAAGCCGAGTTCGGCGACCTTGCCGTCGCGCCAGACGGTCACGTCGAGGCGCGTCGAGAGCGCGTTGGTCACCGAGACGCCGACGCCGTGCAGGCCGCCCGAGAACGTGTAGGCGCCGCCGGCGGCCTTGTCGAACTTGCCGCCCGCGTGCAGGCGCGTGAACACGATTTCGACGACCGGCACCTTCTCTTCGGGATGCAGGCCGAACGGGATGCCACGGCCGTCGTCCTCGACGGACACGGAATGATCGGCATGCAGCGTCACCGTGATGCGCTTGCCGTAGCCGCCGAGCGCCTCGTCCGAGGCGTTGTCGATGACTTCCTGGATGATGTGCAGCGGATTCTCGGTGCGCGTATACATGCCCGGCCGCTGCCGGACGGGCTCGAGGCCCTTGAGCACCTTGATCGACGCTTCGCTATAGCCACTGTTTCCAGCGTTGGACTTCTTCGTTGACATGGTGATCCACAGGGGGTTGTCCGCGCGCTTGTCCACAGGTCCTGTGGACATCTGCGTGGAAAACGCGTTGAGCGTTCAAAAAAATCGAAACGAAACAAGGGCGTGGACGGGCTGCTCGCCTGGCTCGCAGGCGCGGCGCGCGTGCCCGGTCCACCGTATTCGCGAGGTATTGTACTGATTTGGGACCGCGCGGCAATTTGCGAAGAGGTCGGCCGTTCGGCCGAGGGGCGGCGCAAGGCGCGCTTCGCGTAGAATGGGCCGCTTGCTGGAAGGGGTTTGGCGCGGAAGATCGCGGCGTTTTCGGGCCGCGTCCGGCGCCGGATCGGGGTGGACTGTTCGTTGCAACCTTTGCCGGAATGTGGGGAAGCCTGGAGCTGTCATGAGACCGTCCGAAGCTTTGCGCGCGCATCGCGCGGAAATCCGCGAAATCGTCGCGCGCCATCACGCGACGAATGCGCGCGTGTTCGGTTCGTCCGCGCGCGACGAGGACGATGAGGGGAGCGATCTGGATTTGCTCGTTGATCCGACTCCGCAGACCACACTGATCGATATCGCGCAAATGCAGCTGCGGCTGGAAGCGTTGCTGGGCGTGAAGGTCGACGTGCTGACACCCAAAGCGTTGCCGGAAAAATTCCGCGAGCGCGTCGTTGCGGACTCGGTGCCGGTATGAGGAAGGAAAATCTGCGTACGCCGGATTACCTGCAGCACATGCTCGACGCTGTCGACCGTATTCGCAGCTACGTCGCGCCGCTTTCACAGGAAAGCTTCGAAGCGACACCCATGGCGATCGACGCCGTCGTGCGGAACCTGGAAATCATCGGCGAAGCAGCCCGCAATATCATGCGCGGCGACCCGGCGTTTGCCTCCGCTCACCCGGAAATACCGTGGGAAGCCGTTTATGGCATGCGCAATCGAGTTTCGCACGCGTATTTTTCCGTCGACACAAGCATCGTCTGGAGCACCGTGCAAACGTGGGTGCCCGACCTGGAGCGCAAGCTGTTGAAATTGAAAGTGGAATAAAAAAGCGGCCCTCATCAGGCCGCCTTCCCACCTCACTTCCGCTTCGCCTCCAGTTCCTCCCAGCGCTCCAGCGCCAGCAGCAATTCCTCGTCGATCGCCGCATAACGCTCGCTCAGACGCGTGCCTTCCTGCGCGTCCTTCGCGAAGATCGAGCCTTCCTCGATGGTCGCGCCGATGGTCTTCTGCTCCGTCTCCAGCGCCTCGATGCGCTTGGGCAGCTCCTCCAGCTCGCGCTGCTCCTTGAACGAGAGCTTCACGCTGCGCTGCGCGTTGCGGCCCGTCGCGCTGTCCTTGGGCGCGGCGGCGGCGGGCGCGGCTTCCTTCGGCGCGCGGGCTTCGGCGATTTCCTGCGAGCGCGCGCTCTGCGTCTGCCAGTCGCTGAAGCCGCCCACGTACTCGCGCCACTTGCCCTCGCCCTCGGACGCGATCACCGAGGTCGCCACGTTGTCGAGGAACGCGCGGTCGTGGCTCACGAGCAGCACGGTGCCGTCGTAATCGGCGAGCAGTTCTTCGAGCAGTTCGAGCGTGGGAATGTCGAGGTCGTTGGTCGGTTCGTCGAGCACCAGCACGTTCGCCGGGCGCGCGAACAGACGCGCCAGCAGCAGACGGTTGCGCTCGCCGCCCGACAGCGACTTCACGGGCGAACGCGCGCGCTCGGGCGCGAACAGGAAGTCGCCCAGATAGCTCATCACGTGCTTCTTCGCGCCGTTGATTTCGACCCAGTCGCTGCCCGGGCTGATGGTGTCGGCGAGACTCTTTTCGAGGTCGAGCTGCGCGCGCATCTGGTCGAAGTACGCCACCTGCAGGTTCGTGCCGATGCGCACCGTGCCCTCGTCGGGCTTCAGGTCGCCGAGAATCAGCTTGAGCAGCGTGGTCTTGCCCGCGCCGTTCGGACCGACGAAACCGATCTTGTCGCCGCGCATCACGGTCGCCGAGAACGTATCGACGATGCTGCGCCCGCCATAACGCTTGGTCACGTCGGTCAGTTCGGCGACGATCTTGCCCGACTTGTCGCCCTGCGAAACGTCGAGCTTGACGTTGCCCTGCACGTTGCGGCGTTCGCTGCGGTCGCGGCGCATCTGCTCGAGCCGCGCGATGCGGCCGACGCTGCGCGTGCGGCGCGCCTCCACGCCCTTGCGGATCCACACTTCTTCCTGCGCGAGCAGTTTGTCGAACTTCTCGTTCTCGACGCGCTCCACCTCGAGCTGCTGCGCCTTGCGCTCCTGATACTGCGTGAAGTTGCCCGGATACGAGAGCAGCTTGCCGCGGTCCAGTTCGACGATGCGCGTGGCCACGCGGTCGAGGAACGCGCGGTCGTGGGTGATGAACAGCAGGCTAGAACGCTGCGAGACCAGCAGTTCTTCGAGCCAGCGGATGCCGTCAAAGTCGAGGTGGTTGGTCGGTTCGTCGAGCAGCAGCACGTCGGGCTGCACGACCAGCGCGCGCGCCAGCGCCACGCGCTTTTGCATGCCGCCCGAGAGCGCGCCCACGCGCGCGTCGCCGTCGAGGCCGATCTGCGCGAGCGTGGTCGCGACGCGGGTGCGCCAGCTCCAGGCGTCGGCGGCGTCGAGCGACGATTGCAGCACGTTCATGCGCGCGAGCAGCGCGTCGTGTTCCGCGCCTTCGGGCGTGTCGGCGAGCTGGTGCGCGACCGTATCGTATTCGTCGAGCAGCGCGCGCGCCGTGGCGAGACCCGATGCCACCGTGTCGAACACCGTGGCCTCGACGTCGAAATCGGGCTCCTGCGGCACGTAGACGGTCGAGAGATTCTGTTGACGCGTGACGAGCCCGTCGTCGGGCTTCGCGAGATCGGCGACGATCGTGAGCAGCGACGACTTGCCCGCGCCGTTACGGCCGATCAGGCCGACGCGCTCGCCGGCTTCGAGCGAAAAGTCCGCGTGATCGAGCAGCGCGACGTGGCCGAACGCGAGTTGCGCGCCGGTGATGGTGTAAAGCGACATGGAGGGGACCGTGGCCTGCGTTGGAGAGCAAGCGCGTATTGTACCGGGGCGCGCGGGCCGGGCTTGTGGTTGCCAAATCGGTTGCCAATCTGGCTGCCAAATCGGTTGCCAGTCAGGTCGCCCGTCCGCGCGCCGTCATGCGGGTGCGCGGATTACTTCACGTGCACCGTGATCGTCTGGCTCCAGGCCGGGCCGTAGGACTGATGCGCGCCGTTGGCGAACTGCGCCGTGAGCGTGTGATCGCCGGGCGGCAGCGTCACGTCGGCTTCGGTCTGTCCTTTGCCGTAGTGGATCGACTTTTCGTTGACGGGCACGACTTCGCCCTGCGGCAGCGGCTTGCCGTCGATCAGCAGATGGTGGTGGCCCGTGTTCGGCGTGGTCGTGCCGGCGGGCGCGACCGTCATGCCGTCGACGCCGAATTTCACGTGCACGGGATTGCTGACCGTTGCGCCGTCTTTGGGCTCGACGAAATAGACGCCCTCGGCGCGCGCCGCGCCGCTTGCCGCGAACAAGGTTGCGAAGGCGCTCAACGCCGCGCCGGCCAGCCAGATTTTGCGAGTCATCGTGATGCTCCTGAGAAGGATGTCGAGGGTGTTGTGTTGGTGTTGTCGACTGCTCGTGGTCAGCCCTGCGGTTTCCGCGCGCCGGTTTGCGATCCATTTTTTTGTTTGCGACCCAGCATACACCGCGTCCGTGACTGCGCGCCGTCAAGCTGCGACACGTTGGCCGAGCCCGCTTTCGGCGCGCCGCGCGTTTTCCGGTAACATCGCGGGTCGCCCATCGCCCCGCCAAAAGGGGGCAAATGACGGGCATCGGCATCGAATTGAACGAAAGGTGTGTTGTGAGCGAAGTGATCGAATACAAGAGCTGGGTCTGCCTGATCTGCGGCTGGATCTATAACGAAGAAGAAGGCCTGCCCGACGAAGGCATCGCGGCCGGCACGCGCTTCGCGGATATCCCCGAAGACTGGCGCTGCCCGCTCTGCGACGTGGGCAAGGCGGAATTCGCCGTCGTCGAGTTCTGATCGGGACGCGCCGGCCCGCACACTGGCCGGATCTCGCACCGGCGCCGGTTTCGAGGTGCTTTCCTGCCGGAGCGTGTTTGCTATACTCTTGCGCCTGCGTCGCACGTGGTGCGCAGCCCGGCCGCGGTTCGATCCGCGTCCATTCCGGGCCGCCCCAAACTGTGCGACGCGTGCGACAGCTCCGCGCCATGACGGGTGACTTGGGAAACATGGCGGCTTGGCGGAGCCCGGCGCATGCGCCTCGCAGCGGACCTGACCGCTCCCTGTAGTTCAATGGATAGAACAAGTGCCTCCTAAGCGCTAGATGCAGGTTCGATTCCTGCCAGGGGGACCAGCCCACGCGCGAGACCGTTCGCCTCGCTTGCGCCGTCCGCACCGTTTCCCGCGGCACGCGTCCTGCGCGCCGTTTTCCGCTCTTGCCCCATCCGCCGCCCTCGGCGTTTCCATTTCGTCGTGCTGGCTACGGATTGCGTTGGCGCTGGCGCGCCCATTTCGCCTCCACCGCGTTTAATTTTTTCCAGGCAGATTCACCATGGACATCCACAAGCAAGTCGCCGCCCTCACCCATTCGGAACTGCAGACGGCCGGCGCGAGCCAGGCCACCGCGATCGCCGTGAGCGTGCTGCTGCGCCATCTGAGCTCGCCCGAACTCGTGAAGCTGCTGAATTCGGCGTTCGAAAACCATCAGGCCGTGATGCTGCAAACGCCCTGGCCCGAGCAGATGCTCGCTTCGTTCGACGCGACGCGCCGCTTCCTCGAAGGCGCGGCGCAAGGCCCGGCGCCGGTCGAAGCGGATACGCCCGACACCCCCGAGGAATAAGCGCGCGACGCCGCGTGCGAGTTCTGACAGCGGTTTGTCAATTGTTAACGGTCACGCGGCGCGGCTTCGCCTACGATGGTCTCCAGCACGAAAAGGAGACCATGATCATGACGTCCCGGTATGTATTCGCCTTGATCGCCGCGCTCGCGACGATGGTCGCGTCCTCGCTGGCCATGCTGATTCTCGGCTGAGCGCGGCGCGCGCATTAGGGTAAATACCGGGACACGCGACCCTTAAGTTAGGGTCGGAACTGTCGTAATCTTCGGACATGGACACGACACGTCCCCTCCCGGCCGGCCACCTGATGTCGAATCTCATCGACCAGGACATTGCGCACATTCGGCGCGTCATGCCGCTTTCGCTTTCGGGCGATTTCGGCGGCCCGATCCTCCCCGTCACCTATTGGCGCTCGCGCCTGCACCGGCTGCTCGACACCGGCCACGTCAACAAAGGCCAGCTCGCCAAGATCGACAGTCTGCTGATCCAGCTCGATCTCCACGAACTGAACGCCGAGACGTCCGCCGCCGTGGCCGCCAAGCAGATCATCGGCATCGCCGCGCGCCACTGATCGGCGCGTCATCACGGCTGCCAGCGCTTCGCGCTGTTTTTCACCGATTTCCACCGTTTTTCGCCGATTTCCCGCCATTTTTCGCGGCTTTTCGCGCTGCTTCACGATTACGCGCTGCGGCGAACCCGCCGTAATACCGCCACGTCACCCGCGCGGCGCGCACGCGTCTGCGTGATCGTGCCCGGAAATCCTGGTGCCGCGGGTCGACCATCGGTCATAATGTCCGCCAAAATACCCAGAGAGGACTTCGTGCACCCGGCCCAACCGCGAGACCTGCTAGCGCAGGCACGTCAGCGCTTCACGCAGCAGCAGATCGCCGCCCATGTCGGCAAGGACGTCAAGACCGTGCGCCGGTGGGAAAAAGGCGAAACGCCTTGCCCCGCCATGCTCGAAGCCGCGCTGCGCGAACTGCTGCGCAGCGCCGAACCCGTCAGGAGCGCCGCCTCGGACGCCAGCGCCGCGCCGGCGCGCTTTCGTTTCGTCGACCTGTTCGCGGGCATTGGCGGCATCCGCATGGGCTTCGAGGCGCACGGCGGACGCTGCGTCATGACGAGCGAGTGGAATCCGTTCTCGAAGAAGACCTATCTCGAGAACTACGCGCAAACCGATGCCGAAGGCCATGCCTTCGTCGGCGACATCACCGCGTTCGAGGCCGCCGACGTGCCCGAGCACGATGTCCTGCTCGCGGGCTTTCCGTGCCAGCCGTTCTCGATCGCGGGCGTCTCGAAGAAGAACGCGCTCGGCCGTCCGCACGGTTTCGAGTGCACCACGCAAGGCACGCTCTTTTTCGACGTCGCGCGCATCATCGCCGAAAAGCGGCCCGCCGCCTTTCTGCTGGAGAACGTCAAGAACCTGCTGTCGCACGACAAGGGCCGCACCTTCGACGTGATCCTTCAGGTGCTGCGCGACGAACTGGGCTACGACGTGCATTACCGCGTGATCGACGGCCGTCATTTCACGCCGCAGCATCGCGAGCGCATCATCATCGCCGGGTTTCGCGAGCCGACTTCGTTTTCGTGGGACGCGCTCGGCCTGCCCGAGGACGGACCGCGCCTCGCCTCGATCCTGCATCGCACCGACGGCAGCGAGCCCGTCCTGCCGTGGGACGGCGAGCGCTTTTTCGATCACACCGCGCGCCGCGTGCAGCCGAAATACACGCTGACGCCGGGACTCTGGGCCTATCTCCAGCAGTACGCCGAAAAGCATCGCGCGGCGGGCAACGGTTTTGGATACGGCCTCGCGTTTCCCGAGAGCGTCACGCGCACGCTGTCGGCGCGCTATCACAAGGACGGCAGCGAGATCCTCGTGCATCAGGGCGAAGGGCTGCGTCCGCGCCGCCTCACGCCGCGCGAATGCGCACGCCTGATGGGCTTTCCCGACACGTTCCGCATTACCGTCAGCGACACCCAGGCGTATCGCCAGTTCGGCAACAGCGTGGTGATGCCGGTGATGCGCGAAGTGGCGCGCACGATGATGCCGCATCTCGACGCGCTGCTCGCGAAAGCGCCCGCAGGCAAACGTGCGGCGAAGAAGGCGGCCAAATCGGCCACGCATGCCGCGATTGATGCCGCTACCCAACCCGCCGCCGAACCCGTCGTGAAAACCGCCCGCCGCCGCGCGCGGGCGTCTTCCCCCGCCTCCGCCGAAGCCGCCGCCTCGGCCTGAGCGGACCTTCGCACGCACGCCAGGACGAATCCGCATGGTCGACGTCGTGGATGCCGCCACCCGAAGCCGGATGATGTCCGGCATTCGCGGGCGCAACACGAAGCCGGAAATGCTGATCCGCAGCCTGCTGCACCGGCGCGGCTTTCGCTTTCGCCTCGACGTGCGCGAGCTGCCGGGCCGCCCCGACATCGTCCTGCCGCGTTACCGCGCCGCCGTGTTCGTGCACGGCTGCTTCTGGCACGGCCACGACTGCGCGCTATTCAAGTGGCCCGCCACGCGCCCCGAGTTCTGGCACGACAAGATCGGCCGCAACCGCGCCAACGACGCCAAAGCCATCGCCGCGCTCGCCGCCCAGGGCTGGCGCGTGGCCGTGATCTGGGAGTGCGCGTTGCGCGGCGCGGCACAGGATCCGCAGGGCGTCGTCGACCGGCTCGCGGCGTGGCTGGAGAGCGGACAAGGCGCGTGGTTCGAAGCCCGCGCGTGAGGCGTGCACGATGGCGCGCGCGGGTGCGACGTTGCGGCAAGCCGCCGCGCGACGCGGTGCTAAACTGGATCGGCAGGCTGCGTGGCGTCGCGCCCTCGCGCCGGTCCGCCGCATCCTGTTCAAGACCAAGAACCCACGAAAAGGAGGCAACCGATGGCTGATTTTCGACTCTGGTCCGACGATTTTCCGAGTAACGGCTTCATGCCGAAGGCGCAGGAGTTCGACGATCGAGCCTTCGGCGTCGATGGCGACAACGTCTCGCCCGCGCTGCAATGGGACACGCCGCCCGCCGACACGCAAAGCTTCGCCCTCACCGTCTACGATCCCGACGCACCTACAGGCAGCGGTTTCTGGCACTGGGTCGTGGTCAACATCCCGCCCGACGTGCGCTCGCTCGCGCGCAACGCGGGCAAGCCCGACGGCAGCCTGCTGCCGCAAGGCGCCGTGCAGATGCGCAACGACTACGGCACGGTCGGCTTCGGCGGCGCGGCGCCGCCGCGCGGAGACAAGCCGCACCGCTACATCTTCCGCGTGCACGCGCTGAAGGCGGCGCAACTGCCCGTCACGCCCGAGACCACCAATGCGGTCGCGCGCTTCATGACGCACCTGAACGAAATCGACTCGACGACTTACGTCGGGCTCTACGAACTGAAATAGGCGCGCATCAACGCACGCCGATCGCCCACGCACCCGCCGGCGGCGCGCGAGCATGCTGCGCGCCGCCCTTGTATCGATGCCCATCACCACGCAACACGCCGCCACATCGCGCGCGCCCGACGCGCCCACCGCCCACAACGCCGCCGCCGACGACGTCGAATCCGGCCTGCCCTTTCCCCAACGCTATTACGCGATCCTCGTGGTCGCGCTCGGCATCACGCTCGCGGTGCTCGACGGCGCAATCGCCAACGTCGCGCTGCCGACCATCGCGCACGACCTGCGCGCGAGCGCGGCCAGCTCGATCTGGATCGTCAACGCCTACCAGCTTTCGGTGACGATCTCGCTCCTGCCGCTCGCCTCGCTCGGCGACCGCATCGGCTACAAGCGCGTTTATCTGGCCGGTCTCGCGCTGTTCACCGTCGCCTCGCTCGGCTGCGCGCTCGCGGGCACGCTGACGCAGCTCGCGCTCGCGCGCATGATCCAGGGCTTCGGCGGCGCGGGCATCATGAGCGTGAACACCGCGCTCGTGCGCATGATCTATCCGCGCACGCAGCTCGGACGCGGCGTGGCGATCAACGCGATGGTGGTCGCCGTGGCCTCGGCGGTCGGCCCGACGCTCGCCTCGGGCGTGCTCGCCATCGCCTCGTGGCCGTGGCTGTTCGCGATTAACGTGCCGATCGGCATCGCCGCCCTCGTGCTCGGCCTGCGCGCGCTGCCGATGAACGAAGGCCATCCGGCGCCCTACGACTACATCAGCGCGGTGTTCAACGCCATCGTCTTCGGTCTCCTGATCTTCGCCGTCGACGGTTTCGGCCACGGCGAGAACCGCCTCTGGATCGCCGCCGAACTCGCGGGCGCGCTCGTGGTCGGCTGGTTTTTCGTGCGCCGCCAGCTCACGCAGCCCGCGCCGCTGTTGCCCGTCGATCTGCTCGCCAATCCGGTGTTCGCGCTCTCGATCAGCACCTCGGTGTGTTCGTTCTGCGCGCAGATGCTCGCGTTCGTGGCGCTGCCGTTCATGTTGCAGGACGCGTTCGGCTTCTCGCAGGTCGATACCGGCTTTCTGATGACGCCTTGGCCGCTCGTGATCATCGGCGCGGCGCCGCTCGCGGGCTGGCTCTCCGACCGCTATCCGGCCGGCATGCTCGGCGGCGTGGGGCTCGCGTTGTTCGCGCTCGGGCTGCTGTCGCTCGCGACGCTCGGCGCGCATCCGACGGTGTTCGAGATCGGCTGGCGCATGGCGCTGTGCGGCGCGGGCTTCGGCATTTTCCAGTCGCCCAACAACCGGCAGATCCTCTCGTCCGCGCCGCGCGAACGCAGCGGCGGCGCGAGCGGCATGCTCGGCACCGCGCGGCTCACGGGACAAACGCTCGGCGCGGCGCTGGTCGCGCTGATCTTCGGCGTCGCGCCGCAGCACGGACCGGCGCTCGCGCTCTACGTGGCGACGGCGTTTTCCGCCGTGGCCGCCGTCGTGAACCTGATGCGGCTCGTGCCGCAGCGCAACGCGCGCCTGCGCGGCTGAGGTAGCGACCCGGGTGGCAGAGGCGGCGACGACCGAGGCAATCCGCAGCGCACGCGTCGATCGGCTCACGCTTCTCAAAAGCACGCACTAACATGGGATTACGGCGCGCCGCACGCGCGGCGCGCGTTCCTTCAGTGGGTCAACCTTGCACAAGGGGGATGCCCATGTCACTGATCGTCGCCGGGCGCTTCACGACCTTCCCCGCCGCCGAAACCGTCGCCGAAAAGCTGTTCGCGCGCGGCTTCGTCGAAGAAGACGTCAACCTGTTCTTCGTCAATCCGCGCGGACAGCACGCGCGCCACACGCCGCATCCCGTGGCGGTCGCGGCCGCGCCGCCGCATCGAATACGCAATCTCACGCTGGGCGCGGTCGCCGGGGCCGTCGCGGGCGTCGCGCTGTTCGGCGCGCTGCTGGCGGCGTCGCTGCCCTCGGTGGTGATCGCGGCGGGCGTGGGCGCGTGGCTCGGCGCGCGCATCGGCTCGGGCTGGCACCGCGCGAGCGAGCACGAGGAGCGCGTGCATCACGAGACGCGCCAGTCGGGCGTGCTGCTCACCGTCCACGTGAGCCCCGATAACCAGACCGTCGCCGCCGACGTGCTGCGCGAAGCAGGCGCCGATGATATCGAGCGCGCCTCGGGCCAATGGCACGGCGGCCACTGGGCGGATTTCGATCCGACGGTCGCGCCGCATCCGTTCGCCGAAGCGGGCGTACAGCGCGCCTGAGCGGGGCCTGTGCGGCGGCGCGCGCAAAAAAACGGCGGCTCGAAAGCCGCCGGGGGGTGAACCGTGTGCCGTAAGTCCCGGTATCGCGATATCGGGACGCTGCGCCGCGAACGCTAACGCGTGACGACGACGCGCATCGCCATCACTGCGCCTTCGCCTTGCCGACCGCCGATGCGGACGCCGACGCCACCGGCGGCGCGGCCTTCACCGCAGCCTTCGCGGGCGCGTCGGCTTGCGCCGCCTGCGCGGGCTTCGTCACCGCCTTGATCGTCGCAGCCGGAGAAACCGGCGAAAGCGGTGAAACCGGCGCGATCGAAGCAACGGGCGCCACCGGTGCGGCGCTGCGCGCCTTCGCCGTCGCCGTGACCGAAGCCGCCGTCGCCACGCTGCGCAGATCGGCGAGGAAGGTATCGCGCCACACCGAGAGATTGTTCTCGCGCATCGACGCCATCATGTCCTCGTAGCGCGACTGGCGCTCGGCGTGCGGCATCGAGAGCGCGCGCTCCAGCGCCTCGGCGGTCTGATTCAGATCGTAAGGATTCACAACCAAAGCACCAGGCAACTGCTCGGCCGCGCCCGCGAACTGCGAGAGCACCAGCACGCCCGGATCCTCAGGATTCTGCGACGCCACATATTCCTTCGCGACGAGGTTCATGCCGTCGCGCAGCGGCGCGACATAGCCGACCTGCGCCTGGCGGAACAGCGCCATCAGCAGATTGCGTTCGTACTTGCGGTTGAGGTATTGAATCGGCGTCCAGTCGAGCTGCGCGAAGCGGCCGTTGATGCGCCCGGCCTCGCCTTCCAGATTGCGGCGGATGGTCTGATAGGTCTGCACGTCGGAGCGCGTCGGCGGCGCGATCTGCAACAGCGAAACGCGGCCATGCCAGCCCGGCCCGTTCTGCAGCATGCGCTCGAACGCCTGGAAGCGCTCGGCGAGACCCTTCGAATAATCGAGACGATCGACGCTCATGATGAGCTTGCGTCCGCGCATCGCGTCGCGCAGGCTGCGCACCGGCTTGCGGTCGGTGAACTGCGCCGCCGACTTCGCGATCACGTCGGGATAGATGCCGATCGGGTAGGTGCCCACTTTCAGGAAGCGGTCCCACGCGTGCACCATGCCGTCGTCGCTCGCGGTGCCGTGGCCGCCGCGCTCGATGTAGTCGAGGAACGCCTGACGGTCCGCATCGGTCTGGAAGCCGACCACGTCGTAGTGGCACATGAACTTCATCAGTTCTTCGTGCGGCGGCACCGAGCGCATCACTTCCGGCACCGGCAGCGGAATGTGCAGGAAGAAGCCGATCGGATTCTTCACGCCCAGATCGCGCAGGCAGCGCGCGAACGGAATCAGGTGATAGTCGTGGACCCAGATGATGTCGTCGGGCTGGATCAGCGGCTTGAGCTGGCGCGCGAGCGTGACGTTCACGCGCAGATAGCCGCCGTACTCCTGGCGCTCGTAGCGCGCGAGGTCGTTGCGGTAGTGGAACGTCGGCCAAAGGGTCGTGTTCGAGAAACCCTTGTAGTACTGGTCGTAGTCACGGCGGGTGAGTCCTACCGTCGCGTAGGTGACGCTGCCCTGCTGCTCGATGACCGGCTCCGTCGGCTCCGCGACGGTCTCGCCGCTCCAGCCGAACCATACGCCACCGGTTTCCTTGAGCGCGTCGAGCACGCCGACCGCCAGCCCGCCTGCTGCGGGACGGCCCTCTTGCGTCGGTGCCACGCGATTCGATACCACGATCAGTCTGCCCATTGCGGCCAACCCTCCTGTTTCGTTGTTTCGTGCGTCCGGGGACGATGCCTTGGGTATGCACGCAAGACCCGTGCCTCCTTGCCCGATCGGGTAAGGAAGAAAACGGGGCGCAGGCGAAATCGGTGCGCACCGCCGCAAGCCGCGCGTGCTGCGACAGCGCCGTGCAAATGCGATCGGTGATGCGCCGGACGCTCGAAAGCGCGTCCGCAAACTGGCCGCTCAGACGTCCTGCCCAGGCACCTTGTTCACTTGCCGCTCAGGCGTCCTGCTCGGAGCCGAGATCGCGCTGATAGTCGATCCCTTCGGCACGCGCGCCGCCCTGGTTGTGCTCGCCATCGGGCGGTACGCCGGGCGCGGGGCGATTCTGGCTGGCCGGATCGTGGCTGTAGCCCGAAGCACCGGAAGTCGCGCCCGACACGCTCGCGGAACCCGGAGGGCCGGATGCGGCCGAAGCCGTATCGGCGAAACTGGCGCCCTTCTGCTCTCCGTCACGCGAGCCACGCCGGGCCGAGTGACGGGCGGAGCGGCGCAATGCGGGATGTCTCATGTCGATGCCTCCTGCGGGAAGGCTGCCACGCGGCGTTGGCGTTTTTATAGTCTAGGGTTCGCCGCGTGAATTTGCCGGTAAAAATGGCGATTGGTTTGTAACTCGTACATAAAAACCGCGACTATCACCGATGCTGCAACAGTGGCGCGCGTCGCAGCGAAGTTGCCGATGACGTTTCCGACCCCGAAGACGACGAAGACGACGAAGACGACAGGCCGCGATCGCCGCCCGACCGGCAGGTCCAGCTGGCCCATCGGGCCCAGCGCGCCCACGCCGCGCGGCCCGCCTGACGCGCGTATGCGGCCACGCGCGACTTGTCGTCGGCGGCGGAATCGGCGAGGGAATCCGTCGCGCGCATCACCGGATAGTGGCGGATCGAGCGCGGCACTTCGGCCGGCTGCGGCGGCGGATCGCCGACCGGCGGCACATCGGGCGTGCCGGGTTCGCTGGGCGGGGGATCGTCGGGCTGCGGCGTATGCGCGAGCCAGGGCTTGAAGCGAAGCGGATCGGATTGTTTGCAGCTGGGCATCGTGCGCTCCTCGAAAGGTCGTCGATGACACGGTCTGCAAGCGACATACCAGCCGCGCCGATGCGCACCGGAGCGGCCGCACCCTGCAACACGCCCGTTCGTCCGGGCGCGATTTACATCGCGTACCGGCACGAACGGGCGTGAAGTGGCTTGAAGGTGCGTGGAGTGCGCGCGCCTCAGGCGCCCGCGCGCGCGGGCGTCTCGCCCTTGCCGGTCTCGTTGCCGTATTCGACGAGCCGGTTGTAGAGCGTCTTCAGGCTGATGCCGAGAATCTCCGCCGCGCGCGTCTTCACGCCGCCGCACTGCTCGAGCGTCGCGAGGATCAGCTGACGATCGGCATCGGCGAGCGAGGTGCCGAACGGAATCGTCACCGCCGTGCCCGCCACCGGTTTCGACAGCGAGATCTGCAACGGCACGGCGGCCGTGAGATCGCCTTCGTTACCCGACATGATGTGCGCGCGCTGCACGTAGTTCTTCAGCTCGCGCACGTTGCCGGCCCACGGATAGGCCGCGAGCATCTCGCGCACGGCGGGCGGAAACTGCTTCTTCGTGCCGTGGCGTTCGTTGAGTTCGTCGAGGAAGGCCTGCGCCAGCAGCTCGACGTCCTTGCCGCGCTCGCGCAGCGGCGGCAGGTTGATCGGAAACACGTTCAGGCGGTGATACAGGTCCAGACGCAGCTTGCCCTCGGCCACGGCCTGCTCGGGATCGCGATTGGTCGCCGCGATCAGGCGCACGTCGGTCTCGATTTCCTTGGTCGTGCCCACGCGCATGAACAGACCGGTTTCGAGCACGCGCAGCAGCTTCACCTGCAGCTCGATCGGCATTTCGGTGATTTCGTCGAGGAACAGCGTGCCGCCGTTCGCGCGCTCGAAATAGCCCTTGTGCTGACGGTCCGCGCCCGTGAACGAGCCGCGCTCGTGGCCGAACATTTCCGATTCGATCAGGTTCGGCGAAATCGCGCCGCAGTTCACCGCGAGGAATTCGTGCTTGCGGCGCAGGCTGAGCTGATGGATGGTCTGCGCGGCCACTTCCTTGCCGGTGCCCGATTCGCCGACCAGCATCACCGACGCGGGCGTCGGCGCGACGCGGCTGATCTGGTCGTAGACGTCCTGCATGACCGGCGAATTGCCGAGCATCAGGCCGAAGCGGCCCATGCGGCGCAGTTCGCCGCGCAGCGTGCCGATTTCGGCCTTGAGGTCGCCCGCGCGCGGCAGGCGGTTGAGAATCGCCTTCACACGCTGGAGATTGATCGGCTTCACGAGATAGTCGATCGCGCCGCTCTTGAGCGCGTCGACGGCCGTCTCCACGGTCGCGTGACCGGTGATGACCACGAGTTCCACGCCCGAGCGCGGATCGAGGTCCTGGAACAGATCGGTGCCGCTGCCGTCGGGCAGCTTCAGATCGGTGAACACGACGTCCGGCATCTGCCGGATCAGCTGGATGCGCGCTTCGCGCAGGTCGCCGGCCTGTGCGGTGGTGAGCCCGTCTTCGCCCACCACGGCGGCGAGCGCTTCGCGGGTTTCTGCGTCGTCATCGACAATCAATACATGTGGCATCGCGTCTCGTCAGCCCTGAAAGGTGAGTGGCTCCCTTGCGCACAGCAGGCCGCGCCGCGGCAAATTCCTGCGCGCCGGACAACGGAGTCCGACGCCGCGGGCTGCGCGGCGCGTGAGTGGCACGGCAAGTGGAGTGCGAAACGGCCGGGTACGCTCAGGACGGCGAGCGTGGTCTTTTAGCTGCATGATCGCAACAATCGCGCGACCCGCAATCAACCCGAACCTCGATTGTTGTGGATATGGCCATTATAGACATATTCGAGATGCGGATGCGTCGCCTCCATGGCGGCCCCGGCCTCGCCGCCATCCTCCAGGCGCGCGCGTCGACAGGATGCGCGCGTCACGTCGATACGGCTTCAGAGCCGCATGAAAGCGCCACATCGACGCCCTCATCAACGTCTCGTCAACGCCCGATCAATGCCGCGTGGCCGGATCGCTGCCGCTCTGCGGAAACGGCCAGGCGCCGGTCGCGGCCTCGTCGGCCGTGCCATTGACCGTATCGCGCCGCGCCATTACGCCCGCGGCCATCGCATCGGCTACCGCAGCCGCCGCGTTCGGCGCCGCGCCGCTCTCCGCCAGCGCGCCACCCTCGCCTTCCCAGCGGCTCAGTTCGCGGTGAACGGTCTGACGCTGCATGCGGTGACGCTGCGCGAAACGCCAGGCCAGCATGCCCGCCGTCGCGCCGAGCGCGCCCACCGCCACGAGGGTCCCAATCAGTCCAGGTCTGTTCTTCGCCATGTCGCACTCTCCCAGTTTGTTGTTGGAAATGCGGTCGGAAATGTCGAAATCGGCCGCCGTCCGCGTGCGGGACGGCCCATGCTTTGTCGGCACATAAGCCGCGCCACGTAGGATAGACGACCGCGCACAGTGCAAGTTGCGCAGCACGAGACGTGCCAGGCCGAGGGTGCACGGGTAGACCGAGCACAAAAGTTGCACGCTCGCCGCGCGTGAAACCCGTGATACGCCGATTTCACGCCAGCGACAAGCCGCTATCGAACCGATATCGAACCGCGCTCGTACCACGCTCGAACCGATATCCCGCCCGCGCGCGACGCACGCGATAGGCACTGTCGGCCCTGCGCGCGCGCCGGCAATCCGGGCACGTCCATTGCCCTGCGACGCGCGGCAGTGGTTAAATGTTTACGAGATGGAAATCCCGTGGCCGCCGGGCAAGGCATCGCCCGCGCCGTTTCGCACAGCCAGTCGGCCCGATCGTGCGGCTCGCCAGCCGCCGAGGCCGGCAAGCCATGCCCGATCCGCCCTGCGCGCCTGCGTCATGCGCCGCGTCGACGACGCGCGCAGCGCACGCGCCCGGTTTCGGGCCACCCACCCCATTTTGCAGGACGACTACCGTATGGCGACAATCGAGCCGGGCTCGCCCGCCGCCGAACGCGATGAGATGCGCGATGAACAACGTGACGAGAAGGTTGATCGAAAGCGGGACGAGAAGCGTGATGAAAAGCGGGACGAAAAACGCAGCGACAAGCCGCGCGCCGCACGCCGCAGCGACAAAGGCGATAAAGCCGACAACGCAGGCAACGACGCACGCATGAGCGAGCAACGCAGCGCGCGCGTCGCGGGACTGGAATCGTACGGACGCCTGTACGGCTCCTCGGCGGTCATGCAGGACCTCTACGAGCAGATCCGCCGCGTCTCGGTCACCGATGCGACCGCGCTGATCGTCGGTGAATCGGGCACCGGCAAGGAACTGGTCGCGCGCACGATCCACGAAGAAAGCCATCGCCGCGACGGCCCGTTCATCGCCGTGAATTGCGGCGCGATCCCCGACGAGCTGATCGAAGCCGAACTGTTCGGCCACGAAAAAGGCAGCTTCACGGGCGCGGTGCAGGCGCGCGACGGCCACTTCGAGCACGCGCGCGGCGGCACGCTGTTTCTCGACGAAGTCACCGAGATGTCGCTGCTGCATCAGGTCAAGCTGCTGCGCGCGCTGGAGTCCGGCGAGTACTACCCGGTCGGCAGCAACGAGGCGATTCGCGGCGACGTGCGCGTGATCGCCGCGACCAACCGCGATCCGTTGGCCGCCGTGCGCGACAACGCGCTGCGCGAGGATCTGATGTACCGCCTCGCCGTGTTTCCGCTGCGCGCGCCGCCGCTGCGCGAGCGCGAGCGCGACCGCGAGCTGCTCGCCCAGCTGTTCCTCACCGAGCTCAACGACGAAGCCGGCACGCAGAAGGCGTTCAGCAAGCGCGCGCTCGAAACGGTGCGCAACTGGTCGTGGCCCGGCAACGTGCGCGAGCTGAAGAACGCGGTGTATCGCGCCTTCATCCTCGCGGAGAAGCACGTGGAGATCGCGCATCCGCAACTCGTGCCGCGCGTGAAGAAGCCCGTCACGCAGGGCGATGCGATGAGCGTGTGGATCGGCACGCCGCTCGCCGACGCGCAGAAGCAGATCATTCTCGGCACGCTCAAGCACTGCGGCGGCGACAAGCGCCTCGCGGCGCGCACGCTCGGCGTGAGTCTGAAGACGCTCTACAACCGGCTCGGCAGCTACGGCGCCGAGGACGGCGAAACCGGCGCACCCGACGACACCGGCATCAACGAAGCCGACGACACGCGCGACACCGAATGACGATGGCATGACGATGACGATCGCGACGGCGGCGCGCGCCTCGCGTCGTCGTCGCGGTTTCAGGAAAACCGCAAACAGCCGCCAAGTGGTCAGCAAAACGCAAGCAAATTACGCGAATTTGCCATGACCGCGATCACGATACGGTCAGGGGTGCACGGCATTTTGCAATTTCTTGCACTTTACCTATCCCCTTGTGTAAGTCCTTCCTGCACAATCCGCAGCACGAAAACGTGCTGGAAGCTTGCGCAACGCGGCTTCTGGCCGCAAGCGGCAGGGAAAGGACCATGCAAGAACGAAGTGCTCTGGCGTGCAACGCGCCGTCGCCGGCCTCGCGAATCGAATCGCGCATCGACTCCACGCGGGCATCGATTCACGTCGTGTTGCCCCGCAGCGCGATGCCGTCCGCGCGCTGGCGCCGCGCCGCGTCGCTCACGCTGCTCGCCGCCGCCAGCCTCGCGTGCTCGGCGTGCAGCTCGCTCTATTCCGAGGGCGCGCAAACTGGCGCGGGCATCGCGGGCGCGGCGATCGCCTCGCAGGTGACGAACAACGCGGCGGTCGCGACCGGCATCGGCCTCGGCGCCGTGGCGGCCGCGAAAGCCGGCGTGCAGTACTCCGAACGAGTCGTGCACACCAACACCCAGGACAGCATCGCGAAGGCCGCGGGCCCGCTCGACGTCGGCGGCGTCGCGCCCTGGTCGATCGTCCACTCGTTTCCCATCGAAGACGACGAACACGGCCGCGTGACCGTGAGCCGCACGATCAGCTCGGGCGCGCTCGACTGCAAGGAAATCGTCTTCTCCGTCGATCACAACGCGACCAAGGACAAGGCCGCGACGAGCGCGTTCTACGTGGCCTCGGTGTGCCGCGACGGACAGAACTGGAAGTGGGCGTCGGCCGAACCGGCCACGGCTCGCTGGGGCGCGCTGCAATGAGCGGCGTGACATCGCACGGCACGCCGGCGCGGCACGCGCGGCTGACACGAGAGGCGCGACGTGCGCGGCGTCATTGCGCGACGCGTCTCGTCACGCTCGCGGCGCTCTGCGCGGGCGTCGCGCTCGCCACGAGCGGCTGCAGTTCGATCGGCGCGGCCAGCGGCGCGGCGGCCGCCGCCGCGACCGGCATCGTGACCGCGAATCCGGCCGTGGGCGTGGGCGTCGGCATCGCCGTGCAGGCGGCCACCGACGAGGCCGTCGCCCGCTTCATGAAAGGCATGCACGCCGACCAGCAGGAGCTGATCGCCGAAACCGCCGGCCGTCTGCCCGTCGACGGCACCGACACCTGGCGCATCAAGCACACGCTGCCCGTGGAAAACGGCCACGGCAAGGTGCGCGTGACGCGCGCGTTCGCGTCGGCGCTCGCACTGTGCAAGGACTTCGTGTTCTCGGTGCAGGACGGCGACGCCGCCAACGCGCCCGAGCAGTGGTACACCGCCACCGCGTGCCAGGATCAGAGCACGTGGAAGTGGGCGACGGCCGAGCCTGCGGTGGAGCGCTGGGGCTCGCTGCAATAAGCCCGCGCAGCATAAAAAAACGGTCGCCGAGGCGACCGTTTTTCATTGCACGTGATCGGGACGATCAGGACTCCACGTCTTCGAGACTGAAGATTTCCGACTGGTCGTTGTACGAGAAGATCTCGCCATAACGGCCCCAGTCGATCACCGTGTCGAGCGTTTCTTCGGCGGCGCCGTCGGAGAGAAAGTCTTCGAGTTCCTGCTCGAAGCGCACGCGCGGCGCGCGATGGCCCGGACGCTCGTTGAGCACCTTCTTGATCCGCGCCGCCAGCGGCACATGACGCAGCAGATGCTCGGCGAACATCATCTTGCGCTCCTGCGTGCCGAATTCCGCGAACACGCGCGCGGGCGGCGTCAGCAGCACGTCGCCTTCGCGCACATCGGCGAAACCGAGGTGTTGCAGCACTTCCGCGATCGGAAACAGATCGTCGACTTCCAGATGCAGCGAGCGCGCGATTTCCGGCATGTCGGCGCGGCCGTGATACGGCGCGGCGGCGAGCGTTTCGATCAGACCGGCCATCAGGTTGGTCGACACGCGCGGCAGCCAGCTGCCCAGCTCCAGGCCCTTCTTCGTCTTCTCGTCGGTCTGACGCGCGGTCATCTTCGCGTAGATGTCGTCGACGAGCTTGCGGAACGCCGGATCGAGACGATTGCGCGGGTGCTTGAACGGCACCTTGATTTCCGCGACCACGCGCCCCGGATTCGACGACAGCACCAGAATGCGGTCGCACATGAACACCGC
Organism: Paraburkholderia sp. J94; assembly: GCF_905220285.1. Taxonomy (NCBI): domain Bacteria; kingdom Pseudomonadati; phylum Pseudomonadota; class Betaproteobacteria; order Burkholderiales; family Burkholderiaceae; genus Paraburkholderia; species Paraburkholderia sp. J94. The sequence goes on along the minus strand of NZ_CAJMZH010000004.1, from coordinate 372,557 downwards.
TTCCTCGATGTTGTGCGTGACGATCAGCACCGACTTGATCGGCAGACGCCCTTGCGTCCACAGGTCGAGCAGGTCGGTACGCAGCGTTTCGGCGGTCAGCACGTCGAGCGCGGAGAACGGCTCGTCCATCAGCATGAGCATCGGGTCGACGACGAGCGCGCGCGCGAAACCCACGCGCTGGCGCATGCCGCCCGAGAGTTCGCGCGGATAGGCGTTTTCGAAGCCGTCGAGACCGATCAGGTCGATCGCCGCCAGCGCGCGTTCGCGGCGCTCGCGCGCGCCCACGCCCTGCGCTTCGAGACCCGCTTCCACGTTTTGCAGCACCGTGAGCCACGGAAACAGCGCGAAGGTCTGGAACACCATCGCCACGCCCTCGGCCGGGCCGTCGAGCGGCTTGCCGCGCCACGTCACTTCGCCGTCGGTCGGTTCGATCAGCCCGGCGATGATGCGCAGCAGCGTCGACTTGCCCGAGCCGGAGCGGCCGAGCAGCCCGACGATCTCGCCTTCGCGCAGCGAGAGATTGGCGTCGTCGAGCACGAGCAGTTCGCCCTGCGACTTGTTGAAGCCCCGGCACACGTCCTTGACACGCAGGATTTCCTCGCCGAGCCGCGGCGGATTCGGGGCCGTTTGCACGTCGCCGTGCGCGGTGCTCAGGGTCTTGGGGTTTTGCATCGCGTTACCTTCGATCCTTCGTTGATTCGCTGAATTGTCGCAGTGTTCGCCCGAGGGCGATCAATCGAGGCGCAGCCGGGATTCGGCATGCGTGTACAGCGGGCGCCAGAGCACGCGGTTGAACAGCGTGACGAACAGCGACATCACAGCAATGCCGAGAATGATTTTCGGGAAGTCGCCGGCGGCCGTCATCTGCGCGATATAGGCGCCGAGGCCGTGCGCTTCGAGCTTCGTGTCGCCCCACTGCACGTATTCGGCGACGATGCTCGCGTTCCACGCGCCGCCCGAGGCCGTGATCGCGCCCGTGATGTAGTACGGGAAGATGCCCGGCAGCACCGCTTGCCGCCACCACTGCCAGCCACGGATGCGGAAATTCTTCGCCGCTTCCTTGTAGTCGTTCGGGTAGGCGCTCGCCCCGGCAATCACGTTGAACAGGATATACCACTGCGTGCCGAGCACGATCAGCGGTGACAGCCAGATGTCAGGATTGAGGTGGAAGCGCACGATCACGATCACGAACACCGGGAACAGCAGGTTCGCCGGGAACGCCGCGAGGAACTGCGCGAGCGGCTGGATCTTTTCGGCGAGCGCCGGGCGCATGCCGATCAGCACGCCGAGCGGCACCCAGATCACCGAGGCGATCGCGATCAGCACGACCACGCGCAGCAGCGTGATGAGGCCGAGCACCAGCACGTGGCCGACTTCGTCGAGGGAGACGCCGGTGCGCACGTAGGCGACCACGCGCCAGACCACGAACAGCGTGAGCGCGATCAAGAACAGCGCCCAGACGATGTCGCCGAGCTTCGAGCGCGCGCCGCTGCGTGCGGGCGCGGCGGACGCGGCGCGCTGGATCGTCGGGAACGCGGGCAGACGGAACGGAATACGCGCGGCCTTGGCGAAAATCCAGCCGAGCGGCACGAGCAGTTCGTGAATCAGATGCGTGCGGCGGATCAGGTCGAGCAGCCAGGATCCGGGCGCGTCGCCGGAACTGGTGTTCTCCATGCGGAATTTGTCGGCCCAGGCGACGAGCGGACGGAACAGCAGTTGATCGTAGGCGAGGATCACGACCGTCATCGTCAGGATCACCCAACCGATGGCGTGCATGTTGCGCTCGGCGATCGCCTGCGCGAGATAGGCGCCGACGCCCGGCAGCGTGATCGTGTTATTGCCGACCGTGATCGCTTCGGAGGCCACCACGAAGAACCAGCCGCCCGACATCGACATCATCATGTTCCAGATGAGGCCCGGCATCGAGAACGGCACTTCGAGCTTCCAGAAGCGTTGCCAGTTGGTCAGGTGGAAGCCCTTCGACACTTCATCGAGATCGCGCGGCACGGTGCGCAGCGACTGATAGAAGCTGAACGTCATGTTCCACGCCTGGCTCGTGAAGATCGCGAAGATCGCCGCGAGTTCGGCACCGAGCACGCGCGAGGGAAACAGCGCGAGGAAAAACGTGACCGTGAACGAGATGTAGCCCAGCACCGGCACCGACTGAAGAATGTCGAGAATCGGCACCAGTACGAGTCCGGCGCGGCGGCTCTTGGCTGCAAGCGTGCCGTACACGAGCGTGAAGATCAGCGAGGCGATCATCGCCGCCAGCATGCGCAGCGTCGTGCGCATCGCATACTCGGGCAGGTTCGATGCGTCGAGCGAAATCGGCTGCGCCTTGAGCGTGGCGATCGGCGCCATCGTCTCGTGGAAGCCCACGGCCGCCATCGCGATCAAGCAGATGATGAGCGGGAACGCTACGAAGTCCCAGCGGTTGGGCAGCACGCGCCACGCCGAGGCGTTGGCCGTACGGTTCAGGTTGAACTTGAATTCCATCAGGCGCGCTCTCCGTTGAACATCGATGCGGCGGCCTCGCGGCGCGGGACGCACGTTGCACACGTGACACAGGCGACACGAGCAGCAGCGCGCGGAGAGCGGAAATCAGCAAAGGCAAGGCGCATGGACTGAGTATTTCGTTAGCGTTGAAGACGCGGCGACGGCGCACGAGGACGCGCACTGCCACCCGGAGCCGCCCGCTCGCCCGGCAGGCTTGCCTTGTTCGGAACGGCACGACACTACTACAACCTCCGTGACACATTCAACCTCGCGCGGCGCGTCGCCCGGGCATCGGGGAACGCCCGTCCGGCGGGGCTTTCAGGCCACTTTCCGGGCGCTTTCGGCGGCATTCCGGCAACCTTCCGGCGCGGCCGCCCACAGGTTCCCAAACGTGCGCCCTCGCACATGCCAGGCACGCGCAACGCCCGCTGGACGGCGTTGGGAGGCTCGCTGACGCCATTCGAGAGGTAGAATCGTCACGCGGCGACGGCCACCCCCTCGCCACGCAGTGCCCCGTTGTGCCGGGCCGGTGCGTCACGCGCCGGCATATCGGGCCAGCCGCCCGCTCAAGCATCAGGCGCGCCATGCCCATCCACGAACCAGAAGGCCGATGAACAGGAGACTCTTGCGTCAGGCAGCCGGGCCCCTCTGTGTCGTGGCGGCCGCGCTCATCTGCTGGCTGGGCGCCGGCTGGCTCGCCGACCGCATGGTGCGTCAGGAGCTCGATACGGCGCTCAAGGTCCAGCGTCAGATGACGCGCTCCGTCGTCGACAATATGGCGGAAGTGATCGCCAGCGATCTCGCCATGTCGCGCGCGATTCCCGCCACCATGGCCGAGACCCACGTGGTGCAGCAGGCGCTGACCGAGGCCGGGCATTATGCCGCTTTGCGCACATCTACGGAACTGGCGCGACGCGAAGCGTTGCAGCAGGCGCCCGAGCTCGCCACCGTCAACCGCTTCCTGCACGACGCTCAAGGCTTCTCCGGCCTCGACGCGATCTGGCTCGTCAACAGCAACGGCATCTGCATCGCGTCGAGCAACGCGATGGACAAGATTTCCTACGTGGGCGTCGACATGCGTCCGCGCGCGTATCTCAGCGACACGCTGCTCGGCGCATTCTCCGAAACCTACGGCGTGGGCACGTCGAGCGGCGAGCCGGGCATCTTCGTCGCCGCGCCCGCCTACGACAACGGGGTCCTCGTGGGCGCCGTGGTCGCCAAGGTCAGCATCGCGCGGCTGCGCCACTGGGTCACGCATCCGGGCACCTTCGTCTCCGACAGCAACGGCGTGATCGTGATGGCGCACGACAGCGCGATCGAAGGACTCGCGATGCCGGGCTCGCACGTCGAGGAAATGAACGCGGTCGACCGCGTCAACACTTATCTGCGCGAGCGCTTCTCCGAACTCGCGCTGCAAAGCGCCGCCGAAGCCGCGACGAACCAGGCGCCGTGGATGCCCGCGCAAGCCGCGCAGTCGCTCGTCGATCTGCCCGGCCAGCGCCTGCCCGCGCTCTACGAAGTGCGCGGCGGCCTGAACTCGGGGCTCTCGGCGCATCTCGTCGATCCGCTCAACGCGTGGACCGAACTGCTCGCCAATCATCGGCGCGACCGGCTGCTGATTTTTCTGACGCTCGCGGGCACGGCGGCGCTCGCGGCCGTGATTTCGATTTCGTGGGTGCGCGAGCGGCGTCTGCATCGCGCGAGCCGCGACCTCGCCGGGCAATTGCAGGCCGCCAATGCGCTGCTTGCCGCGGAGGCGCGCCACGACGCGCTCACGGGCGCGCTGTCGCGCCGCTACTTCCTCGACCTGCTGCGCCGCGAGATCGACGCCGCCTATGCGCAGGGCAAGCCGCTGTGCATGGCGATCGCCGACCTCGACCACTTCAAGCAGATCAACGACCGCTTCGGCCATCCGGCGGGCGACCGCGCGCTCCAGCATTTCGTGGAGACCTGCCGCGCCGAACTGCGCTCCGACGATGCGGTGGGCCGGCTCGGCGGCGAGGAGTTCGGCATCCTGCTGCCCGGCACGTCGCTGTCGACCGCGCACGACGTGATCGAGCGTCTGCGCCGCGAAGTGAAGTCGAGCCCGTGCACGGAATTGCCCGCCGAGTCGAACCTGAGCGTGAGCATCGGCGTCACCGAACTCGCGGCCTCGCAGGACCAGCCCGAACGGCTGATGAGCCGCGCCGATCTGGCGCTCTACATGGCGAAAGCGGGCGGCCGCGACCGCTGCGAGGCCATGACCGCCGACGGCGCCGTGCCGCCGCGCGCGGCCGCCGAAACGTGGTGAGCATCGCTTCACCCCACCGGCGCGCCGCAAGCACGCGCTCACTTAACTGGAGAACTCGACCGGGGCAAACCGGTCCGACGCGGTATCATCGGACCAGCGCAGCACGCGCCGCCATGCAGAGCGCATCGCCGAAATCCGGTGCACGGCGCGTCAGGTCGTTTCACAGCACATATCAGGAGGCATGCATGAAGGGAAATCTGGTCATCGTCTGCCGCGATCAGGATGCTCTCGCGTTCGACCAGTTGATGGTGGAATACGGTGCGTTCCAGACGCGCCTCTCTTCGACCGCGTGGTATCTGAAGCTCGAAGCCGCACCCGAGCTGGTCCAGGAAGAAATTCTCGCCCGCATCGGCAAGTACACGACGCACTATATTTTCGAAGCCGACAGCGTCGTCTACAACACCGTCGACAGCGAAGCCGCCGCCGCGCTCGACACGCTGTTCTCGGCCTGAAAATAAAAAGAGCGGCTGGTTCGCAGCCGCTCCGGGTCACACTGAATCACCTCTGCTGAATCGCGTCTGCTGCATCACATCTGCTGCATCACAGCCGCTGCATCACATCCGCACTACTTTCGGTCGGCTCCGGCACAGCCCGGACGCCCGCCGCGCAGTTCTCCATCGCACTTTCCCGCACTGCCCTCAGCCGTTCCATAGCACGCCCAATGCGCGCAGGTTCACGCGCCAGCGCTCACCAGATCTGCGCCGCTTCGGCGACCGTGCGCTCGACCACCTCGAACGGAAAGCTCATACGCACCGCGAGGCCGCCGCTTGCACCGTTGCCGATGGCGATCTCGCCGCCCGCGCGCCGCACCAGCCGCTCGACGATCGCGAGACCCAGGCCGCTATGGCCATTGCCGCCGCGCGCCGGATCGAGCCGCACGAACGGACGGCTCGCCTGCGTGAGATCCTGGTCGGCGATGCCCTTGCCGTGGTCGCTCACCGTGAGCGTGTAGCCCTCGGCGTCGCGCGAGGTTTCGATCACCACGGGCGGCGCGCCGTAAGCGTGCGCGTTGTCGAGCAGATTGGCCACCACGCGGTCGAGCGTGGCGGTCGGCAGGCGAAAGTCCGGCCCGGCCTTGAAGCGCCGCTCGATCGCCAGCGTCTCGCCGCCCACCGTGCGGTAATTGCGCGCGATGCGCTCGCACTGCTCGTCGACTTCGACGGGCTCGCTGCGGTCGGCGCCGTCGTGCGCGAACACCAGAAACTGGTCGACGATGTGCGCCATCGATTCCACGTCGCGCACCACGCCGTCACGCACCTTCTGCTCGTCCATCATTTCGGCGCGCAGGCGCAGGCGCGCCAGCGGCGTCTTGAGGTCGTGCGCCACGCCCGCGAGCATGACCGCACGGTCTTTCTCGGTGCGCTCGACTTCCTTGACCATCTGATTGAAGCCGCGCGTGAGCTGACGCAGCTCGCGCGGACCGCGCTCGCGCAGCGGCGGCACCGGCTGGCCGCGGCCGAAACGCGCGACCGCCTGAGCCAGCGCGCGCAGCGGCTTTTGCACCATCCACGCCGCCACCAGCGCGGCCACCAGCGCCGCTGCGAAGATGATGATGAACCACGGCGCGCGGTCGATCGGCCGCATGATGCGCAGCGGCTGGCCCGGCACGACGATCCACTTGGCGTCCTGCGGCCCCTTCACCCAGAGCGTGGGCGCACGGCCCGGCATACCGGGGCGCACCTCGGTGCCCGGCGGCATGCGCTCGCGCATGTCGTCGAGGAAACGATGCAGCGGCTCGGGCATCTCGGTGCGCATGGGCGGCACGTCGGGGCTGTCCGCCGGCACCAGCTGAACCCGCGAGGGCAGCGGCTGGTCGGGCTCGCGCTCGACGTGCTGACGCACCGCGTCGACGAGGAACATGGCCTCTTCGACCGCGTAGCGCGACTGCATCTGGTCGCGTTCGAGACGCATGAGCGCGAACCACGCGACGTGCGAGAGCAGCAGCACGCCGACGAACAGCAGCGCAAGCCGCCCGAACAGCGAATCAACCGGCCGGCGCATGACCGCTCTGCTCGCCGTCCGGCACGAAAACGTAGCCGCGGCCACGCACCGTCTGGATAAAGCGCGGCGTGGACGGATCGGTTTCGAGGATGCGGCGCAGACGCCACACCTGCACGTCGATGCCGCGGTCGGTGCCATCGTATTCAGGACCGTGCAGCAGTTCGAGCAGGCGCTCGCGCGTGAGCGTGCGCATCGGGTGATTGACGAAGATCTTCAGGAGCGCGAACTCGCTGCCCGACAGCATGATGGGCTTGCCTTCCTGCTGAAGCGTGCGCGACTGGAAGTCGAGCGTGAAGCGGCCGAACGAGAACGGCTCGCGCTGTTCGGGCGCGGCGGCCGAGGGCAGCGTGCGGCGGCGGCGCAGGACGGCCTGCACGCGCGCCAGCAGTTCGCGCGGATTGAAGGGTTTGCCGAGGTAATCGTCGGCGCCGAGTTCGAGACCGACGATGCGGTCCACGTCGTCGGCGCGCGCGGTCAGCATGATCACGGGGATGTCGTCGCCGGACGCGCGCAGCTTGCGCAGCGCGGTGAGCCCGTCGACGCCCGGCATCATGAGATCGAGCACGATCAGGTCGGGGCGCTCGCGCTCGAGGCGGCGCTCAAGCGAGCCCGCATCGTGCAGCACCGACACTTCCATGCCTTGCCGCGCCAGATAGTCGCGCAGCAGGTCGCGCAGTTCGACGTCGTCATCGACGACCAGAATTTGAGTAGCCATGGGACGAAGTTTAACGCGCGCATGTAAGCCATTCGCTTACATGGAGGCGCTTTGGGTTACGAGAAGTTACTGCGAAAGGCGCATGTAATGTCGCGTAATGACAACGCCCCGGGCCGTAACACGCCGCTCCTGGACGGCCTATACGCTAGGGACACCGGTTGCGGCTGCCCCTATTTCGGCACCGTGCCAAACCGGACCAAACCTTCAAGGATTTGTCAGGAGCTTCACCATGTACAAGACTACGTCGCGCCTTCTCGCTATTGCCGCTGCCTCGCTCGCTCTCACCGTCGGCGCCACCGCCGCCAAGGCGCAAACGCCGCCCCCGCCCCCGGGCGGTCCCGGCATGATGCACGGTCCGCACGGCGGCCCGGGCATGCACGGCGACTTCATGATGGGCGCCAAAAAGCTGCACGACAAGCTCAACCTGAACGCCGCGCAGGAAAAGCAGTGGCAAACCGCCGTCGACACGATGAAGCAGAACGGCCAGGCCATGCGCAAGAACCACGAACAGCTCAAGCAGCAGTTCGACGCGCAGAAGAACCAGCCGATCCTCGACCTGAACGCGATGCACGCCACGCATCAGCAGATCGAGCAGCAGGAAGCGCAACTGCGCGAGCAGACCGCGCAAGCCTGGCTCGCGTTCTACAACGGCCTGAACGACCAGCAGAAGACCACCGTCAGCTCGGCGCTCAAGGAGCACTTCGCGAAGATGGAACAGCGCCACGAGAAGATGCGTCAGCGCTGGGAACAGCACCACAAGGACAAGGGCGCGGCTTCGGCGCCGGGCGCGCAGTAAGCCTACTCGCCGTCGACATCTGCGCGGCCGGCACCCGGGCCGGCGCGCAGTCGTTCGACCAGGCCCGCGCCTGAGCGGGTGTCCGGCGGGTCGCGCCGCCGGACATCGGTTCGGGCCAGAGCCCACGGGCGTCGCCGCCCCTTTCACGCAAAAGCGCCGCGAGTCTTGCCACTCGCGGCGCTTTTTTTCATGGCCGCGCGCGCTGGCGCGGTGTCAGTCGGCTTCGGGCCGGGTCAGGCCGCCTCAGGCCACATCGAACAGCAGCACTTCGGCGTCCTCGCCCTTCGCGAGCACCACGGACGTTTCGGCTTCGATCATCGCCGCGTCGCCGGTGTTCAGGCGTTCGCCGCTCACTTCCAGCGCGCCGCGCGCCACCTGCACGTAGACCCGCCGTCCCGCCGGCACGGCGTATTGCGCGCGCTCGTCGCCGTCGATCAGCGCCGCGTGGATCGAAGCGTCGGCCTGTACCGTCACCGAGCCGTCGCGCCCGTCGGGCGAGGCGATCACACGCAGGCGGCCGCGCTTGTCGGCGTCGTCGAAATGCTTTTCCTCGTAGCCGGGCGCCCCGCCCCGCTGGGTCGGCAGCAGCCAGATCTGCAGCAGATGCGCTTCCTCGTCCGGCGAGCCGTTGAACTCGCTGTGCATCACGCCCGTGCCGGCGCTCATGCGCTGCACGTCGCCGGGACGGATGGTCGAGCCGTTGCCCATGCTGTCTCGGTGCGCGAGCGCGCCCGAAAGCACATAGGTGACGATTTCCATGTCGCGGTGGCCGTGCGCGCCGAAGCCGCGCCCGCCTGCGATGCGGTCGTCGTTGAGCACGCGCAGCGCGCCGTAGTGCATATGCGCTTCGTCGAAATAGTCCGCGAACGAGAAGCTGTGATACGAGTCGAGCCAGCCGTGGTTGGCGTGGCCGCGTTCGTCGGCGCGTCGGATGGCAAGCATGGCGTTCTCCGTTCAATGATGTCGATGTCCGAAGGTAGGGGCGGACGGCCCGATGCACAATCCGCACCGGCGCACCGGATCGTTTCGCCAGCAACATCAATGGCCCGCGCGGGCGCTGCGGCGTTCCGCCGCTGCCTCTCGTCCACCGGCGCCGCCGTCCACCGATCCGGCCCCTGTCGGACGATGTCGCCAACTCTGTCAGACCTGAACCACATGCCGGGTCCCGAGTCGCCCGCGCGGGCGCTGGCTTCGGGTAAAATACCGCGCTTTTCGGCCAGCGCCACCCCGCGCACGGCGCGTCGCGCGGTGCATACGCCCGGCGCACGCCCGTCACGGCGCGTCGCAACGCCGGCTTAGGACGCAAGCCTGGATGCCCAGCGCGTCCGACCCGTATTTTTGATCGCCTACAATGGCGGCGCTCCGGCCACGAGCCGGTTCGCGCATTACGCGAGCGAGCGCCGGCACCGGTGCGCGCCGCCCGGCGCCGCGGTCCCGAAGCGCCCGCCTCAGCTATGGATGGGACGGAGTCGGTGATGAACCACTCACTCCGCCCCGACAGGAGAAAGATGAAGAAGTTCGCAGTGTGCGTCGCGCTCGCCCTGATGGCGGGCAGCGTCGCGGCCAAGGAATGGCATACCGTGCGCATCGGCGTCGATGCGAGCTACCCGCCGTTCGAGTCCAAGGCGGCCAACGGCCAGATCGTCGGTTTCGACGTCGACCTCACGAAAGCGCTCTGTGCGCGCATGAACGTGAAGTGCGTGTGGGTGGAAAACGACCTCGACGGCATCATTCCGGCGCTCAAGGCGCGCAAGTTCGATGCGATCGTCTCGTCGCTGACGATCACGCCGCAGCGCCGCCAGCAGATCGACTACTCCGACAAGCTGTTCGACGCGCCCGCGCGCATGATCGCGCGCAGCGGTTCGCCGCTGCTGCCGACGCCCGAGTCGCTCAAGGGCAAGAATGTCGGCGTCGAGCAGGGCTCGACCCAGGAAGCGTACGCGAAGGTCCACTGGGCGCCCAAGGGCGTGAACGTGGTGTCGTACCAGAATCAGGATCAGGTCTATCAGGATCTGATCGGCGGACGTCTCGACGCCACGCTGCAAGACGAGGTGCAGGCCGACTACGGCTTCCTCAAGACGCCGCGCGGCAAGGGCTTCGGCTGGGCCGGCCCGGAAGTCGAGGATCTCGCCACCATCGGCGACGGCACCGCCATCGGCCTGCGCAAGGACGACGCCGACCTGAAGGCGAAGTTCAACGCGGCGCTCGCGTCGCTGCACAAGGACGGCACGTTCGACAAGATCGCGAAGCAGTATTTCGACTTCCCGATCTACAAGGGCAAGTAATTCGGGCAACTGCGCCTGGTAACTGCGCTGGGCAACTTAACCGGGCAACTGCGCCGGCGCACGTCACCGGCGCAGTTGCCCGGGGCTCGCCCCGATGGACCGCGCAGGCGCTTCGTATACAGTGCAATCGCAGTGCCATCGCAGTGCAGACGCAGTGCCATCGCAGTACGAAGTGCGATGCGAAGCGCCCTTCGAGACGCAGTCCCAGGCGCCGTTCGACACGCGCCTCCAGGACACGGAGACCGACGGCCACGCGGCGAAGCCTCGCCAGCCGCGCTTGACCGGATTTGAACCGCGGCAGTCGCTGCCGCGCCTTTCGCGAGGCGCCCCTCGGCATCGAGGACGCTTCGTCGAGGACTCACCTATGTTTCTTCAAGGCTACGGCCCGCTGATCCTCGCCGGCACCTGGCAGACCGTCAAGCTCGCGGTGCTCTCGCTCGTGCTCTCCTTCGTGCTCGGGCTGATCGGCGCGGCGGCGAAGCTCTCGAAAAACCGCGTCGTGCACGGCGCGGGCACGGCCTACACCACGCTGATCCGCGGCGTGCCCGATCTCGTGCTGATGCTGCTGCTGTTCTACAGCATCCAGATCTGGCTGAACGATCTCACCGACATGCTCGGCTGGGATCAGATCGACATCGACCCGTTCCTCGCGGGCGTGGTGGTGCTCGGCTTCATCTACGGCGCGTACTTCACGGAAACCTTCCGCGGCGCGTTTCTCGCCGTGCCGCGCGGCCAGCTCGAAGCGGGCCACGCCTACGGCATGACGAACTGGCAGGTATTCAAACGCATCATGTTCCCGCAGATGATGCGCTTCGCGCTGCCCGGCATCGGCAACAACTGGCAGGTGCTCGTGAAGTCCACGGCGCTCGTCTCGATCATCGGCCTCGCCGACGTCGTGAAGGCCAGCCAGGACGCCGGCAAGGGCACGCTGCGCTTTTTCTTCTTCACGCTGCTCGCGGGCGCGATCTATCTCGGCATCACGACGGTCTCGAACTTCGTGCTGATGTATCTCGACAAGCGCTACTCCACCGGCGTGCGCAAGGCGGATCTCTGATCCAGGCTTAGGCAGAAGACAAGACAAGGCCAACGACAATGCAAGACCTGATCCAGCTGATCCAGCAGTACTGGCGCAACTATCTCTACACCGACGGCTACCACTTCACCGGCGTCGCCATCACGGCCTGGCTGCTGGTGATTTCGATCGGCCTGGGCTTCTGCCTCTCGGTACCGCTCGCCGTCGCGCGCGTCTCGAAGAAGAAGTGGCTTTCGAGCCTCGTGTGGCTCTACACGTACATCTTCCGCGGCACGCCGCTCTACGTGCAGCTGCTGCTCTGCTACACGGGCCTCTACAGTCTCGAGATCATCCGCAATCATGAACTGACGAGCGCGTTCTTCCGCAGCGGCATGAACTGCACGCTGCTCGCGTTCACGCTCAACACCTGCGCGTACACCACCGAGATCTTCGCGGGCGCCATCAAGGCGACGCCCTATGGCGAGATCGAGGCCGCGCGCGCCTACGGCATGAGCCCGTTCACGCTGTATCGCCGCGTGATCCTGCCGTCGGCGCTGCGCCGCGCGCTGCCCTACTACAGCAACGAAGTCATCCTGATGCTGCACGCGACCACCGTCGCGTTCACGGCCACCGTGCCGGACATCCTGAAGATCGCGCGCGACGTGAACTCGGCGACCTACCAGTCGTTCGGCGCGTTCGGCATCGCCGCCATGCTGTACCTGATCATTTCTTTCACGCTCGTGTGGCTGTTCCGCCAAGCCGAGCGCCGCTGGCTCGCATACCTGCGACCGCAAGGCAAGTGAGCCAACGAGGTCTTTGATGAATTCCCAGAAGCAGAAACTTTTCGTCGATTCGATCCACAAGCAGTACGGCGACAACGAAGTGCTCAAAGGCGTCTCGCTCAAGGCGAACGCCGGCGACGTGATCAGCGTGATCGGCTCGTCGGGCTCCGGCAAGAGCACGATGCTGCGCTGCATTAACTTTCTCGAACAGCCGAACGCGGGCCGCATTTTCGTCGACGGCGAAGAAGTCATCACGAAAGCCGACCGCCGCAGCGGCGCGCTCGTGGCCGCCGACGTCAAGCAGTTGCAGCGCGTGCGCACCAAGCTCGCGATGGTGTTCCAGCACTTCAACCTGTGGTCGCACATGACGGTGCTCGAAAACGTGATCGAGGCGCCCGTGCACGTGCTCGGCCTCTCGCGCAAGGAAGCGGAAGACCGCGCGCGCGTCTATCTGGAGAAGGTCGGGCTCGCGCCGCGCGTCGAGAAGCAGTATCCGTCGCATCTCTCGGGCGGCCAGCAGCAGCGTGTGGCGATCGCCCGCGCGCTCACCATGAACCCCGACGTGATGCTGTTCGACGAGCCGACTTCGGCGCTCGATCCCGAACTCGTCGGCGAAGTGCTCAAGGTGATGCAACAGCTCGCCGAGGAAGGCCGCACGATGATCGTCGTCACGCACGAAATGGGTTTCGCGCGCAACGTTTCGAATCATGTGATGTTCCTGCATCAGGGCCGCGTGGAAGAGGAAGGCGTGCCCGCCGAGGTGTTCGCCAATCCGAAAAGCGACCGCCTGCGCCAGTTCCTGTCGGGCAGTCTCAAGTGATGCCGCTTTTTTAGCCGGCTTGTAGTCGGCTCCATCCGCTCTCGCAGCGATGTAGTAAAAGTAGTATTTCAAGGCGCTTTCAGCGCCTTTTCTTTTTTCCGCAATCCGGGCCGTCCGCACCCGCAAAAAGCCGTAAAAAACGCGTTTATGCGCATTACTCCTGCGCCATCCGCGCGTCAATAGTGGCAATCCTGAGGAGTCCCCTGGCTGATCCGTGTGTCCCTTATCCAATAAGGATTTAGACATACTTTTGAGACCAGGGTGACCACCATCCAGGAAGGTGATATGGCAATTTGACGACACCCCGCGACGGCCGCGCGATTTCGTTCGCCACCGTCCACCTTTTTTGCTAAATTAGTAACCAAAGTAGCAAAACAAACTTCTTTAAAAGTAGTTTCACTTCAAATAAGAACGGGAGATGCCAGTCAACCAGGGGATCTGCAAGACGACTCGATCAGGTTGTCCTGCTCGCATCGTTTCCGTACGCCGATCCTCCGGGTCACACTCCCTTTACGCGACCGTTTCTGTCCGCAGCACCCCGAAGGCGCGCGGACGTCTTTCGCAGTACTAAGGTTGACTCTTTGACAGGGTATGGAGGAGAAGATGAAGAAAGCATTGCTCGCCGCAGCATTGATGTCGGCCGGCGTCGTGGCGCATGCGCAAAGCAGCGTTACGCTCTACGGTCGTCTTGACGCGGGTATCGCATGGATGAACGGCATCGGCGCAGGCTCCGGTGCGAATGGCCAGGCCACGCACGGCTCAAGCCAGGTCCAGCTCGAAAGCGGCTACTGGGGCACCAGCCTCTGGGGCATGAAGGGCGTTGAAGACCTGGGCGGCGGCAACAAGGCACTCTTCCAGTTGGAAGGCAGCTTCAGCACGGCAACGGGCGCAGGCCCGGGCAACGGCGGTCTCTTCAATCGCTGGGCCACCGTCGGTATGTCGAACGACATGTACGGTACGCTGTTGATGGGCCGCGAACTGATGCTCGTGAACGGCATTTGGGACTTCGACCCGTTCGGTCAGTCGAACTGGTCGTCGGCATCGATGGTCCGTGGCCGTAACTGGCCGCAATCGAGCAACAACATTTCGTACCAGTCGCCGAAGTTCTACGGCTTCGACGTGTACGGCCAGTACTCGTTCTCGAACGCCACGAGCTGGAACGGCAACGGCACGACCGCTCAAGGCCGTCAGGACGGTATCCAGCTGACCTACACGAGCTCGCTGTTCCAGATCCGCGGTATCTACGACGAAATCCGCAATCCGGCCAACGGTTCGCTGGGCGGCTCGTACGACCAGATCAATTCGACCAATTCGTCGCAAGGCGTGTTCGCCTACTCGCGTGACTACATGGCGATGGTCAACGTGTTCCTCGGCCCGTTCAAGGTCCAGGGCGGCTATGAAGCCGTGCGTTCGTCGGGCATGTCGGGTCTGGCGATCGGCCAGCCGAGCACGCTCGATCACGAGTGGGGCGGTGTGACGTGGCAAGCCACGCCGGCTGCCGCGCTGATCGCTGCGGTCTACCACGTCAACGCGAACAACGGCGGCGGCAACGCCACGCTGTACACGATCGGCGGCTCGTACAACCTGTCCAAGCGCACGCTGCTCGACCTGCAGGTCGCCACGGTGCAGAACAGCAAGTCGGCCAACTTCGGTCTGAACGCCAACAACTACGGCGACTCGGCTGCCACGGGCAACCCGCTGCCGGGCCACAGCCAGACCGGCGTGTACGCAGGCATCCAGCACTCGTTCTAATCCAGACCGAGTGTAGACAGAACAGCTACATCGACGTTTTCACGCTGCTGCGAGAGGCGCGTATCGGTGCGGTGTCCGAAAGGGTACCGCACCGTTTTTTATTGCTGGGCGGCCTTCTGGCCGCCCTTTTCTTTTATGGCTTCGCGATCGTGCGCGATGGTGCTCGATTGCGCTCGATCGTGCGGACGATCAGACGGCCGCTTCGTTCTCTTCGCCCGTGCGGATGCGGATCACGCGCTCCACGTTGGTCACGAAGATCTTGCCGTCACCGATCTTGCCGGTGCGCGCCGCGCCGATGATCGCGTCGATCACCTGGTCGGTCTGCTCGTCGGCGACCACGACTTCGATCTTCACCTTCGGCAGAAAGTCGACCACGTATTCGGCGCCGCGATAAAGCTCCGTGTGGCCCTTCTGGCGGCCGAAGCCCTTGACTTCGGTGACGGTCAGGCCCGTGAGGCCCACTTCGGCGAGCGCCTCGCGCACTTCGTCGAGCTTGAACGGTTTGATGACGGCGGTAATGCGTTTCATGGCGATCCTCGTTCGGTATCGGTTACGTATCGGTGATTGGCGCGGTGATTTGCGGTAAATGGGCAATCGGTATGCGTGATTTTACGCCGCCGGTTCCTGCGCGGGCACGCGCTCCAGATCGGCGAGCCAGACGACCGATTCCGAATCGCTCGGCGCGCGCCAGTCGCCACGCGGCGACAGCGAGCCGCCCGTGCCCACCTTCGGCGCGTTCGGAATGCAGCTGCGCTTGAACTGGCTCTGGCGGAAGAAACGGTCGAGGAAAATGCGCAGATTGCGCTTGATGGCCGCGAGATCGTACTGATTGCGCGCCACCTCGGCGTTCTCCGGCCACGCGCCCGTCTCGCGGTCGCGCCACGCGTGACGCGCGAGGAACGCGACCTTCGCGGGCGCAAAGCCGAAGCGCAGCGTGTAGTAGAGATTGAAATCCTGCAATTCGTACGGCCCGATCGTGCTTTCGGTCTTCTGCTCGGGCGCGCCGTCCGACTTGCCGGGAATCAGTTCCGGGCTGATATCGGTGCCGAGAATCGCTTCGAGCACGTCGCGGCCGCTCTCGCCGTTCTGGCCGATCTGCCCGGTTTCCGCGACCCAGCGCACGAGATGCGTGATGAGCGTCTTCGGCACGCTCGCGTTCACGTTGTAATGCGACATGTGATCGCCGACACCATAGGTGCACCAGCCGAGCGCCAGCTCGGACAGATCGCCCGTGCCGATCACGATCGCGTGATTGAAGTTGGCGAGACGGAACAGATGATTCGTGCGCTCGCCCGCCTGCACGTTTTCAAAAGTGATGTCGTAGCTTTCCTTGCCTTCCGAATACGGATGGCCGAGGTCTTCGAGCATCTGCATGCAGCTCTGGCGGATGTCGATTTCGCGCGCCGTGCAGCCCACGAGATCCATCAGCTCGCGCGCCTGGCGCAGCGTGCGCTCGCTGGTCGCGAAGCCCGGCATGGTGTACGCGAGGATGTTCGCGCGCGGCAGCTTCAGACGGTCCATCGCCTTCGCGCAGACCAGCAGCGCGTGCGTGGAGTCGAGCCCGCCCGACACGCCGATCACGACCTTCTTGAGGTTGGCCTGCGAAAGACGCTGCACGAGCGCCTGCACCTGAATGTTGTAGACCTCGTTGCAGCGCTCGTCGCGGCGCTTCGGATCGGCCGGCACATAAGGGAAGCGTTCGACGCGGCGCTCCAGCGCGAGCGTTTCCTGCTGCCACGGCGCAGGGCCTTGCGCGGCGCCGAGCGCGCAGTCGATCACGCGGAACTTCGCGATTTCGTCGGCGTGACGGCGGATCGAATCGCCGAACGTGGTCTGGCGGATGCGCTCCTGCTGCAAACGCTCCAGATCGACATCGGCGTAAATGATGTGCGAATCGTCGAGAAAGCGCTCGGACTGCGCGAGCAGCTCGCCGTTCTCGTAGACGAGCGCCTGGCCGTCCCACGCGAGGTCGGTGGTCGATTCGCCCTTGCCCGCCGAGGTGTAGAGATAGGCCGCGAGGCAGCGCGCCGACTGCTGCGAAACCAGCTGATGACGATAACCCGCCTTGCCGACCACGACGTTCGACGCAGAAAGATTCACGAGCACGGAAGCGCCCGCGAGCGCCGCGAACGACGACGGCGGAATCGGCACCCAGACGTCCTCGCAGATTTCCACCTGGAAGCGCAGGCCCGCGATCTCGGGCACGTCGAACAGCAGCGCGGCGCCGAACGGCACGTCCGCGCCCGCGATGCGCACGCTGTCGACGCTCGCGTTGTCGGCGGCGCTGAACTGGCGGCGTTCGTAGAACTCGCCGTAGTTCGGCAGATAGGTCTTCGGCACGACGCCCGCAACGCGCCCGCCCGCCACCACGGCCGCGCAGTTGAACAGCGAGTGCCCGACGCGCACCGGCAAGCCGACGATCATCGCAAGCGGCAGCGTCTTCGAGGCTTCGGCGATCTGCGCGAGCGCGTGCTCGCAGGCATCGAGCAGCGCCTGCTGATGGAAGAGATCGTCGCAGCTATACGCCGACAAACCGAGTTCCGGGAACGCGACCAGCGCCGCGCCCCTGGCGGCGGCCTCGCGCGCGAGCGCGAGCGTCTGTTCGGTGTTGAAGACCGGATCGGCCACGTGGCAGCGCGGCACGCCTACGGCCACGCGCGCGAAACCATGCGAATAGAGATTGAAGAAGCGCTCTTTCATGTCGATAACCTTGGGGCCCTTGAGGCATTCGGCGCGCGAGGCGCCTGGCAAGCGAATCGTGCTGTTCGTGCTGTCGGCGGCAGAACGACGTCATGGCGACGGTCGGCGTGAGAACGGCGGCGCGCGGGCGCTCACCCGTTCGGAGGGTTTGCTTTACCATGACCGCTTGCCGCGGCGCGGCGAAACCGGCGCACCTCGCCGCGACAGGCCGAACGCCTGCCCGCCCGCCTCCACCTCGCCACGCCAGAACGGGCACGCAAGTTGAAAAAGGAACATTTCGATTATCGCACGGGCATTCTCGGCTCACCGGCCGAGATCGACGCCGCCGAATGGAACGCGCTGCTCGCGCGCCAGGCCCAGCCGACGCCCTTTTTGCGCCACGAATTCCTCACGGCGCTCGACGCCACGGGCTGCGCCGCGCCCGACGCGGGCTGGGCGCCGCAGTTCGTCACGCTCACCGACACGCGCACGGGCCAGCTCGCGGCCGCCGCGCCGGTCTATCTCAAGGGCCACTCGTACGGCGAATACGTCTTCGACTGGGCCTGGGCCGACGCCTACAAGCGCAACGGACTGGAGTACTACCCGAAGCTGCTGTGCGCCGTGCCGTTCACGCCGGTGCAAGGCACGCGCCTGCTGGCCGACGACGACACCGCGCGCCGCCATCTGGCCGCCACGCTGCTGGCGTTCGCTGAGCAGGCCGAAGTCTCGTCGCTGCACGTGCTGTTTCCGCCCGAGGACGACGCGCGCGCGCTCACCGATCTCGGCATGATGCAGCGCGAAGGCGTGCAGTTTCACTGGCTCAACAACGGCTATCGCGACTTCGACGATTTCCTCTCGACGCTCGAACAGAAAAAGCGCAAGAACATCCGCGCCGAACGCCGCAAGGTGCGCGACGCGGGCGTCACGCTGCGGCGCGTGCGCGGCGAGGATATCTGCGATGAAGACTGGCGCTTTTTCAGCCGCTGCTATCGGCAGACCTACCGCGAGCATTTTTCGTCGCCGTATCTGAACCTCGATTTCTTCCGCATGATCGGCGCGTCGATGCCCGAGAACCTGCTGCTCGTGATCGCCGAATACGAAGGCAAGCCGATCGCCAGCTCGCTCGTGGTGTATCAGCGCGGCGCCGACGGGCGCGGCGGCACGCTCTACGGCCGCTATTGGGGCGCGCTCGAACACGTGCCCTGCCTGCACTTCGAGACCGCGTACTATCAGCCGCTCGAATTCTGCATCGAGGAAAAACTCGACGTGTTCGAGGGCGGCGCGCAAGGCGAGCATAAAATGGCGCGCGGCTTCATGCCGACCGTCACGCGCTCGGCGCACTGGCTTGCTCATCCCGCGTTCGCCGACGCCGTCGCGCGTTTTCTCGACAGCGAGACGAACCAGATTCACGCCTATATGCACGAGCTGAACGAGCACAATCCGTTTCGCGGCTGACACGCGTCCAGACCCGAACCTATACCCGCCTCACGATCATCGCTTCCAGAAATATGCCGTGGTTCCTCTACCTGCTCGAATGCGCCGACGGCAGCGTCTATACGGGCATCGCCCTCGACGTGGCCGCGCGCTTCGCGCAGCACGCCGACGGCACGGGCGCGCGCTACACGCGCTCGCGCAAGCCCGTGCAGGTGCTCGCGCAATTCGAACTCGCCGACCGCGCGAGCGCCTCGCGCGCCGAATACTGGGTCAAGCGCCTCACGCCGCGCGAAAAGCGCGCGCTCGCGGCGGGCGCGCGCACGCTCGAATCGGTGCTGCCGCCGGTGCCTGTGGAAGTGCCCGAGAGCGGCGAGCCGGAGACCGAAGCGCCGGCTTGAAGCGAGCGCGTTCGCCCAGCCCACGCCCATGAAAAAACCGCACGGCCTTTCGGCACGTGCGGTTTTTTTACAGCCTGGAAACCCGGCGTTGCGACGCTTACTTCTTCGCGTTCGCGAGGCCTTCGGTGATTTCCTTGTGAGCGGCTTCGATGCCGACCCAGCCTTCGACCTTGACCCACTTGCCCTTTTCGAGCGCCTTGTAGTTCTCGAAGAAGTGCTTGATCTGGTCCTTCAGGTACTCGGGCACGTCGTCGAGCGACTTGATGTTCGCCGTCATCGGGCAAACCTTGTCGTGCGGCACGGCGATCAGCTTCGCGTCGACGCCCGACTCGTCCGTCATCTGCAGCATGCCGAGCGCGCGCGAACGCACGACCGAGCCGGCCAGCAGCGGGAACGGCGTGATCACGAGCACGTCGACGGGGTCGCCGTCGCCCGAGAGCGTCTGCGGAATGAAACCGTAGTTGACCGGATAACGCATGCCGGTGCCGACGAAACGGTCGACGACGAGCACGCCCATTTCCTTGTCGGCTTCGTACTTGACCGGATCGCTCTGCGCCGGAATCTCGATGATCACGTTGAAGTCGTGCGGCAGATCCTTGCCGGCGGGGACATTTGCGAAGCTCATGAGCGCTCTCTGTGAGAAGGGGAAAAAAGCGACGGTTCACGCGCGGCGCGCGGCGAGCACGCGGCTCTCGCGCAAGGCGTGCCGGTGCGAAACCGGACGTCGGAGGTTCGCAGCATTATAGCCAATCGGCTGCGGCGCCCGGATGAACCCCAAGCGAATCCCCCGTGAACGCGGCATGAAGCGTCTCCTGAAAACGCCCGCGCGCGCCGCGATTGGCGCGATAATGACCCGGCAGTCCAGGCGCTCGCGCCCGCCATGCGCGGCGCATGCCTGATGATGGTCGACACGTGTTTTCGTCTTGCATTCCCCTTCCCTCGTTTCATTCCCTATTTACGAGGCGCATGCATGGAAGAAGCGAAGCATTTCATCGGCGGCGCGTGGCGCGCGCCCGCCAGCGGCGAGACGATCGCCGCCATCGATCCCTCCACCGGTCAGCCCTTCGCGCAACTCGCGCGCGGCAATGCCGCCGACATCGACGCCGCGGTGCAGGCCGCGCGCGCCGCGTATGAAGGCGCATGGGGCGCGCTGAGCCCCGCCGAACGCGGGCGCCTGCTGTTCAAGCTCTCGGGTCTCGTCTTGCAGCATCAGGAAGCGCTCGCGCAACTCGAGGCGCAGGACACCGGCAAGCCGCTCAGGCAGGCCCGCGCCGATGCCGCCGCGCTCGCGCGCTACTTCGAGTTCTACGCCGGCGCCGCCGACAAACTGCACGGCGAAACGCTGCCCTATCAAAACGGCTACACGGTCCTCACGATCCGCGAACCGCACGGCGTGACGGGCCATATCGTGCCGTGGAATTACCCGATGCAGATCTTCGGACGCAGTGTGGGCGCCGCGCTCGCCGCCGGCAACGCCTGCGTGGTGAAGCCCGCCGAGGACGCCTGCGTGTCGCTGCTGCGCGTCGCGGCGCTCGCGCACGAAGCCGGTTTCCCGCCGGGCGCGCTCAATCTCGTCACCGGTCTCGGGCACGAGGCGGGCGCGGCGCTCTCGGCGCATCCGGGCATCGATCACATCTCGTTCACGGGATCGCCGCAAACCGGCAAGCTCGTCGCGCAAACCGCTGCGGGCCATCATGTGCCGGTCACGCTCGAACTCGGCGGCAAGTCGCCCCAGATCGTGTTCGCCGACGCCGACTTCGACGCCGCGCTGCCCGTGCTCGTCGCCGCCATCGTGCAGAACGCGGGGCAAACCTGCTCGGCGGGCAGCCGCGTGCTGATCGAGCGCAGCGCCTACGCGCCCTTGCTCGACCGGCTCGCGACGGCGTTCGCGGCGCTGCGCGTCGGGCCTGCGGGCGCCGATCTCGACTGCGGTCCGCTCATCAACGAGAAGCAGCGTCGGCGCGTGCGCGACTTCCTCGACGAAGCGCAGCGCGACGGCATCGCCGTGGCCGCGCGCGGCTCGCTCGACGCGGGCGCGCCATCCGGCGGTTTCTACGAGGCGCCGACGCTCTTGCGCGACGTGCCGCCGCAAAGCCGCCTCGCGCAGGAAGAAGTGTTCGGACCGGTGCTCGCCGCCATGCCCTTCGACGACGAGGCACAGGCGCTCGCGCTCGCCAACGGCACGCCCTACGGCCTCGTCGCGGGCGTATGGACGCGCGACGGCGCGCGCCAGATGCGCATCGCGCGACGCGTGCGCGCGGGCCAGGTGTTCGTCAACAACTATGGCGCGGGCGGCGGCGTCGAACTGCCGTTCGGCGGCTCGGGCCAGTCGGGTTACGGGCGCGAGAAAGGCTTCGAAGCGCTCTACGGTTTCACGGTGCTGAAAACCATCGCGCTCAAGCACGGCTGACGCCGCTTCTACACCACGCATAAAAATTTCGGAGACAGCATGCGACTCAAAGGCAAGACGGCCGTCGTGACGGGCGCCGGTTCGGGCTTCGGCGAAGGCATCGCCAAGACCTATGCGCGCGAAGGCGCGAATGTCGTCGTCAACGATCTGAACGCCGAGGCCGCGCAGCGCGTGGCGGGCGAGATCGCGCACGCGGGCGGCAGCGCGCTCGCCGTGCAAGGCGACATCACGCGCGAAGCCGACTGGCACGCGCTGCGCGAAGCCGCCATCGGCCGCTTCGGCAGCGTGGAGATCGTCGTCAACAACGCGGGCACCACGCATCGCAACAAGCCCGTCATGGAAGTCAGCGAAGCGGAATTCGACCGCGTCTACGCCGTCAACGTCAAAGGCCTCTACTGGAGCGTGCGCGCGTTCGTGCCGCATTTTCGCGAGCGCGGCGGCGGCGCGTTCGTCAACATCGCCTCGACGGCGGGCATCCGGCCTCGCCCCGGACTCGTCTGGTACAACGGCAGCAAGGGCGCGATGATCGTCGCGAGCAAGGCGCTCGCCGCCGAACTCGGCCCGGACCGCATCCGCGTGAACTGCGTGAATCCGGTGATCGGCGACACGGGGCTCACGGCCGAATTCATGGGCGTGCCCGATACGCCCGAGAACCGCGCACGCTTCGTCGCGACGATTCCGCTCGGGCGCTTTTCCACGCCGCAGGACGTCGCCAACGCGTGTCTCTATCTCGCGTCTGACGAGGCGGCGTTCATCACCGGCACGTGTCTCGAAGTGGATGGCGGGCGCTGCGTCTGAGCGCCATCGGCCTCATCGTAAGTGCTTGACGTATGGGTGTTTTCCCGCGCCGCCGCGCCCCGGCGGCGCGGCTAGAATGGTCGTGCTTTTGCCTGGCATATTTGAGATCAAAAACAGCCAACACACGACATTGGAGACACCATGTCCAGTCCAGCGAATCCCCTGCCGCACGCCAACGCGGGCGCGCCGACGTCGGCGTTCGAGGAAGCCACCTACCGCAAGGTCGCCTGGCGGCTCACGCCGCTCCTGATGCTCTGCTACGTGGTCGCGTATCTCGACCGCGTGAACGTCGGCTTCGCCAAATTGCAGATGAGCGCCGCGCTCAATCTCTCCGATGCCGTCTACGGCTTCGGCGCGGGCATTTTCTTCATCGGTTACTTTTTGTTCGAAGTGCCAAGCAATGTGATCCTGCATCGCGTGGGCGCGCGCATCTGGATCGCGCGCATCATGGTCACGTGGGGACTCGTCTCCATCCTGACGATGTTCGTCACCACGCCGACGATGTTCTACGTGATGCGCTTTCTGCTCGGCCTGTGCGAAGCGGGCTTCTTTCCCGGCATCATTCTGTATCTCACGTACTGGTATCCGGCGCACCGGCGCGGCCGCATGACGACGTGGTTCATGACGGCCATCGCGCTCTCGGGCGTGATCGGCGGGCCGGTGTCGGGCTGGATTCTCAAGGCCTTCGACGGCGCGAACGGCTGGCAAGGCTGGCAGTGGCTGTTTCTGCTCGAAGGGCTGCCTTCGGTGATCGTCGGCGTGCTGGTGTTCTTCGTGCTCGACGACCGCATCGCCAACGCGAAGTGGCTCACGGCGGAGGAACGCGCGCTGCTCGAACGCAACATCGCCGCCGAGGACGCCACCAAGGAAGATCCGCCGCTCGTCACCGTGCTCACGAGCCCGCGCGTGCTGCTGATGAGCTTCACCTACTTCTCGTTCGTGATGGGTCTGTACGGCGTGAGCTTCTGGCTGCCGACCATCATCAAGGCGACCGGCGTGAAAGACGCGCTGGCGATCGGGCTGCTCTCGGCGATTCCGTTCGCGGCGGCGGTGGTCGGCATGGTGCTGGTGGCGAGAAGCGCGGACCGTCGGCGCGAGCGCCGCTGGCACATCGCGATTCCGGCGGCGGCGGGCGCGCTCGGCCTCGTGCTCTCGGTGACGTGGGCACACGACACCACGCTCGCGATGGCCGCGCTCACGCTCGCGACCTTCGGCATCCTCACCACGCTGCCGCTGTTCTGGAGCCTGCCCACGGCGTGGCTCGCGGGCACGGGCGCGGCGGCGGGCATCGCACTGATCAACTCGATCGGCAATCTCGCGGGCTTCCTGAGCCCCTACGCCGTGGGCTGGCTCAAGCAGGCGACGGCGGCCAACGACTCGGGCATGTACATGCTCGCGGCGTTCATGATTCTCGGCGGATTGCTGGCGCTTTCGGCGCCGAAGGCGCTGGTGGATCGATAAACGCGCCACACATCCGTCGATAAAAAAACGGCCGCTGTTTAGCGGCCGTTTTTCGTTGCAGCGAGTGCTGCTGTCGTGCGCGAACGCAGCGTCACACCACGTTCATCGACATCGCACTTTCACGGTAGTGCGTCGCGGCCTTGTCCGCGTCGCCGAGCTGCTCGTGCAGACGCGCGAGCGCGCGATGCGAGCGGATCTTGAGCGGCTCGTTGCCGTGCGCGTTGGCCGACTTCAGCGCCGCTTCGAGGAACGACTGCGCCTTGCCCCACAACTGCTGCTTCAGGCACAGGCGGCCCAGCGCGAACAGCAGGTCGCCGTCCTCGGGACGCTCCTTGCGCCACGCCTCGGCTTTCTGAATGAGCGGCAGCGCGTCGTCGCCCGCGGTGTCGGGATAGCGGCGCAGCAGGCGCGCGTCCCAGTTGTGCGAGAGCGCTTCCTCGACGATCTTGCGCGCGTCAGCCGGCCGCTCCAGCGCGATCAGCAGTTCGGCCGCGCAATCGGCCAGACGCGGCGAATGACGTTCGACCGGCGAGAGCGCGTGCCACAGTTCCAGCAGCGCGTCGGCGTTATGGCGACGGTCGCGCAGCAGGTTTTCCGCCGCCAGCTGACGCAGACGCACCGCCACGGCCGGATGCAGCGCCTCGCGCTTTTCGAGCGTCTTGACGAGCTTGAGCACCTCGCTCCAGTTCTTGAGCTGCTGCTGGGCGCGCAAGGCGATCTGCTGCGCGTGGATGCGGCGGCCGCCCTGCGAGCGCATTTCGGTGAGCGCGGCGAGCGCGCCGTCCGCGTCGCGGCCATCGGCGCGCATGTCGGCGGTCGCCATCAGACGCGCTTCCTGCAACTCGGGGTCGTCGACCTGCGTGAGCCAGTCGTCGCGGCGCGCGTATTCGTGCAGACGATGCGCGGCGTTCGCGCCGATCAGGCCCGCGGCGCCCTTGTTGTTGTCGTCGGCGAGCGAATCGCGCGCGGCCTTCTCGGCGCGCGAGAAACGGCCCGCGTAGAGATTGCCGACCGCGTCGCGCAACGCCGAATGCGCCTTTTCCTTGCGCGCGCGCGCCCGGTAAGCGGCCACGCGGCGCGGCATCGTCACGATGTTGCGCACGAAGCGCAGGATCGCGTAGAGCAGCAGGAACGCCACCACGATGCCGACCACGAACAGATTGAGCGAGACATCCACGCGATACGGCGGATAGACGAGCAGCACCTGCCCCGCGTCGAAGCGGCCGACGGTCGCGAGCGCGACCGCCACGACGAACAGGAGCGCGAGCCAGAGAAGTCCACGGATCGCCATGCTTACCCCCGGCTCTGGTATTGCTGCAGCGCCTTCAGGCTCGTGTCGAGCGTGGGCAGCGCGACGGCGGCCGAACCGGCGTCTACCTGCTTGAGCAGGTCGCGCACGTTCTGCGTTTCCTTCGACGCGCTGTCGAAGTAGCGCGCGAGCGAGGCGTCGGCGGCGGCGAGATCGGACTTGAGCGTGGCCGGATTGCGCGAGAGCAGCGACAGGCGCGCCGACAGCAGGCGCAGCTTCAGGTTCTCGCGCATGAAGTAGCCCTGATCGGGCGAGACCAGCATGGCGTCGGCGTTGTCGATGCGGCGCACCTGGACGAGACTCGCGATCTGCTGGCCGATGCCGTGCACAAAGGTGTCGAGCCAGGCCTTCCAGCGCGGCTCGCCCGTGGCGGCGGCCGTGACGGCGACGTCGGCGGGCGCGGCGGTTTCGGGCTTCGTGTGCGCGACGAGCGCTTCGCCCGCGAGCGGCAGCGCGTCGATTTCGGCGAGCGCCGTGTCGAGCTTGATGGCGAGACCGGCGAGGTCGGTGGACGGCGCGGCCTTGAGCTTGTCGATGTCCGCGGCGATGGCCTTGCGCACGGCGAGCGCCTGCGGGCTGGCCGACGCGGCGAGACGCGTGTCGGCGCTTTGCAGCGCGAACAGCGCGAGCTGCGTGTTGCCGGTGAGCTGGAGCTGTTCGCTCGCGCTCGACAGCATCTGGCCGACTTCGGCGAGCATCCAGTCGTCGCGGTTGCGCGCGAGGTCGGCGTATTGCTGCGTGAGCGCCTGCTGCGAATTCTGCGCGTCGGCGATCTTGCCTTCGAGCTGCGCCATCTGCTTGTCGATCTGCTGGGCGCTGGACGCGGCCTCGTCGGCGCGCGCGCGCAGCGCGGCAGTCTGCTGGTCGGCGCTTTGCTGGCGCTGCGCGAGCGAGGCGTCGACGCGGTCGAGCTTGCGGTTGAGCGCATAGCCGCCGCCCGCCGCACCGGCCGCGAGCAGCACGACCACGAGCCAGAGGATCGCGTTGCCGGCGCCGCGACGCGCGCCGCCGTTGCCGGGCGGCGTCAGCGGCGCCGACGCATAGGACGACGACGACGCGGGCCGCGCGCTCGCGCCGGCAGGCTTCGCAGACGAGGAAGCCGACGATGATGCGGTGTGCGAAGCGCCCGTCGAAACGGCGCCTTGATTGGGAACGTGGCTGGAATCGTTCGAATCAGTCATGCGTGGTTGTGCCGGCGGCGAGGCCGGGGTGTTCTGAACCGGTTGAGCCGCTGAAGCAGCGGCTGGAGAGAGATCGGAAGAAACCGTGGCGGCGGACGCTGACGCAGAAGCGGCAAGCCCCAGCAGCGTCTCGACGATGCGCTCGTCGCCCGCGCCGGACACCGTCATCCTATCAAAACCCAATCCGCGCGCCGTCTCGGCAATACGCGGATGCGGTGCGACCAGTTGAGCGTGGCGCAACTCGACGATCTCGCCCGCCGTGAGGTGCTCGCGCGCGAGTTCGTCGAGGTTGCGCACGCCTTCCGAGCTGGTCACGAGCCAGGCGTGCGGCGCGCCTTCGAGCAGCGCGTGGACCGCCGCCCACGCGCCCATCGGCGGCTCGGGCACGATGCGGCGGTAGGCCGCGACGGCTTCGACTTCCGCGCCCGCTTCGCGCAGGCGGTCGGCGAGCCATTCGCGCCCGCCGTCGCCGCGCACGATCAGCACGCGCTTGCCGGCGAAGGCGTTCTCGCCGAACTGCTTTTCGAGCGCGGCGTACAGCGATTCGGAGTCGAAGCGCGCCGGTTCCTCGTCGGCGGAGCCCGCCGGACTGATCACGCGATGCTCGGGCGCGGCGACGCCGTGGCGCGCAAGCGCGACGACGCTGGCCGGACCGACCACGCCGACCGGCAGCGCGTGCGGCCAGATCGACGAAATCGAGCGATAGCACTCGAACGCGCGATCCACCGCATTCGGCGACACGAACACGACGAGCGCATAACGGTCGAGCGCGTTGAGCGCGTCGCGCAGCGGCGCGTCGTCGCCCACGGGCGCGATGGCGATCAGCGGGAATTCGAGCGCGCGCAGGCCGCGTGCGGCGAGTTGCGCCGAGAGCGCATCCGACTGACCGGCCGGACGGGTGATGACGACGGTGAAATCGGCAGCGGCGGCATGGCCCGCGATATCACCGCCCGCGTCCTCACGCGGCACAGCCGAATCGGCCGGCCCGCGCCACTCGTCGGGCTGGGCCGAACCCGGGCCGCCCTGGCGCGGCTGCCACGGGCCGGCAGTCATCGCGGCTCGGCGGGATCGTCGCCCGCGCGGTTGGCGTTGCCGGAGGAGGCCGGAGGGGCATTCGGCACGCGTTGTTCTTCAGGACCCGCTTCAGACAGCGCGCGCACGATCTCGAGCGCGCCCTGGGCGATCAGTTCGTCGGCGACCTTGCGGCCGAGCGCGACGGCGTCCGCGACCGTGGCGGGCGTAGCCGCGTCTTCGGCGGCCAGCACGCGGCTCGCGTCGGGCGTGGCAATCGTGCCGCGCAGCGCGAGCTTGCCGTCCTGCCACTGCGCGTAGGCCGCGAGCGGCACCGAGCAGCTGCCGCCGAGCGCGCGCGACACCATGCGCTCGGCCTCGACGGCTTTCGCGGTGGCGTCGTCGTGCAGCGGCGCGAGCCAGGCGGCGAGTTCGGCGCGGTCGGCGCGGATCTCGATGCCGAGCGCGCCCTGCCCCGCCGCCGGCAGGCTGTCCGCCGGTTCGAGCAGCGCGCGGATGCGCGCGCCGAGACCGAGGCGCTTGAGCCCCGCCGCCGCGAGAATGATCGCTGCGTAATCGCCGCGGTCGAGCTTCGCGAGACGCGTGTCGAGATTGCCGCGCAGCGGCTTGACGTCGAGATGCGGATAGCGCGCGCGGATCATCGACTCGCGGCGCAGGCTGGAGGTGCCGACCACCGCGCCCGGCGGCAGCGCCGCGAGCGAATCGTATTCGTTAGACACAAAGGCGTCGCGCGGGTCCTCGCGCTCCATGATGGCCGTGAGCGCGAAGCCCTCGGGCAGTTCCATGGGCACGTCCTTGAGCGAATGCACGGCCAGATCGGCGCGTCCTTCGGCCAGCGCCTGTTCGAGTTCCTTCACGAACAGGCCCTTGCCGCCGACCTTCGACAGCGTGCGGTCGAGAATTTGATCGCCGCGTGTCGTCATTCCGACGATTTTCACGTCGCAGGATGGATATAATTTGTGCAGCGCAGCTTGCACATGCTCGGCCTGCCACATCGCGAGGCGGCTCTCCCGCGAAGCGATGACAAGCGTGCGGGGCATGGGCGCGGATAACGTCTCGGAATTCATGGCTAGCACATCGAATGACGGGTTCGAAAAAACAGAATCGGATAACAGGCAATGTTAGCACGCGCCCCTTTTTAGGCCTGCGCGTGCGGCGGCAAGGAAGAGACACGGCCCGTCGCTGACGACGGTGCACACGTACCTATTACTGTACGTCTGCGCCGCATCGGCGGCGCGGGCCCTGCACGCCCTCCCCGGCGCCCGGCGCGAACCTCCGTTCGCACCATGGTGCCGCGCTTTCGCAAAGCCTGCTCCCGGCGCGCCGGGATCCGCGGTTTTTTCGCCGTCCCTTCGTTGTTCCTCGCCCTCCGTTGACGGGCTGTCCGCCGTCGTAGCGATTTGCCGATGTCCGCGCGGCTCGCGCAGGATGGTTCCCGCCATCCGTTCCAGGCAGCACCGAAGTACCCGGACCGCGGCACGCCGCGGCCTCGCAGTTGGCAGTCCCCGAATATCCTGTCCAAACTCCTGGCTAGTCTTGAGGAAAACATCGTGAAGTCTTCCGGATCGGCGCGCGCAGAGCGCCGCAACAACGCATCGCTTGCCTCTTCTTCCCCCACGGCCGCCGACAAGGCCAAAACCGTCAAGGCCTCCAAGGCCACGACGGCGTCTGAAACGAAGAAGACGATGAAAACATCGAAAACAGCCGACGCGAAAAAGACCACGAAAGCCAGCAAGGCCGCGAAAGCCACGAAAGCCGCGTCCGAAGCCGCGCAAGTCGCTCAAGCCGCGAAGCCCGCGAAAGCCGCGAAGCCCGTCAAGGCGCCCAAGGCAACCGAAGCACCCAAAGCGCCCAAGGCCGCAAGCGCCCCGCGCGGCGGCCGCTCGCGCGACGAGCAGCGCGACGACAAGGACCAGCCGCTGTTCGAAGACATCCGCTATCTGGGCCGCCTGCTCGGCGACGTCGTGCGCGAGCAGGAAGGCGACGCCGTGTTCGAGGTCGTCGAAAGCATCCGCCAGACGGCCGTGCGTTTTCGCCGCGAAGACGATAACGACGCCGCCCTCGCGCTGGAAAAACAACTGCGCGGGCTCTCGCCCGAGCAGACCGTGAGCGTGGTGCGCGCGTTCAGCTATTTCTCGCATCTGGCGAACATCGCGGAAGACCGTCACCGCAACCGCCGCCGCCGCATCCACGATCTGGCCGGTTCGGCGCCGCAGGCGGGCACCATCGCGCATTCGCTCGAACGTCTCGCGCAAGCGGGCGCCGCCGCCACGCCGATGCTCCAGCAGTTCTTCAACGACGCGCTGATCGTGCCCGTGCTCACCGCGCACCCCACGGAAGTGCAGCGCAAGAGCACGCTCGATTCGCAGCACGACGTCGCGCGCCTGCTCGCTGAACGCGACCAGCCGCTCACGCATCGCGAACGCGAACACAACGAATCGCTGCTGCGCGCGCGCGTGACCTCGCTGTGGCAGACGCGCATGCTGCGCGACGCGCGCCTGACCGTCACCGACGAAATCGAAAACGCGCTCTCGTACTACCACACCACCTTCCTCACCGAGATTCCCGCGCTGTACGGCGAGATCGAAACCTCGCTGAAAGAGCACGGTCTCTCGGCGCGCCTGCCCGCGTTCTTCCAGATGGGCAGCTGGATCGGCGGCGACCGCGACGGCAATCCGAACGTGACCTCGGCCACGCTCGAAGAAGCCAGCGAGCGTCAGGCGCAGGTGATTCTTCAGCACTATCTCGACGAAGTGCACAAGCTCGGCGCGGAACTGTCGGTGTCGAACCTGCTCGCGGGCGCGAGCGACGAACTCAAGGCGCTGGCCGAAGCCTCGCCCGACCAGTCGCCGCATCGCGTCGACGAACCGTATCGGCGCGCGCTGATCGGCGTGTACACGCGCCTCGCCGCGAGCGCGCGCGTGCGTCTGGGCGAAGGCGTCGTGGCCGTGCGCAGCGCGGGCCGCAATGCCGCGCCCGTGCGCGCGCAGCCTTACGCCGATGCCGCCGAGTTCTCGCGCGATCTGCACATCCTGATGGATTCGCTCGCCGCGCATCACGGCGGCTCGCTCGCCACGCCGCGCCTCGCGCCGCTCGTGCGCGCGGTGGAAGTGTTCGGCTTCCATCTGGCCTCGATCGACTTGCGCCAAAGCTCGGACATCCACGAAGCCGTGATCACCGAACTGCTCGCGCGCGCGGGCGTGCAGGCCGATTACGCCGCGCTCTCCGAGGAAGACAAGCAGATCGTGCTGCTCGCGCAACTCGCCGATCAGCGTCCGCTGCGCTCGCCGTATCTCGACTACTCCGACCTCGTGAAAAGCGAGCTCGGCGTGCTCGAAATGGCGCGCGTGACGCGCGAGAAGTTCGGCGCGCGCGCGGTGCGCAACTACATCATCTCGCACACCGAAACGGTTTCGGACCTGCTCGAAGTGATGCTGCTGCAGAAGGAAACCGGCCTGCTCGGCGGCCGTCTCGGCCACACGGACGATCCCGCGCGCGCCGCGCTGATGGTGATCCCGCTATTCGAAACGATTCCCGACTTGCGCCACGCGCCGGGCATCATGCGCGACCTGCTCGCGCTGCCGGGCATCGACGGCATCGTCGAGCATTGGGGCAACGAGCAGGAAATCATGCTCGGCTATTCGGACAGCAACAAGGACGGCGGCTTCCTCACCTCGAACTGGGAGCTGTATCGCGCCGAACTCGCGCTCGTCTCGCTGTATCGCGAGCGCGGCATCACGCTGCGTCTGTTCCATGGCCGCGGAGGCACGGTCGGACGCGGAGGCGGCCCGACCTACAACGCGATCCTCTCGCAGCCGCCGGGCACGGTCGACGGCCAGATCCGCCTGACCGAACAGGGCGAAGTGATCGCCAGCAAGTTCGGCAACCCGGAGATCGGGCGACGCAATCTGGAAACGGTGATCGCGGCCACGCTTGAAGCCACGCTGCTGCCGCTGGACAACACGGCGGGCAACTCGCCGGAGCAATTGCCCGCGTTCGAAGAAACGATGCAGCAGCTCTCCGATGCGGCGATGGCGGCGTACCGCTCGCTCGTCTACGAGACGCCGGGCTTCACCGACTACTTCTTCGCCTCGACGCCGATCACCGAAATCGCGGAGCTGAACATCGGCAGCCGGCCGGCCTCGCGCAAGCTGCAGGATCCGAAGAACCGCAAGATCGACGACCTGCGCGCGATTCCGTGGGGCTTTTCGTGGGGCCAGT
This sequence comes from Paraburkholderia sp. J94, assembly GCF_905220285.1. NCBI lineage: Bacteria > Pseudomonadati > Pseudomonadota > Betaproteobacteria > Burkholderiales > Burkholderiaceae > Paraburkholderia > Paraburkholderia sp. J94. The sequence continues at coordinate 340,685 of NZ_CAJMZH010000004.1, read as the reverse complement.
GCCGTCTGCTGCTGACGGGCTGGTATGGCTTCGGCAGCGCGGTGTCGTCGTATCTCGACGACGCGGGCAGCGACGCCGAACGCACGCGCCGTCTCGCGCTGTTCAAGAAGATGTACAAGACCTGGCCGTTCTTCGCGAACCTGCTCTCGAACATGGACATGACGCTCGCGAAGACCGATCTCGCGGTGGCGTCGCGCTACGCGCAACTGGTCGCCGACAAGAAGCTGCGCAAGCACGTGTTCGAACGCATCGTCGCCGAGTGGGAGCGCACGACGAAGGTGCTCGACGAGATCACCGGCTCGAACGGCCGACTCGCCGACAACCCGCTGCTCGCGCGCTCGATCAAGAACCGCTTCCCGTATCTGGATCCGCTCAATCACTTGCAGGTCGAGCTGATCAAGCGCTATCGCGCCGGCGATCCGAGCCCGCGCGTGCGACGCGGGATTCATCTGACGATCAACGGGATCGCGGCGGGGCTGCGGAATACGGGTTAAAGGCGCGGGTTGAGCTTGCTTCAACCGCTGATCCGATAAAAAACGGCGTCGTGCCTTCGGGCACGACGCCGTTTTTCTTCATGTCGGCCACTCGATTGTGCCGTAACGCTAGAGGCTCGCTGAATGGCGTTGCGTCAGCCGCTGCTTGTGCATCTACGCCAGCGCGTTGGCCTTGATATCGAACGTCCCTGTCACGACGCCCCGACTGCCGCCCACGGCATTCTGAACCATGTATTCCTGCTTGACGCGAGCAAACGACAGCCGAACCTGTTCGTAGCTCGCGGACATTTCCACGCCGGTCACGATGACGTCGGTCATCGTGATACGGAGGAAATCGAGTGGCAGGCCTCCCGCTTTACGCATCGTCAGTACGGCCGTGGGTACGTGCTTGCCGGTGAGGCAGAACGACATCAGGTTAGGGCTCGCCCGGTCCACCTCGTGAAAGAACACAAGGTCCTCAACCGTGGCCTTTGCCGCGCCACCACCCGACCCGGACATCATGGCCGATGGCTGCGACATCCTCCATATCCAGTTCGTCACCTGAATTTCTCCAGGGTGCGCGGCATCCTGCGACTCACCCGCAATACCATCAATCTTCAAGAAAACATCATTCGACATGGGCGGCCCTCCGTCTGCGCCGTCTGGCAACTGCGTTCACAAGGCAAACACACGCTGTCGCCAACAAGAAAGAAAGCAGCAACACCGAATCGACCATGGCGTCGCCGGGTTCCGCATTGCGATCCAGACCGAGCCACCAGGCCGCTCGCGAAACCATGCCTATCAATGGCTCCGTGAAAGCGAAATAGCCTATCGGGAACACGAGCACAAGAAAGAGCCCGATCACAGCGGCGGCATTGAGCAGTACGGCTTTCATCGAACGTCGACCGTCCCATAGGCGAAGCCTCTGCCACCCGGCAACGCGATCGTCGGCGAGCGCAATAGCAGGTCCCGAAGGCGATAGAAAGCGGGCGGGTCCGAAAGTGTGATGCAGCCTTCGCTGATATTGGCGCGGCCACGAGGATGAAGCCGAAAGTGCCCGCGACGGACACCGTTGATAAAGGTCCAATCGTCGACCTGACCGTCGTCCCGATAGAGCGCGAACCACTTTTCTCGATCGGTATCGTTGAAGATATCGACGAAAAGATCGCGGATTTGGGAAAACAATCCTCCTGACCCACGATCGACAATGAAGTATCGTCCCGGCGGCAGCGGACCGGCTCCGGAAAGCGCTACAGAAGCGGGATTGTTCTTCACGTCATCGCGCCCGGAAAATGCCGCGAAGTCACCGATGCCATCGCAATGCAGCACCGACATGGGCATGTTGTTGAGGCGAAACGTGCACTGGACAGGCATGGCGGCGCTCTCACTTCGCCTGGCACGAAAACAGCCGGGTCGGGGCAATCAATACCATCGCTCATTCCATGCCAGGAACATCGCAAGCCTTTTGCGGATAGGTGAGAACGGTATGAGTAGCACGCACGGGAAGATTGATGCTTGCGATGCATCAGCGCAAGTCGTAACCCGCCATCCTGATTCAGCGTCACTGACGCCGCACGTGCCATGCCCTGTCAGAAAGCACAAAAAACAAACGGCGTCATGCCTTCGGGCACGACGCCGTTTTTCCATGACAGGGCTGCCCCTCAATCCCGCCGCGTCGCCTCGATCATCAACGCATCGAGCTTGAACGAGCGATCGTTCTGCACATCGAAGTAGTTGCGCACTTCATCGGGCGCGTTGTCCCACATCGAGCGGATCGCCGTCACGCGTTCGGGCGGCGTGCGCATGCGCGCGACCCACGTATCGAAGTCGAGCGCGATGCGCCAGCGCTCCGTCACCTTCGCGTCGAATCCCGCCGCGTCGAGCATGCTCACCCACTCGTCGGCGCGGTAATCGCGGATATGCGACGCGTCGCGCAGCAATTCCACCGCCTGAATATGCGTGTCGTAAAGCGGATCGTCGATGCCCGCGATATCGATGAACTTCAAACGTCCGCCCGGCTTGAGCACGCGATGCACTTCGGCGAGCGCGCGCGGTACGTCGCGCCAGTGGTGCGCGCTCATGCGGCTGATCGCCCAGTTGAAGCTCGCGTCGGCGAACGGCAACGTCTCGGCGGCGCCCTGCTGCGTGCGGACCGTGCTCAAGCCGCGTTCCTTCGCGGCGGCCTCGACGGTCGCGAGCATCGGCGGCGCGATGTCGTAGGCCACGACTTCGCGCACGTGCGGCGCGACGGCGAAGCTCGCGTGACCCGCGCCGCAGCCCATGTCGAGCACCAGCGCATTGCCGCAGGTCGCCGCGAAGGTCGCGGCCAGGTTCTCGAGATCGGCCCCGGTTGCGTGGACCTGGCTGGTGAGATAGGCGGCGGCGGTCGAGCCGAAGGCGTCGGCGACCTGATCGTGATGCTTCATGGCATGCTCCTGGTGCGGGTCCGGCGCGCCGACGCTCGTGCGCGCGCTCCGGTTTCCCGATTGTGTGGGGCGCGAGTCCCGCCACCTCTGCGGCTGCGGCCTCGCGTCGATCTTGTAGCTTCTGTCCCCCGGGCGGGTTGCCGCGGCGGCCCGGCGCCGCGTCAGCCGTTACAATAGAGCCCGTTTTGTACCAGTACAAGTTGAGCGATTATTCTGGTATCGCCAGCACCCGCCAGCCTTCCATGAGCCTCGACACCCCCATCACCGCTGATTCCGGCCCCGCTAAAACGCTCGACGCCACGCCCGCGCGCGCGCTCGGCGAGTTCATCCGCGCCCATCGCGAGCGGCTCTCGCCGCAGGAAGTCGGCCTGCCGCCCGGCCCGCGCCGCCGCACGCCCGGCCTGCGCCGCGAGGAAGTCGCGCAGCTGTGCGGCGTGAGCCCGACCTGGTACACGTGGATCGAGCAGGGCCGCCCGGTCTCGGCGTCGGCGGACGCGCTCGCGCGCATCGCCGTGGCGCTGCGGCTCTCGCGCGCCGAACGCGCCTATCTGTTCGAACTGGCCGCGCAGCGCGACCCCGCCGAGCCCGACACCGCGAGCGCCGCCGACGCCCCCGCCACGCTGCTGCAGACCGTCGGCCTGATCGACGCGCCCGCTTACGTGCTCGACCGCCAGTGGACCGCGCTCGCCTGGAACGCCCAGGCGGCGGACCTGTTCACGGGCTGGCTCGACGGCGAGCACGACCGCAATCTGCTGCGCTTCACCTTCACGGAGCCGCTCGGGCGCGAGCTGATCGTCGACTGGGAAACGCGTGCGCGCCGTCTGGCCGCCGAGTTCCGCGCCGATTCGATCCGCCATCTGAACGATGCGCCCACGCGCGCGCTGATCGATTCGCTGATCGCCGCGAGCGACGAATTCGGCCGCTTCTGGGGCTCGCAGGACGTGTTCGAGCGCGAAGGCGGACGGCGCGAATTCCATCATCCGCGCCACGGCCGCATCGCCTACGACCAGATCACATTCAAGCCCGCGCACCGCGAGGATCTCAAGCTGGTGGTGCTGGTGCGCCTCTGAGCGCGCCGCGCCACCGGTGCGCGCCTGCGCGGGTGGTAAAATCATCCACTTTCCCGCCGCACCCGGCGCCCTGCGAGGCACTCAGCGCGCGGCCCGCTTTCCTATCGCTCACCGCTCATCATCATGACGTCCCAACTGCACAAAAAAGGCGAAGCCTGGTCGGCTCGCTTCTCCGAACCCATGTCGGAGCTGGTCAAGCGCTACACGTCGTCGGTCTTCTTCGACAAGCGACTCGCGCTCGTGGACATCGAGGGCTCGCTCGCGCACGCGTCGATGCTGGCCGCGCAGAAGATCATTTCCGCCGACGACCTCGCCGCCATCCAGGGCGGCATGGCGCAGATCAAGGGCGAGATCGAGCGCGGCGAATTCGAGTGGAAGCTCGATCTCGAAGACGTGCACCTGAACATCGAAGCGCGTCTCACGGCGCTGATCGGCGACGCGGGCAAGCGCCTGCACACGGGCCGTTCGCGTAACGACCAGGTCGCGACCGACATCCGTCTGTGGCTGCGCGGCGAGATCGACCGCATCGGCGGCCTGATCGGCGACCTGCGCGGCGCGCTGCTCGACCTCGCGGAACAGCACGCGGGCACGATCATGCCGGGCTTCACGCACCTTCAGGTCGCGCAGCCGGTCACGTTCGGCCATCACCTGCTCGCCTACGTGGAAATGTTCACGCGCGACGCCGAGCGCATGGTCGACTGCCGCAAGCGCGTGAACCGCCTGCCGCTCGGCGCGGCCGCGCTCGCGGGCACGAGCTATCCGATCGACCGCTTCGCCGTGGCGAAGACGCTGGGCTTCGACGGCATCTGCGCGAACTCGCTCGACGCCGTCTCCGACCGCGACTTCGCGATCGAATTCACGGCCGCTTCGGCGCTCGTCATGACGCACGTCTCGCGCTTCTCGGAAGAACTGGTGCTGTGGATGAGCCCGCGCGTCGGCTTCATCGATATCGCCGACCGCTTCTGCACCGGCTCGTCGATCATGCCGCAGAAGAAGAACCCCGACGTGCCCGAACTGGCGCGCGGCAAGACCGGCCGCGTGAACGGCCATCTGATGGGCCTGCTCACGCTGATGAAGGGCCAGCCGCTCGCGTACAACAAGGACAACCAGGAAGACAAGGAGCCGCTGTTCGATACCGTCGATACGGTCGCGGACACGCTGCGCATCTTCGCGGAAATGGTCGCCGGCATCACGGTCAAGGCCGACGCGATGCGCGCCGCCGCGCTGCAAGGCTTCTCGACGGCCACCGACCTCGCCGACTACCTCGTGAAGAAGGGCCTGCCGTTCCGCGACGCGCACGAAGCCGTGGCGCACGCGGTGCGCATCTGCGTGGATCGCAACTGCGATCTCGCCGACCTGACGCTCGACGAAATGCGCCGCGAACTGCCGGCCGTCGCGCATCTGCTGGCCGAAGACGTGTTCGAAGTGCTGACGCTCGAAGGCTCGGTGTCGTCGCGCAACCATCCGGGCGGCACCGCGCCCGAGCAGGTGCGCGCGGCCGTCGTGGCGGCACGCGCGGCGCTCGGCGCGGCGAAGTAAGCGCACGCGCGGAACAAGCGCAGAACAAGCGCCAACGCGCAGCGGCCCGCCTGGCCATGAACACGAAACGGGCGCGCGACGGACAACGTCGCGCGCCCGTTTTGTTTTTTGCGCGCACACAGGCGGCGCGGCTGTACCCGCTTCGAATGGCCCGAGTTGTACGCCTGACGATCGCGCCCCATGACCTAGAATCGACATCATCCCTGTAGCGTTCCTGCCCGAATCTGCTCCGAGTCCGTCCCGATGATCGTCCGCCCTCGCCTCAACTGGTTCCGCATGCTGCTCGCGTGGCGCGGTTCCGTCCTGCCGCAACTGCTGCCGCGGCTCTTTATCGTCTTGTGCCTGTCGATCGTGGCCGTCGCCGCGCACGATCACATCCTGCGCGTGACCGTGAACCTGAGCACGGTGCCGTTTTCGCTGATCGGCATCGCGCTCGCCGTGTTTCTCGGCTTTCGCAACAACGCGAGCTACGACCGCTACTGGGAAGGCCGCAAGCTCTGGGGGCAACTGCTCAACGAATCGCGCTCGCTTACGCGCCAGGCGCTCACGCTCGTGAAGCCCGCCGACGGCGAGGATGCGCGCGCGCACGCGCGTCCGTTCGTCGAGATTCTCTGCGCGATGCCGCACGCGCTGCGCCATCAGCTGCGTCATACCGACCCGCGCGCCGATCTCGAATCGCGTCTGCCGCCCGCGCTGGTCGAACGCGCGATGGCCTCGCAATTCCGTCCCGCCACGCTGCTGCTCAGCGCGTCCGAATGGATGCGCGGCGAAGTGCGCGCGGGCCGGCTGGACGGCTATGCGGTGCTCGCGTTCGAGCGCAATCTGAACGGCCTCTCCGACGTGATCGGCGGCTGCGAGCGCATCGCTTCCACGCCGCTGCCGTTCGCCTACACGGTGATGATTCATCGCACCGTCTACTTCTTCTGCGCGCTGCTGCCGTTCGGGCTCGTGGACAGCATCGGCGCGCTCACGCCGATCTTCGCCGTGTTCGTGGCCTACGCGTTCATGGCGCACGAAGCGATCGCCTCGCAGATCGAAGACCCGTTCGGCACCGAAGACAACGATCTCGCGCTCAACGCGATGTCGACGGGCATCGAGTCCGCGCTGCACGATCTGCTCGGCGACCCGACGCACACGCCGTCGCATCCGCCCGAGCAATTCATTCTCGACTGACGCAGCGAAGCATCGCGCACAAAACAAAACCGGCGTGAATCACAAGGATTCACGCCGGTTTTTTCATGCGATCGTCAAAGCGTTCAGACGCTCAGCGGTTGTTCACCGTCTCCGACAAACGCTTCAACGTGGCGAGCCGCGCGCCGAGCAGATCGAGCCGCGAGCGCTCGTCGATCAGCGGCGTGGTCACGTCGCGGTACGCGCGCCACGCGCTCTGCGCGCGCGACACGGCGGGCCGCGCGTGCTTCGGCATACGCGCGTAAAGCTGGCGGTAGTAACGATTGAGGTCGTAGCTCACGTGCTCGCAGCGCGCGTCGGCGCTACAGGCGCGGGCGCGCGGCGGCTGGCCGTCCCAGCTCGCGGCTTCGTTGCGCAGCGCGAGCGCGCGGTCGCGCACCGGCTGCAAACGCATGTCCGCCTCGTAGAGCTGATACGTGCTGCCGCTCGTGGTGGCGAACGCCGCGCCGAGCATGGTGTCCTCGGCATCGCGCCACGCCACCCACTTCTGCTGGCTCAACTTCCAGCGCTTTTGATCCGCCGGTTTGAGCTTCGCGTTCAGTTGCACGAGCGCGGTTTCGGCGGCGGCGCGCCATGCGCCGCGCGCCTCCTCCATGCACTGGATCTGCCCCGCCGTCGTCGAGCGGTCCGCGCGCGCAAGACACGCGCGCATGGCCGTATCGATCGGATCGGCGGCCGCCACCTCGGCGCGCGCGGGCGCGGCGGCGAACATCGTCGCCGCCAGCGCCAGCGAAGCCGTCAGCGCCCGCAGGGTTCGCGAAGTTCGCACCGTCATCCGCACCGTCATGCCGCCCGCCTCCGCGCTCAGGCGCGCACGCAATCCACGAAATACTCGATGCGGCCGTTGATGGTCTCGCCCACGAGTCCGTGGATATCGGTGTGGAAACCCGGGAAGCGCTCGTTGAATTCGCGCGCGAACTTGAGGTAGTTCACGATCGTCTTGTTGAAGCGCTCGCCCGGAATCAGCAGCGGAATGCCCGGCGGGTACGGCGTGAGCAGGATCGACGTCACGCGGCCTTCGAGTTCGTCGATGGGCACGCGGTCGATCTCGCGGTGCGCGAGCTTGGCGAACGCGTCGGACGGCTTCATCGCCGGTTCCATCGTCGACAGATACATCTCGGTCGTCAGACGCGCGATGTCGTTGGCGCGGTAGACGCTGTGGATCTGCTGGCACAGATCGCGCAGGCCCATGCGCTCGTACATCGGATGCTGCGCCACGAATTCAGGCAGCACGCGCCACAGCGGCTGGTTGTTGTCGTAGTCGTCCTTGAACTGCTGGAGTTCGGTGACCATCGAGTTCCAGCGGCCCTTCGTGATGCCGATCGTGAACATGATGAAGAACGAGTACAGGCCGGTCTTCTCGACGATGATGCCGTGCTCGGCCAGGTACTTCGTGACGATCGCGGCCGGAATGCCCGACTCGCCGAACTCGCCGTCCACGTCCAGACCCGGCGTGACGATGGTCGCCTTGATCGGGTCGAGCATGTTGAAGCCTTCCGCCAGCGCGCCGAAGCCGTGCCAGTGGTCGTTCGGGCGCAGGATCCAGTCCTCGCGCGAGCCGATGCCTTCCTCGGCCAGTTCTTCCGGGCCCCAGACCTGGAAGAACCAGTCGTCGCCGTATTCGGCGTCGACCTTGCGCATCGCGCGGCGGAAGTCGAGCGCCTCGGCGATCGATTCTTCCACGAGCGCCGGGCCGCCCGGCGCTTCCATCATCGCGGCGGCCACGTCGCACGACGCGATGATCGCGTACTGCGGCGAGGTCGACGTGTGCATCAGATACGCCTCGTTGAAACGATGGCGGTCGAACGCGCTGTCTTCCGAGTCCTGCACGACGATCTGCGAAGCCTGCGAGATGCCGGCCAGCAGCTTGTGCGTCGAGTGCGTCGCGAACACGAGCGCCTTGGTGCGCGGACGGCCCGCGCCGATCGCGTGCATGTCCTGGTAGAACTCGTGGAATTCGGCGTGCGGCAGCCAGGCTTCGTCGAAGTGCAGCGTGTCGAGCATGTCGCCGAGCAGATCCTTGATCATCTCGACGTTGTAGACCACGCCGTCGTAGGTGCTCTGCGTGATCGTGAGAATGCGCGGCTTGACGTTCGGGTTCTTCGCAAGCGCTTCACGGGCGAACGGATTCGCCTCGATCTTCTTGCGGATGTTTTCCGGCTTGAACTCGTCGCGCGGAATCGGGCCGATGATGCCGAAGTTGTTGCGCGTCGGCGTGAGGAACACGGGGATCGCGCCCGTCATCGTGATCGCGTGCAGGATCGACTTGTGGCAGTTGCGGTCGACCAGCACGATGTCGCCCGGCGCAACCGTCGCGTGCCAGACGATCTTGTTCGAAGTCGACGTGCCGTTGGTCACGAAGAACACGTGGTCCGCGCTGAAAATGCGCGCCGCGTTGCGCTCCGAAGCCGCGACCGGGCCGGTGTGATCGAGCAGCTGGCCGAGTTCTTCGACGGCGTTGCAGACGTCGGCGCGCAGCATGTTCTCGCCGAAGAACTGGTGGAACATCTGGCCAAGCGGGTTCTTCAGGAACGCCACGCCGCCCGAGTGACCCGGGCAGTGCCACGAGTACGAGCCTTCGTCGGCGTACTTGACGAGTTCCTTGAAGAACGGCGGCGACAGCGCGTCGAGATACACCTTCGCTTCGCGGATGACGTGGCGCGCCACGAACTCCGGCGTGTCCTCGAACATGTGGATGAAGCCGTGCAGCTCGCGCAGGATGTCGTTGGGCAGATGGCGCGAGGTGCGCGTTTCGCCGTACAGGAAGATCGGGATGTCGGCGTTGCGCTTGCGCACCGCTTCCATGAACGCGCGCAGCGCGACGATCGCGGGCGCGTGCTCGGGCGCTTCGCCGTCGGTGCCTTCCACGTAGGGCAGCAGTTCGTCGTCGTCGATCGACAGGATGAAGCAGGCCGCGCGGCTCGACTGCTGCGCGAACGACGTCAGGTCGCCGTAACTCGTCAGCCCGAGGACTTCGGCGCCCTCTTTCTCGATGGCTTCGGCGAGTGCGCGGATGCCGGAACCCGAGATGTTCTCGGAGCGAAAGTCTTCGTCGATGATGACGACGGGAAAGCGAAACTTCATGGGCGAATCTCCAAAAGAAACGACCGCTGCTTTAGACGCGCAGCGGTCCCCGTATGTCGTTGAAGCCGGAGTGGGTTTGCGCTCGAACTCAGGTCTTCGGCAGCGTGACGCCGTGCTGACCTTGATACTTGCCGCCGCGATCGGCGTAGGACACCTCGCAGATCTCGTCGCTCTCGAAAAAGAGCACTTGAGCCACGCCTTCGTTCGCGTAGATTTTCGCAGGCAAAGGTGTCGTATTCGAGAATTCGAGCGTCACGTAGCCTTCCCACTCGGGCTCGAACGGCGTGACGTTCACGATGATGCCGCAGCGCGCATAGGTCGACTTGCCGAGGCAGACCGTGAGCACGTTGCGCGGAATGCGGAAATACTCGACCGTGCGCGCCAGCGCGAACGAATTCGGCGGGATGATGCAGACGTCGCCCTTGAAGTCCACGAACGACTTCTCGTCGAAGTTCTTCGGATCGACGATGGTCGAATTGATGTTCGTGAAGATCTTGAATTCGTCGGCGCAGCGGATGTCGTAGCCGTAGCTCGAGGTGCCGTAGCTCACGATCTTGCGGCCGTCTTCCGACATGCGGACCTGGTCGCGCACGAACGGCTCGATCATGTTCTGCTCTTCGGCCATGCGCCGGATCCACTTGTCGGATTTGATTGCCATGTTTCGCTACGGTCCAGAAAAAACGGGGAGGTAACCCCGGGCCGCGACCCGGGGGAAAGCCGCGCGAACGGGCCGCCGGGCGGCCCATTCGCGAAAGGCGCCTATTTTACGCGATGTGAGTCGGCGTGCCGCGAAGTGCGACGCGAAGTGCGTCTCGCGGTGTGCATCGCGGTGCGCCTCTCCGCGGTGCGCCTCTCGATCGGCCGCCGGGCGCGTCCGACGCGAACTGCATGGGCGCCAGGGCTTTGCCGCGGCGCATCATGCGCGCTCGGGCGCTGCAATGCAAGCGTTGTTTGCGAGGACCGCTTCGGACGGGCGCGAATCGGCGGGAATCCGTGGCAATCGGCGAAAACCGGGCCGGGCTGGGCGTCCGCTCGCGCGAGATCGCCGGGCTTATTGCACCTCTGATTGCCCCTCTTATTGCACCTTGATGACACCGCACGCGAGCGCCGGACCGGTGCCGTGCTGCGGATACGCATACGGGTCGATGGCGTCGTGATGGACGAGCACGGCGCGCTGGAGCACCGAGCGCACGCCGTCGAGCGAGACGTCGGGCGCGACGATGAAGCCGATGGCCACGCCGTTCGAATCCGCATGGATATTGCCGAGGTCGCCTTCCACGCGCGCGCCGGGCTTGAGCCGGTCGGCGGCGGGCGCGAACACGGCGCCTGCGCTGGAGGCGTCGGCGGCGTTGCAGTCGCCGCGTTCGTGGACCTGCAGCGCATGGTCGCTGTCGGGCGGCAACCCGGCGAGGTTATAGCTCACCTGCACACCGTCCGAACGCTCGACGAAGGACACGGTGCCGCGCACCTGGCTGCCGACCGTGGGCAGCACCTGCGCGCCTGCGCGCTTGTCCTGCTGCCCCATGAAGCTCGTGCAGCCGCCCAGCAGCACACACGCAACCACGGCCAGCACGACTGCGTTTCCCGCGTTCCTGTCGTTCCCTTTAACCATGCGATCCTCTTGCCGTCTCGCGTCCGCCCCTGCGGCCGTCGATCTGGACCCGTGAATTCCACATGATACCGCGCGCACGCGCTCCCGCGTGGCTTGCGCGCGCCTTCCCCGCGCCTTCCACACGCGCGGCGAGGCGCACCGCGCGCGCCGCCGCAAGCCTTGCCCGGCAAGGGATGGGCCGCTGCGCGCGGATGACGCCGCCGTTCAGGTGTTCTGCACGACGATGGTCGGGAACTTCGAAGTCATGTCGCGGGCGCGTTCGGCAATCTGGATCGCGACACGGCGGGCGATTGCCTTGTAGGTCGACGCGACCTGTCCGTCCGGGTTGGCGACCACGGTCGGATGGCCCGAATCGGCCTGCTCGCGGATCGAGATATCGAGCGGCAGGCTGCCGAGCACCTCGACGCCATACTCCTTCGCCATGCGCTCGCCGCCGCCCGCGCCGAAGATGTGCTCGGCGTGACCGCAGTTCGAGCACACGTGCACGGCCATGTTCTCGACGATGCCGAGAATCGGAATGCCCACTTTCTCGAACATCTTGAGGCCCTTCTTGGCGTCGAGCAGCGCGATGTCCTGCGGCGTCGTCACGATCACGGCGCCCGTGACCGGCACGCGCTGCGAGAGCGTGAGCTGGATGTCGCCCGTGCCCGGCGGCATGTCGACCACCAGATAGTCGAGGTCGCGCCAGTTCGTCTGACGCAGCAGCTGTTCGAGCGCCGACGTCGCCATCGGCCCGCGCCAGACCATCGGATTGTCCTGATCGACGAGGAAGCCGATCGAGTTGGCCTGCACGCCGTGGCCTTCGAGCGGGTTCATCGACTGGCCGTCCGGCGACTCGGGGCGGCCTTCGATGCCGAGCATCATCGGCAGCGACGGGCCGTAGATGTCCGCGTCGAGCACGCCGACCGACGCGCCCTCGGCCGCCAGCGCGAGCGCGAGATTCACGGCGGTCGTGCTCTTGCCCACGCCGCCCTTGCCCGACGCGACGGCCACGATGTTCTTCACGTTCGGCAGCAGCTTCACGCCGCGCTGCACCGTGTGCGCGGCCACTTCGTGACGCACGCTCACGCGGCTCGACGCGACGCCCGGCACCGCGGCCAGCGCGGCTTCCACCTGCGCGCGCACCGCGTCGTACTGACTCTTCGCCGGGTAGCCGAGCACGATCTCGACGCCCACCGTGCCGCCGTCGATCGTGACGTTGCGCACGCCCTTGGCAACCGTGTACGGCTTGCCCGTGTTGGGGTCCGCGAGGGCCGCAAGCGCGGCGTCGACCAATGCCCGATCTATGCTCATTGAAACTCCGTGGGGAATGCGCCGGCGCAAGCGGCATCGAGCCGCTCTGGCGCCGAAAATCGAAAGAAATTGTTAAGCTGGATTGCGCAATTGTCTGCGACAAGGCACGCTTCGCGGCAACGGTCATCCTGATCCGCGCAAGCGTTTGTCGAGCGGCCGTCGAGCAACGGGTGTACCCGATGCGACACGACGCAAGCAAGCCCTCAAGCCGTCATTGTAGTAGCTGCCGCCCTGCGTCGTTTGAAGACCCTGACTGCAATCGGGGACCACGCGAGGCGCACGCAGCCGTCACGTTCCACTCAAGAGAGGAAGGATTGAAAATGAACACAAGAATCTTGACCCGCCTGTCCGTCTTCGCTGTCGCCGGCGCGCTCGTCGCCGGCTGCGCGACCCAGCAGGGCACCGACACGGCGCTCGGCACCGGCGTCGGCGCGGGAACGGGCGCCGCGATCGGCGCGATCTTCGGCGGCGGCAAGGGTGCAGCAATCGGCGCGGGTGCAGGCGCGCTGGTCGGTGGCGTCACCGGCTACAACTGGCAGAACATCAAGAACAAGCTCTCGGGCGCAACCAAGGGCACGGGCACGCAGATCACCGAGCAGCCGGACGGCTCGCTCAAGCTCAACATCCCGAGCAACGTGACGTTCGACACGAACAGCTACGCGATCAAGCCGTCGTTCGCGCCGGTGCTCGACCAGGTCGCGCAGACGCTGCAGCAGAACCCGGAAGTGGTCGCCTCGGTCGTCGGCCATACGGATAACACCGGCCAGCCGGCGTACAACCAGACGCTGTCGGTCAACCGCGCGCAGAGCGTCGTGAACTACCTCGCCTCGCGTGGTATTCCGATGCAGCGCATGGCCGCCGAAGGCCGCGGCGACACGCAACCGGTCGCCGACAACAGCACCGAAACCGGCCGCGCCGCGAACCGCCGCGTGGAAGTCTATCTGCGCGCGACGGCGCAGCATCAGGGCGGCTAAGCTCGCGCGGCGCATGCGCCGCAAATGAGCGCCACAACAACGTGGCACAAAAACGGGACGGCCATTTCGCCGTCCCGTTTTTATTTCCGGAGATGAACGCCGATCACGCCGCCCCCCGCCCGCCGGGCGATTCCGGCGATCGCGCCGCAAAGCCTGGCGGGAAAGTCAAAAATTTTTCGAACTCTCTTTCAAAGGCGCTGTCTGTCTTTACGGTACGTGTGCGGCGACGCCGCCGCGTCACCATTCTCCTCTTGTCGTTGTTGCTCCGGGGCCATCCTGCCCCGGTTTTTTTTGCCCATCGATTTCGTCATGCCAATGCGCCGCGCATCGCAATGCGTCCCGTTGCATCCCGCAGCATCCCGCGGCCGTTCGTTGCTCCCGCCGCCCGCGCCTCGCGTGCGCCTCGGCCGCGCCGGAACCGCGCCCGACCGCGCGAACCGGCCGCCCTGCTAAAATCGCCCTTTCCCCCGCAACATCGGACTTCCATCCACCTATGTCAGCACCCGCCACCGACTTCGCCGCCGGCGCGCCTGCCGTTCAGGGCCGCCGCCAGATCCTCGTCACGTCTGCTCTGCCTTACGCCAACGGCCAGATCCACATCGGCCACCTGGTCGAGTACATCCAGACGGACATCTGGGTCCGCGCGCTGCGAATGCACGGCCACGAGGTCTATTACGTCGGTGCCGACGACACCCACGGCACGCCCGTCATGCTGCGCGCCGAGAAGGAAGGCCTCACGCCGCAGCAGCTGATCGCGCGCGTCTGGCAAGAGCACAAGCGCGATTTCGACAGCTTCGGCGTGTCGTTCGACAACTACTACTCGACCGATTCGGACGAGAACCGCGTGCTGTCCGAGTCCGTCTATCTGGCGCTCAAGGAAGCCGGTTTCATCGAAACGCGCGACATCGAGCAGGCCTACGATCCGGTCAAGAACATGTTCCTGCCGGACCGCTTCATCAAGGGCGAGTGCCCGAAGTGCGGCGCGAAGGACCAGTACGGTGACAGCTGCGAAGTCTGCGGCTCGACCTACGCGCCGACCGATCTGAAGAATCCCTACTCGGTCGTGTCGGGCGCTACGCCGATCCGCAAGACCTCGACGCACTACTTCTTCCGTCTTTCCGACCCGCGCTGCGAAGAATTCCTGCGCGGCTGGGTGGCGGGCCTCGCGCAGCCGGAAGCGACCAACAAGATGCGCGAATGGCTCGGCGACGCGGGCGAATCGAAGCTCGCCGACTGGGACATCTCGCGCGACGCGCCCTACTTCGGCTTCGAAATTCCGGGCGCGCCGGGCAAGTACTTCTACGTGTGGCTCGACGCACCGGTCGGCTACTACGCGAGCTTCAAGAACCTGTGCGAGCAGCGCGGGCTCGACTTCGACGCGTGGGTGAAGCCCGGTTCGAAGACCGAGCAGTACCACTTCATCGGCAAGGACATCCTGTATTTCCACACGCTGTTCTGGCCGGCGATGCTGGAGTTCTCGGGCCATCGCACGCCCACGAACGTGTTCGCGCACGGCTTCCTGACGGTGGACGGCGCGAAGATGTCGAAGTCGCGCGGCACCTTCATCACGGCCGAGAGCTACGTCACGACGGGCCTGAACCCCGAGTGGCTGCGCTACTACTTCGCCGCGAAGCTCAACAGCACGATGGAAGATCTCGACCTGAACCTCGAGGACTTCCAGGCGCGCGTGAACAGCGACCTCGTCGGCAAGTACATCAACATCGCGAGCCGCGCGGCGGGCTTCCTGATCAAGCGTTTCGACGGCCGCGTGCAGGACAGCGCGATGCATCATCCGCTGCTCCAGCAACTGCGCGCCGCGATTCCGCAGATCGCCGCGAACTACGAAGCGCGCGAGTACAACCGCGCGCTGCGTCAGACGATGGAACTCGCCGACGCGGTCAACGGTTACGTCGACACGGCCAAGCCTTGGGAACAGGCGAAGGACCCGGCCAACGCGGTCGCGCTGCATGAAACGTGCAGCGTGAGCCTCGAAGCGTTCCGCCTGCTGTCGCTCGCGCTCAAGCCGGTGCTGCCGCAGCTCGCGCAGGGCGTCGAGGAATTCCTCTCGATCGCGCCGCTCACGTGGGCCGACGCGGGCACCGCGCTGTCGTCGCAGCAGCCGATCAACGCGTACAAGCATCTGATGACGCGCGTCGATCCGAAGCAGGTCGAAGCGCTGCTGGCCGCGAACCGCGACTCGCTGCAGGCGACCGACGCCGCGCCCGCCGCTGCCGCCGCCGATGCGAACAAGAAGTCGAAGGCCGCGAAGGAAGCGAAGAAGGCCGAGCCGGAAACGCCGGACGTGATCTCCATCGACGACTTCGCGAAGATTGATCTGCGCGTGGCGCTGATCGTCGACTGCAATATCGTCGAAGGCTCGGACAAACTGCTGCAACTCACGCTCGACGTCGGCGAAGAGAAGACGCGTAACGTGTTCTCGGGCATCCGTTCGGCCTACAAGCCGGAAGACCTCAAGGGCAAGCTCACGGTGATGGTCGCGAACCTCGCGCCGCGCAAGATGAAGTTCGGCCTGTCGGAAGGCATGGTGCTCGCGGCGTCGGCGAAGGACGAGAAGGCCGAACCGGGTCTGTACATCCTCGAACCGCACAGCGGCGCGAAGCCGGGCATGCGCGTGCGCTAACTCGCGCGGCTTCTCACGCTTCTCACATTTCGCACGCCTCTCGCGCAAGCAAAAAAGCACACCCTCGGGTGTGCTTTTTTTTCGCCTGAAAAATTGCCGCGCCGCGCGCCTACCAGCGAATCCGGTCGAAGCGCCGCGTGTAGTTGATGTCGGCGCCGTTGAACGTGCCGCCATACGCCGACACCGACCAGTAGCGCGAGAAGTTGATGGTCGCCTTGATCGCGTTAGAGGCCGTCTGCAAACCCTGTTCGTAGCCGATCACGAGCCGCTCGTTGATCGCCTTCGAGAGCATCACCACCTGCGGGTCGGTCAGGCCCACTTCCGAGCGGCCGATCGAGAACTCGTCGAGCCCGATGCTCTGCGCGATGCGCTTGCCCTGCGCGCTGCCGAGCAGCGCCAGCGCCGTGGTCATCGCGCTCTGCTGGCCGACGTTGTTGCCCTGATCGGTGCCGTGGCCGAACAGCAGCCACGAGAGCTTTTCGTTGTCGGTCACGTTCGGCTCGGACACCAGCTTCGCGACCGGCGCCTGCACCGTGCCCGTGACGGACACGCCCGCCTCCACCTGCTGGTTGCGCCGCATCGCCAGAATGTTGATGCCCGGATTGCTGACCGGCCCGTTGAACGTGAAGAAGCCGTTCTCGATGTTGAGCTTGCGGCCGAACGCCGTATAGCTGCTGCCCTCGGTCACGCGCACGTTGCCGACCGCGCGCAGCGGCACGCCCGGCGCGCTCATCGCCGTGATGGTGCCGGCGAGGCCGAGATCCGCGCCCTGGCCGCGGAAGCGGAAATTGCGGCCCAGGTTGATGTCGATGTTCGCGCGCGGCGCGAAACGCGGCGCGGGTTTCGTCGAGGCCGTTTCGTCGATCGGCGGCGTGCCGCCGCGCGTGGTGCCGTCGGGGCGCACGAGCACGACGTCGTCGCCGAGCGAGGGCGCCGCCGACTCGGGCAGGTCGAACAGCGCGTGATCGACGGTGAACTTGCCGTCGATCTGCATGCCGCCCAGATGCCCGCCGTTGGCGACGCTCGCGCTGCCCGAGAGCGACAGGCGCCGGTCCGGCGCAGCGAACAGTTCGAGCTTGTCGGCGACGATGTTCGCGGTCAGATCGGGGTCTTCGTTGTCGAGACGCACGCGGCCCGTGGCGCGCAGCGTGCCGCTCGCGCCGTGAAACTCGACCTGCTGGAAGTCGACGAGATTGTGCGACAGCGCGATATGGATCACGCCGTCCTTCAACTGCACGCCCTGATCGACCACCGTGGCGGAGAGCCCGTCGCCCATCAGCGAGCCGGTCAGGTCGGGCTTCGCGACCGTGCCGCCCAGCGCGAGTTGCAGCGCGAGGTGGCCGTCGAGCAGATAGCTCGGGCCGAGCAGCCCGCCCGTGGTCTTGAGCGACGGCACGTTCGCCTTGACGGTGCCGCCGAGCGGCGCTTCGTCCACGACCGTGAGCACGCCGTCGCGCGGCGCGAGCGTCGTGTTCGCGTCGATGTCGATCACGCCGATGCGGCTCGCCTGCGCGTGCGCCGTGAGCGTCAGCCGGTTGCCGCCGCTGAAGGCCGCGCGCGCGTTGATGTCGCCGAGACCGAGCGAGGCGAGACCGCGGCCGATTTCCACCGTGACGTCGCCGCTGCGGCGCTTGAGCTGCACGTAGCCCGTGGCCGTCGGCCCGATCGAGAAGTCCCAGCCGCCGTCGAAGACGAGGTCGGTCTTGAGCGTGGACGGCACGCCCGTGAACTGCTGGCGCAGCGCCATCATGCGCGCCACGGAAACATTGGTCAGCGAGCCCGCCGAGCGGATCTTGCCGTGATCGAAGTCGAAGCCCTTGAGGTCGAGCGAGGCGCCTTCGGCGACGATGCGCGTCGCGCCCAGCGTGATCTTGCCCGCGCCCGCGCTGACCGTGAGCGGCGACTGCATCGTGACATCGGGCACGCCGCGGTTCTGCAGCTGCGTCACGGTGCCGTCCCAGCGCGAGCCCTCGCGCGTGTCGGTGAGCTTGCCGTTGGCGGCCACCGCGAGGTCGATCGGCTGGCCTTGCAGCTTGCCCTTCGCGTTGGCCGTGAGCGTGTGCTTCGCGCGCGTGCCCGAGAGGCGCGCGCTGAGGCTGGCGATATCGACGCCCGCCACGGCGACGTTGCTGGCGTCGGCGTTGAACGCGAGCGCGCCGTTCGCGCCGTCGCGCGCTTCGGCATGGCCTTGCGCGTGGCCGACGCGGTTGTCGCCGAACGCGACGTTGTCGAGCTTGTAGTCGAGCGCGACGTCGGGATGCGCGAACGTGCCGGTCAGGTCGCCGTTCGCCGCGACCTGGCCCGCGACGCCGAAGCCGAGCCGGTCGAGCTGCGGCGCATCCACCTTGAAGCGCAGACGGTCGCCGCGCGCGCCGAAGCTGCCTTGCAGATCGACGGTATTGCCCGCCACGGACAGATTCGCGCGGCTCGGCAGGATGCGCGTGCCCGCGAGCTGGATCAGCCCCTGGCCCGTGAGCGGCAGGTCGTCGTAGACGCTCGGCCCGAGCTTGAATTCGGCCTTGGTCGTGAGCGTGGGCGCGAGCATGCCGGTGGCCGTCAAGGTGCCGTTCACGCGCGCCTCGATGCGGCGGTTGGGGGCGCGCGGCGGGGTTTTCGGTTTCGCTTCGGTGTGCTGTGCGCTGTTCTGTGCGCCGCTCGCGGCGGGTGCCGCGCCAGACTGTTCGGTCTGCTTCGCGTTCTCGACGCGCTTTTGCGCCTGCGCCTGCTCGCTGCCGATCTGCGCGGGATTCAAGGCCGGATTCAGCGACGGATTGAGCGCGAGATTGCGCTTCGGATTCAGCGCGTCGCCTGACGTGGCCGGTTGCGTCTGAGCGCGCGCGGGCGCGCCCTGTTTCGCCTTCGGCGCGGCATGTGTGGACTTGGCGGCCTTCACCGGCGTGGGCGGCGCGAGCGACAGCGGATCGAAATTCGTCAGCGCGGCCTTCAGCGTGTAGCTGGAATTCGCGTCGTGCTTGAGCGCGCCCGACAGATCGATGTGACCCGCGCCCGAGGTCAGCCGCACGTCGTTGAACGAGAGCCGCGCCGGGTCCTGCGTGATCTTGCCTTGCAGACGCAGCGCGGCCTTCGGATCGGCGAGATCGAGCGTGACGCTCTGCGTGTCGCCGTTCAGGCGCACGCCGATCGGGCCCGCCAGCTGCGTCGGACGTACGCTCGCCTGGATCGCGTTGAGGTCGAGCCCCGCCACCTTCAGATCGAAGCGGCCTTTGCCGCCCGCCAGCGCGCCGCCGCCCGTGATCGTCGCGCTCTTGACGAGCCGCACGTTCAGATTCGAGAGGCGCTGCGCCTTGGCGTCGAGCACGACGTCGGTATGCGCGTCGATCAGCGGCAGCAGTTGCTGGTCGATGGCGCCCGGCTTCGCGTTGACGATCGAGACGCGGCCCGCGACCGTGAAGCCCGCCGCGTTGCTGTGCGCCGTGGCGGTGGATGCCGCCGAGGCCGCACCTGGCGATGAAGCCGCGGCGACCACCGAAGCCGAGGAAGCCGAAGCTGCCGCGACAACCGCCGGCACCGAAGCCGCCGAGGCCACCGAAGCCGAAGCCGCCGACAACGCCGACGCCACCGCCTGCGGACTCGCCGCCGCCCCGCCCTGCGCCGTCTGCACCGGCTGCAACTGCGCACGCAGCGCGAGATCGGCGAACGGCGCGCCCGGCGCGAAAGCCTGCGGATTGACGTGATCGAACGCCAGCGTCGCGCGCTGTAGCGGAACCGCGCCAAACGGCGTCGCTTCCACGTGCGCGTGGCCCGTGAGCTTCATCCCGGTCGCCTGGATCTCGGCCGTGAGCGCTTCGAGCGAGCCGCCGAGGCTCGCGTTCACCTGCACGTCCTCGCCGTTGACCTTGCCCGAATAGCCCGCGTTGCCCGACAGCGCGAATGGTTTGTCGCCATCGAGCTTCGCGCTGGCGCTCACCGCGCCGAACGGCGTATCGAGGCGCTCGACGGCGGCTTCGTGATGGCGTCCGTCGCTGCGGCCATGAAACTGGAAGCGCGAGAATTCGGTCGCCGACGCGCCCTCATGCAGCGTGAGCTTGTCCAACTGCACGTCGCGGATATCGATGGCGAGCGGCAGGCGCAGCGTGTCGGGCAGCGACATCGGCCCCGACGACGGCTCGCTTGACGGCACGATGCGCAGATCGACGTCGCCCACATGCAGATAGTCGATGACGAAACGCCACGGCTTGTCGTGCGGCATCTCCAGCACCCACTGGCCGCCGACGCGGTCGATGCTCGCCGTGGTGCCGTCGCCGCCGTGCCACGCGACGTTGGACAAGCGCACGCCGCTCGCGAGCGTGCCGCCTTCGAGCTTGCCCGAGAGCTTGCCGTCGAGAATCTTCACGGCCGCGCGCCATGCGTAGGCCGTGCCGCGCTCGGTCGTGAGCACGCCATAGAGCAGTCCCGCGACGAGGCCGACCAGCAGCACCGGCACGCAGATCGCCCACGCGAGCGCCTTCCAGAGCCGGCGCGAACGGCGCGGCGGCGGCGTTTGACCTGCGCCGCCTTCGGTGCCTTCGCGGCCTTCGCGGCCTTCATCGCCGCTTCGTTCGTGCTCGCCCGGCGCATCGGACGACGGCGCACCGCCGCCCGGCGGCGCGGCCATCGGCGAGCAGAGTGAGGACAGCAGGGAGAGGATCGCGCGCATCGTCATCAGAAGGCGATCCCCAGCGTCAGATACGGCCGCACGCGGCGTTCGCGGAAGCCGTAGGCGAGGTCGAGGTTGACCGGGCCGACGGGGCTGCGCCAGCGCGCGCCGAGGCCCGCGCCCGGATAGAACACTTTCTCGCCCCAGGTGTCGGTGGCGGTGCCGACGTCGAAGAACGCCGCGCCGCCCCAGTCGTGCGTGAACCAGTGCTGATATTCGGCCGAGCCGGTCACGAGATATTTGGTGGGCAGGATCGAGCCGTCGACGTTGTTACCGATGCTCTGAAAGCCATAGCCGCGCACCGAGTTCGAGCCGCCCGCGCGGAACAGCAGCGACGCGGGCACGTCCGACGAACTGCTCGACGTGAACACGCCGCCGAGTTCCGCGCGGAACAGCACGATGTCGCTCTGGCCGATCGGCAGATATTGCTGGCCGCGCATGTAGCCGCGGAAGAACGTGGCGTCGGAGAGCACGCCCTTCACGGCGAAGCCCGCCTCCACGCGGATCAGGTTGCCCGAGCGCGGGAACAGCTGATCGTCGACGTTGCGGCGCGTCCACGACCATTGCGGCACCAGCGCGCGGCTCGTGGTGGGCGGCCCGGCGTTCTGGTCGAGGCGGTCCTGGTAGTAGAGCAGCGAGTACGAGTAGTCGATGTTCTGCGAGGTGCGCGTGCGCTGCACGCCCGCGCGCAGGCTGTAAATCCGCGTGTCGGAGACATCCGTCGTGGTGTAGGACGCGAGCGCGCTATTGGTCCACGCGCGCGGGCCCGGCGGCATCGACAGTTGCACCTGGCCATATTGCTGGATCTGGTCCAGACGCCCCTGCACCTGGAACGGCCAGGCCTTGCCGAAGGTATCGAGATACGAGTACGAGCCCTGCACGTGCGCGCCCGTGTCGGTCGAATAACCGACGCCGCCGCGGAAATTGTTGTACGGATACTCGCTCACCTTCACGTGCAGCGGCGTGTTGAGCGGCTTTTGCGTGTTGTCGTCGACGTCGATGGCCACGCTCGCGTAGTACGGCGCGTTCTGGAGCTGGCGTTGCAGTTCGGTCACGCGGTTCACGTCGTAGATCTCGCCCGGCGAAAGCGGATTGACGTCGGTCACGATCTTTTCGGGGTAGCGGCGCGGCCCGGAAACGTCGAGCGCGCCCATCGTGAAGGTCGGGCCGCTGTCGAAGGTGACGGACAATTGCGCGTCGTGCTTGATCGGATCGACGCGCGCCTCCGACCGGGCGATCTTCGCGCCCAGATAGCGCCGCGCCTGCAACGCGCGCAGCGCGGCGTTCTTGGCGTCGTCCCAGCCGGACTGCGTGAAGGCGTCGCCCGTGTGCAGCGAGAACGCGAAGCGCGTGGCGTTTTCCTGCGCCTTGTCCTCGGTCAGCACGGGGCCGCGAAACGTCAGCGTGACCGCCGAAATCGTCGTGCGCGGGCCCGGATCGACGCTCACCGTCACGCGGCGGCGGCCGTTTTCGTCGCTGCTCACATCCGTGCGCACGACCGGCGTGAAATAGCCGTCGGTGGACGCGAGATCGCGCACCTGCTGCGGCGTGGCCGTCACGAGAAATTCGAACTGGTCTTCGCTGATGTCGGCGCGCGTGGCGAAGCGCGCGATGTCGAGATGCGCTTCGAGCAGCTTGCGCAGCTCGCGCGGCGAGGCGTCGATCTGGACGTCGTAATAGGTGCGCGCGTGCATCCACGGCAGCAGGCTCGCGAGGTCGGCGTGCGCGGGCGTGGCGGTGAGCGCGCTCAGGGCGAGGCCGAGGGCCGCAAAGGTAACGAAGCGATGCGCCAGATTGGGCTGCGCACGATCCGGGGAAACATGCGCGGAGATTTTCGCGATAGCGTGCGCGACGGCATTCGTTGAGCGGTTTGCGGTGAGGGCCACGGCGCGATGGGTCACAAGCCCCGCCTCACGGCCCAACACATGGCCTAACATGCTGGCCAACACACGGCCCAACACACGGCCCACCGCGCGGCGCCCGGCGTGCCACGGCCGCGCCGCCCGTTCGGGACGCCGCCATGCGCGCAACGCTTCGATCAGCCATCCCGCCAAACAAGACCTCCAGACGTCATTTTGTTCACTTCGGTTCGCTTCGGTTTGCTTCAGGCCAGCTTCGGTTCGCTTTCGCGCCGCCCGCGCATCCGGCGGACGCAGCGCTTACCCAAACGCGCTATTTCACCACATCAGCGCTCGAAAACCCCAGGACGAGGCGCAAAGAGGGCCGCAAGCCGTGCGCAAGGCCACACAGCGCAACCCCGCACCGCGAGGCCCGCGCAGCCGCGCGCCCTGCCCGCGCGCATCGCGTGCCTTCGACGCGCCGCCTGCCCGGATGTTCCGCGCCCGCCGCTTGCGGTAAAATTGCCGCCGACACGAACATCGGCGGCTGTCAGAAACAGCTGCCTCACTCGACGGACGTCAGCCATGTATCAGTCGGACATCACCCAGTTCCTGACCCAGCTCAAGCAGCAAAAGCCCCAGCTCGAAGAACAGCAGCGCAAGGGCCGCTCGCTGCTGTGGGACAAGCAGCCGATCGACCTCGACGAACGCGAGCGCCAGCAGGCATCGCGCGTCAAGCAGACGCCCTACGTCTACTACCAGAACTTCTGATGGCTGAAGCCGACGGGGCCGAAGGCGCCAAGGAGGCCTTGACGCCTCCACCCGGCGCCGAGGCGGCGCATTCCGCGGCGCACGCGGCCGGCCATGCGGCCGTGCCCGCGAACCCGGAAGCGCTTTCCGCCCCCGCCACCGACTCGACGCCCAACACGGTCGACGGCGTGGCGTTCGCTCGTCTGTACGGCGAGCCGCTGTTCAAGCTGCCGCAGGATCTCTACATCCCGCCCGACGCGCTCGAGGTTTTCCTCGAAACGTTCGAAGGTCCGCTCGACCTGCTGCTCTACCTGATCCGCAAGCAGAACTTCAACGTCCTCGACATTCCGATGGCGGACGTGACCACGCAGTACCTCGGCTACGTCGAGCAACTGCGCAAGACCAATCTGGAACTGGCCGCCGAATATCTGCTGATGGCGGCGATGCTGATTGAGATCAAGTCGCGCATGCTACTGCCGGTCAAGAAGGCCGACACCGGCGAGGAAGCCGAAGATCCGCGCGCCGAACTCGTGCGCCGCCTGCTCGAATACGAGCAGATGAAGCTCGCCGCGCAGCGCATCGACAAGCTGCCGCAGCTCGGCCGCGACTTCATGCGCGCCGAGGTCTATATCGAGCAGAGCATCACGCCGCGCTTCCCGGACGTCGACGCCGTCGACCTGCGCGCCGCGTGGGCCGACGTCATCAAGCGCGCGAAGCTCGTGCAGCATCACAAGATCTCGCGCGAGGAACTGTCCGTGCGCGAGCATATGAGCACGATCCTGCGCAAGCTCCAGGGCGCGCGCTTCATGGAATTCTCGGAACTGTTCGACGTCACGCGCGGCGTGCCGGTCGTGATCGTGAACTTCATCGCGATGCTCGAACTGTCGCGCGAATCGCTGATCGAAATCACCCAGCCCGAGCCGTTCGCGCCCATCTACGTGCGCCTCGCCTACCTGCCGGTCTGATCCGCGCGGCAAGCGAAAAGCCCGCGGGACATCGGCCGGAAACACGCTGCGCGGCGCACCCGGCTGGTGCATCCGGGACCTCCAGACGTTCCGTCCCCATCGAGATCGACGCAGGCCAGGCCAGGATAATCCCGTAGCCGAAGGCGCTGCGCGGGCCGGTCAAATCCTCTACAATCGCCCGCGCCTGCTCCTGACAGGGGTCGGCACGCCATCCGGCCGGCTCGCCCGCGCGAGCGCCGGTTGCCGCAACCTACGTCTTGCCCCGCGCGAGGCATAACGCATCCGATCATGAAAGTCATCAGCTCGATTCAGGAACTGCGCGACCAGCTGCGCGGCCAAAACCGCACCGCGTTCGTGCCGACCATGGGCAACCTCCACGAAGGCCACCTCTCGCTGATGCGCCTCGCGCGCCAGCACGGCGATCCGGTCGTGACGAGCATCTTCGTCAACCGCCTGCAATTCGGCCCGAACGAGGATTTCGACAAATACCCGCGCACGCTGCAGGACGACATCGAGAAGCTGCAGAAGGAAAACGTCTACGTGCTGTTCGCGCCCACCGAGCGCGACATGTACCCGCAGCCGCAGGAATACCGCGTGCAGCCGCCGCATAACCTCGGCGACATTCTGGAAGGCGAATTCCGCCCCGGTTTCTTCGAGGGCGTCTGCACGGTCGTGATGAAGCTGATGTCGTGCGTGCAGCCGCGCGTGGCCGTGTTCGGCAAGAAGGATTACCAGCAGCTGATGATCGTGCGCGCGATGTGCGAGCAGTTCGCGCTGCCGATCGAGGTGATCGCCGCCGAAACCGTGCGCGACGAAGACGGTCTCGCGCTCAGCTCGCGCAACCGCTATCTCACGCCGCCCGAGCGCGCCGAGGCGCCGCAACTGGCGGGCGTGCTGCGCGCGATCCGCGAGTCGGTGCTGTCGGGCCGCCACGACTACAAGCAGCTCGAACTCGACGCCATGGCCACGCTGGCCGCGCGCGGCTGGAAGCCCGACTACATCGCGATCCGCAAGCGCGCGAACCTGCTGCCGCCCGCACCGGGCGAGACCGATGCGCCGCTCGTCGTGCTGGCTGCGGCCAAGCTCGGCGCGACGCGCCTGATCGACAACCTGGAGATCTGAGCGCCGCACCGGCCGCCCAGACTACCGTCCGCCGGACATTGGCTCCGGCTCTTACCATCGAATGCCGTGCGGCGGGCCGCCTGCCCGTCCGCCTGAGGAGACGCACCATGCAACGCCACATGCTCAAGTCGAAGATCCACCGCGTCGCGGTCACGCACTGCGAACTGCACTACGAAGGTTCGTGCGCGATCGACGAAGATCTGCTCGAAGCGGCGAACATCGTCGAAAACGAGCGCATCGACATCTGGAACATCAACAACGGCGAACGCTTCACGACCTACGCGATCAAGGGCGAACGCGGTAGCGGCATGATCTCGCTGAACGGTTCGGCCGCGCGCCGCGCGCAACTGGGCGACCTCGTGATCATCGCGGCTTTCGCGAACGTCGAGGAAGCAGAACTGAAGGCGGGCTGGAAGCCGGACCTCGTGTTCGTCGACGAAAACAACCGCATCAAGGGCAGCCGCGACCACGTGCCGACCCAGGCCTGGAGCTGAGCGGCGGCGGGTTGCTCCCGCCCGATGACTGGCTGGCTAGTGGATTAACTGGCTGGCTGGCTGGCTGGACTGCTACACACGGCGCGCGTCATGCGCGCCGTTTGCATTTCTGGCGGCGCGACGCGGCTTGCCGCCCGCCGAGCGCGGCCTTCGCGCTCATCTGGTGCTCATTTAGCGCTCATCACGCGCTGATTTCGCGTTCATCTCGCGTTCATTTCCCGCCAATCTCGCGCTTATCTCCCACGCGCTTATTTCCCGTTGAGCCAGGAGATGATCGGCTGCCACTGGTCCAGATCCTTCTCGACGCGGCTTTTCGCGACGTCCCAGAGCGTGAGCCCGTGCGCGGCGAGTTGCACGTAGTTCTGCGTATCGCGCAGATAGCCGAGCACCGGCAGGTCGAGCCCTTCGACGAAGCGCTGCAACTGCTCCGCCGAGCGCGTGCGTGCGTCCACCCGCATGCCCACCACGCCCACCTGAATGTTGCCCTTGCGCACCGCCTTTTCCTTCGACAGCCGGTCGAGAAAGTCCTTGGTGGCGAGAATGTCGAACATGGACGGCTGCAGCGGCACGATCACCTTGTCGGCCAGTTCGATGATCGTCGCGAGCCGGTTGCCGTGCAGGCCCGCGGGCGTGTCGATGACTGCGTGTTCGAGGCCCTTGGGCGGCTTCTGCGGATGGTCCAGATCGACCTGCCAGCTTTCGATGGCGGGCAGCGTCGGGGCTCGCAGATCGAGCCACGCGTGCGACGACTGCTGCCGGTCGAGGTCGGCGAGCGCGACCCACTCGCCTTGCGCCGCGAAATAGCCGGCCAGATTGGTGGACAGCGTGCTTTTGCCGACGCCGCCCTTGGGGTTCGCCACCACGATCACCGTCATGAATGCTCCCGTCAGGAAGGCTGGCACACGGGCCAGCCGGTTTGCCGATTCTGCTGCTGTGTGCGCCGATCGCCTGCGAAGCTGACGGCGCGCCGACGCAACCGTCCGATAATATCGGCAAATGCCGTGGCGTCGAAGCCCCCGACGGCGTCAGGGTGGCGCAGCCGCCACCCGCAGCGACCCGCGTAGCCGATGCCTTTCCGCGCGCCTAACCTCGCTTCAATTCCCAAAATCCAAGGAGACTTCCCCTCATGAGCACGCTGCGCCCCGACATCACCCTCGCCTCCCTGCACGAGCGCCAGCAAGGCCGGCTGCCCGAACTGCTCGGGTTTCGCGCGGTGGCGCTCGAGCAAGGCATTCTGCGCGCCGAGCTCGACATCCGCAGCAATCTGCTCGCGCCCAACGGCTTCCTGCACGCCGCCACCGTGATCTGTCTCGCCGATACGGCCTGCGGCTACGGCTGCTACGCGCATCTGCCGCCCACGGCGAAAAACTTCACGACCGTCGAGCTCAAGAGCAATTTCGTCGGCACCGCGCGCGAAGGCACGCTGAGCGTGGTCGCGACGGGCGTGCATCTGGGCCGCAGCACGCAGATCTGGGACGCCACCGTCACCGGCCCCGACGGCAAGACCACCGCGCTGTTCCGCTGCACGCAGATGGTGTTGTACTGAGCGGCGCCTGACCGGGCGCCGCCTCGCTCGCCGCGTTCAGCGCATCGCGCCGTACAGGCGATCGAGGTCGAGGCTCGCGGCCAGCGTGTCGGCGAGCCGCTCCAGCGACGCCTCGCGCAGCGCCGGGTAATCGACGCTCTGCGCCGCGTCGAGACCCGCCCAGCGCAGCAGCGCAGCGCACGCTTCGGGCGTGTCGAACAGACCGTGCACGTAGGTCGCGAGAATCTGGCCGTCCGCTGATTGCGCACCGTCCATGCGCGCTTCGGCCTGCGCCTGCTCCGCTTCCCCCTCGACCGATTCGATCCGCACCGCCGGCTGCGCCAGCGCCGCGCCGCGCGTCACGCCCATGTGAATCTCGTAGCCGCGCACGGGTGCACCGGCTTCTGTGCCGCCGTCGCCAGAATCCAGCGCAAGCCGCCCGGTCACGTTGCGCAGCGCCTTCTCGCGCGTCAGTTCGGTCTCATAGTCGAGCCAGCCGAAGCCCGCCGTCGCGCCGGGCTCGCCTTCCACGCCATGCGGATCGGCAATCGCGCGCCCGAGCATCTGCATGCCGCCGCAAATCCCGATCACGCGCCCGCCATAGCGCAGATGCCGCGCGAGCGCGCGTTCCCAGCCCTGCGCGCGCAGCCACGCGAGGTCGTCGCGGACGTTTTTGGAACCCGGCAGTATCACGAGATCGGCGCTCGGCGGCGCTTCGTTCGTGCGCACGTAACTGAATTCGACCTGCGGATGTGCGCGCAGCGCGTCGAAGTCGGTGTGATTGCTGATGTGCGGCAGCGCGGGCACGACCACGCGCAGCGTCTGCCCGCCCGCCTGCGCGTGCGTGTGCGCGGCGCCCGGCAGCATGTCCTCGGCGTCGAGCGTCAGTCCGTGCAGATACGGCACCACGCCGAGCACGGGCTTGCCCGTCTGCGCTTCGAGCCAGTCGAGGCCCGGCTTGAGCAGCCCCGGATCGCCGCGAAACCGGTTGATGATGAAACCCTTCACGCGCGCGCGCTCGCTCTCCGAAAGACAGGCGAGCGTGCCGATCAGATGCGCGAACACGCCGCCGCGGTCGATATCGGCGACCAGCACGACCGGGCAATCGACGGCTTCGGCAAAGCCCATGTTGGCGATGTCGTTGGCGCGCAGATTGATTTCGGCCGGACTGCCCGCGCCCTCCACGAACACTGCGTCATAGCCCGCGCGCAGCCGCCCGTACGATTCGAGCACGGCCACGCGCGCGAGCGGCTTGTAGTCCTGATACGCGCGCGCGTTCAGATTCATGCGCGCCTTGCCGTGGATGATGACCTGCGAGCCGAGGTCGCTATTCGGCTTGAGCAGCACGGGATTGAGGTCGGTGTGCGGGGCGATGCCCGCGGCGACGGCCTGCAAGGCCTGGGCGCGGCCGATCTCGCCGCCGTCGGCGGTCACCGCGCTGTTGAGCGCCATGTTCTGCGGCTTGAACGGCGCGACCCGCACGCCCGCGCGCCGCGCGAGACGGCACAGGCCGGCGACGAGCGTGCTCTTGCCGGCGTCGGACGTGGTGCCCTGGATCATGAGCGTGCCCTGCGGCACGACAGGGACGGCGGGCACGGCGGATTTCGAAGCGGACATGGTCGATACGGAGTGCGGTTGCGGCGCAAGGCCGATGAAGCGGCTATGAAGCGAATGCGCATTATCCCATCGCATGCGCCCGCAATCGGCTAGCCGGATGGCCGATCGGCCGTCCGGCCAGGCCCGCCAGCGCCGAACGCCGCGCCAGACTCAGCGCAAGGACGGCACACCGAGCCGCTACAATCACGCGATGATTTCGCGCGACCTCACCTTCATCGTCGGCGGCGCGCGCTCGGGCAAGAGCGCGCACGCCGAACGCCTCGCGGCCGACAGCGGCCTGCCGGTCACCTACATCGCCACGGCGGCCACGCCCTCGGGCGCGCACGCCGACGCCGAATTCGCCGAGCGCATCGCCCACCACCGCGCGCGCCGCCCCGCGCACTGGGGTTTCGCCGCCGCGCCGCTGGATCTCGCCCAGGCGCTCGACGCGCACGCAGCGCCGGGCCGCTGCGTGCTGATCGACTGCCTCACGCTCTGGCTCGTCAATCTGCTCTGCCCGCCCGATTCCGAAACGCCGCGCGCCGACTGGCAAGCGCGCCTCGACGCCTTCGCCGCCGCCTGCGAGCGCGCGCGAGGCACGGTGCTGGTGGTCAGCAACGAGATCGGCATGGGCGTCGTGCCGATGGGCGCGGCCACGCGCCTCTACGTCGACGAACTGGGCCGCCTGAACCAGCGCGTCGCCGCGCTCGCCGACCGCGCGACGCTCGTCGCCGCCGGCCTGCCGCTCGTGCTCAAGGCGCCGGGAGCAGGACGATGCTGAGCCTGCCCGTCACCGCCGCGCTCGCCGTCGCCGGTGTCGCCGTCGACCGCTGGTTCGGCGAGCCGCGCCGCGCGCATCCGCTGATCGCCTTCGGCAACTACGCCCAGCGCATCGAAAAACGCTTCAACACGGGGCGGCGCGGTCGTCCGCTCGGCCTCGTCGCGTGGCTTGCCGCCGTCGCGCCGCCGGTCCTGATCGCCATGCTGATGTGCGCGCTGCTGCCCTGGCCGCTCGCGTGGGCGCTGCACGTGGCGCTGCTGTGGTTCGCGCTTGGCGCGCGCAGCCTCGAAGAACACATCGCGCCCATCGCCCGCGCGCTCGCGCAGCGCGATCTCGCCGCCGCGCGCGAGCTGACCGCGCGCATCGTCTCGCGCGACACCGCCCACGCCGACGCCACCGCGCTCTCGCGCGCCGCCTGCGAATCGGCGCTCGAAAACGGCAACGACGCGATCTTCGGCGCGCTGTTCTGGTTCGCGCTCGCGGGCGGCCCGGGCGCGCTGGCGTTCCGCCTCGCCAACACGCTCGACGCGATGTGGGGCTACCGCACGCCGCGTTTCCTGCGCTTCGGCTGGGCCGCCGCGCGCATCGACGACGTGCTCAACTTCGCGCCCGCGCGCCTCACCGCCCTGAGCTACGCGCTGCTCGGCGACACGCGCGTGGCGCTGCGCTGCTGGCGCGAGCAGGCGCCGCGCTGGGACAGCCCGAACGCCGGTCCGGTGATGGCGGCGGGCGCGGGCAGCCTGAACGTGCTGCTCGGCGGCGCGGCCGTCTATCACGGCGCGGTCGAGGAGCGCCCGGCGCTCGGCGCGGGTTCGCCGCCGCGCGCGCAGGACGTCGACGCCGCATTGCGTCTCGTCGAACGCACGACGCTGTTGTGGCTCGCCGTGATCGTCGCGCTGGCTTTCGTGAGCGTGGCGACCCATGTCTGAGCGCGCCATCTCATCGACGACGACCGGCAACGCGCCGCGCACGATCGCGCATGGCGGCAATCTGCACGAGGCGGCGCGCCGCTACGGCATCGCGTGGGAAACGTGGATCGATCTCTCGACGGGCATCAACCCGCACGGCTATCCGGTGCCGCCGGTGCCCGCGTCGGCGTGGCGTCGTCTGCCCGAGGACGGCGACGGTCTCGCCGACTGCGCCGCGCGCTATTACGGCGCGCCCGACGCCGCGCACGTGCTGCCTGTCGCGGGCAGCCAGGCCGCCATCCGCGCGCTGCCCGCCCTGCTGCCGCGCGCGCGCGTAGCCATCGCGCCGCTCACTTACGGCGAGTACGCGCCCGCCTTCGCGCAGGCCGGTCACACGGTCGTGCCGCTCGACGTGACGCATCCCGATCTGCCGGACGATGCAACGCACGCCATCGTCGTGAATCCTAACAATCCCACCGCCACGCTGATCGAGCGCGAGACGCTGCTGCGCTGGCACGCGCAACTCGCGGCGCGCGGCGGCACGCTGATCGTCGACGAAACCTTCGCCGATGCATTCGTGGATACCTCCGCGCGCTCGCTCGCCGACTCGACCGATCGCGCGGGCCTCGTGGTACTGCGCTCGCCCGGCAAGTTCTTCGGCCTCGCGGGCGCGCGCTGCGGCTTCGCGCTCGCCCAGCCCGCGCTGCTCGCGGCCTTGCGCGAACGCCTCGGCGCGTGGACGGTGAACGGCCCCGCGCGTCACGCCGTCATGCACGCCTTCGCCGATACCGCGTGGCAAACCGCGATGCGCAAGCAACTCGCGCGCGAAGGCGAACGGCTCGCGGCGCTGCTGCGCGCGCACGGCTTCGCGCCGCGCGCCACGCCGCTATTCGCGTGGATCGAAGACACGCGCGCCGCGCAATTGCAGGACGCGCTGGCCGCGCACGCAGTGTGGACGCGCCGCTTCGACACGCCCGCGAGCCTGCGCTTCGGCCTGCCCGCATCGGAGGAAGAATGGCAGCGCTTCGAGACCGCGCTCGGCCTGGCCGTGGCCGCGCTGAAGGCGTCGCGCTGATGCACCGCTTCGCCGCGTCCATCGCTTGCGCTGCATTCACGGCGAGCACGGCGCACGCCAGCGTCAGCGCCGTCGACGACGCGGGCAACACCATCACGCTCGCCGCGCCTGCGCAGCGCGTGATCAGCCTCGCGCCGCACGCCACCGAACTGATCTACGCGGCGGGCGGCGGCGCAAAACTGGTCGGCACCGTGAGCTATAGCGATTACCCGCCCGCCGCGCTGAAAGTCCCGCGTATCGGCGATAACCGCGCGCTCGATCTCGAACGCATCGCCGCGCTCAAGCCCGACCTGATCGTGGTCTGGCGGCACGGCAACGCGCAGCAGCAGATCGACCGCCTGCGCGATCTGCATATCCCGCTGTTCTTCAGCGAGCCGCATCGTCTCGACGATGTGGCGACCTCGCTCACACGGCTCGGCGCGCTATTCGGCACCGACGCCACCGCGCAGGCCGCCGCCAACACGTATCGACACGACATCGCGCAACTACGCACGCGCTATGCGCAACGCGCGCCCGTGCGTGTGTTCTACGAAGTCTGGGATCAGCCGCTCATGACGATCAACGGCGAGCACACGATCAGCGACGCCATCACGCTCTGCGGCGGCCGCAATGTGTTCGCCGCGCTGCGCCCGCAGGTGCCGACGCTCTCGACCGAAGCGGTGCTCGCCGCGAATCCCGATGCCATCGTGACCGCCTCGCCGGGCGCCACGGCACCGGACCAGCCGCTGCCCGCGCTCGATCGCTGGCGCGCGTGGCCGCAACTTTCCGCCGTTGCGCACGGCAATCTGTTCGCCATCGACGGCGACCTGCTCTCGCGCGCGGGTCCGCGTCTCGCGCAGGGCACCGAGCAGTTATGCAAGGATCTCGATCAGGCGCGTACGCGCGACGCGGCCAGCAAGGCGAATTAATTCGCCATCCGAATCAATCACGCGTTCCAGCGCGCCAGTTGCCACTCGCCGCTGTGCAGATCACGGCGCAGCCACACGATCGCGGCCATTTCCAGCGGCCATTTCGAACAACGCGCAAGCGGTAGCCCGAGCGCACGCGCCGTAATCGCGCGGATCACGCCCGCATGCGCGACCGTCCACACGCAGGCGCGCGGCGCCAGACTCAACGCGCCGAGCCCTTCGAACCACGCCGTCACGCGCGCGTCGAACTGCGCGACGCTCTCGCCGCCATGCGTGCGCGCGTGCTCGAAATCGGCGGCCCAGGCATCGATCTGCGCGCGCTCGATGGCGTCCCAGCGCTGCATCTCCCACGCGCCGAAATCCATTTCCGCGAGACGCACATCGTGCTGCGGCGTCATCGCCTCATGACGCTGCGCGAGCGCATCGGCGACGCCCGCGCAACGCGAAAGCGGACTCGACTCGATACGGTGCGGCGCGCGCACGCCGAGCGCCGCGAGCCGCGCGGCAATCGACGACGCGCCCGCTTCGATGGACGCCGCGAGCGGCACATCGGTACTGCCGTAGCAGACGCCCGCCTCGACCGCGACGGCCGGATGGCGGATCAGTACGAGATCCATGCGAGCCCCACGAGATAGATCGCCAGTTCGAAGACCTGCTGCGCGAAGCCGAGGCAATCGCCGGTATAGCCGCCGATGCGCCGCACGAAATAGCGGCCGAGCACGTAACGCAGCGCCATCAGCACGACGACCGTGACGAGGGCCGCGCGCCAGTCCGGCCACGCGGGCCACAGCAGCCACGGCAAGCCAAACAGCAGCGCACAGCCGAGCGCCGCCGCGCCCATGCGCTGCGCGACCGGCTTGGCCTTGCCCTCGGGCCGCACGTATTCGTGCGTCACGAGATAGCTGATCGCGAACGCACGGCTCGCCGCGTGGCCCGCGATCATCAGCGTGGCCGCGCGCAGCGGCGGCAGCGCCGCGAGCGTCTGCCACTTGAGCAGCAGCGCGATCACCGCGCCGATCGCGCCGAATGCGCCAACGCGCGAGTCGTGCATGATGCGCAGCACGTCCTCGCGCGTGTAGCCGCCGCCGAACGCATCGAGGCAATCGGCGAGACCGTCTTCATGGAACGCGCCGGTCGCGAGCAGCGTCGCCGCCATCGACAGCAGCACAGCCACGCCGGGCGGAAACACGCGCAGTGCCGCCAGATAGACAAGCGCCGCGAGCGCGCCGATCAACGCGCCGACGAGCGGAAAATAACGCGCCGCCGCATTGAGCCATTGCGGCTCGAAGCCGACCCAGCGCGGCACCGGCACGCGCGTGAAATAGCCGAGCGCCGTGAAGAAGTAACGCAGTTCCGCGAGCGGATTCATCGCGGGCTCAGTGGCCTGCGCCGCTGTTATGCGCGCCGTGGTCCGCACCATTGTCCGCGCGATCGTCCACGCCCGCCGACTCGAAGCTCGCCATCTCGTTGAGGAAGGCCACGGCCGCGCGCAGCAGCGGCACCGCGAGCGCCGCGCCCGTGCCTTCGCCGAGGCGCAGATCGAGCGCGAGCAGTTCGCGCCCGCCGAAATGATCGAGCATGCGTCGATGTCCCGCTTCGTTCGACGCATGCGCGAACACGCAGTAATCGCGCACGTTCGGCGCGAGCGAATCGGCGACCAGCAGCGCCGACGTCGCGATGAAACCATCGACGAGAATCGCCATGCGCTGACGCGCCGCTTCGAGAAACGCGCCCGTCATCATCGCGATTTCGAAGCCGCCGAAGGTGGCGAGCACGTCGAGCGGCTCGCGCACGTCAGCGTGCTTCGCGAGCGCCGCCGCCAGCACGTTGCGCTTCTTCGCGAGGCCCGCGTTGTCGAGACCGGTGCCGCGCCCCACGCATTCGTCGATGGGCACGTTGCACAGGCGGCTCATCAGACACGCCGCCGCCGACGTGTTCGCAATCCCCATCTCGCCGAAGCCGATCACGTTGGTGCCGAGCGCCGCGTGATGGCGCACGCGCGCCGCGCCCGCCGCGAGCGCGCGGATCGCTTCGTCGCGCGTCATCGCCGGTTCGTGTGCGAAGTTGTGCGTGCCGCGTGCGATCGGCACGCTGACGAGCTGCACCGAGTCGGGCAGCGGCGCGGCCACGCCTGCATCGACGATTTCGAGTTCGAGGCCGCCCACGCCGCTGAACGCGTTGATCGCCGCGCCGCCCGCGAGGAAGTTCGCGACCATCTGCGCGGTGACGGCCTGCGGATACGGGCTCACGCCTTCGTGCGCGATGCCGTGATCGCCCGCGAACACGATCATCGCGGGACGCGTCACGCGCGGTTGCGTGCTGCGCTGGATCATGCCGAGCTGACGCGCAAGCGTTTCGAGGCGGCCGAGGCTGCCCGGCGGTTTGGTCTTGGTGTCGATCAGATGTTGCAGCGTGTCGCGCAGCGAAGCGTCGAGCGGTTCGATGGTCAGCAGGTCGGAAAGCGTCGTGGTCATAGGTCGGTCGTTTGGGTTCGGATCGCGCGCGTTGGTGTGTGTCGCCGCGCGCGACTGAATAGGCATCGGAATTGAGTTGGCGTTCGATCAGCGCGGCGTCGGTGATGATTCGTTCGTGGAGCCGTTCGCGGCCCCGTTCGCAGATCCAAGCGCAGGCACCAGCGCTTCGTGCGGACCGTCGCGGATCAGCACGAGCGCATGGCCGAACGCGTCGCTCGCGCGCTCGGCCGTCAGCACCTCGCGCACGGGGCCCGCGTGAAAGCCGCCGCGTCCGTCGAGCAGCAGCGCGTGCGTTGCGAAACGCCGCGCGAGATTGAGATCGTGACACGAGAGCACGACGGCGCGCGAATCCATGCGGACCCACTGCGTGAGCGCGTCGAGGCACGCGATCTGACGATGCAGATCGAGATGCGCGAGCGGTTCGTCGAGCAGCAGCAGCGGCGCATCCTGACACAGCACCGCCGCGAGCGCGACGCGCTGACGCTCGCCCCCCGAGAGCGAAAGCACGTCGCGTTCGGCAAAGGCTTCGAGGCCGAGCGCGGCGAGCGCCGTGTGCGCGGCGGCGCGGTCGTCGTCGCTTTCCCAGCCCCAGCCCGCGAGATGCGGATAGCGGTTGAGCAGCACGGTATCGAGCACGCTCGCGCTGAACGCGTCGCGCACGTCTTGCGGCATCAGCGCGCGGCGTTGCGCGAGTTGCACCGGCGGCCAGTCGCGCAGCGTCACGCCATCGACTTCGACATGGCCCGACGCCGCTTCGCGCAAGCCCGCGAGCGCGCAAATCAAGGTGGTTTTGCCCGCGCCGTTCGCGCCCGCCACGCACCAGATTTCGCCCGCGCCGATGTCGAGCGTGAGGCCATCCACGAGCGTGCGCGAGCCCGCACGCAACGTGAGCGCGTGCGTCGCGAGCAGGGGCGATGCGATCGGCACGGACGTCATGAGAGCGGCGCTCATCGCGTGCGTCTCCGCAACAGCATCCACAGAAATACGGGCACGCCCGCGAGCGCGGTCACCACGCCGACCGGCAATTGCGTCGGCGCGGCCACGGTGCGCGCGACGAGATCGGCGCCCATCACGGCGAGCCCGCCCGCGAGCGCGGCGGCAGGCACGAGCATGCGCTGGTCGTTGCCGAACGCGAGCCGCAGCATATGCGGCACGACGAGCCCGACGAAGCCGATGGTGCCGCCCGTCGTCACCGCCGCGGCGGCCGCGAGCGAGGCCGCGAGATAAACGCCTACGCGCAGTCGCAGCACCGGCACGCCGAGCGCCTGCGCGGCGGCATCGCCGCGCAACAGCACGTTCAGACGCGGCGCGGCGCGCACGGCGAACGCGAGCACGACGGCAAGCGCCGCGAAAGCGGGCCACGGCGCGGCCACGCCGTTGAGATCGCCGGTCAGCCAGAACAGCATGCCGCGCAGACGCGCATCGGGCGCGAGCGTCAGCAGCAAGGTGATCAGCGCGCCCCACCCGGCCGCCGTGACGGCACCCGTGAGCAGCAGACGCGGCGCGCTGTCCTGCGGTTCGCCGCGCCACAACTCGCGGCGCGCGAGACCGAGCACGAGCAGGATCGACACGAACGCGCCCGCACAGGCGCTCGCCTGCACGGCCCACGTCGCGAGGCCCGCGATCATCGCGCACAACGCGAACGCCGCCGCGCCGCCCGAGACGCCGAGCACATACGGCTCCGCGAGCGGATTGCGCAGCAGCACCTGCAGCAGCGCGCCCGCGAGCGCGAGCAACGCGCCGCACGCGAAGCCGCCGAGCGCGCGCGGCACACGCAAGGTACGGACGATTTCGGTGGTCATGTCGCTCGCGCCGCTGAGTGGCATCGACGTCGATGGCGCGAGCGCATGCAGCGCCTGCGCGAACGTCACCGGCACGCTGCCGATCAGCAGCGACGCCGCGAACACCACGAGCGCCGCGAGCGCGAGCACGCACCAGATGACCGCCGCGCGACGCGCGTTCATGCCGCGACGCGGCGGCGCGCCACGCGCGCCAGGCGCGTTCGGCGAGCGCTCGCGCGCGTGGCGCGGTTCATCGGGACTGGCGGTTCGCATCCTGGGTTCGGCGTGGCTGGGGTAATGGCGCGCTTACGTGCGGTTCGTGCGGTCGGTGCAGTACGTCGCGGCGTGTCGCAAATTCGAGATGTCGAGATGTTATAACGCGCTGCGCATTTGGCTGCGGATTCTCGCATCGGCATCGCGAGGCCAGGCATCGCGATGCCTACGCTGCGGGATGCACAAACGGATGCACGTCGGATGTAAATCGGACGTCCATCGGAAGCACTTCGGAAGCACTTCGTGCCCTCATTCGCAAGGCGCACTACACGCGCAAACAAAATGCAGCCGAAAAAAGGCGCAAAAAAATGAGGAAGTGGCGTCGAGCGAACGTCAAGAAAGCGCGATTATTGCCGTAAACGTGGCGATCGAACGTGAGCGCGCTTCGGACTCTGCTCGGCAAAATATGTTCCCGCAGCGCCATGCGCAACACGTCAAAGTTCAAAAAACGCAAGATGCAGGCACGAAGCGGGGCTGTTACGTCTGGAAACGACGCAATTATCGGAATACGCCGCAATCCGCGCTAGAATGCCTGTCTTTAGAGGACGCAGCACATGCTCAACGAACTCGAAACACTCTCACAAAACATCGGGCGGCTGATCGAGATCAATCAGCGCCATCACGAAGCACGCGTGGCGCTCGAAGAGCAACTCGCACAACTTCAAGCGCAATGCGAAGCCACGCGCACGGAACTCGAGCAGGTGCGCGAAGAGCGCAACGCGCTGCAAGCCGAACGCGATGGTCTGTCGGCCAAGATCGACGACGCCCAGGTCCGCCTGAACGCGATCCTCGAAAAGCTGCCGCGCGCACGCGCCGGCGCCGACCGTGACAGTCAGCTCGATCTGCTCGAACCGCAGCAAAGCGCCGACGACGACAACGCCGCTCGCCACGGAGAAAATGCATGACGACCAAACAGATCGAAGCGACCATTCTCGGCCAGAGCTATCGCCTCGCCTGTTCGCCTGAAACCGAAGCGGCGCTGCTCGAAGCGGTGGCGCGCGTCGACGCGGAAATGTCGAAGATCCGCAATCACAGCAACGTGCGCGGGCAAGACCGCATCGCCGTCATGGCGGCGCTTTCGCTCGCCTCGGAACTGCTGCGTTTGCAGACCAGCGTGCGTCACGGCGAAGCATTCCCTGCCGAGGAAATCCGTCGTA
The DNA here is from genome assembly GCF_905220285.1 of Paraburkholderia sp. J94. Classification (NCBI taxonomy): domain Bacteria; kingdom Pseudomonadati; phylum Pseudomonadota; class Betaproteobacteria; order Burkholderiales; family Burkholderiaceae; genus Paraburkholderia; species Paraburkholderia sp. J94. The sequence goes on along the minus strand of NZ_CAJMZH010000004.1, from coordinate 302,078 downwards.
CAATGCGCCAAATGAATGAACAGCTTGGCGCAGTGATCCAGCAATATGGCGTGCAGTAAAACCGCCGCTGAATAATGCGCTAGAATGGTCTTCATCGAAACGTAGGAAGTGAATACGTTTCTAAACAGGTTTAAGCAGCTGTGGTTGTCATCAACGGCAGTTGCAATCAGTTCAGCTTCCCTGCCTGGTTCGCCAAGGTCATATATTCCTTGAACCAATGCCATGTGCACGGTTGCGGAAATTTGTAGCACGGGTGTGCGCGTCACTTGTCTGATGTACCCGAAGTGCTGCTAACTGCGACCAATTCTGAACCTCAGGTTCAGGATGCCGGCCTAGCGGCTAAGGCGGGGACCTATTCGAACGGCATCGGACACGCGTCCGATGCCGTTTTCCTTTTGTCGTCCCCTTTCTCCCCTTCTCCTTCGAATCGATCTTCACGTCATGCGCTACTGGCTGATGAAGTCCGAACCCGACGAAGCGAGCATCGACGATCTCGCCAACGCGCCGCAGCACTCGCTGCCCTGGACCGGCGTGCGCAACTATCAGGCGCGCAACTTCATGCGCGACACCATGCAGATCGGCGACGGCGTCCTCTTCTATCATTCGAGCTGTCCCGAACCGGGCATCGCGGGCCTCGCGCAAGTGTCGTCCACGGCGTATCCCGATCCCACGCAGTTCGATCCCAAGAGCCCTTACTACGACGCGAAATCCACGCAGGAAACGCCGCGCTGGATGCTCGTCGACGTGGTGTTCAAGAAGAAGTGCGCGTTGATTCCACTCGCCACGCTGCGCGAGCATGACGAACTCGCGGAGATGCGCGTGCTCGCCAAGGGCAATCGCCTTTCGATCACGCCGGTCACGCGCGCCGAGTGGGACTTCATCACGAAGCGGCTGATGTAGCCGCGATGTAGCCTGATATCCAGCGCTCAATCTTCAAACTTTGCAAAACAGCCCGCGCGCGGGAACCCGCAAGGGAACCCCACACGCGGCGCATCGCCTAACCAGCACGCCCGGCCGCATCACACAACCCGCCGCGGCCCCGTACATGCAGCCGACACGCGCGCGCGAACTTCAGCACAATCATGCGCTCGTGCCGGGGCGCGTCTGCACAGTGAACACACAGGCAGCCGCGCGATGTAGCGGGCAGCCGCGCGCCGCTGGCGCACTCGTTCTGCAAGGAGCCTCAATGAAGAAAAGAACCGCCGTCACGCTCGCCGCTGCACTTTCCGCCGCCATTCCGCTCGCCCTGACGCTCGCGCCCAGCGCCGCATTCGCGCAGAGCGACGCGCGCTATCAGCCCTCGGGCGTGCTCTCGCTGTCGGCCCAGGCGAGCGCCGAGGTGCCGCAGGACGTCGTCACGATCACCTTGTTCTACGAGCAGGAAGCGAGCGATCCCGCGTCGCTGACCGCCACGCTCAATCAGCGCGCCGACTCGGCGCTGCAAAAGGCCAAGGGCGTCGCCGGCGTGACCGCGCGCTCGGGCCAGTTCTCGATCTATCCGTCCACCGACCGCGACGGCCGCATCTCCGCATGGCGCGGCCGCACCGAGGTCGTGCTCGAATCGCGCAACTTCGCGGCCGCGTCGAAACTTGCGGGCGACATCTCGTCGGTCATGCAGGTGGGCAACGTGGCGTTCTCGCTCTCGCCCGAAGCGCAGCGCGCCGCCGAGCAGAAGCTGTCGAGCGAGGCGATCGCGTCGTTCCGCGATCAGGCGTCCGCGAATGCGCGCGCGTTCGGCTACAGCGGCTACGCGATCCGCGACGTGAACGTGGGCCACTCTGGCGTGCCGCCGCGTCCGATGATGATGATGAGCGCGCGCGCCGCCAGCGCCGACGCGAAGATGGCACCCATGCCGCTCGAAGGCGGTACGTCCACGGTGACGGTCAACGTCTCGGGCTCGGTGCAGATGAAGTAAGCGCAACGCGCTCGCACACGGGCACACGCTCGCGCAAAACAAAAAAGCCACGGCAGACGCCGTGGCTTTTTTCATGACACTTCAGCGTTTCGCTTCAGCTTTTCGCGGCAGCCGTCTGCTGCGTACCATTCGTGCGCTTCGCGCGGCGATACGCCCAGATCATCAGCAGCACGCCCACGATGATCATCGGCAGCGAGAGCCACTGCCCCATCGACAGACCGAGCGCGAGCAGGCCGAGGAAGTCATCGGGCTCGCGCGCGAATTCCACCGTGAAGCGCGCGAGGCCGTAGCCGATCAGGAACATCGCCGAAATAGCGCCCACGGGACGCTGCTTGCGCGAGAACAGGATCAGCACGAAGAACAGCGCAATGCCTTCGAGCGCGATCTCATACAGCTCGGACGGATGGCGCGGCAGCAGATGATATTGCGCGAACACTTCGCCCAGATGCCACTTCGCGGCCAGCGCCGGATGCGTTTGCAGCCAGGCGGCGTCGTCGTTTGCGGCGCCGGGGAACATCATCGCCCACGGCGAATCCGGCGAGGTCACGCGGCCCCACAGTTCGCCGTTGATGAAGTTGCCCAGACGCCCGGCGGCGAGACCCGTCGGCACCATCGGCGCGACGAAGTCGGTGACCTGCAGCCACGTGCGGCCGCGCTGCCACGCGAACAGGACCATCGCGAAGGTCACGCCGAGGAAGCCGCCGTGGAACGACATGCCGCCTTCCCACACCTTGAAGATGTCGAGCGGATGCGCGAAGTACCAGCTCGCCTTGTAGAACAGCACGTAGCCGAGTCGCCCGCCGAGGATGGTGCCGAGCACGCCGTAGAACAGCATGTCGTCGATGTCCTTGGCGGTCCAGCCCTGCGCGGCCACGTAGGGCAAGCGCAGGCGCAGACGGCCGATCACGATCGCGAGAATGAAGCCGACGAGATACATGAGGCCGTACCAGCGCACGGCGAGCGGCCCCAGATGGATGGCGACGGGGTCGAAATTCGGGTGGATGAGCATCGTGAAGTGGATTCTTGTCGGCGGTGAGCTTGAAAGCGGGTTGCAAGATACGCCACGCGGGTTGCACGTTACGCGGCGCCGAGGGGTGACATTATCGCCGACGCCGGGGCGTGCGAGCCAAAATGCACATGTCGCGTTGACTCGGGATTTTAAGGGACAGTGATGAAGGCGCCGAGCACACGCCTCCGCGGCGCAGACTTCACGCGTCCCGCTTTGCGTTCACCGTCGCCGCATGCGCACGCACGATCTCGATGAAGGCCGCCAGCACCGGGCTCACCTCCTCCGCGCGCCAGACGAGCCCCGTTTCGATCGTCGGCACGGCCTGCGCGAGCGGCCGGTAGACCACGCCCGTGCGCCGCAGATGCCGCAGCGATTGCGGCACGAGCGCGACGCCCATGCCCGCTGAGACGAGGCTCACGATCGTCTGCATCTGGATCGCCTCCTGACCCACGCGCGGCGCGAGCCCGGCCGCGCCGTAGCAGTCCATGATCGTGTCGTGGAATCCGGGGGCCAGATGACGCGGAAACACGACGAGCGGCACATCGGCGAGATCGTGCAGGTTCACGGGCGTGGCGCACCAGCCGTCGTCGGCGTCCGGCTCGACATCCGCCACGGCTTCCGGCCCGCCGATCTGCGCCGAGAGCGCGGCAGGCATCGCGATCACCAGCGGCTCGCGCGCGACCGGCAGATACGCCAGCTGCGCCGCGTGGCGCGGCGGCACGGGCGCGATCACGAGACCCGCGTCGATGCGCCCCGCCACCAGTTCGTCCACCTGCACGTCGCTGGTCGCCTCGGCCAGTTGCAGGCGCACGCGCGGATAACGCGCGCCGAAGTCACGCAGCAAGAGCGGCAGCAGCCCGTAGTCGGCGGTCGAGACGAAGGCCAGCGCCAGCACGCCCGCCTCGCCGCGCGCGAGGCTCTGCGCGAGCGGCCGCAGCGCCTCCGCCGACGCCAGAAGGCGCCGCACCTCGGGCAGCAGGTCGGCGCCCACGGCCGTCAGTTCGACCGAGCGGCGCGTGCGCGCGAACAGTTCCACGCCCAGCGCGTCTTCGAGCGCGCGGATCGCCTGCGAGAGCGGCGGCTGCGTCATCGACAGTCGCGCGGCGGCGCGGCCGAAATGCTGCTCCTCGGCCACCGCCACGAAGTAGCGCAACTGGCGCAGATCGGGACTCGCGAGACTCATCGTGCGCGCTCCATTGATATGTTTTCCGACTCAATAAGCCACGAATAATATATTGGACATTGCGCTCGCGACACACCATCCTGACACGCACGTCCCCACAACAATCGCAATCGAGACACGGAGCGTCCCCATGGCATACAACCGTCGTTCGAAGCACATCACGCAAGGCGTCGCGCGCTCGCCGAACCGATCGATGTTTTACGCGCTCGGCTACGAGAAGGCCGACTTCGACAAGCCGATGATCGGCGTCGCCAACGGCCACTCGACCATCACGCCCTGCAACGCGGGCCTGCAACGGCTCGCCGACGCCGCCGTGGACGCAATCAAGCGCGCCGACGCCAACGCCCAGACCTTCGGCACGCCGACCATCTCCGACGGCATGTCGATGGGCACCGAAGGCATGAAGTACTCGCTCGTCTCGCGCGAAGTGATCGCCGACTGCATCGAGACCTGCGTGCAGGGCCAGTGGATGGACGGCGCGGTCGTGATCGGCGGCTGCGACAAGAACATGCCGGGCGGCATGATCGCGCTCGCGCGCATCAACGTGCCGGGCATCTACGTCTACGGCGGCACGATCCGGCCGGGCCACTGGAAGGGCAAGGACCTGACCATCGTCTCGGCGTTCGAGGCGGTCGGCGAGTTCACGGCGGGCCGCATGAGCGAGGAGGATTTCGAGGGCGTCGAGCAGAACGCGTGTCCGTCGACGGGCTCGTGCGGCGGCATGTACACGGCCAACACGATGAGTTCGTCGTTCGAGGCGCTCGGCATGTCGCTGCTCTATTCGTCGACGATGGCGAACCCCGATCAGGAAAAAGTGGACTCGGCGGCGGAGTCGGCGCGCGTGCTCGTCGAAGCGGTGAAGAAGGATCTCAAGCCGCGCGACATCATCACGAAGGCGTCGATCGAAAACGCCGTGGCGCTGATCATGGCGACGGGCGGCTCGACCAATGCGGTGCTGCACTATCTGGCCATCGCGCACGCCGCCGAAATCGACTGGACCATCGACGACTTCGAGCGCATGCGCAAGAAGGTGCCGGTGATTTGCGACCTGAAGCCCTCGGGCCAGTACGTCGCCACCGATCTGCACGCGGCGGGCGGCATTCCGCAGGTGCTCAAGCTGCTGCTCGACGCGGGCCTGCTCAACGGCGACTGCATGACCATCACGGGCAAGACGATCGCCGAAGAACTCAAGGACGTGCCGTCGAAGCCGCGCGCCGACCAGAAGGTGATCTATCCGATCGACCAGGCGCTCTACAAGGAAGGCCACCTCGCGATTCTCAAGGGCAACCTCGCGACCGACGGCGCGGTCGCCAAGATCACGGGGCTGAAGAATCCGGTGATCACCGGCCCGGCGCGCGTGTTCGACGACGAGCAGAGCGCGATGGACGCGATCCTCGCCGACAAGATCCAGGCCGGTGACGTGGTCGTGCTGCGCTACCTCGGGCCGAAGGGCGGACCGGGCATGCCGGAGATGCTCGCGCCCACTTCGGCGATCATCGGCAAGGGGCTCGGCGAAACGGTCGGGCTCATCACCGACGGGCGCTTTTCGGGCGGCACGTGGGGCATGGTGGTCGGGCACGTCGCGCCCGAGGCGTTCGAAGGCGGCACGATCGCGCTCGTGCAGGAGGGCGATTCGATCACCATCGACGCGCACAAGCTGCTGCTGCAGCTGAATATCGATGACGCCGAACTCGCGCGCCGCCGCGCCGCGTGGAAACAACCCGCGCCGCGTTACACGCGCGGCGTGCTCGCGAAGTTCGCGGCGCTCGCGCGGCCTGCCAACAAGGGCGCCGTCACGGGCTAGGCACGCGGTCCCGGCACAGCGGCTGTGACAACGCAAAGGGCGCACGGAAAATCCGCGCGCCCTTTGCTCTTATAATGCGTCGACACAGCCGGCGCCTACGCTGGCGGAGACCAGCATGAAACAGAAGTCGCAAGCGAAGAACAAGACAGCGACGCTCGCCGCCGCGCTCACGCTCACGTTCGGCCTCGCCGCGTCGGACGCGCAGGCGCAGAACGGGCCCGGCGGACTCGCCCTGGCCCAGCAGCAGAACTGCATGAGCTGCCATTCGGTCACGCGCACGTTCATGGGGCCCGCGCTGCGCGACGTGGCCGCGAAATACGCAGGCAAGCCCGACGCGCAGAACTATCTCGCGCACAAGATCGCGGAAGGCAGCAGCGGCGTCTGGGGGATGGTGCCCATGCCCGCCAACACGCAGTTGAGCCCTGGCCAGGCCGCGACGCTCGCGAGCTGGATTCTCACGCTGAAATAACGAACGAAGACACGCAGAACAGCGCACGCAGAACAGCGCACGAAGAAGCGCGTACAAAGGAACGCGCAAGACAGCACGCGCAATCAAGACGCGTGCGGCGCGCGCACATCGTGACGCGCCGCAGCGAAAGCGATCAGCGAAGCAAGATCAGGAAGCGTGCAGACGCGCTGCACATCACGCCGCTCAGACTTCGTGAGAACCGGTATGTCCGGCGCGCGCGGCCAGCTCCTCGCGCACGGCGGCCTTCACCCAGCCCTTCAATTCCGTTTCGAGCGCGAGACCGATCTCGCGTGAAACCTGCCCGACGATCCAGTGCGCGTGCTCCTGCATCGCGGCGCTGCAACGCGCCTCGATCACGCCGCGCCCTTCGCCGGTGAGCCAGCTCAAGGCGCGTCCGCGCAGACGCTCGACGAGCGCGTCGGCGTCGTGAGCGAAAAGACCTTCGGGTTCGTAAGCCGCCGACGATGGCGCGGCAGGTTGAGCAGAAGGCGGCGCGGAGAACTGCGGCTCTGATGCCGCATGTGCCGCATGCGCCGCCGCGAACGCCGCGACGCCCGCGGGCAACGCCGGCTCGGGCGGCACGAACGACATGTGCGGCTCGAAGCGGTCGACCAGTTCGGGCAGATCGTCGTGCTCGACAGGGCCGGGGGCAACCCGATGATCGGCATGGGCGGCTTCGTCCGCATGAACGGCCGCATGGGGCGCATCGGCCTGCGGCGCCGCAACGTGCTCGAACGGCGAGCGCGCGCGCAGCAGGTTGCCGTTGACCAGCACCTCGTCCAGCATGGGAATCGGCGCCTCTTCGACGTCGTGGAGATCGGGCATGATCGCCTCCTTCGAAAGTCGGTCAAGCAAGGCGAGGCGCGTCAACTGCCTTGCTTGTAGTTGTTCAGCGCATAGCCGCGATCGCGATAGAAGCGGTAGCGCTCGCGCCCGGACGCGAGTTCCTCGGGCGCGTCGCCGATCACTTCGAGCAGGCGCTCGAAGCGGGCGAACTGCGGCGGCACCTCAGCGCCGAGATTGAGCAGCACGCGATGATGCGGCGCGCGCTCGAGGTCCGTGGCGAGCACGATGGGCGTCTCGGCCGCGTGCGCACTGTCGGCCATGCAATGCGGCACGAAGTCGAGCGGCGAAAACGTCCACAGCATCTCGTCGAACGCGCGCAGGCGTCCAGGCTCGGCCAGCACCACTGCCTGCTGGCCCGCCTGATACGCCTTGCGCACGAGACGGCACGCGTACAGCAGCGAGTCGCCGACATTCGTATGAAAGTCGATGCGCGTCATGCCCGCCCCGCCGCTATTTTCATGCCTGCCCCGCGTTGCACTGCCTGCATCATTGCGAAGCGCGATCGATCAGGAATTGCGCCAGCAGCGGCACCGGACGGCCCGTCGCGCCCTTCGCCGCGCCACTCTTCCATGCGGTGCCCGCGATGTCGAGGTGCGCCCACGGATACGCTTCGGTGAAGCGCGAGAGGAAGCACGCCGCCGTCACGCTGCCCGCCGGACGCCCGCCGATATTGGCGAGATCGGCGAAATTCGACTTCAGCTGATCCTGATACTCGTCGTCGAGCGGCAGACGCCAGGCCGGATCGCTCGCTTCGCGCGAGGCGTCGAGCAGCTCGCCCGCGAGCGCGTCGTCCTTCGAGAACAGGCCGCTGTTGTGATGACCGAGCGCGATGATGCAGGCGCCCGTCAGCGTGGCGATGTCGATCACGGCGGCCGGCTTGAAGCGTTCGGCGTAAGTGAGCGCGTCGCACAGGATCAGGCGGCCTTCGGCGTCGGTGTTGAGCACTTCGACCGTGAGGCCCGCCATCGTCGTGACGATGTCGCCCGGCTTGGTGGCGTTGCCCGCGGGCATGTTTTCGCACGCCGGGATGATGCCGATCACATTGAGCTTCAGGCCCATTTCGGCGACCGCGCGGATCGTGCCGAGCACCGAGCCCGCGCCGCACATGTCGTACTTCATCTCGTCCATGCCCTCGCCGGGCTTGAGCGAAATGCCGCCGGTGTCGAACGTGACGCCCTTGCCGACCAGCACGACCGGCGCCGACTTCGCGCTGGCGCCCTGGTAATGCAGCACGATGAATTGCGGCGGTTCGACCGAGCCCTTTGTTACAGAAAGAAACGAACCCATCTTGAGCGCTTCGATCTGACGCTGGCCCAGCACCTCGACCTTGAGCTTCCAGTCGCGCGCGAGCTTCTTCGCGGTGGCGGCCAGATAGGTCGGCGTGCAGACGTTGCCCGGCAGGTTGCCGAGGTCGCGCGTGAGGTCCATGCCGTTGGCGAGCGCCACGGCCTGCTTGGCGGCGACCTTCGCCACCTTCTCGTCGGCCGCGTCGACGCTGAACACCGTGCGCTTGAGCGCGCGCTGCGTGACGTCGGGCTTGCTCTTCATCTGCGTGAAGCGGTAGGTCTCGGTGCGCAGGACCTGAATGGCGGCGCGCACGCCCCATTCGCTGGTGCGCTCCTTGATAGGCAGCTGCGCGAGCGTGAAGGTCACCTGGGCGATGCGCGTGCCGAGGATCGCGCGCCATGCCGCACGGGCGGCATCGTTATAGGCTTTCTGGCCGAATGCATCCTGCTTGCCGAGACCGACCAGCAGAACCCGCGACGCGCCGATGCCCGTCACTTCGGGCAGGAACAGCGTGGAGCCGGCTTTACCGTCGATATCGCCGGCCTTCACGACGCGGGCGATCATGCCGCCGAGCGCCGCATTGAGCGCGAATGCCGCGCCCGAGAGGGTTTGCGCCTCGAAGACGCCCACCACGACGCAATCCGACTTGCCGGTCAGGAAGGGGCCTTCCCCGCCTTTGCTCCAATCACAGGCTTTTATGCTAAAGTCCATCGCGCTTGTCCTCGGATAAAATCAGGGCTTAGGATGAAAGCCGCAATTATCCGCTATTTTTCCCGCGGCGGCTCCTCGGCGGTTGCGCGAAAGGCGCGGCGCCTGGTCCGAGCCGCCCGCCCTGCCCATCTAGAATGATCTTCGAACGTTCCCTGCAGCGCGAACTCGCGTACACGGCTGGCGCTGTGTTCATGGTTCTGCTCACGATCATGCTGACGACGATGATGATCCGCATCGTCGGTTTCGCCGCTTCGGGCCAGATCGACCCGCGCGACGTGCTGGTCCTGATCGGCCTGACCGTGATCGGCTATCTCGCCGTGATGCTCATCGTCACGCTCTTCGTGTCGATCCTGTTCGTCCTCACGCGCTGGTACAAGGATTCCGAAATGGTCGTCTGGCTCGCCTCCGGGGTGAGCCTCACGCGCCTGATCAAGCCGATCGCCGTGTTTTCCACGCCGATCATCCTGGCGATCGTCTTTTTCGCGTTCATCGGCTGGCCGTGGTCGAACGCGCAGAGCAAGCTCATTCGCGCGCGCTTCCAGCAGCGCGACGAGGTGTCGCTGCTTGCGCCGGGTCAGTTCCGCGAATCGCCCACCACGCACCGCGTGTTCTTCATCGAGTCCATGAGCCCCGACCAGGGACGCGTGGAAAACGTGTTCGTCACGAGCACGGAGAACGGCAAGGTCAACGTCATCGTCTCGAAGACGGGCCACACGGAAACCACGAAAAACGGCGACCGCTTCGTGGTGCTCGAAAACGGCCGCCGCTACGACGGCGAGCCGGGTCATCCCGACTTCCGCATTTCCGAATTCCAGCGCTACGGCGTCAAGGTCCAGAGCCAGCCGGTCGTGAACACGCCGTCGGCCAGTTCGACCTCCACGCCCGATCTGCTGCGCCACCCCACCGAAGACAATCTCGGCGAATTCGCCTGGCGCGCGGGCCTGCCGCTGATCGCGATCAATCTGATGCTGCTGGCGATCCCGCTTGCCTATCAGAATCCGCGCCGCAGCCGCACGATCAACCTCGTGATGGCCGTGTTGATCTACCTCACGTACTCGAATCTGCTTAACGTCGTCCAGTCGCAGATCGAGCAAGGCAAGATGTCGTTCGGCCTCGGGATCGCGGTGCTGCATGTGATCGTGCTCGCGCTCGTGGTCTTCATTTTCTGGCTGCGTGTGCGCAACCGGCCGCTCTTTACACGCGCGATGTTCAGCCGCGCGTCGCAGGGGAACTGACCGATGCGCATTTACGAGAAATACTTCGCGCGTCAGGTGTACCTGACGTTCGTGTTCATCCTGTTCGCCTTCTCGGGTCTGTTCTTCTTCTTCGACCTGATCAACGAACTGAACTCGGTCGGCCACGGCAATTACAAGTTCGCCTACGCGGTGCTGCGCGTGGGCTTGCAGGCGCCGTCGCGGCTCTATGAAATCATTCCCGTCGCGGCGCTGATCAGCGCGATCTACGTGTTCGCGCAGATGGCGGCCAGCTCGGAATTCACGATTTTCCGCGTCTCGGGTCTCGCGACCGGCCAGGCGCTGCGCTCGCTGCTCAAGATTGGCGTGCCGCTCGTGCTGCTCACCTATCTGATCGGCGAAGTCGTGGGTCCGTACACCGACCAGCTTTCGGAGCGCGTGCGTCTCGAAGCGCTGGGCTCGGCCGTGTCGAGCAACTTCCAGTCGGGCGTGTGGGTGAAGGACACGCTCACGGCGCGCGTCGACGGCGAGCAGGTCACGCGTTTCGTGAACGTCGGCAAGCTGCAGCCGGACGCGACCATCACCGACGTGCGCATCTACGAATTCGACAAGCAGTTCAAGCTCTCGAACGTGCGCATCGCGAAGACCGGCACCTATCAGCCGCCGGGCCACTGGCTGCTCAAGGACGTGACCGACACCGAACTGACGAGCGTGCCGCCGCCGCCGAACACGCCGACCGACGCGCTCGCGCCCGTCTATCGCGCGAGTCAGACGGCGCTGCCCGAATACTCGCTGCGCTCGGAACTGACACCGCAGATTCTCTCGGTGCTGCTGGTGTCGCCGGACCGCATGTCGATGTTCAACCTGTTCCGCTACATCCAGCATTTGCAGGAAAACCATCAGGACACGCAGCGCTATGAAATCGCGCTGTGGCGCAAGCTGCTCTACCCGTTCGCGGTGTTCGTGATGCTGGTGCTCTCGCTGCCGTTCGCGTATCTGCATACGCGCGCGGGCGTGGTCGGCATGAAGGTGTTCGGCGGCATCATGCTCGGCATGAGCTTCCAGCTCGTCAACACGCTGTTCTCGCACATCGGCAACCTGAGCAGTTGGCCCGCGCCGCTCACGGCGGCCACGCCCGCGCTGATCTATCTCGCGCTCGGCCTGATCGGGCTGAAGTGGGTCGACCGGCACTAGCGGTGCACGTAGATCAGGGAGAATCGACGATGGGCACGCACGGCATGATTCTCTTCGGCCACGGCGCGCGCGACGCGCGCTGGAAAGAGCCGTTCACGCGCCTCGCCGCGAAGCTCGCGGCGGCGCGCGGCGCTGACGGCGCCGATCACGAGAGCGGCCCCGTCGCCCTCGCCTTCCTCGAACTCATGGAACCCAGCCTGCCCGACGCCATCGCCGCGCAGGCCGCACAAGGCTGCACGGTCATCACCGTGGTGCCGGTGTTCTTCGGCCAGGGCGGCCATATCCGCCGCGATCTGCCCGCGCTCGTCGCGCAATGCCAGGTCGCGCATCCGGGCGTGCAGATCCGCTGCGCCACCGCCGTTGGCGAGGACGATGGCGTGCTCGACGCGATCGTCGGCTATTGCCTCACGCACGCGTCGCCCGGCGACGACTGAGTCCGTCGCGCTACGGCGCGTCTGCGTCTAACAGCGCAAAAGAAAAGGGCCGCTTTGAGCGGCCCTGTTCCCTTCTGCTTTCGTGCTAGCCCTACGCACAACCCCCGTTTTTTATGCTTTACGCGGCTGCGCGGCGCGGATCCTGTTCGTCCTGCATCGTGTCGTGCGAACCAGCGGCCTCGCCTTCCTGCTGCGCGGCGCGCGCGCGAAACGCCTCGCCGATCATCAGCAGGCTCGGCTGCGCCGCGTCGAGCCAATCCTGCGCCTCGCCCGCCTGCAGGCCCGCCAGCGTCAGCGTGAGCGAGCGCTCGCGCGCGGTGCTGCACGCCTCGACGATCGCCACCGGCGTCTCGCCCGCGCGGCCCGCTTCGATCAGCTGGCGCGCGATCTCGGGCGCGCTGTCGCGGCCCATGTAGAACACCAGCGAATCGGCGTTCACGTGCTCGCGGATTTCCTCGCTGCCCGCCGCGCGCGAATACGTGGCGAGCGCCACGCTGCGCGACACGCCACGCAGCGTCAGCGAGCGTTGCAGCGTCGCCGCGCTCGCAAGCGCCGCCGTGATGCCCGGCACGATTTCATACTCGATGCCCGCCGCTTCGAGCGCGCGCATTTCTTCGTCGGCGCGGCCGAACAGCATCGGGTCGCCGCCCTTCAGGCGCACGACCACGTCGTGCTCCAGCGCGGCATCGACGAGTTGCTTGTTGATGAAGTGCTGCGCCGTCGAGCGTTGCCCGCAGCGCTTGCCGACCGCGATGAACTTCGCGTCGCGCGGCGCGTACTCGAGCATCGCCGGCTCGACGAGCGCGTCGTGCAGGACGACCTGCGCCTGCCCGAGCAGACGCGCGCCGCGCACCGTGATGAGATCCGCGGCGCCCGGTCCGGCGCCGATCAGATAGACCTTGCCCATTTGCTAGAAGACTCCAAAACCGCACGCGCTGGACGCGCAAGCCACGCGCTGCGCCGCGCGCCGCCACGTATCGTGAACCGGCGCGGGCGCGACGCGCAGCGGCGTCAGGCGGCGACCGCGCGGATCATGCCCGCGGCCACCGTGTGGTGCGTGGCTTCGTCGATGAGGACGAACGCGCCGGTGCCCGGATGCACATCATACAGGTCCGCGACGAGCGGCTTTTGCAGCGTGAGCGAGACGCGGCCGATGTCGTTCATCGCCAGGTTGTGGCGGTCGACGGCGTGCGAGAGCGTATGCACGTCGAGCACTTCCTTGATCGCACCGATCTTCGCGAACACCGTGCTCGTGGTCTGCTTGAGCAGGTACTTGCGCTGCGGCGAGAGCGGCTCCTCGTCGAACCAGCAGAGGTCCGCTTCGAGCTTTTTGGCCGGTTGCGTGTCGTCGCCGGCCGGCACGAAGGTGTCGCCGCGCGAGACGTCGACGTCTTCCGCGAGACGGATCGTGACGGTCTGGCCCGCGAACGCGCGATCGACCTGCGCCGTGCCGCCCGGCACCGGCGCGATGATTTCCGCGACCGTTGCTGCGCGGCCCGCCGGCAGCACCGTGATGGCGTCACCGACCTTCACTTCGCCCGCTTCGACACGGCCCATGTAGCCGCGGAAGTCGTCGGCGCTCGAACCGTCCTGGCGCGCAACCCACTGCACCGGGAAGCGCAGCGCGTCGCCCGTCGCCTGGGCGACCGGCAGTTGCTCCAGCAGATCGAGCAGCGGCTCACCCGCGTACCACGGCATACGCTCGCTCAGGCCGACGATGTTGTCGCCCTTGAGCGCCGACACCGGCACGAAGCGCACGTTTTCCAGACCGAGCTGGCGCGCGAGTTCGACGTAGGCTTCGCGGATCAGGTTGAAGGTCGCTTCGCTGTAATCGACCAGATCCATCTTGTTGATCGCGACGATCACGTGCTGCAGACCGAGCAGCTTGACGATCGCGCTATGGCGCTTCGTTTGCGGCAGCAGTTGCGTCACGCCGTTCTCGACCGTCACGCGCGTGGGGTCGATCAGGATGATCGCGGCGTGCGCCGTCGAGGCGCCCGTGACCATGTTGCGCGTGTACTGCTCGTGGCCCGGCGTGTCGGCGATGATGAACTTGCGCTTGGCCGTGGCGAAGTAGCGATACGCCACGTCGATCGTGATGCCTTGCTCGCGCTCGGCTTCGAGGCCGTCCGTGAGCAGCGACAGGTCGATTTCGTCGCCGACCGTGCGCTTGTTCTTCGCGCGCGAAAGCGCCGAAAGTTGATCCGAAAGGACTGCCTTGCTGTCGTACAGCAGGCGGCCGATCAGCGTGCTCTTGCCGTCGTCCACGCTGCCGGCCGTGATGAAGCGCAGCACGCCGAGGTCTTCAGGTTGATGCGTCGTAACCATGTTCAATTCTTCCTCTGCGTGCTCTTTAGAAATAACCTTGCTTCTTGCGCTGTTCCATCGCGGCTTCCGACGCCTGGTCGTCCATGCGCGTGGCACCGCGTTCCGTGATTTCGGTCACGGCCGTTTCGGCGATGATCTTCTCGACGTTGTCGGCATCGCTCGCCACCGGGCAGGTGCAGCTGATGTCGCCCACGGTGCGGAAACGCACCTGCGCCATTTCGCTGACTTCGCCTTCCTTCATCGGCGTGAGCGGCGTGACCGGCACGAGCAGGCCGTTGCGGCGCACGATCTCGCGCTGGTGCGCGTAGTAGATCGACGGCAGTTCGAGCTTTTCGCGCTCGATGTATTGCCACACGTCGAGTTCGGTCCAGTTCGAGATCGGGAACACGCGCAGGTGTTCGCCGTTGTGCAGACGCGCGTTGTACAGGCTCCAGAGTTCCGGGCGCTGCGCCTTCGGGTCCCACTGGCCGAATTCGTCGCGGAACGAGAAGATGCGCTCCTTCGCGCGGGCCTTCTCTTCGTCGCGGCGCGCGCCGCCGATCATCGCGGTGTAGCCGTATTGCTCGATGGTTTCGAGCAGCGTGACCGCTTGCGCGGCGTTGCGCGAATCGGTTTCGCGGCGCAGGCGCACCGTGCCCTTCTTGATCGAATCTTCGACGTGACCGACCACGAGTTCCGCGCCGATTTCAGCCGCGCGGCGATCGCGGAAGTCGATCACTTCCTCGTAGTTGTGGCCCGTGTCGATGTGAACGAGCGGGAACGGCAGCGAGGTCTTGCGGTTCGCGCCGAGACCGAACGCCTTGAGGGCGAGCGCCAGCACGACGACCGAGTCCTTGCCGCCCGAGAACAGCAGCGCCGGCTTGCTGCATTCGGCGACCAGTTCGCGCAGGATGTGGATCGACTCGGCTTCGAGCCAGTCGAGATGGTCCATGCGGTTCGCCGTCACCTGAAGCGGGGCGTTCACTGCGGAATCGAGCGTCGTGCTCATGTTCGGAATCCTTCGTCTGATCGCGCCCTTTGCGTCGGGCGCGTTACTCTGTATTCGACTTCGCTGCCGTTCGACGTTCGTTAAAACATCGAAAGCGGCGCGAAAACTTCAATCTTAGCTCGCCTGGCCGATCGGCGACACCGCCACCACCGGAATCGCGGACACCGACGTGATGTGCAGTCCGCATTCCTTCGTGTCGCGCGACTCCCACCACCAGCGGCCCGCGCGGCTGTCTTCGCCGGGACGGATCGCACGCGTGCAGGGTTCGCAGCCGATGCTCGGATAGCCGCGCGCATGCAGCGGGTTCACCGGCACGTCGAAGGCGCGCAGATAGTTCCACACATCGGCTTCGGTCCAGTCCGCGAGCGGATTGAACTTGTCGATGTTGCGCGCTTCGTCGCGTTCTTCCTCGTGCAGCTCCGCGCGCGTGACCGACTGCTCGCGGCGCTGGCCCGTGACCCACGCCGACACGCCCGACAGCGCGCGGTTGAGCGGCTCGACCTTGCGGATCTCGCAGCAGCGCTTGCGCAGATTGACGCTCTCGTAGAACGCGTTCAGGCCGTGCTGCGCGACGTATTCGTCCACCGCGTCCTGCTGCGGAAGGAACTGTTCGATCGCGTAGCCGTAGCGCTCGCGCACCGTGTCGAGCATGCCGAGCGTTTCGGCGTGCAGGCGGCCCGTGTTCAGCGAGAAGATGCCGATCTTCACGCCGCGCGACAGGATCGCGTGGGTGAGCAGCATGTCTTCGGCGGCGAGGCTGCTGGCTAGCTTGACGTCGGCGTGACGCGCGGCGATCGAGTCGAGCAGCGCATCGAGCCGCTCGATCTTCGCCTGCAGGTCAGCCGTGACTTCGCTGGCTGCGGTAGAGGCGGTGCTCATGCTGCCGAACCCGTTTGTGCCGCTTGTGCCGCTTGTGCCGCACGGCGGCGGAACAGCGGCGACGGTTCGTCGAACGCGCCCTGGTACTGCACCGTGAATTCCGTGAACGCCTTCAGCGCGTCGTGGATGTCCTTGTCGGCGCGCAGCGCGTAGGCGTCGAAGCCGCAGCGCTCATAGAAGCGCAGCTGGTCGCGCAGCACGTCGCCGATCGCGCGGATCTCGCCCTTGTAGCCATAACGCTCGCGCAGCAGACGCGCGATCGAATAGCCGCGGCCGTCGCGGAACACCGGGAAGTCGATTGCGATCAGCGCGATCTTGTCGAAGTCGGCGACCACGTCAGCCGGTTCGCTGTCCGGCGCGAGCCACACGCCCAGTTCGTCCTTGCCGCGCGCGGCCAGCGCGTCGCGGTTGGCCTGCCAGTACGCGAACGGAACCAGCACCTTGCCTGCGGGCAGCGCAGCCACGTCGGGCAGCACGCCGTCTTCCGCGGCGCGCACGACCTGCCAGCTGTCTTCAACGATCTCGCGATTCTTGATGATCAATGCCATTGCTTAACTCTCGTATCTCGTTGCGGGCGGATCAGGCGTGGGCCGGCTGGCGCGATGCGTACACGCGCTCCTTGAACGGGCCCATGCCGATGCGGTCGTACGTGTCGATGAAACGCTCGCCGTCGATGCGGTTTTCGACAAACGTGTCGATCACCTTCTGCACCACGTCGGGCATCTCTTCGGCCGAGAACGACGGGCCGATCACGCGGCCAAGGCGCGCGCCGTTGGCGCCGGTGCCCTGCTCACCGCCGAGCGTGACCTGGTACCACTCCGAACCGTCCTTATCCACGCCCAGCACGCCGATATTGCCGACGTGGTGATGACCGCACGCATTAATGCAGCCCGAGATGTTGAACGTCAGGTCGCCCAGGTCGTAGACGAAATCGAGGTCGCTGAAACGCTGCTGGATCGCTTCGGCGATCGGCAGCGACTTGGCGTTCGCGAGCGAGCAGAAGTCGCCGCCCGGGCACGCGATGATGTCGGTCAGCAAGCCGACGTTGGCCGTCGCGAAACCGACTGCCTTCGCCTTTTCCCACAGCGCGAACAGGTCCTGCTTCTTCACATCCGCGAGAATCAGGTTCTGCTCGTGCGACACGCGCACCTGGCTGAACGAGTACTCGTCGGCCCAGTCGGCCACGGCTTCCATCTGCACGTCGGTCGCGTCGCCGGGGGCGATGCCCTGCGGCTTGAGCGAGAGCGTGACCGAAGCGTAGCCCGGCACGCGATGCGGACGCACGTTGCGCTCGACCCAGCGTGCGAACGCGCGGTTTTCGAGCAGATGCTTTTCGTACGAGGTGTCGGTGTCGGTCAGCTTTTCGTAGGCCGGCGGCGCGAAGTATTGCGACACGCGGTCCACTTCAGCCTGCGTGATCGTCGACGGGCCGTCCTTCAGGTGCTGCCACTCTTCTTCCACTTGCTGCGCGAACTTCTCGGGCGACAGCGCCTTCACGAGAATCTTGATACGCGCCTTGTAGAGGTTGTCGCGGCGGCCGTAGCGGTTGTACACGCGCAGCACGGCTTCGCAGTAGGTCAGCAGATGCTGCCACGGCAGGTCGCGCTTGATGATCGCGCCGATGATCGGGGTACGGCCGAGACCGCCGCCCGCGAGAATGCTCGCGACGACTTCGCCCTGCTCGTTGCGGTCGAGGTAGACGCCCAGATCGTGGATCTGCACGGCGGCGCGATCTTCCTTCGAACCCGAGACGGCGATCTTGAACTTGCGCGGCAGCCAGGCGAATTCGGGGTGGAACGTCGACCACTGACGCATGATCTCGGCCCACGGACGCGGATCGATGACTTCGTCGGGCGCGACGCCCGCGAACTGGTCGGCGGTGATGTTGCGGATGCAGTTGCCCGAGGTCTGGATGCCGTGCATCTGGACCGACGCGAGCTTGCGCAGGATTTCGGGCGTTTCTTCGAGCTTGATCCAGTTGTACTGGATGTTCGAGCGCGTCGAGAAGTGGCCGTAACCGCGGTCGTGCTCGCGCGCGATGGTGCCGAGCATGCGCATCTGGTCGCTGCGCAGATTGCCGTACGGAATCGCGATGCGATGCATGTAGGCGTGGCGCTGGTAGTACAGGCCGTTTTGCAGACGCAGCGGGCGGAATTCTTCTTCGCTCAATTCGCCCGACAGGCGGCGGCGAACCTGGTCGCTGTATTGCGCGACGCGCTCGTCGACGATGGTCTGGTCGTACTGATCGTATTGGTACATTCGGGGACCCCAGGGTTGTATCAATCGCGGCGTTCCGGTTACGCCGCGCTCTCCGACTTCGACTTCGCTATTTCTGTTCCAGCCCGACCGGCGCCTTCAACTCGCCGGTCATTTGCTAATGACCAAAACAGATATCCATATTGGAAAAGTTGGGGAAATGGTAATAAACTCGCCTTATATTTCAAACGATTCAAAAATCAGGTTGATATGCCAAGGGGTTATATATGAACCTCCACCAGTTCCGCTTCGTGCGCGAGGCCGTGCGCCAGAATTTCAACCTCACGGAAGCGGCGAAGGCCCTGTATACCAGTCAGCCCGGCGTCTCGAAGGCGATCATCGAGCTGGAGGACGAATTAGGGGTCGAAATCTTCACGCGCCACGGCAAGCGCGTGCGCTCGCTCACGGAACCCGGCCGGATCATCCTCGCCTCCGTTGAGCGCATTCTTCAGGAAGTGGAGAGCCTCAAGCGCGTAGGTAAGGACTATGCGGCCCAGGATCAAGGCAACCTGGTGATCGCGGCCACGCACACGCAGGCGCGCTACTCGCTGCCGGGCGCCATCGCCGAGTTCAAACGGCGCTTCCCGAAGGTTCACCTTTCGATTCTGCAAGGTAGCCCGACCCAGGTCGCGGAGATGGTGCTGCACGACCAGGCCGACCTGGCGATCGCCACCGAGGCCATCTCCAACTATAAGGAACTGGTCTCGCTGCCCTGCTTCACCTGGCATCACGTGGCCGTGATGCTACCCGATCATCCGCTGCTGGAACGCAAGCCGCTCTCGCTCGACGATCTGGCCCAATTTCCGCTGATTACCTACGACAACGCGTTCGCGGGCCGGACCAAGATCAACGAGGCGTTCCGCCTGCGCGGGCTCTCGCCCGACATCGTGCTCGAAGCCATCGACGCGGACGTGATCAAGACCTATGTGGAACTGGGCCTGGGCGTGGGGATCATGGCCGATATCGCCTTCAACGCCGAGCGCGATCGTCATCTGCGCGCCGTGCCGGTGGGGCATCTGTTCGGCAGCAACGTGACGCGCGTGGCGCTCAAGCAGGGCGCGTATCTGCGCAGTTATGTCTACACGCTCGTCGAACTGCTTTCACCGAGCCTGAACCGCAAGCTGATCGAGCAGGCGCTCAAGGGCGAGCACGAGACCTACGAGCTGTAAGCGAAGGGAATGTTGGCGACAGGCACGCCGGATGTGGGGCCGGCGGCCCGTCGGCGGCGGCGCCGCGCTCAGGTTCACACCCACCACTAATTAGATAGAACGCTTCTCGCTTTTTTCCTTCCTGGAGACCGCTGCATGAAGTCGTATCTGCGTCTGAGTCGTCTGAGTTCCCTGCGCCCTGCCTTTCGTCCACTGGCTCTCGCCGCCACCTTCGCGCTCGGCGCTGCCGCCCCGGCCGCGCACGCCGACCTCAAGGTGGGCATCGACCTGTCGAGCACCGGCCCCGCCGCCGCCATCGGCATCACGAGCAAGAACGCCATGCTGATGTGGCCGCCGACCATCGCGGGGCAGAAAGCCGATTACATCGTGCTCGACGACGGCTCGGACCCAGGCGCCGCGGTGCGCAACATCCGCAAGCTCATCAACGAGGATCACGTCGACGTGATCGTTGGCCCGAACATCACGCCCGCCGCGCTCGCGGCGCTCGACGCCGTGGCCGAAAGCAAGACGCCGATGATCACGCTGGTGGGCTCGGCCTCGGTGATCGAACCGCAGCAGGGCGCCCGCACCTGGGCGTTCAAGATGGCGCAGACCGACGCCGCGATGGCCGACGTGATGACGCGCTACATGGCCGCGCACGGCGTGAAGACGGTGGGCTTCATCGGTTTCGCGGACAGCTATGGCGACAGCTGGCTCAACGAGTTCACGAAATTCGCGAAGGAACGCAACCTCCAGATCGTCGCGACCGAGCGCTTCAACCGCACCGATGCGAGCGTGACCGGCCAGATTCTCAAGCTGATCGCCGCAAAACCCGACGCCGTGCTGATCGCGGGCGCGGGCACGCCGACGGTGCTGCCGCAGCGCACGCTGGTCGAGCGCGGCTACAAGGGCGCGATCTATCAGACGCACGGCATTGCCACGCCCGAATTCATCAAGCTGGGTGGCAAGGACGTGGAAGGCACGCTGTTCCCGACCCAGCCCGTGGTGGTGGCGCGCACGCTGCCCGCCGACCAGCCCGCGCAGAAAGCGGCGCTCGCTTTCGTGGATGCCTACGAGGCCAAATACGGCCCCGGCACCGTCACGCAGTTCGCGGGCGACGCCGCCGGCGTGTACCCGCGACTCGCGGACGCCGTGACGCGCGCGCTCAAGACCGCGCAGCCCGGCACCGAGGCGTTCCGTGTGGCGCTGCGCAGCGAACTGGAGCACGCGCACGAACTGGTCGTGCCCAACGGCGTGGTCAACACGAGCGAGAAGGACCACGTGGGTCTGGACCAGCGCGCGAGCGTGATGGGCACGATACGCGGCGGGAAGTTCGTGTATCTGGCGCAGTGAGTTGGTGAGGCGACATGAAGCGGCGCTAGCTTCGGCGCGCGCGCCGCTTCGCGAAATGCGCCTCGACCGACTCGGCCTCCACGGCGGGGCGCGGGTCTTCGAGCGCTTCCCGCACTTTCGCGCGGAACCACGCGTCGTGCGTGGCCGGATCGACGGCGAAATCGACCGGCAGCGCGCCCTCGTTCGCGACGCGCGTCAGCAGGATGCGCACGGCATCCGACACCGTGAGCCCCATCTTTTCCAGCACCACCGTGGCGCGCTCTTTCAACGCCGGATCGATGCGGACCTGTACCAATGCGCTTGCGCCCATCGCCTGACTCCCTCGCGTGGTGATCGAAGCCGCATTGTAATTCAACTGTATGACGTTAGACATGAGCATCCTTGAAGCGTGTTAGACACGCCGCAAGTTTTGCCCTGTCCCGAAATACGCGCCATTCATCCGAATGGCTAACGAGCTAACAATGCTCGCCGATCCGCGACCTCAACCGAGCGCGCGCCACGCCCCGTCGGCGGCACTGCTGGCCAGCACCGCTTCGATAAAGCGCAGCCCGGCCACGCCGTCGTCGACGGTCGTGAGCAGACGGCTTGCGGGCGGCGGCGGCTGACCCGCGTCGCGCGCGCGGATCTGCGCCGCCGCATCGCGGTAGAGCTGCGCGAACGCTTCCAGATACCCTTCGGGATGCCCCGGCGGCACGCGCGTCGCGTGCGATGCGGCCGCGCCCGTCACGCGTCCGCGCGTGAGCCGCTGCGACTCGCCGCCCTGCGGCGTGAGCCACAGCACGTTCGGTTCTTCCTGATCGAAGGCGAGCCCCGCCTTCGTGCCGTAGACGCGCAGCCGCAGCGCGTTCTCCGCGCCGCTCGCCACCTGGCTCGCCCACAGCATGCCGCGCGCGCCGTTCGCGTAACGCAGCATCGCCTGCACGTGATCGTCGATACGCCGTCCTGGCACGAAGGTATGCACCTCCGCGGCGACCGCCACCGGCTCCATACCGCTCACGAACGCCGCCAGCTGATACGCATGCGTGCCGATATCGCCGAGACAACCGGCCGGGCCCGCCAGCGCCGGATCGGTGCGCCAGCTCGCCTGACGATTGCGGCTATCGGCGCCGCCCTGCTCGATCGGATTCGCGAGCCAATCCTGCGCGTACTCCACCTGCACGACGCGCACCTCGCCCAGTTCGCCCGCCGCCACGAGTTCGCGCGCGTGACGCACGAGCGGATAACCGGAATACGTGTGCGTGAGCGCGAACACCACGTTCGCGTCGCGCGCGTGCCGGGCGAGCGCGCGCGCTTCGTCGAGCGACACCGTCAGCGGCTTATCGCAGATCACGTGGATGCCCGCGTCCATGAACGCATGCGCAACGCTCGCGTGCAGATGATTCGGCGTGACGATCGCAACCGCGTCGATGCCGTCCGCGCGCGCGCCTCGCGCACCTTCCTCGCGCGCCATCTCGCGCCAGTCGGCGTAACTGCGCGCGAGGCCGATCGCCTCGGCGCTCGCCTGTGCGCGGGCCGCATCCGACGACAACGCGCCCGCCACCAGTTCGAAGTCGTCGTCGAGACGCGCTGCGATCCGATGCACCGCGCCGATAAACGCGCCCTCGCCGCCGCCCACCATGCCGAGTCTCAATCTGCGTGTCATTAGCTTGCTCCCGGTTGTCCTCCGTTACCTGTCAGAGACCCAGCACGCCTTTCAGTTGCGCGTCGTCCACGCCGCTGCCCGCGAAGTCATCGAAGGCATGCTCGGCCACGCGGATCAGATGCCGCTTGATGAACTCTGCGCCCTCGCGCGCGCCGTCGTGCGGATGCTTGAGCGCGCATTCCCATTCGAGCACCGCCCAGCCCGGGAAGTCGTACTGCGTGAGCTTCGAGAAGATCGCGCCGAAATCGATCTGCCCGTCGCCGAGCGAACGAAATCGTCCCGCGCGCTCGACCCAGCCGCTGTAGCCGCCATAGACACCCTGCTTGCCCGTGGGCCGGAACTCCGCATCCTTCACGTGAAAAGCCTTGATGCGCGCGTGATAGATGTCGATGAACGCAAGGTAATCGAGCTGCTGAAGCACGAAATGGCTCGGGTCGTAGAGGATGTTCGCGCGTGGATGATCGTCCACGGCGGCGAGAAAGCGCTCGAAGGTCACGCCGTCGTGCAGGTCCTCGCCCGGATGCAGTTCGTAGCAGACATCGACGCCCGCTTCGTCGAACGCATCGAGAATCGGCCGCCAGCGGCGCGCGAGTTCCTCGAACGCGGCTTCGACGAGACCGGGCGGACGCTGCGGCCACGGATACACATACGGCCACGCGAGCGCGCCCGAAAACGTCACGTGCGCGCTCAAGCCGAGATTGCGCGAGGCGCGCGCCGCCAGCTTCAGTTGATCGATGGCCCACGCCGTGCGCGCCTCGCGATTGCCGCGCACGTGCGGCGCGGCAAAGCCGTCGAACAGCGCGTCGTAGGCCGGATGCACGGCCACCAACTGCCCTTGCAGATGCGTCGACAACTCGGTGATCGCGATGCCCGCATCGTCGGCGGTCTGACGCAGCTCGTCGCAATACGCCGTGCTCGTGGCCGCCTGTTCGAGATCGATCAGGCGCGCATCGGTCGGCACCTGAATGCCTTTGTAGCCCAGCTGCGCGGCCCACTGCGCCATATGCGCGAAGCTGTCGAACGGCGCTTCCTCGCCCAGAAACTGGGCGAGGAAGATCGCCGGACCCTTGAGTGTTTTCATCGGTCCGAATCCTCGGCTGGGCCGCCGCGCCTCGCGCGAACGCCACGCGATACCACGCGATGCAACACAACGCGGCGACGGTTAACTCACGAAGAAGCTCGCGCGTTCAGAACGGCGAATCCGGGAAATAAAACTGCCTGGCGTTCTCCTTCGTGATCAGCACCGAAGGAATGATCGTGGTCGGCGGCAGCGACTTGCCCGCGAGCCGCGCCTCGGCCGTGAGCTTGATCGCGTCGTAGATGAACTTCGGCGAATACGACACGTCGGCCTGAATCAGCGGATCGCCGTCCATCACGCGCTTGACCATGTCCTTCGAGCCCGCGCCGCCGAACACGATCTTGATGTCGCTGCGTTTGGCCTGATCGATGGCCTTGAGCACGCCCACGGCCATGTCGTCGTCGGCGGCCCAGACGGCGTCGATGTGCTTGAAGCGCGTGAGAAAGTCCTGCATGGTCTTGAAGGCGTCGTCGCGATTCCAGTTCGCGTACTTCGCGTCGAGAATCTTCATGCCCGGATAGTTCTTCAGCACCGCCGTGAACGCGTTCCAGCGCTCGTTGTCGAGCGTGGTCGGAATGCCGCGCAGCGCGACGATATCGCCCTTGCCGTTCAACTGCTTCGCCAGATACTCGGCGGGAATCTTGCCGAACGCCGTGTTGTCGCCGGCCACGTAGGCGTCCTGCGCGCTCTTGTCGGTCAGGCCGCGATCGACCACCGTCACGTAGACGCCCTTCTTCTTGACCTGCGCGACCGGCTGCGTGAGCGAAGCCGATTCATACGGGAAGATCACCAGCGCGTTGATCTTGTTGACGGTCACGAGGTCCTGCAACTGGTTCGCCTGATCGGGCGCGTTGGCCGCCGTCTTGACGATGATCTTCAGGTCGGGATGCGCCTTCTCCAGCTCCTTCTTCGCCTCGTTCGCCCACCAGACGATGCCGCCCGTGAAGCCGTGATCGGCGGTGGGAATGGCGACGCCGAGCGTCACCTTGTCGTCGGCGCGCGCCGGGGTTGACGTGAAAGGCGAAGCGAACATCGCCGCCACGCCGAGCGTCAGCGCGCCCGTCCACATCGCACGAATCGTATTCTTCATGATGCCGTCTCCGATGATTGTTGTGCGGGCGCGCACGCCCGTCCTGTGAAAGCGTCTTGCACCGACGTTTTTGATTCGCCATCCGAAACAATTTCGACTGGACCGCCTACCGCCTGCCACGCTGCAAAAACGCCACGGCGATAATCGCCACGCCCTGCACCGCCGCATTCAGATACACGCTGATGATGCTGGTGAGATTCAGAATGTTCGCGATCACCGAAAGCAGGATCGCGCCGACCACCGTGCCCGCTACGCGCCCTTCGCCGCCCTTGAGCGCCGTGCCGCCCACCACCACGGCCGCGATCGCTTCGAGTTCCCACAAGATGCCCGTGGTCGGCGTGGCCGAGCCGAGACGCGGCACGTAGAGCACCGTCGCCACGCCCACGCACAGGCCGAGCAGCACGTAAGTCGCGCACTTCACGCGATCGACGCGAATCGCCGCATAACGCGCGACCTGCTCGTTCGAGCCGATTGCCTGCACGTGCCGCCCGAACGCCGTGCGGTTGAGCACGAGCGCGCCGCCCGCCGCCATCGCCGCGAACACCCACACGGGCACCGGCACGCCGAACAGACTCGCGTAATACACAGGCCCGTAGAGATCGACGAGATTGTTTTGCAGCGTGAGCGCGCCGCCGTCCGCGAGCCACGTGAGCACGGAGCGGAAAATGCCCAGCGTGCCGAGCGTGACGATGAATGGCTCGATGCGTCCGCGCGTGATCAGCAGCCCGTGCGCGAGGCCGAACATCGCGCCCAGCACGAGCGCGATCGCCATGCCGATCGCAACGATCGCGAGCGGCGCGAACGCATGACCGCCCACGCCCGCCGCGAGCGTGTTCATCACCCAGATCATCACGCCCGCGATCAGCGCCGCCATCGAGCCGACCGACAGATCGATGCCGCCCGAGATGATCACGAAGGTCATGCCCACCGCGATGATGCCGATGAACGAGGTGCGCGTGAGCACGTTGAGCAGGTTGTCGACGGTGGCGAAGTCGCGGTTCAGCAAGGTGCCGACCACGCACAGCGCGACGAGGCCGATCAGCGGCCCGACGCCCGCGAGCCGGTGCGCGAGCCGCACGACGAAGCGCCGCGTGCGCGCGTGGGCGCTCGCCGCTTCAGTGGGTGCCGGTTGCATGGGCGATCAGCTCCTCTTCGTTCAGATGTTCGTGTCCGAGCGTGGCGACGAGCCGTCCCGCGCGCATCACCGCGACGCGATGCGCGAGCCCGATCAATTCGATCAGCTCCGACGAGATCACCACCACCGCGCGCCCCGAGGCCGCGAGCCGCTCGATCAGAAAATAGATGTCGCGTTTCGCGCCGATATCGACGCCGCGCGTGGGTTCGTCGAGCACGATCACGCGCGGATCGGGCTGCAGGAATTTGGCGAGCGCGAGCTTCTGCTGATTGCCGCCCGAGAGCATGCGCGCGCGGCTCGACAGGTCGCCGGTGCGAATGCCGAAGTCGCGCACCGCTTTTTCCAGCGCGGCGCGCGCGGCCTTGAGATCGAGCAGCGGATGGCCGTAGCGTTCGAGCGTCATCAGCGTGAGGTTGTCCTGCAGGCTCAGATTCAGATGCAGACCCTTGCCCTTGCGATCCTCGCTCAGATAGGTGAGGCCGTGGCGCATGGCGTCGCGCGGATGCTTGAGCGTGACCGCGCGTCCGCCGATCTCCACTTCGCCAGCGTGCTTGCGGCGCAGCCCGACCAGCGCCTCGAAAGCCTCGCTGCGCCCCGCGCCCACGAGTCCCGCGAAACCGAGGATCTCGCCCGCGCGCACCTCGAAACTCAGGTCCTCGACCCAGCCCGGCACGGTCAGGCCGCGCACGCGCAGCGCGACGGGCGCATCGTCGGTGGCGATGCGCTTGTCGGGGAACATGTCGGAGACGTCGCGGCCCACCATCAGGTTCGCCATCTGCTGGCGCGCGAGTCCCGCCGTCGCGCTCGCGGCCACGAAGCGGCCGTCGCGCATCACGATCACGTCGTCGGTGATGCGCTCCACTTCGTCGAGCTTGTGCGAGATGTAGACGATCGTCGCGCCGTCCGCACGCAGCTTCGTCATCAGCGTAAAGAGGCGCGCGGTTTCGCTCGGCGTGAGCGTGGCCGTCGGTTCGTCCATGATGAGCAGACGCGCGTGGCGCGCGAGCGCCTTGGCAATCTCCACGAGCTGCTTTTCGGCGACGATCAATTCGCGCACGGGCGTGTCGGGATGGCGTTCGAGCCCGACCTGGGCGAGCAGCGCGCGCGCTTCGCGGCGCATCGCGGTGTCGTCGACGAACAGGCCGCGCTTCTTTTCGTGGCCCAGAAAGATGTTCTGCGCGATCGTCAGATGCTCGGCGAGATTGAACTCCTGATGGATCAGCACGATGCCCGCGGCTTCGGCGGCGCGCGAGCCGTCGAACTGGCAGGCGCGGCCGTCGACGAGCATCTCGCCCGCGCTCGGGCGCTCGTAGCCCGCGAGGATCTTCATCAGCGTGGACTTGCCCGCGCCGTTCTCGCCGAGCAGCCCATGAATGCGGCCCGGCGCGAGTTCGAAGCTCACGCCGTGCAGCACGCGCACGGGGCCGAAGTCCTTGCGGATATCGTTGAATCGCACGGCGACGCTCATGGCCGCTCGCTCCTCCGGTTCGGGCGGGGTCCGGCGGGCGGCGCGCACGGGGTACGACCGGTGCGACGCCGCCCGCCTTCTCTCGCGGGTCTCCTCAGCTAATCACTTTTGCCCTGCGTTCAAACAGGTTCAATCGCGCTCGCGACATCGCTCGCTCAAGCACGCTCAAGCACGCTCAAGCGCTCTGCCTCACCACCAGCCGATGCGGCAGCAACACGCCCGGCACGCTCGCGCGCGGATCGGCGAGCCGCTTCAACAACAGGCGCGCGGCCGTCTCGCCGAGCGCGCGCATCGGCTGCGCGATGGTCGTCAGCGGCGGATCGATCTGCGCGGCCAGCGCGATATCGTCGAAACCGACCACGGCGACGTCCTCGGGCACGGCCCAGCCGGTGCCGCGCAAGCCGTTCACGACGCCCACCGCGAGCGTGTCCGAGACCGCGAAGATCGCGTCCGGCTTCGCCGCGCGCGACCCGCGTTGCTGCATGAGCGCGGCGGCGGCCTGCGCGCCCGCGTCGTAATCGAGACAGTTCAGGTTCACGCGCCACGCCTCGCGCGGCTCGATGCCCGCCTCGGCGAGCGCGGCGAGGTAACCGTCGCGGCGCTGCTGCGCATACTGATAGTGATCGTCGGAATTGATCAGCGCGATGCGTCGCCGTCCGCGCGCGATCAGATGGCGCACCGCGTCGCGCGCCGCCGCGAAGTTGTCGATGCCCACGTAAGGCACGCCCGCGGCCGGATCGAACTCGCAGCACGCGACCCACGGCAGCGCCGGTTCGTGCGCGGCGGCGCGGTTGGCCTGCTGCACCGTCGCCGGATCGAGGCAGATCGCACCGTCCGCGCGATGGCGGCGCAGCAGGTCGAAGTAGCCGCGCTCGCGGCCCGCGTCGGCGCCCGTGTCGCAGAGCAGCATGAAATAGCCGTGCTGGCGCGCGACGCTGTCGATGCCGCGCACGATCTCGGCGTAAAACGGGTTGCCGAAGTCCGGCACCATCGTCAGCAGCAGGCGGCTTTCCGCCGTGCGCAGATTGCGCGCGAGTTCGTTGACGCGGTAGCCGCTCGTCTCGATCTCGGCGAGCACGCGCTCGCGCGTGGCGGGCCGCACGTTGGCGTGACCGTTGAGCACGCGCGACACCGTGGCCACCGAAACGCCCGCGCGCCGCGCCACCGACGCGATCGAGCCACCGCGACCTTCGCTGCCGTCGTCGCGCTCACCGTCGACGCGCTCACCATCGACGCCCTCGCCCGCGTCGGCGAGACGCGCCGGATCGGCGTGGGCGGCATGCGGCTGGGCGGGAATCGTCATGGCGATGGCGGTCGAAGGGAGCCGTTCGTGGCCGTGCGTGGGCCGTGCGTGGCCGTCCTGCGTCGGGAAAATGTAATCGATTACATTTTTGATACGCGGACGGCGAAACTTCAAGGCGCACGAAGCCAGGACAAATACTGATCCCGCGCCGGCCGGGCGCTGCCGACGGGCAGACGCCGCCGCAAAGGCCTTTGGTACAATCTCGCGATTGCCTGGCACCGTTTTTCGCGGTGGTCCGCGAGACCCGGTCCGCTCGATCAGCGCCAGGCAGCCTGTCCAAATCCGTATCGAACCCGAACTTCGAACCGAACCATAACGCCGAGTCACCATGAACATCGAACAAGCGCGTTTCAACATGATCGAACAGCAGATTCGCCCCTGGGACGTGCTCGACCAGGACGTGCTGAATCTGCTCTCGATCGTCAAGCGTGAGCATTTCGTCCCCGCGGCCTATGTCGATATCGCGTTCGCCGACCTGGAACTGCCGCTGCCCAATGGCCAGCACATGCTCGCGCCGCGCGTCGAAGCGCGCGTGCTGCAGGAACTCGCGGTGAAGAAGCACGAAAGCGTGCTCGAAATCGGCGCCGGTTCGGGCTACATGGCCGCCCTGCTCGCGCATCGCGCGCAGCAGGTGCTGACGGTGGAAATCGACACGGAACTGGCCGAATTCGCGCGCGCCAACTTCGTGAAGAACGGCGTGCTGAACGCCGAAGTCGCGGTCGGCGACGCCGCGCGCGGCTGGGCCGCGAACGCGCCCTACGACGTGATCTGCGTCTCGGGCGGCCTGCCGGTCGTGCCGCAGGAACTGCTGGAGCAGCTCAAGGTGGGCGGCCGTCTGGCGGCCTTCGTCGGCAGCGCGCCGGTCATGGAAATGCAGATCATCACGCGCATGGACGAAAAGCAGTACCGCATCGCGGGCGTGTTCGAAACTTACGTCGAGCCGCTGCAAAACGCCGTGCAGCCGTCGCGCTTCAAGTTCTAAAATGGTCGCCGGGCCGCGCGTGCGGCCCGTTACCGTATTCGTATTCCGCTGGTTCCGTTTATCTTCCGATTGAGTCTCCCATGCAGATCCTGACCGCCCCCGCCCTCGCCGAATGGCTCGCCGACTCCGCGCGCCCGGCGCCCGTCCTGCTCGACGTGCGCGAGCCGTGGGAGATCGAGACCGCGAAGATCGACGGCAGCATCTCGATCCCGATGGCGCAGATCCCCGCGCGCAGCGAAGAACTCGACGACGACGCGCAGATCGTCTGCATCTGCCATCACGGCGCACGCAGCGCGCAGGTCGCGATGTTCCTCGAATCGCGCGGCCATACGCAGGTGTTCAACCTGCAAGGCGGCATCGACGCGTGGTCGCGTCAGGTCGACCCGAAGGTGCCGACGTACTGATCGCGGCGGGATCGGCGCAAGGCCGGTCCGCTTGACGTCGCTGTCACGCATCGCCAGAAGGGCGCGGCTCATCCCGCGCCCTTTTGAATTTCCGCGCGTGTCTCTCCATCACGCGTAACACCCAGGCCGCCCCGGCCCGCTTCTGTCCATCTCCTTGTCTGCACAACGATGTAGCGCGCGGACAGCCTTCCCTGCTTGTTGAATGCATCGGGCATGCACCCGAGATGCACACGAACACCTCGCCATGCACTGCGCGCGACGCATGCACCGCGACGGTCACCCCGCGCCGCGCACGCGCGCACTGCAACGATGCAGCGCGCCCGAAAGCGCGTCCCCTTGCACCAGATTCGCCCGCAAATCGCGCGCCGCATTCGCAAGCTTGCGTGCGCCCTCATCCGCCGAGGCCCGCGCGACGCTTGCCCGCGCACGCCGGGCGCGTTCCACGCGGGTGCATCGCGCAAAACGCACGCGCTGGCATAGCCTTTGCAGTAACAACCCCGCAAGGCTGGACACACCAACGGGGGCGCGTAATCAGACGCGCCGAGACCCACGACTTCACCCATAGGGGCATCTACATGAAACGTCGCAGTCTGTTGAAACTCGGGACGATGTCGGGCGCACTCGCCGTAGCGGGACGCGTGCCGTTCGCACAAGCTGCCGACACCGGCAGCGGGCCGATCAAGGTCGGCATTCTGCATTCGCTCTCGGGCACGATGGCGATCTCGGAGACGTCGCTCAAAGACACCGCGTTGATGACCATCGCCGACATCAACAAGAACGGCGGCGTGATGGGGCGTCAGATCCAGCCCGTGGTGGTCGACCCCGCATCGAACTGGCCGCTGTTCGCGGAGAAGGCCCGCCAGCTGCTCACCCAGGACAAGGTCGCGTGCGTGTTCGGCTGCTGGACCTCGGTGTCGCGCAAGTCGGTGCTGCCGGTGTTCGAGGAACTGAACGGCCTGCTCTACTACCCGGTGCAGTACGAAGGCGAGGAAATGTCGCGCAACGTGTTCTACACGGGCGCCGCGCCGAACCAGCAGGCGATTCCGGCCGTGGAATATCTGATGAGCGCGGAAGGCGGCGGCGCGAAGCGCTTCTTCCTGCTCGGCACCGACTATGTGTATCCGCGCACGACCAACAAGATCCTGCGCGCCTTCCTGCATTCGAAGGGTGTGCAGGACGCCGATATTCAGGAGGTCTACACGCCGTTCGGTCATAGCGACTATCAGACCATCGTCGCGAACATCAAGACCTTCTCGCAGGGCGGCAAGACCACCGTCGTCTCCACCATCAACGGCGACTCGAACGTGCCGTTCTACAAGGAACTCGGCAACCAGGGCATCAAGGCGACCGACGTGCCCGTGGTCGCGTTCTCGGTGGGCGAAGAGGAACTGCGCGGCATCGATACGAAGCCGCTCGTCGGCCACCTCGCGGCGTGGAATTACTTCATGTCGGTGAAGGGCGGGCAGAACACGAAGTTCAAGGAACAGTTCGAAGCGTGGGTGAAGGCGAACAATCTGCCGGGCGGCAGCAAGCGCGTCACCAACGATCCGATGGAAGCGACCTTCGTCGGCATCCATATGTGGAAGCAGGCGGTCGAAAAGGCCAAGAGCACCGACGTCGACAAGGTGCGCACGGCGATGATCGGCCAGACCGTGGCGGCGCCTTCGGGCTTCACGCTGACGATGGACGGCAACCATCACCTGCACAAGCCGGTGATGATCGGCGAGATTCGCGGCGACGGCCAGTTCAACGTCGTGTGGCGCACCAAGACCGCGATCCGCGCGCAGCCGTGGAGCCCGTTCATCGCCGGCAACGAAGGCAAGCCGGACGTCGTCAGCCAGGACGTGCTACCGAACTTCCTGCGCCGCTCGCGCACGGCCTGATCGCGCGGTCGTCATGCCTGCCACGCGCGGCGCGTCTCCAGCGCCGCGCGCGTTCTGCCCACGGGCCGCCGCGCCAGACGTCGCTTCTCCTGTCGTTCGCGCGGCGCGGCGGCCCGCATCATAAAGACCTCATCATGGCTCTCTCATTCCCGAGGTTCGCCCGCGTGCTCGGCAACGTCACGCTGTGCATGACGTTCTGCGCCGCGTTCGCCACGTCCGCGCATGCGCTCGAAGCCGCCGATGTCGCCCCGCTCGGCGGCGACGACTTCGACGCCAAGGCCGCCGCCGTCGACAAGCTGATCGCCACCCACGACGCCGCCTCGCTCGCGCTGCTCAAGGCGCTCGCCGACGACAACGTCAGCGCCACCGATGCCGGCGAAGTGCTCGTCACCGACGGCGACACCGCGCGCGACGCCGCCACCGGCAAACCGGTCGCCGCCGACGTCGCGTCGAGCGCGCAGCCCATCACGCTGAACAACCTGCTGCGCTCGAAAGTCGCGGGCGCGGTCTCGGGCCTGCAACTCGCCTCGCCCGATCTGGAAACGCGCCGCGCGGCCATCGCAGAGTTGCTGAAGAATCCCGATCCGTCGATGAAGCCGATGATCGACGCCGCGCGCGCGAAGGAAACCGATCCCGCGCTCAAGCGCCGCCTCGACACGCTCTGGGCGATGACCGCGCTGCGCGATCCGAACGCGGCCACGCGTCTCGAAGCGACGAAGCTCGTCGCCGCGCGCCACGACCTCGACATGTATGAACTGCTGCGCCCGCTCGTCGCGAAGAACGCGAGCGGCGCCTTCAACGAACCCGATGCCGAAGTGCGCGCCGTCGCGCAGCAAGGCATCGACGCGCTCGACTCGATCCAGCGCCGCAGCGAAATCGCGGGCACGCTGTTCGCGGGTCTCTCGCTCGGCAGCGTGCTGCTGCTCGCGGCGCTCGGCCTCGCGATCACGTACGGCCTGATCGGCGTGATCAACATGGCGCACGGCGAGTTTCTGATGATCGGCGCGTACGCCACGTATGTCGTGCAGACGCTGTTCCAGCGCTACGCGCCGGGCGCGTTCGACTGGTATCCGCTGCTGGCGATTCCGGCCTCGTTCGTCGCGGCAGCACTCGTGGGCGCCGTGATCGAACGCCTCGTGATCCGCCATCTGTACGGACGTCCGCTGGAGACGCTGCTGACCACCTTCGGCATCAGCCTGATCCTGATTCAAGCCACGCGCATGATCTTCGGCGCGCAGAACGTGCAGGTCGAAAACCCCGCGTGGATGAGCGGCGGCGTGACCGTGATGCAGAACCTGATCCTGCCGTACAACCGCCTCGCGATTCTCGCTTTCGCGCTGATCGTGGTGGGCATCGCGTGGACCGTGCTGACGAAAACGCGCCTCGGCCTGTTCGTGCGCGCCGTCACGCAGAACCGCCGCATGGCCGCCTGCGTGGGCGTGCGCACCGCGCGCGTCGATGCGTGGGCGTTCGCGTTCGGCGCGGGCATCGCCGGACTCGGCGGCTGCGCGCTCTCGCAGATCGGCAACGTCGGCCCGGACCTCGGCCAGAGCTACATCATCGATTCGTTCATGGCCGTGGTGCTCGGCGGCGTGGGCCAGATCGCCGGCACCGTGATCGGCGGCTTCGGGCTCGGGCTCGTCTCGAAGGCCATCGAGCCGTTCTGGGGCGCGGTGCTCGCGAAGATCGCCGTGCTCGTGCTGATCGTCCTCTTTATCCAGAAGCGTCCGCAGGGCCTGTTCGCCCTCAAGGGCCGCAGCGCGGAGGCTTGATCATGACGACCGCCACTTCCACTTCGCCGCGTCCTTCGCTCGCGCCGCACGACGGCAGCGCCGAGACCTTCGCGCTCGGCCTGCCCGCGCGCCCCGCCCTGCTCTCGCGGCGCGCGTGGCTCGCGCTCATCGCGCTGATCATCGTGATGGGCGTGGGCGTGCCGCTGTGCGCGCTGGTGCTGCCGCAATCGAGCGCGCTGCATCTCTCGGCCTACACGATGACGCTCGCGGGCAAGCTCATGTGCTACGCGATCGCCGCGCTCGCGCTCGATCTCGTCTGGGGCTACTGCGGCATCCTGAGTCTCGGCCACGGCCTGTTCTTCGCGCTCGGCGGCTACGCCATCGGCATGTACCTGATGCGCGAGATCGGCCACGACGGCAAGTACGGCAGCGATCTGCCCGACTTCATGGTGTTTCTCGACTGGCACAGCATGCCGTGGTACTGGAGCGGCACGCAGCACCTCGGCTATGCGCTGCTGCTCGTGGTGCTCGTGCCCGCCGTGGTCGCGTGGGTGTTCGGCTTCTTCACGTTCCGCTCGCGCGTGAAGGGCGTGTATCTGTCGATCATCACGCAGGCCATGACCTTCGCGGCGATGCTGCTGTTCTATCGCAACGAGACCGGCTTCGGCGGCAACAACGGCTTCACCGATTTCAAGCGCATCGCGGGCATGCCGATTACGCATCCGGGCACGCGCACGGTGCTGTTCCTGCTGACCTTCGCCACGCTCGTGCTCGCGTTTCTCGCGGCGCGCGCGATCGTCACCTCGAAGCTCGGGCGCGTGGTCACCGCCGTGCGCGACGGCGAAACGCGCCTGATGTTCCTCGGCTACAGCCCGCTCGGCTACAAGCTGTTCATCTGGACCGTCTCGGCAATGTTGTGCGGCATCGCGGGGGCGCTCTACGTGCCGCAGGTCGGCATCATCAATCCGAGCGAAATGTCGCCGGGCAACTCGATCGAAATGGCGATCTGGGTGGCCGTGGGCGGACGCGGCACGCTGATCGGCCCGATCATCGGCGCATTCGCCGTGAACGGCGCGAAGAGTTTCTTCACCGCGTATTTCGCCGAATACTGGCTGTTCTTCCTCGGCCTCATTTTCGTGCTCGTGCCGCTGTTGCTGCCCAACGGCATCATGGGCCTGATCGAACTCGCCGCGCGTCGCCTGAAGCTCGCGGCAGGAGGCAAGCGCTCATGAACGGACACATCATGCTCAACGATCCGCTCAATCACAATCCGTTCGACGAGGAAGGCCTCACGCTCTCGGGCGTCGCCGATATGGGTCACGTGGTCGAGCCCGGCGTGATCGACACCTCGCACGGCACGATCCTGTATCTCGAAGACGTGACCGTGAGCTTCGACGGCTTTCGCGCGCTCAACAAGCTCTCGCTGGAGATCGACTCGGGCGAGTTGCGCTGCGTGATCGGCCCGAACGGCGCGGGCAAGACCACGATGATGGACGTGATCACCGGCAAGACCTCGCCCGATTCGGGCAAGGTATTTCTCGGCCAGACGCTCGACCTCACGCGCATGAACGAACCGGCGATCGCGCGCGTGGGCATCGGCCGCAAGTTCCAGAAGCCGACCGTGTTCGAGCAGCATCCCGTGTGGGAAAACCTCGAACTCGCGATGAAGGCCGACAAGGGCTGGTTCGCCACGCTGCGCGCGCGGCTCGGGCGCGAC
This sequence comes from Paraburkholderia sp. J94, assembly GCF_905220285.1. Taxonomy (NCBI): domain Bacteria; kingdom Pseudomonadati; phylum Pseudomonadota; class Betaproteobacteria; order Burkholderiales; family Burkholderiaceae; genus Paraburkholderia; species Paraburkholderia sp. J94. Next base: position 266,646 of record NZ_CAJMZH010000004.1, on the reverse strand, counting down.
GCGCAGGCGAAGATCGAACAGACGCTTGAAACGATCCGCCTCGAAAGCGACGCGCGCCGACTCGCGGGCGAGCTTTCGCACGGGCAGAAACAGCGCCTCGAAATCGGCATGTTGCTGATGCAGAAGCCGCAACTGCTGCTGCTCGACGAACCCGCCGCCGGCATGACCGACGACGAGACGATGGAACTCGCCGCGCTGCTCAATCGCCTGCGCGGCAGCTGCTCGATGATGGTGGTCGAGCACGACATGGAATTCGTCGCGGCGCTCGCGGGCGAGACCGGACGCGTGACCGTGATGGCCGAAGGCCGCGTGCTCGCGCACGGCACGCTCGACGAGGTCAAGCGCGACGAGACAGTGATCGAATCGTATCTGGGCCGCTGAGCCGCTTCCACCAAGCCCGACAAGGCATCGACATGCTCACAATCGAATCGCTGAACCAGTATTACGGCGGCAGCCACATCCTGCGCAACGTCTCGATGACGGTGCCCGAAGGCGAACTCACGGTGCTGCTCGGGCGCAACGGCGTGGGCAAGACCACGCTGCTGCGCTGCCTGATGGGCGTGGTGCCGACGAAGAACGGCAGCATCGCGTGGGGCGACACCGCGCTCACGAAAATGCCCACGCATGCGCGCGTGGCGCATGGCCTCGCTTATGTGCCGCAAGGGCGCGATATCTTTCCGCGTCTCACGGTCGAAGAGAATCTGCTGGTGGGCGCGGCGAGCAAGAAGCGCATGCCCAAGGGCGTGCCCGAGCATATCTACACGCTGTTTCCCGTGCTCAAGGACATGAAGGCGCGGCGCGGCGGCGATCTCTCCGGTGGCCAGCAACAGCAACTCGCGATCGGCCGCGCGCTGATGAGCGAACCGCAACTGCTGATTCTCGACGAACCGACCGAAGGCATTCAGCCTTCCATCATTCAGGAGATCGGGCGCACGTTGCGCAGGCTCGTCGAAGAAATGAACCTCACGGTGCTGCTGGTCGAGCAGTATTACGACTTCGCGAAGGCCATCGCCGATCGTTACTGGGTGATGAGCCGTGGCGAGATCGTTGCAGGCGGCGCGGGCGCGCAGATGGATGCGGACGGCGTGCGCGAGCTGATCGCCGTTTAATCGGGAAATCACGCGGATTTTGCACCGGTCGGGACGCGCGGCCCCGCGTGCTATCCTCCACGCCAACTTCCGCACTGGTCCGCACGAAATCCGCATGTCGCTTCACGAAGATCACGCCGCGCTCGCCAACACTACGCTGCGCAACGCCGCGCAACCCGAATGGGCCGCGAAGCTCGAACTCGGTTTCGAGCTGCAAAAGACGTCGCGCACGGCGCTCACGCATCGTCTGCACGTGGGGCCGCTGCGCGTGCAACGTCCGCTCTATCCCGAAGGCGATGCGATCTGCCACGCGGTGATCGTGCATCCGCCAGCAGGCATCGCGGGCGGCGACCGGCTCGATATCGACGTGAACGTCGGCGACGGCGCACACGCCGTGATCACCACGCCGGGCGCGACCAAGTGGTACAAGTCGAACGGCCGCGTCGCGCGCCAGCGCATCAAGGTGCATGTCGGCGACGGTGCGAAGCTCGACTGGCTGCCGCAGAACAATCTCGTCTTCGATGACGCGCACGCGGAGCTGGACTTCGCGCTCACGCTCGGCGCGGGCGCGACGGCCATCGGCTGGGACGCGACGCAACTGGGCCGCCAGGCCGCGGGCGAGCGCTGGTCGGCGGGCATGCTGCGCGCGCTCACGCGCGTCGTGCGCACGGCCACGCCCGACGCGGAAGAACAACTGCTCTGGTTCGAGCGCGCGCTGATCGACGCCGCCGATCCGCTGCGCGACGCGCCGCAAGGTCTCGCGGGTTTTCCGGCATTCGGCGTGCTGTGGGCGATCGGCCCCGCCTGCACCGACGCGCTCGCGCAGGATCTCGCCGCCACGCTGCCCTTCGACGACACGCTGCGCTCGGGCGCGAGCTGCGTCGCGCCGGGCGTGCTGCTCGTGCGCGTGGTAAGCCGCTCGATGGAGCCGCTGCAAACCACGCTCGCGCAATGCTGGACGCAGCTGCGCCCGTTCGTGCACGGCGTGAAGGCCGCGCCGCTGCGTCTCTGGACGACCTGAGCCGCATACTCGTCGCACCATCCTGGCGCGCACTCGCGCGCCTGCGCACAATCTCGCGCCATCGATACGCCAATGCGGTGCACAAAGACCGCATGAATGGTGCATCCACGCTGTCCCCTTCATTGGCACACACCTTGCTGTGAGCTTGCATCGAATCGTGCGCGCCGCGCGCGAGGCAGCAAGCTGTCCGTAACGTGGCTCCCGTAAGCTGAACGCACGCACCACGCCAGCCGACTTGCCCCAACCGAACCAGAACGATGAAGCTCACGCCACGCGAGAAAGACAAGCTCCTGATCTTCACCGCCGCGCTGCTCGCCGAACGGCGCCGCGCACGCGGCCTCAAGCTCAACTACCCGGAAGCCGTGGCGTTCATCAGCGCCGCGCTGATGGAAGCCGCCCGCGACGGCAAGACCGTCGCCGAGGTCATGCACTACGGCACCACGCTGCTCACGCGCGACGACGTGATGGACGGCGTGCCCGAGATGATCCCCGATATCCAGGTCGAAGCGACCTTCCCCGACGGCACCAAGCTCGTCACCGTCCACCATCCGATTCCCTGAAGGACGCGCCCATGATCCCCGGCGAAATGCTGATCGACGACGGCGAAATCGAACTCAACGCGGGCCGCGAAACGGTCAGCGTGACGGTCGCGAACACGGGCGACCGCCCGGTACAGATCGGCTCGCACTACCACTTCTACGAAGTCAACGAAGCGCTCACGTTCGAGCGCGAAGCCGCGCGCGGCTTCCGCCTGAACATCGCGGCGGGCACGGCCGTGCGTTTCGAGCCCGGCCAGGAGCGCACCGTCGAACTCGTCGCGCTCGCGGGCGAGCGCGCGGTCTACGGCTTCAACGGCAAGGTGATGGGCCCGCTCTGACGCGGCGCGCCTCACGACGCCTCGAATTCATCAGGAATCCGATATGACATTGAAGATCGGCCGCCGCGCCTACGCGGAGATGTTCGGCCCCACGACCGGCGACCGCGTGCGTCTCGCCGACACCGAACTGCTCATCGAGATCGAGCGCGACTACACCGTCTATGGCGACGAAGTGAAGTTCGGCGGCGGCAAGGTGATCCGCGACGGCATGGGCCAGTCGCAGCGCCTGCACGCCGAAGTCGCCGACACGGTCGTGACCAACGCCGTGATCATCGATCACTGGGGCATCGTGAAGGCCGACATCGGCATCAAGGACGGCCGCGTCTGGCGCATCGGCAAGGCGGGCAATCCCGACGTGCAGCCGGGCGTGACGATTCCGATCGGCGCTTCGACCGAAGTGATCGCGGGCGAAGGCCAGATCGTCACGGCGGGCGGCATCGACACGCACATCCACTTCATCAGCCCGCAGCAGATCGACGAAGCGCTCGCGAGCGGCGTGACGACGATGCTCGGCGGCGGCACTGGCCCCGCGACGGGCACCAACGCCACGACCTGCACGCCGGGCCCGTGGCACATGGAACGCATGCTCCAGGCCGCCGACGGCTGGCCGATCAACCTCGGCTTTCTCGGCAAGGGCAACGTGAGCCTGCCCGCGCCCGCCGAGGAACAGATCGCCGCCGGCGCGATCGGCCTGAAGCTGCACGAGGACTGGGGCTCGACGCCCGCAGCCATCGACAACTGCCTGAGCGTGGCCGACGACACCGACACCCAGGTGGCGATCCACACCGACACGCTCAACGAATCGGGCTTCGTGGAAGCGACCGTGGGCGCGTTCAAGGGCCGCACGATCCATACGTATCACACCGAAGGCGCGGGCGGCGGTCACGCGCCCGACATCATCAAGGTGTGCGGCGAAGCGAACGTGCTGCCCTCCTCGACCAATCCCACGCGCCCGTACACCGTCAACACGCTCGACGAACACCTCGACATGCTGATGGTCTGCCATCACCTCGATCCGTCGATTGCCGAAGATATCGCGTTCGCCGAATCGCGCATCCGCCGCGAGACCATCGCCGCCGAAGACATCCTGCACGATCTCGGCGCGCTGTCGATGCTTTCTTCGGATTCCCAGGCAATGGGCCGCGTGGGCGAAGTCATCATCCGCACGTGGCAGACCGCGCACAAGATGAAGGTGCAGCGCGGCGCGCTGCCCCAAGACAACGCGCGCAACGACAACTTCCGCGTCAAGCGCTACGTCGCGAAGTACACGATCAATCCGGCGCTCACGCACGGCATCGCGCACGAAGTGGGCTCGATCGAGCCGGGCAAATGGGCCGACCTGGTGTTCTGGGACCCGGCGTTCTTCGGCATCAAGCCTTCGCTGATTCTCAAGGGCGGCATGATCGCGCTCGCGCAGATGGGCGACCCGAATGCGTCGATTCCGACGCCCCAGCCGGTGCATTATCGCGAGATGTTCGGCACGCGCGGACGCGCACTCACGCAGACCTCGCTGACCTTCGTTTCGCAACTCTCGCTCGACAAAGGCATCGTCGATCGTTATGGTCTGCAAAAGCGCGTGGTCGCGGTGCGCAACTGCCGGAGCGTGACGAAGGCCGACATGATCCACAATGCATGGCAGCCGTCGATCAGCGTCGATCCCGAAACCTACCAGGTGGTCGCGGACGGCCAGTTGCTCACCTGCGAACCCGCCACGGTGCTGCCGATGGCGCAGCGGTATTTTCTGTTCTGATCTGTTCGGGTTACGCGAACAGATACGACGAAGTTTGAAGTATTACTATGCGCACGATCGACAAACGACTCAACGCGAAGCTCGCACCGGTACTGGTCAAGCGCGCGCCCACCCTCACGCTCGCCTACGACGAGCGCTGCAAGAGCCGCCTCGCGGCGAGACTCGACACGGGCGAGGACGTTGGCGTGGTGCTGCCGCGCGGCACGGTGCTGCGCGACGGTGACATGCTGGTCGCCGACGACGGCGGCCTCGTGCGCGTGATCGCGGCGGCGCAGAACGTGCTGCGCGTGCGCGCGCACGACCGCCTCACGCTCACGCGCGCGGCGTATCACCTGGGCAATCGCCATACGCCCGTGGAAGTGGGCGTCGACGAACTGAAGCTCGAAGCCGACCCCGTGCTCGAAGACATGCTCAAGCGCCTCGGCGCGCAGGTCGAGCGCGCGGAACTGCCGTTCCAGCCCGAGTCGGGCGCGTATGGCGGCGGTCATCGGCATGGTCACGACGCGACCTTCGCCGAAGACTACGCGCTCGCGCAGCGCGTGTACGGCGAGCATCACGGGCACGATCATGCACACGATCATGGTCATGATCACGGGCACGATCACGGGCACGATCACGCGCACGATCACAGCCATGATCACGGCGACGATCACGATCATGATCACGACCACGATCACGAATGCGGCCACGACCACGGTCATTGCGACGGCCACGCGCACGACCACAGCCATGAACATCGCTGAACTCACCGCGCTGCTGCATCTCGCGTCGCCGGCGCTGCCGATCGGCGCGTTCAGCTATTCGCAGGGACTTGAAGCGGCCATCGACGCCAAGCTCGTCGAGACCGCCGACGACGCCGCGCACTGGATCGCCCACGGCCTCGCCAACGTACTCGCGCCCGGCGAACTGCCGTTCCTCGCGCATCAGCTCGAACGCTGGCGCTCGCACGACGACGATGCAACTCAAGCGCTGATCGACGCCAACGCCGAATTCATCGCGAGCCGCGAATCGGCGGAACTGCGCCGCGAGACCGCGCAGATGGGCTGGTCGCTGCGCCAGCTCTGTGCGCAGCTCGAATGGGGCGACGCCGCGCGCCGCGCCACGCTCGAGCGCATGACGCCGATCGCACAACCCACGGCGTTCGCCTTCGCGGCCTACGCGCACGAGGCGTCCACGGATGCAACGCTCGCCGCCTACGCGTTCAGCTGGGTCGAGAACCAGACCGCCGCCGCGCTCAAGGCGGTGCCGCTCGGTCAGGTCGCGGGACAGCGCATCGTCGTCGCGCTGCGGCCTGCAATCGCCGACGCCGTGGCACGCGCGCTCGCCACGCCGCCCGACTCGCTCAACACGTTCGCGCCGCAGCTCGGCATTCTGAGCGCGCGCCATGAATCGCAATACTCGCGGCTGTTCCGTTCCTGAGCGCCGCGCTTTACGTTACTTCGCGTTAGCCACTCACCCATGAATTCGCCCAATAATTCGTCCAATAAGCGCACCAAGAAACTGCCGCCGCTGCGCGTCGGCGTCGGCGGCCCGGTTGGCTCCGGCAAGACCACGCTGCTCGAAATGCTCTGCAAGGCGATGCGCGAGCGCTACGACCTCGTCGCCATCACCAACGACATCTACACGAAGGAAGATCAGCGCCTGCTGACCGTCGCGGGCGCCCTGCCCGCCGAGCGCATCATGGGCGTGGAAACGGGCGGCTGCCCGCACACGGCGATCCGCGAGGATGCGTCGATCAACCTCGAAGCCGTCGACCAGATGCTCACGCGCTTTCCCGATGCGGACATCGTCTTCATCGAGTCGGGCGGCGACAATCTCGCGGCCACCTTCAGCCCGGAACTGTCCGACCTGACGATCTACGTGATCGACGTGGCGGGCGGCGAGAAGATTCCGCGCAAGGGCGGCCCCGGCATCACGAAGTCGGATCTGCTGGTGATCAACAAGACCGATCTCGCGCCGCTCGTGGGCGCGAATCTCGACATCATGGCCTCCGACGCGCAGAAGATGCGCGGCGAGCGGCCGTTCGTGATGTGCAATCTGAAGGCGCTCGACGGCCTCGATCAGGTGATCGGCTTCATCGAGAAGAAGGGATTGCTGATTGGCTGAGCGACGTTGAACGACTCGCGATGCACGCCGCGCGGCGCGCATCGTGAGAACGTCGTTCAGATTCAGAGATCGACCGTCGTGGCCGAGGCGCGCTCGGGCAACAGCGTCGTGAGCACGTCGACCGTGCGCGCGGTCGCGCCGCGATGGCGCGATGCGAAGGCCGCCGCCGCCGCGCCCATCGTCACGCGGCGCGATTTGTCCTCGAAGAGTTCGCGCAAGGCGCGCGCGAGATCGGCCGGATCCTGCACTTGCAGCGCCGCGCCCGCCGCCACGGCATCGGCGGTGGCCTGCGTGAAATTGAACACGTGCGGGCCGATCAGCACGGGCGTACCCACCGCGCAGGCTTCGATCAGATTCTGCCCGCCCAGCGGCAGCAAACTCCCGCCGATAAACGCGACATCGGCGGCCGCGTAATACGCGCCCATCTCGCCCATCGAATCGCCGAGCAGCACGTTCACGTCCTGCGGCAAGGCTTGCACGTCCGCGTGCGCGGCGTTGGTGGACGCCGGCGCCCACTGCGAGCGCCGTTCGAGCTTCAGATTCTTGCGCGTGACCAGCGCGGCCACTTCGTCGAAACGCTGCGGATGACGCGGCACGAGAATCAGCAAGGCATCGGGCACGTTGAGCGCCGCGAACGCCTGCAGCACGAGTTCTTCTTCACCCTCGCGCGTGCTCGCCGCCACCCACACCGGACGCGCGCCGATCGCGCGGTGCCAGTCGCGTCCGCGCGCGATGAGCGCAGGCGGGCTCGCCATATCGAACTTCAGGTTGCCGAGCACGGCCACGTTGCGCGCGCCGAGCGCGGTGAGGCGTTCGGCATCCGCCGGACTCTGCGCGAGCACACGCGTGATGCCGCCGAACACCTCGCGCGCGCCCGCGCCGAACTTCGCCGCGCGCTTGAACGAACGCGCCGACATGCGCGCGTTCGTGAGCACGAGCGGCACGTCGGCGCGCTTGCATTCGTCGATGAGCGTGGGCCAGACCTCGGTTTCCATCACGAGACCGAGCGACGGCCGCCACGTGCGCAGAAAACGCCGCACCGCGTGCGGCATGTCGTACGGCAGATAGCAGCGCAGCACGCGATCGCCGAACAGCTGCTCGCCTTGCGCGCGCCCGCCCGGCGTCATGTGCGTGAGCAGGATGCGCGCGTCGGGACGCGCCGCCAGCAGCGCGTCGATGAGCGGCTGCGCCGCGCGCGTCTCGCCGACCGAGACCGCATGCACCCAGATCAGCGGCGTGTCGTCCTCGGGCAAGCGTCCGGCCGCATAGCCGAAGCGCTCGCACACGTGTTCGCGATAGCCGCGCTCGCGCCGCGAGCGGATGAACAGGCGCAGCACCGCGAGCGGCGCGATCAGCCACCAGGCCGCGCGATAAACCGCCCTCAGCATCGGGCCTCCGCGATCGCAGCCACTGCGCGGACGAACGCGCGAGGCGCGGCGGCGGCGCGGACAACCCGCGCGCCCGAGTCCCTGCTCGAATCGAAGATCAAACCAGTTCCTTACCCTTGAGACGTTCGAGAATGCCGAGCGGCGCCCACTCCGGGTGCACCATGCCCTTCGCCGGCAGGAAGAAGGTCTGTTCCATCATGAACTGGCCGGACATCACCGCGTGCGAAGTGTGATCGGAGAAACACACCCAGACGCTGCCCGGCGGAAAGTTGATGGTCTGCTGCGGGCTCGACTTCTGATAGTCGAGATCGGCCTTCATGCCGTCGTGCAGATTGAGCATCAGATGGTCGTACTCGCTGCGCGGCGACTTGGTGATGTGCAGCAGATTCTGCAGCCACGCCGAGCCCGGAAACTGCGGCTTGATGTTCGGCAGGAAGCGCTTGGCCATGTCCTCGAACGGCTCGCCCACGCGCCACACGCGCGGCACGCCGTTCGGGTTCACGTTGGTGAAGACGCGCAGAATGCGCTCGCCGTAGTTCGGGCGCGACGGGAACGCATCGACGTGCAGACGCGAATCGTCCTTGCGCCACGAGGTCTCGCGCGTTTCCACCTGATGCAGACGCAGGCTCGTGGGCGCCACGCGCAGCTTGCCCGTGTACTCGGGAAAGAGGCCGTCGACGAGCGAACGCGCGCACGCCTGATAACGCGCGATCAGCGCGCGCACGGCCGACTGCGTGACCGTGTCGCCGAGCACGCCGTGCAGCGCGCCGCCGTTCGGATCGAGACTGATGTTCTTGCGCTTCGGGTCGGCGATGGCCGGATCGAGCAGCGCGCGCTCGCCGCCTTCGATCGCGAATTCGAGCTTCGGAAAGTACAGCACCTTGCCCTGCTCGACCGCATCGAGCAGCGTCTCTCGCGGCATCGCGAGACCTTTGCCCTGCCAGTCGGCGGAAGTAATTTCGATGATCTGGGATTCTTTCATGGTCGCCCCTGCAAGCGATTGGATCTGGTTGCCCGGCCTGTGCGTCGCGCGCGCGGCGCGTGATATCGGCGAGATCGGCGAAATCAACGACATCCGCGACGTTCACGGCCCGGCCCGAAGTGGCGCGCGGCGGGCATTGCCTTGCCGCACGCGCCGCTCCTTATACCCCGCGGGCCGCACGGCGCGCTTTGATGCGACGCAGTCTGTCAGAGATTGCCTGTCGAGCCGTTTGCCCGGCAGGCGCCTCGCGCCGTCACAGCAGCCCGAAGCCGGCCAGCGCGGCCTTGACCTGCGCGAGCGTGGGCGGCTGCCCCGCAGTGCCGAGATTGACGACGTTCGGCGACCAATAGCCGCCGGTGCGCCAGGCGGTCGCGAAATTGTACAACTCGACGGTCGGCCGCTTCAGCGCCGCCGCGATGTGGACGAGCCCCGTGTCCACGCCGACCGTGGCCGCCGCGCCGTCGATCAGGCCGACCACGGCGGGCAGCGAGAGCTTCGGCGGCACGATGGCCGCCTCGCCGAACTCGCGCGCGAGGCGCTCGCTGGTCGCACGCTCGGCGTCGCTGCCCCAGGGCAGCACGAGCGACGCGCCGCGGCGCACCAGCGCCTGACCGAGCTCGATCCAGTGGGCGTCCGGCCATTGCTTGTCGGCGCGCGAGGTCGCGTGCACGAACACCACGTACGGCACCGGCAGATTCAGGCCGACGCCCGCGAGCGCCTGCGCGGCGCGGTAGGTGTCGAGGCCGAAGTCGATCTCGTCGCTGGGCTGCGGTGCGGGCAGATCGAGCGCCGCCGCGACCAGTTGGCGCGTGCGCTCGACGACGTGCGTGCGCGGCTCGATGCGGATCGAGCGGTCATAGAAGAAGCGCACCGGCCATTCGTAGCCCGCGCCGTCCGTGCGATTGCCGAGCCCGACGAGCGGCCCGCGCGCCCAGCTCGCGACCCACGCGGTCTTGATGAGACCCTGGCAGTCGATCACGAGGTCGTACTTTTCGGCGGCGAGCGCGCGGCGGAACGCGCCGATCTCGCGCCAGTTGGCGCCCGACAGCAGGCGCTTGCGCCAGCGCCGCAGCGAAAACGGGATCGGCCGGCGCACGCCCTGCACGAGCTCGACGAGCGACTGAAAGCTTTCTTCGACGAGCCAGTCAATCTGCGCGTCGGGATACCGCCGCCGGATATCGGCGATGGCGGGCATGTTGTGGACGACGTCGCCAAGCGACGACACGCGCACGATGAGGATCTTTTGCACGCTCAAGGCAGGAAGGGCGGACAGGTTGAAAGGTCCGCAATTTTAGCGCGCCGGCGGGCTTGGGCGAGAACTGGCGTGAATTGGGGGGGGAAAGTGCGTGTTTTCGAAGGGCGCGGTGGGAGGGATGGGTTGTGGTGCCAGATCGCGAGATGGGTGAGGCGCGGAGCGGCTTCGTCGCGCCTCTTGGGTTCCTAACGAGCGATTTCGGCGGTTTTTAGCCAGGCTTCGAGCGGGGGCTTGCCGGGGCTGGAAAAGCGGATTCGGGCCCAGTCGGGGCCTTCGGTTTCCAGCACGGCGACGTGGTCGCCCCGAATCAGATAGCCGTGGCGGATGCTGCCCACGGATGGTCTTTCGTAGAGCCACGCCCTGTCGGCGCGGACGGTCCATGAAGGCTCATTTTGCTGCTGCCGGGAAGGTGCCGGGGTCGCCTTGGCCGGTATCGGCGGCACCGTGGCGGCATGCACCCCGGGTTGGGCATCGATTTGCGCGTAATACCGTGCGTTGGCTGCGTTGGGCGGGTCACACGCTTTCAGGTTCTCCAGACCGAGCGCGGTGTGCAGAAACGGACTGATGTCCTTGCTGTGAGCGGTTGAGAATTGCATCCAGATATCGCGCGCTGAGGGTTTTGCGACCGACGCCATCGCTTGCGAATCGGGACCGGCCGAATCCAATATGCTCTGCCAGATTTCCTGCCTGGCATCCCAATGACCACCGCAGATCGCACCGGTGTCGTTCCGTGCCACGCAACCTGTCTGCGTGTCGAGGATCGGGCAGGATTGGCGGCTTTCTATTTGCGGCTTCTGGTCGGCAACTTGCACGACGCCATTTCTCATCAGATCGAGAACGAGGTATCGGCCTCCGGGCGACAGCGCACGATCTCCAGGCGCGGAAAAGATGACGCCGCCGTCCTTTGTAAGCGCCTCGTCGGATAGCAGAGGAATTGCATGTCCATTGGCTTGCTGAAAAGTCAGGCGCGTCCAACCTGCTCCGAACTTTTTGGCAAGCGGCGGTGAAACTGGCGCGGAGAAGACCAGCCGCGAGTGATTTGGGAAATCAATTACCTGATTTTCTGCAGACGTCGCGCTGAGCGAAAAAACCGCGCTTGCAATGAGCGCGATGCTAGAGACGAGTTTGTGAATTTTCATCCGGAAGGTGAAGTGAATTCGTATTACAGCAGTCACGGCAGCGTCTTCACGGCGGGTGGATACTCAAATGTGCCGGCGTTCTCGACAACAATAGGTGTAGTCGGATGAAACGCGTTCAATGCAAACAGAAGGCCCACATTGCCCGCCGCCACATGCGGCCATGTGCATCTCACGTCAGCGATCTTCGCAAGTTTGTAAAGGCGGCGGGCTCCCAGGAACGGCTAGCGAGCAATAGCGCAACGCCGCGTCTTTCCGTGAGTGAAGCTTTCGACGATGACTCGTGGAGCGCCGCGAGGCGCACCTTCAGGCGGTCAAGTTCAGCACGCAACTGCCGATAAGCCGATTCGGTCAGCATGCCGTGCCCAAAATTTAGCCCATCGAACTCGCTTTCATTGAAGTTGCCCGCGAGAAAATCGGGCAACAGCGTCGACTGAAAAAACGCGCGAATTGGGCCGTTGCTGATCCAGGCGAAATCGCGTGCGAGCAGTAGCCGGATCCGATTGCCCGGAAGAAGCCGAAGGATTCCCATTCGATCGAGCGTCAGCACGTGCTTTAGACATTCGGCTTCGGTAACCGAGTAGGTCGCAACAACGTCGTCAATCGACCAGTGGTTGATGACGCAGACGGTAACGAGCAACAGCCTTTCGTTCCCGACCAGCGTGTGTTCCTGCTGACGCGTAAGTTCGCGCAGGCGGGGCACTACGGCATCGGACGCTTCTATCAGCTCGACAGGCGTCATTCCGAGCAGTTCAGCGATGCGCTCCAGATGTTCCAGGCTCAATCGCTTGCTCGCAAATAGACGCTTCACACTCGGCTCGGAGAGTTCCAGCACGCGGCCGACATCGCGATATGTTAGCTGCCTCGTCCGCAGCAATTGTTTGATCAACGGAATTAGCTGGTGAGCAAGCGCCATAAAGGTATCAAAAAATGACCCGAATGGTCACATTTTATGTGGCATTTCAACAGAAGGTCGCAACTTTCGCGCTATCCGTGCATGATTGATCTCATGCCGAAACGGTTCAAGACGCATTCAGCAACGTCAAAGGGCACCGTACTCGTCACTCTCGGCTGATCTGGATTGGCAATATTTCCGGGTAGGCCACGGTTCGACGCGTCGCCCCGGGCCATCTTCCCGTAAGGCGCCGTTTCTTGCCTTTGATACAAACATTTGACTAATCATGAGCGAAACATCGGACATGCAGGAAACGAAAGAAATTGAAGCCTCCGCGGCTCGCCATCAATCACGTTTCTGGGCGAAATTCATTGGCTTCACCGCCCTAGGCGCGATTCTCGCTATCGCGGCTGTAGCAGGTTCATCTTCCGTGTATTGCGACGGTCTCGGCGAAACCGTGTTCTGGACAATTCTCTTGAGCGTGATGCCCGTCGCAGTGTTGGCCCTCGAGCCTTCCACGGTTCTATGGCCGCTCGCTGGCTATCTGGTCGCCGTGTTTCTTATTGCGCGATATACGAAACTTCGCCCCACCGCGTTGAATTTCGGCATCGCTTTTATCGCCGCCTACGCACTGGGTGCCGGCGCGGCCCAGGTACTCGGCTGGACACACGGAGTCTGCCGCCTCGTTTAATGCGTGTGCCACGCGACGTTCCGAAAATCGGAATATGCATCGACAAAGGAAGAAGACCCGCAAGCCACCTGCCCCTCAACCATCGAGCGCGCCGAAACGGCCTGACACCTGACACGTCCATTCACATCGCTTCGTCGAGCTCTACGACGCGCCAAACGGCTCACCAAACGACAGGAATCTGTAGCGCCGCCCTGCCCGACTCTCGATATAGGGTTTCGGGCGCGCCCTGAAGGGTGACGGTTATTGGCGGCGCCATCGGAAAACGCCCGAGAAGCATCGCAATTCGCACTTTTCAGGGAGACTTCCTACGATGAGCGCCACTGCGGTTACTCCTTATTCTGCATTGCCCGGATGCGCCGCGGCCCGTGGCAGGATGCCTTTGTCCGCTATTGTCCAAGAGTTCTCGCTTCATCCTGGCGCGTACGCTTGTCACTCGTTAAGGACGTGCATTCCGGCAAACTCGGCGCCTCGCGGCAGCGGCGCGCAAGGCGCGCGGCACGCATACTCTGGTCCGCGCTCCTTTTGCATTCTTCGTAAGCATATCCGGTCGTTATCGTTGCACATTCTGGCAGATAACGGCGCGCGTCTACGCGTTCGTCGTCGAGGATTTTTTCATTCGCCAGCTTTACGCAGTTCGCCGGATTGGACGCGCTGGCACACCGCTGTTTGATGATCTGATCATCTAGCAACTGCTCATTCCAGTCACGCCTGTCACCTCGCGACGGATACATATCCCATGGCTCCTTCCGTGAAATCGGATCATGAGGGCCCGGGTAGTTCGCAGCACGAGGCCCGAGTTCGGAAACCACCACGCGCACGGTGCCGTTTGCAAGAAAGTGCACCCAGAGGTTGCCGCCGTCTTCCGAATAGGGATCGACCGCAACATCGGCTTGATAGGTGCTCCCCTTATCGTGTTGCCAATCCCTGACGTCCCACACTACATGCACCATCAGCCCTGGACGCCACTTGACTGGCAGGGGCGGTGCCGGCACACCGGCATTGCCGTTGCCGGCTTGCTGGCCAGCCGCGCCGTTGACCCAGAAATCGGTGACGCTCAGGTTGTCCGCCAGGTGGTCAATCCCGCCCATGGAATAGCCAAACGTCTCTTCCTTGCCAAACGAGTGTCCAGCTGTGAACGCGAGCAGCAATACAGTGCCGAGCGCCAGAAGCCATGTGCGGCTTTTCCGAAATATCATTGTTTTGTATTGCGCAGTAGAGAGCGAGGATTCGCTGTATCTTGCCTTCCTGCTGCATGGGTCAATGCAATGGGGCCTAGCCCTCAGGACCGTTTCGCTGAGTCTGAGCACACGCCAAACTCACAGTGTAGTGACCGCCATTCTCCCTTTTAAGAGCGAGCTTCTCGTACGCCTTCAACATGTCCAGCAAGCCAGTGTAACCATATCCACCCGGAGAAAAACCCGGGTCGGTTCGCTTAAGGTATTGCCCCAATGAACCCAGATGGACCTGTCCGTCGGGCACGCTATTCGCAAGTAGAGCCACCGCATCCACGACGCACTGCGGTCGAGATTTTATGGCGCGGGCTCTAAGAGGATTCGCGCCAGCTTGTTGTGGTGAATCAACTTCTACACGGTCCTTCCAAGGTGAAGTCGGAGCCCATTCAAAGAACTGATCGCTCGAATTGCGTAAGGCATCCGGCGTTTTCGACTCGCCCACGACGGCGACAATTGCTCCGCGCTCCCGGAGCTTGCGACAGAGGTATGCGAAATCGGAGTCGCTCGTGACCAGGCAAAACTTGTCTGCACGCTCATCAAACATAGCTTCGAGAGCATCGAGCGCCAAAGCAATGTCGGCAGTATTCTTTCCAGGCGCATATTGGAACTGCAGGCAGGGAGTAAACGCCTGTCGAACCAGCGCTTCTTGCCAGGTCTTGGCGAGCGTGCTGTGATTTCCATAGCCTCGACGAAGCACGACTCGGCCAAACTGGGCGACCACGCGTAAGGCGTACTCTAAAATCTCTGGCTGGGTGTTATCGCAATCAACAAGCACCGCGACGCGAGATTCACCGGACGCTAGTGACGTACTCATCGCTTTGCCTCGTTAGATTACTGAGTGTAAGAATAATAGCGGCAAATCGCGGTCTCTGACGTTCTTGCGATTCTCCGGCCGTGATGGTCTGACGCCTGGTCCAATCGATTCACAACGCATCGCGCATACTGAGTCCGATCCAAACACATGGCATGTTTCTGGATACCTCGACCACCCTGGAGTGCTGCGTCTCGTTGCTCTTTGGGGCGAGTTTTGCGAAATGCTGTTTCAGCAACGTCGTCCGGTGGGTGTGCCTTCAATTTTGTCCAGCTGTGCGGAGCGTCCCAGCAGACTGACATTCGCGCTCATTGGACCAAGGCTCCTGCGGCTCGTTGAGGATCCTTTGCATTCGTCGAGGACTTGCAATCCGGCAATCCTGGCGCCACATGGCAGCGGCGCGCAAGGCGAGCAGCGCGCATACTTTGGTATGCGCGCCTCATGCATTCATCATAAGAAGATCCGTTGGTTATCGACGCACATTGCGGCAGATAACGCCGCGCATCTACGCGTTCCTCATCGAGAAGTCTTTCATGCGCTTGCTTCACACAACTCACCGGATTGGACGTCGCATCACAATGCTGATGAATAAGCTGCGTGTCCAGTAGTTGCTCACCGACATCGCTATATGCGATCCGCGACGGATACATATTCCATGGCTCCTTGCTCGGAATCGGATCGTGGGGGCCAGGGTAACCGGCAGCACGAGGCCCGAGTTCGGAAACCACCACGCGCACGGTGCCGTTTGCAAGAAAGTGCACCCAAAGGTTGCCGCCGTCTTCCGAATAGGGATCAACCGAAACATCGGCTTGATGAGTGCTGCCCTTATCGTGCTGCCAGTCCCTGACGTCCCACACCACATGCACCGTCAGCCCGGGACGCCACTTGGCTGGTAGAGGCGGTGCCGGCACACCGGCATTGCCGTTGCCGGCTTGCTGCCCAGCCGCGCCGTTGACCCAGAAGTCGGTGACGCTCAGGTTGTCCGCCAGGTGGTCAATTCCGCCCATGGAATAGCCAAACGTTTCTTCCTTGCCAAACGCCTGTCCAGCTGTGAACGCGAGCAGCAATACAGCGCCGAGCGCCATAAGCCATGTCCGGCTTTTCCGAAATATCATTGTTTTGTATTGCGCAGCAAGGAGATGAGGATCAGCTGTATCTTGCCGTCCTGCTGGCAGTTGGTCAGGCAAGCAGGATAGCGTCGGAAGAATGCATCACCGCGCAGTATCGCACTCAGACGCGAAGCCTGCGCACTGCATCTTCAGTCACTTGTCGGCGGCCCAAAGAAACCGAAGAATCCAATATTGGCCTTCAGAACACCAAGCGAATAGCATGAAAACCATCGTTGCATTAACAATCTCCATGACATCACTTGCGCTGCAAACGACCGCGCACGCCGAAGCGATGTGCAAACCCGGAGAACAGCCAATATTCAATTGCGAATTGAAGGCATCCGTGGCATCGCTTTGTCTGGATGCCTCAAAGAAGATTTTCGTTTATCGAAACGGAACAACAGGCAAATTGAATTTACAGGTTCCGCGCTCGGACGATCTAGCAACGGGAAGCCCGTTTCACTTCAGCTACGCTCCGTATTCTGGCGGCGGCGAAGCGCACGTTCGGTTCCGGCAAGGCGCCTACAACTACTACCTATACGACAGAACATACCGAACGGACGACGGCCCTGACTTCTCCGCAGGCATTGTGATCTTCAAGAATGATCGGAAAATCGCGAACCTGGCTTGCACCAACGATGCGTCGATTCACCAGCAAGCCTATATGCAGATTCCCCAAGAAACCTATCGCGACATTAGCGCCCCATGAACTGGAAGCAAATTCTATTGCTATCGTCGTCTGCGATATCGCTGAATGCCTTTGCGCTCGACTGCAACGCTCCGTCAGGAGGCATCGGGCCCGATGCCGCGCAATCGAACCTGCAATGTGCCGAGCAGGAGCGCACGGCCGCCGATCATGCGCTCAACGGCACATACAAAAAGTTGCTCGCGAACCTCAAAAATGATCCACGGGAGCAGCGCTTTTCCAGAACTCAGATTGTGGCCGCACAGCGTGCGTGGGCAGCGTTCAGAGACGCAGAATGCGAGTTTCGTACGAGCTTGAGTGGTTCAGCACCGCAATGGGTGCCGGTCTATCGCACGCAGTGCCTGACGGAATTGACAACGGCTCGCGTGGAGGTGCTTGGTAGCGCATGACCGCGACACTGAACTTCTCGCTGAGTGGCTTCGGTGCCAGGAGCTGCTCCTGATGCTACTGGATGAAGGCGACCTTTTCCCGACGGATATAGGCGGCCTGTTCCGCAATCGGAAGCGCCATGCTCGCACGCATGATTTTCCCATCTGCGCACCCGTCGCCTCGGCAGTGAGCCGGGGTTGACTGCCTGAAAGGCAGCTCTCTTCTCTTCAAGTGCAGCTTAGAACTGGGTTTCTGATTTGAAACCCATGTCCTGAAGGATATCCTTCACCACTCCAACGTCGTCAGCCTTGATATCCTTGAAGCTGATTTCGCCTGTCGGGCTGATGATTCGACGGGACACCGAGAACTCGCGGACAAACCAGCGCAGCACCTAACTCGGCAACCGCGCCAGTCACCCATCCGTTGCGGCGTCACCCACCGCAACGGACATCAACGAAACAATCAAAACGGCAACTTCGCATCCGGCTTCTCAGCCAGAATCACGCGCTTGAAATCCGCCTGAATGCGCGCGAGCGCCGCATCGTTATCAGCCTCAAACCGCATCACGACGACCGGCGTCGTATTCGACGAACGCGCGAGCCCGAACCCATCCGGATACTCCACACGCAGACCGTCGATCTTGATCACCTCATCGGCGCCCGTGAATTTCGCGTTCTCCTGCAGCTTCGCGATCAACGCGAAATTCTCGCCTTCCTCAAGCTTCAACTGCAGTTCCGGCGTCGCATGCGAGTTCGGCAGATCGTTGAGCAGCTTGCTCGGATCGGCCACGCGCGCGAGGATTTCAAGCAGACGCGCGCCCGTGTACAACCCGTCGTCGAAACCATACCAGCGGTCCTTGAAGAACACATGGCCGCTCATTTCGCCCGCCAGCGGCGCGCCGGTTTCGCGCAGCTTCGCCTTCACGAGCGAGTGGCCCGTCTTCCACATCAGCGGCTCGCCGCCCTTCTCCTTCACCCACTTCGCCAGGTTGCGCGTGCACTTGACGTCGTAAATGATCTGCTTGCCCGGATTGCGCGACAGCACTTCCTCGGCGAACAGCATCAGTTGACGATCCGGATAGATGATCTCGCCATCCTTCGTGACCACGCCCAGACGGTCGCCGTCGCCGTCGAACGCGAAGCCCACTTCGGCGTCGGTTTCCTTGAGCGCGCGGATCACGTCCTGGAGGTTTTCCGGGTGCGCCGGGTCCGGGTGGTGATTCGGGAAGGTGCCGTCGACTTCGGTGAACAGTTCGACCAGTTCGCAGCCGAGCGCCTTGAACAGACGCGGCGCGAGACCGCCCGCCACGCCGTTGCCGGTATCGACGACGATCTTCAGCGGACGCGCGAGCTTGATGTCGCCGACGATGCGGTCGATATATTCATCGCGAATATCGTAATCGGCATAGCTGCCCGCGCCGGTTTCGAAGCGCTGGTCGACGATGCGCTGATAGAGCGCCTGGATCTGGTCGCCGTAGATGGCCTTGCCGCGCAGGACCATCTTGAAGCCGTTGTAGTCGGGCGGGTTGTGGCTGCCCGTCACGACGATGCACGAGTCGATGCTGCGTTCGCCCGTGGCGAGCTTGAGCGGCACGCTGGCTGCGAAGTAGCCGACC
This sequence comes from Paraburkholderia sp. J94, assembly GCF_905220285.1. Taxonomy (NCBI): domain Bacteria; kingdom Pseudomonadati; phylum Pseudomonadota; class Betaproteobacteria; order Burkholderiales; family Burkholderiaceae; genus Paraburkholderia; species Paraburkholderia sp. J94. The sequence goes on along the minus strand of NZ_CAJMZH010000004.1, from coordinate 247,615 downwards.
GGCGTGGGCACCATGCCCACGTTGACGACGTCGACGCCCGCCGAGCGCAGGCCGTCAGCGAGCGCGGCGGACAGATCGGGGCCCGAAAGGCGGCCGTCGCGCGCGATCACCACCGCGTCGCCGCCCTGCGCACGCACCTCGCTGCCGAAGGCCTGGCCGATGGCGCGTGCCGTGTCGGTGTCGAGCGTCTTGCCGATCACGCCACGAATGTCGTAGGCCTTGAAAATCGATTGAGAAATCATGATGAGGCTCACCGTGCGATGGAAAGTCGGGGGCTTATTCGTAACACGTTTCTGCGGGGTGCCGCGACCCTGCGTTACGAAAAGTCGGAACCGTTACAAACTATAATTGCCGTTTTTCGGCGTCCGCCGAAGGTTATGCACCCATTTTAATGCCTCGCCGTTTCCTCCTGACGACAAAATCCGCGCCGGGTCTGGCGCCTCGCGCCAGCAAGCGGCGTTCCCAGCCTTGCCGGCATGCCTTGGGCCGCCAGCGTCGCCAGGACGGTCCGGCATGCTGAGCCTCAAGCGCCACGCGAACCCCGACGTCACGCGCGCGTTCGCCAACATCGTCTGGCTCGGCCTCGAACGCGTCACGCAGATCGCCGTCGCCATCGCCATCAGCGGCGTGCTCGCCCGCTATTTCGGTCCCGACGTGTTTGGCAAATGGCAGTACGCCAACACGCTGCTGCTCGTGCTCTCGCCCATCACCTGGGTCTGCGGCGCCGAAATTCTCGTGCCGACAATCGTCAACAAACCGCGCGAGGCAGTCGGCACGGTGCTCGGCAGCGCGTTTGCGCTGCGCATCGGCGTCTCGGCGGCCGCGCTCGTCGTCACGTGGATCGGCATCGGGCTCGGCGCAACCGATCCGATGGTGGGCGCGATGCTCGCCGGGCTCGCCGTCACCATGCTGTTTCGCGAGCCCTTCGTCGGCGTGATCAACGCGTGGCTGCAGAGCATGACGTACAGCAAGCCACAGCTTATCGCGAGCATGAGCACGGCGATCGTCAAGGCGCTGCTCGTGTTCCTGCTCGCGCGCGCCGCCTTCGCGCCCGCCACGTTCGGCTGGCTCTGGGCGCTCGAATCGGCGGCGATCGGCGCGGCGCTGGTGCTTTACTTCCGCAGGCGTCACGGCGGCAAGCTCGGCTGGCACGTCGACCGCGCACTCTTCAAGCATTTCGCGACGGCGGGCACGGTGTTCTGGCTCGGCCTGATCTGCATGTATCTGTTCCTGAAGCTCGACCGGCTGATGCTCGAACGCACGATTTCGTTCGCCGATCTCGGCCGCTATTCGGCCGCGCAGCAGCTCAACGAAAACTGGATCACGCTCGCGCTGATGCTCTCGCAGACCATCGCGCCCGCCTTCGTCTATCGCGTGCAGCAAGCCGCGCAACTGCGCCGCAACCTCGTGCGCCTGTTCGCGATGACGGGCGTCATCATGATCGCGGGCGCGCTGGTGCTCGACGCGCTCGCGGGCTTCATCATCCATCGCGTGTTCGGCCCGGATTACGCGGGCGCCGTGAATATTTTCCGCTGGGCCGTGTGGCTCTCGGTGCCCGCGGGCATCGAGGCGATCGGCAATCTCGTGGTGCTCAAATATCAGGCGAAGTTCGTGCTGCTCGCCAAGTGGCTGCTCGCGCTCGCGGTGGCGTTCGCCGTAAATCTCGTGGCGATTCCGCGCCTGGGCGCGTATGGCGCGCTCGTCGGGCTCGCGTGCGGCTACCTTGCGGCGGCCTGCGTGAACTTCTATTACATCCGCTTCAAACTGTCCTGAACCTCGCTTCCGAAGCCCGCCTCATGACGCAATCCCCCGCCGCCGCGCGCGCACGCACCGGCGCTCTCGCCGATGTCGCCGTGCTGATGCCCGCCTACAACGGTCAGGCCGATGTCGACCGCACGCTCGCCTCGTTCGAGGAAGACGCACCGATCTACGCGCTCGTCATCGACGACGGCAGCACGCCGCCCATCGTCGCGCCAAGCGTGCCCGGCATGGAGATCGAAGTATTGCGCATGCAAAAAAACGGCGGTATCGAACGTGCCTTGCAGGCGGGCGTCGAGGCGCTGGCCGCGCGCGGCTTTCGCTATGCGGCGCGCATCGACGCGGGCGATCTGGCCGCGCCGCAACGGCTCGCGAAACAGCGCGCGCGCATGGAAGCCGAGCCGAAGCTCGCCGCGCTCGGCACGTGGACGCAGGTCGTGAACCGCGCGGGCGAGCCGCTTTTCATGCTGCGCCCGCCCGCCGACGCGCGCGCGCTGCGCCGCACGCGCATGCTGCGCTCGCCGCTCGTGCATCCTTCGGTGATGCTGCGCATCGACGCGGTGCTCGCCGTGGGCAACTATCGCGCGCGGTATCCGGCCGCCGAGGATCTCGATCTGTTTCTACGTCTGATGGAGCGCTACGACTGTGCGAATCTGCCCGAACTCGGGCTCTATTACGAGCTCAACGAAGGTGGCATCAGCGCGACCAAACGGCGTCGTCAGATCGTGTCGACCTTGCGTTTGCAGGCGCGCTATCTGAACGTGCTGAACTGGCGCGACTGGGCGGGGCTCGCCAAAAATACGCTGCATCTCGTCACGCCTTACAGACTGCTTTATCTGCTGAAGACGCGCCTCGTCGGCAAGCGATAAAGGCGACGTCAAAGTCCGGGCCAACGCAAAAAGTCCCTCGCGGCGGTGTGCGCCGACGCACAAACGTTCGTCCGCCCCTCGTCCAGAATAGGCCGTTCGCATTCGGACGTTATCGGACGACGCATCAAGCGTCTGTGCAGCGGCGCAGTCATAGCGCCGCGCAGGTCCGCGCGCGTTACGAGTCCGTCACGGCGCGCTTGAGCGCAGCCAAAGTGGCGCACCGAATGCACGCACCGGACCACACCATGACCGCCAAGCCCAGTCTGAAACGCAGCGCCCTGTTCAACCTGATCGGCAGTCTTCTGCCCATGATCATTGCGTTGGCAACCACCCCGCTCTATCTGCACGACATCGGCGCGGCGCGTTACGGCGTCCTCGCGATCGTCTGGATGATTCAGGGCTATTTCGGCTTTCTCGACATGGGGCTGTCGTCGGCGACGGCCAATCGCATCGCCCAGCTCGCCGACGCCACGCATCAGGAGCGCGAATCCGTGCTGTGGACGGCGCTGATTCTCAACGTCGCGCTCGGCGTGGCGAGCGGCGCGGTGCTGTTCGTGGCGATGCGTCTGCTGCTGCCGTACTTCAATCTCGGCGAGGCGCTGCGGGCCGAATTGCAGCCCGCGCTGCCTTTCATCGCGTGCCTGATGCCGCTCGCGAACCTGATCGGCGTGCTCAGCGGCTCCCTCTCCGCGCGCGAGCGCTTCGGCATCCTCACGCTGGTGCAGATTCCGGTCACGCTGATGTATCAGCTCACGCCGCTGATCGTGGCGTACGTGATGGGCCCGCGCCTGAACTACATCGTGTACGGCACGCTGGGCGCCGGGATCGGCACGCTGTGCCTCTACGCGTGCGTGGTGTGGCGCGTCTTCCCGCTGCGCTTCGCCGCCGGTCCGCGCCGCGCGCTGATTCCCAAACTGTTTTCGTTCGGCGCGTGGATGAGCGTGCAGAACCTGACTTCGGCGCTCCACGAAACCGCCGACCGCATCATGATCGGCCACATGCTCGGGCCGCAGGCCGTCGCGTACTATCAGGTGCCGTTCAATCTCGCCGTGCGCGTGCGCTTCCTGCCGAACGTGATCGCGCGCACGCTGTTTCCGCGCCTCTCGTCGCTCGAAATCACCAGCGCCACCGCGCTTTCGGCGACCACGCTGCGCGGCTTCCTGGCCGCACTCACGCCGATGATCGTGTTTGGCATGTTCCTCATGCAGCCGTTTCTTGCACTGTGGGTCGGGCAGGATTTCGCCGCGCGCTCGGATTCGGTCGGCGAAACGATTCTCGTGGGCGCGTGGTTCAACAGTCTCGCGCTGATCGCCGGCTGCCATTTGCAGGCGACGGGCCGGCCCGGCATCGTCGCACGTTTGCTGATCTACGAACTCGCGCCGTTCTTCGCGTTCCTCTGGTGGGCGATGAACCACTTCGGCGTGCTCGGCGCCGCGCTCGCGTGGAGCGCGCGCTGCGTGATCGACGGCTTCCTGCTCTATCGCGCCGCGCGGCTCGAAATCCGGCCGCTGCGCATGCTGATCGCGCCGACGACGATCATCGGCACCGCGTATGTGAGCACGCTGGTGCTGACGCCGCTGAGCGTGCCGTCCATCGCGATGTGGATCGGCTCGACCGGCGCGGCGCTCGCATGGAGCGCACGTGCGCAGCCGTCGCTGTTCGCGCGCACGCTCGGCCTCTTCGCATCGATGCGAAGCCGCTGGGCGTGAGCGTGTGGAGTGAAGACGAAAATTAAACGCGTGGCCTGAACGGGCCACCCCAAAAAAAGCGCGATGCGGTGACATCCCGCATCGCGCTCGTCGAATGCCACGGCATCCGCGTTGGTTTATTCGCCTGGCAGACTGTCGGCGTCGATCGCGCGAAGCTGATTGGCGATTTTCTTTTTCGCGCGCAGCGTGAGGTCGATCTCGCGCCAGATCTGCCGCGCGAGGCCCGGACGCTTCGGACGCGTCACCATCGTCGTCCGCTCGTTCTGGATGCTCGACAGACTCAGATCGGTCGGATGTTTGACGACGCTGGAAAAATAAAAATTGCCGATCTGCACGTTATTGCGGACGTGCGTGAAATCGTCGATCACGAAAATATCGCGCTCCATCAAACTCAGGACTTCCTTCGCGAACGACGCGGAAATCACATAGCCGACCGTGCGATAGAGATGGCCGAGATCGCCGTCGTGGACCTTGAAAACCGGCGGAATCTCGCAGCAGATCGTGCCGCCCACGCGCTCGAAACTGCGCAGCAGGCCGTCCATGCCGCCCAGATGCAGATAGCCGTCGAAGCGGCCCATCTTCTCCATGATCTGACGAATGCTCGCGCCGGCATCGGCGTCGAGAATCACGTCGTCTTCGAGAATCAGCGCGTGCGTTTCGCCCGAGTTCAGCAGCGCCTCATAGGCTTTTTTATGGCTCAGCGCGCAGCCCAGTTCGGAGGGCGTGATGAGCCGGTTTCTGAAACTCAGGTAATGCTGGATCGCCGAAAAATATTCCTTCGCATTGAGCTCGGGACCGTAGACCGCATCGATCACGCTCACCTTGAAGCGCTCGTTTTCGAGCATCGACGCCAGCTTCCGGTTGCCTTCCGACTGACTGCCTTTTAACGAAATAACGAACACCTGCATTGGTCGCTCCCTGGATGCAAGACCGTTCCGCATGAACACGCGTGGACACGGAATTTTTACAGTTTGCAGGGATAACTCCAATGAAAAGGGCGCGGCGGATGCGGGGTTTACCTCATAACGCATTGCACAAGACGCCCGCAATCGGGGCGCGCTACAGCCAGCCGAGCAGCGTCGGCAGCAACACCGGCACGACGAACGCCGTGAAGACCCCATTGAGCCCCATGCCGAGGCCCGCGAACGCGCCCATTTCCTCGCTGACCTGAAACGCCCGCGCGGTGCCGATGCCGTGCGACGCTACGCCGATCGCGAAGCCGCGCACCTCGGTCTCGCGCACGCGCAGCAGGTTGAGGATCCAGCGCGCCGTCACGGCGCCGAACACGCCCGTCGAAATCACCAGCACGGCCGTGAGCGAGGGAATGCCGCCGACCTTGTCGGCGACCGCCATCGCGATGGGCGTGGTCGCCGACTTGGGCGCGATCGACGCGAGCGTCTGATGCGTCGCGCCGAACAGTTTCGCGACGCCGACCGCCGACACGATCGCCGTCAGCGAACCCGCGACCAGACCGCCGAGCAGCGGCAGCGCCGTGCGCCGCAGCTTGCCCCATTGCCGATAGAGCGGCAGCGCGAGCGCGACCGTCGCCGGTCCGAGCAGGAAGTGCACGAACTGCGCGCCTTCGAAATACGTGCGATACGGCGTATCGGTGATCTTGAGCGCCACGACGACGATCGCCACCGCGATCAGCACCGGATTGGCGAGCGGATTGTGCTTCGCGCGCGCGTAGACGTTCAGCGCGATCAGATACGCGACCAGCGTCAGCGTGAGGCCGAGCAGCGGCGAGGCGGCGAGGTAGACCCAGATGGCGTCGAGTTTCGCGATCGGCAAAGACGTATTCATGCTGCGCGCTCCCCGCCGCTATCGCCGCCCCTATCGCCGCCCATCGCGCCGCGGCGCTGACGGCGCAGCAGCGCGCGCGTGACGAGCGCGGTGACGGCGATGCCGAGCGTCGTGCTCACGACGAGGCTCGCGATCACCGCGAACGCCTCGCCGCGCACGGCCTGCGCCGACACCATGATGCCGACGCCCGCCGGAATGAACAGCAGCGAAAGATGGCGCAACAGTTCGAGCGCGGTGGGCTCGATGGCTTCGGCGGCGGCGGGCCGCATCATCGCGAAAGCGAACAACAGCAGCATGCCGATCACGGGACCGGGCACGGGCAGCGAGAACACGTAGGAAACGCTCTCGCCGAGACACTGGAAGATCAGGAGGGCGGCAAGGGAACGGAGCATGGCGGAAGAGATCGGCGCGGTTGTCTGCGCAGTTGTCTGAATGGTTTGAATGGGTCTGGACCCGGCAAGGTCCGGCGCGCGGTGCAAGGCCGTGCGGCGCCCGCGCGCTGGCCTGGAGTGTAGCCCACGCGTTCGCGGCCTGCACCCTCGCGCCCATCGCACCTATTGCGCCCGTCGCGTCCTTCATATCGCTGCGACACGCCCGCCGCGCGCCGGTGACGCCCACCGCCTCGGCTAAAATGTGGCCCCTTGCCGGGCGCGTGCCCGGCCCTCCCTCATCGACGCACTCGACGATCCGGCCTTCGTGAATTCCTCCGCTGCTCCCGCCGCCCAATCCTCGCCCGCCCGCCGCCTGCCGCTGCACGTGGCGCTCGTCTGCAACACCGCCTGGGCGATCTACACCTATCGCCGCGGCCTGCTGCGCGCGCTCAACGAAGCCGGCGCGCAGGTCACGGTGATCGCGCCGCGCGACCGCACCTTCGAGCCGCTCGAAGCGATGGGCTGCCGCTGCGTCGACCTGCCCGTGGCCTCGAAAGGCACGAATCCGCTCGACGATCTGCGCACCCTGCTCGCGCTGCGCCGCCACTACCGCGCGCTCCAGCCCGACGTCGTGTTCCACTACACGATCAAGCCGAACATCTACGGCTCGGTGGCGGCGTGGCTCGCGCGCGTGCCGTCGGTGGCGGTCACCACGGGGCTCGGCTACGTCTTCATCCAGAAAAGCCGCGCCGCGCAGGTCGCGAAGCGGCTCTATCGCTTCGCGTTCCGCTTTCCGCGCGAAGTCTGGTTCCTCAATCGCGACGACGAAACCGCCTTCCGCGAGCAGAATCTGCTCGTCCATCCCGAGCGAGCGCGCCTGCTGCACGGCGAAGGCGTCGATCTCGACGATTTCGCGTTCACGCCGCTGCCCGAGCGCGGCGAGTTTTCGTTCGTGCTGATCGGCCGCCTGCTCTGGGACAAGGGCGTGGGCGAATACGTCGAGGCCGCGCGCTCGCTGCGCGCGCGCTATCCGCAGGCGCGCTTTTGCCTGCTGGGGCCGGTCGGCGTCGACAACCCGAGCGCGATCACGCGCGACGAAGTGGCAGCATGGGAACGCGAAGGCGTGATCACGTATCTGGGCGAAACCGCCGACGTCCGGCCCTATATCGCCGACGCCGATTGCGTGGTGCTGCCCTCGTACCGCGAAGGCGTGCCGCGCACGCTGATGGAAGCGAGCGCGATGGGCCGCCCGATCGTGGCGACCGACGTGCCCGGCTGCCGCGAAGTGGTCGCCGACGGCGAAAACGGCCTGCTCTGCGCGGCGCGCGACGCGGCTTCGCTTACGCAGGCGATGGCGCGCGTGCTCGATATGTCCCCATCGGAGCGAAAAAAAATGGCCGAGTGCGGACGGAAAAAAATTGCGAAAGAATTCGACGAACGCGTTGTGGTACAACGCTACCGGGAATTGATCCGGGAGTTGACCGGATTGACGTTTTGAACGCATTCAGACGATACGGAACCAGAGCATGGCAGCGACGAACTCAAAAGGCACGATCCTCGTCACGGGCGGCGCGGGCTTTATCGGCTCGCACACTTGCGTCGAACTGCTTAATGGCGGCTACGACGTAGTCGCCGTCGACAATCTCGTCAACAGCCGCCCGGAGTCGCTCAAGCGCGTCTCGCAGATCACCGGCAAGCCGGTCGCCTTCTACGAGGCCGACGTGCGCGACGCGCAGGCGCTCGAGCGCATCTTCAAGGCGCATCCGATCACAGGCGTGATCCACTTCGCCGCGCTCAAGGCCGTGGGCGAGTCGGTCGCGAAGCCGATCGAGTACTACCGCAACAACCTCGACGGCCTGCTCGTGGTGCTCGACGTGATGCGCCAGCACGGCGTGAAGGAGTTCGTGTTCAGCTCGTCGGCGACCGTGTACGGCGTGCCGGAGCGCTCGCCCATCGACGAGACCTTCCCGCTCTCGGCGACCAATCCGTATGGCCAGTCCAAGCTGATCGCCGAGCAGATCCTGCGCGACGTGGCGATTTCCGATCCGTCGTGGCGGATTGCCGTGCTGCGCTATTTCAATCCGGTGGGCGCGCATGAGAGCGGCCTGATCGGCGAAGATCCGGCCGGAGTTCCGAATAACCTGATGCCGTATGTCGCGCAGGTGGCGGTCGGCAAGCTGGAGCGGCTGCGTGTGTTCGGCGGCGATTACCCGACGCCGGATGGCACGGGCGTGCGCGATTACATTCACGTGGTGGATCTGGCGCAGGGGCATTTGAAGGCGCTCGATGCGCTGGCCGCGCGTGGCGAGGGTTTTGTCGTGAATCTCGGGACGGGCCAGGGGTATAGCGTGCTGGATGTGGTGAAGGCGTTCGAGAAGGCATCGGGCCGACCGGTGCCGTACGAGATCGTGGCGCGCCGCCCCGGCGATATCGCCGAGTGCTATGCGAACCCGGCGACGGCGGAGAAACTGATCGGCTGGAAAGCGCAATTCGGCATCGAGCGCATGTGTGTGGACCATTGGCGCTGGCAGGAAAATAATCCGCGTGGGTTTGAGTAAGCAATCAATAAGGGACGGGCCTGAAAGCCCCGTCCCGTCTCACTCTGGGCCGATGCCACCACGGTTGCGGTGCGGCAGAATTATTGCGCTGTATTACGTCGACGTTACAACACCGAATTTAAAGCTAAAATACCCAATCAATTAAACCGACTCTTACTTGATTGGGGCGCAAATAGGTGGAAACAGCAACATCGACGGGGGCCGTCGTCTGGCTGACCGGTATGTCCGGCGCAGGCAAGTCGACCATTGCGCAAGCGCTAGTCAAACGACTGCAAATGCTGGCAATCCGCTCCACCGTGCTCGACGGCGACGTGTTGCGCACCGGCCTCAATTCCGACTTGGGCTTCAGCGAAACCGACCGCACCGAAAACCTCCGCCGCGTCGCTCACGTGGCGGACTTGTTTTGTCGGGAAGGTTTCATTGCCATTACCGCGACCATCTCGCCAGAACCGGAGCATCGGGACAATGCGCGGCGCATCGTGGGCGACACCCGCTTCGTGGAAGTGTTCATCGATACGCCGTTCGACATCTGCGAGCAGCGCGACCCGAAAGGTCTATACAAGCGCGCGCGCCGCGGCGAGATTGCAAGATTCACCGGCATCGGCTCGGCCTATCACGCCCCCGTAAGGCCCGACCTCGTACTTCGAACGTTGGAATCCTCAATCGACGAGTGCGCGGAACAACTCATCGAGCACCTCACTCAAGAACACCTGCTTCAACGCGGATAGGAATCCAGCATGCATTCGCAGTCTCCAGTCGCCAACGGTACCCACGCCGCCGGCCGCCCCACCTTGGTCATCGTTCTTGGGATGCACCGCAGCGGCACCAGTGTGACGACGCGGCTGATGGAAACCATGGGCGCCAACTTCGGCAACAAGCTTTGGCCGGCCGGCCCGGACAATCCGAAGGGATTCTTCGAAGACAGCGATGTCATTCGACTCAACATCGACCTCATGGAAGCCACGGGTGTGGACTGGCAAGCTCTGCCACCGCCCGACTTCAGCCGCCTGAGCGCCGAAGATCTCGAAGCATTCCAGCAGCGCGCGCTCGATCTGCTGCAGGAAAAGTGCTCGGGCGGCATGCTCGCGCTGAAGGATCCGCGCATCGCACGGCTGCTGCCGTTCTGGCTGCCGGTACTGGATCGCTTCGACGCGCGCGTGCTCTACGTGGTACCGTTCCGGCACCCGCTGAGCGTCGCTAAATCGCTTGAGAAGCGTAATCAGATCCCGCACAGCAAGTCGTTCATGCTCTGGCTGGCACACGTTGTTCCGTCGCTGCTCAGCACGGAGAATCGCACGCGTGCGCTGCTGAATTACGATCGTCTGATGGAAGCGCCGCGCGAGGAGTTGCACAAGCTCGCCGATACGCTGGGGCTCCCGCTGGATCCCGCTCGCGTTCAGACCTTCGAGCAAGACTTCCTCGAGAAGGATCTGCGTCATTCTACGTTTGGTTTCGACGATCTCGAACGTGACCGCGCGGCGCCTGTCGCCATGAACATGCTGTTCCATGCGCTGGTCGCGCTCGCTGAGAGCACCACGCCCGACCACCTCGCGGCCTACAAGACGGCGCTCGCGAACGCCGAAGCCTTGCTGCGTGATGTCGAGCCGATGCTCCAGGACAACTGGAAGCGTGAACTCGATATTCGCGAGTTGTACGAAGTACTAGATGGCTTGCAAAAGCGCGCGGTCGCGCTTGAGCGAGGCGTAGCAGACGCGGCAGTCCGCGAAGCCGAAGTGCGCCAGGCGCTCGAAGAATCGCAGCGCAGGCTGGCTTCGATCTCCGACGAGAAAACGCGTCAGGTCAGGTCGCTCAACGCTTCACATGAAGCGGACGTCACCACGATCCACGATCTGGAAGCGCGCCTTGCGCACTACGAAGCCGAACTCAGCAGCTTGACCTCATCCACGTCGTGGCGCATTACGGCGCCGCTGCGCCGCACACGCCGTTACTTCGGCCGCTAAATGCGCCGCTGAAAGCCACTAACAGGCGATAAAGCGCGCTCGCTGGCTGCTCTGCCGCGAGCGCGCTGATCCGGCACTTTTCAGCCGATCCCCTTCTTGTTCCCTGCTCACGGCAACTGCAACGATTGCAGGCCGTCAACATTGCTCGCACTCGTACCGGCGTCCACTGGCGGCGTCCGACGAATTTGATGCACAATGTCGTCACACCTGCAGCACCCAGCCGCAAGTCACACCGTTCTCGAACACTACCCGAAGCCAGTTGCGCCACGCACGCCTGGCGCGAACACGCCGCCCGACGTTGCAATCCGCCTCCAGCAGGCGCGAGTTGCAGTGCACTGCGCATTTCCGCACTTCCATCCGAACGTTCTGGACAGCATGCCAATTCAGCAGATATCGCATCAGACCCCTGACGAGTTTTCCGCGCAGCGAGCCGAGCGGTCCTCTGCACAGAAGACATTTTTTGTGACGGGCAGTACCGGATTCCTCGGACGCGCGTTAATGGCTCAACTCGTCTCGGAAGGCCACGCCGTACGAACCGCTGTGCATCCCGCGGCTACGCGCGGCAACCGCGACATGCGGGATGCGATTCGACTCGATGCTTCTGTCGACGAATGGCGAGCCGCATTTGAAGGATGCGACGGCGTGTTTCATCTGGCGTGGTCGACGGTGCCGAGTATTGCCAATGCGGATCCGATTGCCGATCTCGATACGAACCTGATGGGCACCGTCCGGCTGCTCGAGGCACTGCGCCACGCGCCGCAGATTCCGCTCGTGTTCGCCTCTTCTGGTGGCACCGTCTATGGCGCGGCCGAAACGCTGCCCGTCGCTGAACATCATCCGTTGCGCCCATTGACGGCCTACGGCGCGTCCAAGGCCGCGGCCGAGCAATACGCCATGCTCTATCGCCGCACGTGGAACGTCGACGCCCGCATCATCCGTCTGAGCAATCCCTTCGGCCCCGGACAGAACACCAACGGCCAGCTCGGCGCAGCCTCCATCTTCGCGGCGCGTGCGCTCAATCATCAGTTGATCGAAATCTGGGGGGACGGTAGCGCGATTCGCGACTACGTCTATATCGACGACGCGGTGGCGGGATTCATGGCCACCATGCTCGCGCCGCGCAGCCGCTTCGGCGCGATCGAACCAATCATCAACATTGGCTCAGGCCGCGGCGTTTCGTTGCGCGAGATCGTGAGTTTCCTCACCCACATTCTCGAACACCCGGTCGAGGTATCGTTCAAGCCCAGTCGGGGATTCGACGTGCCCGCCAGCCTGCTCGACATCAGCCGGGCGCGCAGCCTGTTGGGCTGGGCGCCGACCATCACCTTCGAAGAAGGGATGTCGCGCTACATTGCCTACCTGAAAGAACTGGAGCCCACGCGCGCTCGTCGCTGAGCGCGGTGCAGTGCTCGCTACCCGGTGCATGCCGTCATGGCACGCACCGGGCCCGACGAGCACTTATCGCGTGTAGTCCGGCAAGAAGGTCGTGGCGAAATCGAAGCCCGATTCGAGTGCTGCACACGTGATCAGGCGCTCCATCGCATGGAGGATCGTGCCATCGGTCGGCAGCGGCTCCTCCGGATAGTCGTCGGCAGACAAGCCCAGCGTGAGGAAAGGCCGCAGCGCCTCCGGGCGCGCCCAGAACATCGTCCCGACCGGGAAATCGAGCGTCAGCGGCAACGGAGACTTCAGGCCCATCTTCCCGGCCAGCTGCTTGCCCAACTCCAGGTTCTCCTCCCAGCCGATCAGGTGCGGATCTTCGGGGAACACTAGACCCAGACGCGGATCGCGAGCGAACTCACGCATGATCCGGTCCATCATTGGCGCACTATCGCCGATCAGATGCTGCCAGAGAAACTCCCGCCAACGCTCACCGAAGTCCGACGCCACATTTTCCGTGGTCAGGCTGCGCTTACCGTGCACGTGACCGATGATGTCGTACTGGTCGCCGATCTCGGCTAGCACCAGCAGGAACGGACCGATGTCCCGGCCGCGATTGCCCACCACCTGAACGTCCGCGGGCAAGCCCGAGCGCTCGGTCAGCAGATTGATCTCGGCAGCCTTGTCCTCGGTGTCCGTCGTGAAGATCAACCGGCACGCATGATGGTTGACGGCAACGGCGTCGAGCAGCTCACCCACGAGCTCCGGATAGTAGATGTGCGCATGAAGCGCAACCTTCAGCGCGGTCGCCTTTTCACCCGCAACGGCTTCGTCAGCGCGAATGACCTGATGGGCCCACGGCCCCGCGGGCTTGCCCGCGCGCAGGTAATGTGCGTACGGATCCGTGCGCTCGCCGGACTCGGTCATGTTGGCGCGTGCGTACGTGTAAGGATGAAAACCGGCAGCCGGACGGCGCGTATAGGCACCCGAAACCGGCAGGCTCGCATAGTCGATCTTCGACGCCTGTGCCACGTAGCGGTGCACGGCGCGGGGCAACGGCACCGTCTCGGCCTGCGCCCCCAGAAACAGCGGTGAGTCAAATACTTCGGACTGGAGAATGGTTTGCACGTCAGTAGCCTCGCGCTGCATACCTGCGATCGCCTTGCGTCCAAGCGCATCGACGGAAGCAACATAACGCTGCATGTTGAAGCGCTCTTGCGCGAGTTCCTGAATCGCCTGCCCGAAAGCTTGCAGGCTCGCGCGGTCATTCGCCAGATGAGCGATGATCTCCGCAGCCGCGCCAGCGTCGAGATGTGGCACGACAAGCGCGCGCGTTGCCTGCGAAGCCCCCAGAATTTCTGCCATTCCGCTCGCGTCGGCGAAGCACACGACGGGAATGCCGCGCAATGCCGCATCGATGGAAACATTCGGCAACGGGTCGAGCCGCGAACTGAGGAACAGGACGTCGGCCTGCGCGTAGACGTCTTCCACGTTCTCAACAGCGTCGACGAACGTAAAGCGGTCGCTCACGCCCGAGCGCTCGACCTGCTCTGCCAGATACGACGCGATATCCAGCGTGTCCGAAACCTTGAAGCCGTGGCCGACCCAAACGAAGCGCACATGCGCGTCCGGATGGCGCCCCGTCAGCGATGTCAACGCGCCGACGAAGAGGTCAACGCCCTTGCGCCAATCGACGAACCCCATGCCCACCACGAGCAACGCGTCCTCGGCGCCCGCCGGACGCAGCTTCTCGAGCACGTTGGCCGCCTTGGGTTTCGATGCGTCGGTACGCTTGGGCTGCGCGGACTTGGGCACTTCGGAAGGCCCTTGAGGCAGCACGTTCGTGTGGCGCAACTTGAGCAGCGGATAGTCCGCCTCCGAAGATCGACGCACGATATCCGCAGGGAAGACCACTTCCGCGGCCTGCTCGTAGAGCGTCTGAAGACTGCCGACCGGCTTGGTATAGCCAGAGAACTCGTGGACCAGCGCCACGACCGGAACACCTCGGTCTGCGAGCCCGGGCACCAGCGAACGCGTCTCGACGCTATTGGCGATCACGTAGAGCGGGCGGTAGACGTCGGCGAGCCGCCGGCCGAAGTAAAAGCCGTCAATGGCGTTGAAGAGATCGACTTTCTGAGCGCCCACCACGGCGTCCGCGACACTGGCAAACGATGCATCCAGCGCACCCGGGCGCAGGACGACGGCCACGACGTTGGCGTGCTGCTTGAGGACGCGCGAGATATTCCAGCCGAGAATCGGCGCACCCGTGCGCGACGCCTCATGCACGACGACGAGCACGGTCGGTTTCGCGGGGTCCAACTTATCCACCGGCATCGGGATCGACCCAATGGCGGGCAAACCATAGCGCCCTTCGGCAATGCCCCGCTCGGCAAAGTGCCCCAGACGATTGCCGCCCCACGCCACGATGTCCGGATAGCGTTCGCCGTAATAGCTCGGATCGAATTTGTCCGACGGCATGATGCCGCGCGCTTCGCCATACAGCACGTAATGCAAGGCGGGGTCCATGCCGCTCGCGGTAGCACCACTGCGCGCCGCGTAGCCCGCCGCGTCGAAATACTCGCTATGACTGATAACATGTGCCACGCGCAGGTCTTCAGGGCTTGCCATCACTTGCGCGGTGCGCTGATCGGCCGCTTCCGCGCCGTCACTCTGCTGCGACTGCAGCGCGGCGTGCGCCATGCGCTCCGCGAAAAATCGGCGCTGCGCGTTACGCCACGGCGTGATCGCACGCCATCCAAAGCGCAACAAACCCTGGACGCGACCGCGCACGCCCCGCGGCACCGAGCGGGCCAGCACGCGCAGCGGCGCGCTCGCGCGCCAGCTTATCGAACTGCGCAGCAGCCCGAGTTCGGAACGCGCCTGAGCCAGCGCTGCGGACGCTTCGTGATACGCCCGGGTGATTTCGCGCTCGCGGTCACCGCCCTCGTGCGTCTCGAGCGTGGCGCGCAGATCATCGGCTTCCTGGCGCGCGCGCCGGATTTCGCTGTTCAGCGCCGCCTTTTCCAGACGCAGATCCTCGATCACGCGCTCGAGCCCCCTCGCGTCAACCGTCTCCTGCTTGCGATAGGCTTCCAGTCGAGTCAATTGATCCTCAAGCTCTGCCACATGTGTTTCACTGTTCGAAATCTGATCACGTAGTGTCTGCACTTCCTGCTGCGCGACCACGTGCGACGGCGACTCGACTTCGCCCGATGCGCCGAGCGCGCGGTCCATGCGCTCGAGATTCGCATCGAGCCGTCCCTTCATGCCACCAATCACGTCGCCATACAGCTCGTACGCGGGCTGAAGTTCCGCGCGTACGGCATCCAGTGCCGCCTGAGCAGCCGCATCGTCGGGATTGTCGAGAAGCGCAAGCAGCGCGCTCCAGGCACGGTTGACGAGTTCGCCCATGCGATCGCCAGACGCCAGCGATAGCGCACTGTCGAGCGGCCGCGAGCGCACACCGAGCAGCACCCGCTCCGCTTCGCGCGTAAATCTTTCCGTGTTGACCGCCTGCGGCCATTCGAGCTGATGCGTCGTGGCTTGCAAGCCCGCGCGCCAATCGCTCACGAAGCTGTCGTGGCGAATGAACAGACGGCGCTGCGCGCGCGAAGCCTGCTCGGCGCTCAGGACCGACTCGAGCCAGACCGCTAGCGCGAGCGGCCGCGCAAGCGCGTCGCGCAGCCAGCGCGACGTCACGATATCTTCGGGATGACGCAGCGGAATCAGCGTCACGGTCTCGCACTCGAGACTGTGCGCCGCCGCATACCAGAGCGGCAGTAAGCGCGCGAGGCCCGGATCGTCCACGACGATGTCCTTGCGAGCCTCGACGTCACCGAGCAGCGACTCGACCGCGCGCGAGAACGCCGCGCTCGCCGCAGTCCGTTCAAGACGCTCCGTGGGAATGGGCCACGGATCGTCCCACTCCGAATCGAGCGCAGCAAACAGGTGACGCTGGAAAGCATCGACGTCGCTCGCGAGGCGCGCGTCCGCCGCCTCGTCTGGCACCGACGCGCCACGCGATGCCGCTCCTGCCATCCTCAAGAGTTGTGCGAGTTCCGCGTTCCCGCCGCGCGGCGGTCCCGCGACCAGGATCAGGGTGCGACGGCGTTCCGGTGGGTTCATAAGATCATGCCCAGAATCGTTCTTTGGATGAGGTGTATTCAGGACGTGCACTCCGACACTGCGAAATGGAGATCACGCATGACGTGGCCACGTGCCACGGACCCCAGAAGTATAAATGCTCATGATGGCCTCACTGCAGGTGCACCGTACGCCGACGTGTTGCGCTGACGATCTTTAGCATTTACGCGTCAAGCAAGATCCGGCCGGCAACGCCTCGCCCCGCGCGATGCAAGCCTCCGATGCAACGGACTCGTATGTTATATTTTTTGCCTCTGCTTACGGGTGTCGGCGCGAGTCGCGCCCGGCGCGAACGCCGGCTTTCGCGCCCCCTGCACGCGGGCCGGCAGGTCGACACCGTGCCTGAGGCGAGCCACAAGACATAACTATGACTACCGAAGTATTCCGCTTTCGCGATCCGCTCTCGTTTCCCCGCATTGATACATCAGCACTCGCTGCAGGCGAAGAGGGCGTCTGGGTTGAACCGCCCGGCACGGAGACCACGCGCCTGCGTATTCCGCCGCACTTTCACGATGTCCCCTCGGGCAACAGCATCTTCCCGGACCTGAGCACGCGGCCGCCTGTTGTGTATCCGCCGGCCTTCGCGCTCGCGCGCAACAACGTCACGCTGACCGGCTATCGCACGACGCTCGGCGCGGATGGCACGTTCTGCACGGACGTTTCGTTCGTCGACGAAGCCTCGAAGGTTACGGCCCTCAATCGCCTCGCGTCGACCGACGATTTCCACAACGAATCAACGGGTCTCGTCAGGCGCACCGACATGGAGACCTTCGACTTCGAAATGCGCGATCGCCCGGTTATCGTCCATCACGAAGCGGTTGCCCTGCTCTCCTCGACCGAACCGTCGAACTACGGCTCTTTTTTGTTCCGCGCGCTGCCGAAGCTGAAAACGCTGGAAAACGCGGGGCTGAATCTGCCCATCGTCGCCCCGCTCTATGCCAAGTCGATGATGGATCTGCTGGAGTTGGCCGGGGTCGACGCGTCGCGCGTCATTCCTCACTATGCCAACGCGGTCTACAAATTCGACCGCGCAGTCGTGCTGAATCTGCGGAACAGCCAAGGGTTTCTCGACGACGCTACGCTCGAGTTTTACGCTCAGATGCGTGCGAAGCATGGCGTGCCTTCACAGGGACGGCGGATCTATATCACGCGCAGGAACATGGAACGCGCGTCGATTGCGGCAGGCACACGCCGCATGCGCAACGAGGAGGAGTTAATTCACGCACTCACCGCGCATGGCTTCGAAATCGTCGAACCGTCGAAGCTCAGTGCCGTCGAACAGATTCGCCTGTTCTCTTCCGCGGGCACGGTGGTCGGGCCTTCCGGCTCAGCCATGTTCAACGCCGTGTTCTGCCACCCTGGCACGAAACTCATCGATATAGAGTCCGAACCGCACTGGATTCATGCCCACATGTGCCTGTTCGGTTCACTCGGGCTCGACTACGGCATCTTCGAAGCTAGCGCCGACGACCGTGACTTTAGCGTCGCGCACAAGCCCTTCACGGTCGACGTCGAAATGCTCATGCGGCGCCTGCTCGAGAACGAAACGCGCGACGTCTGAAGGAGACGGCGCGCTCAGGCGCCGTCATCCGGTACGAGGTGTGTGGCGTTAGGGGAGGCCTACGCCGTCACGACGTCTCAACTCACCTTGCGTTCTCCCGAAGTCACACTGTGCAGCTTCGGATTGACCGACGGCTGATACTCCGGCACCCAGCGCCGCAGATCGCGACGCACTTCGTCGTCGCTCGGCACACGATGCTGCATGAGCCACGGCAGCAGTTCGTCGAGCAGGTTATCCGGCACTTCGCGCGCACGCGCGATACGCAGCTTCGGATGCGGCGTGCGCGTCGTGGTCTCGTCGTCGGCGAGCAGTTCTTCGTAGAGCTTCTCGCCGGGACGCAGCCCCGTGAACTCCACGCGAATCTGCTCCTCCGAGTACCCATAAAGACGAATCAGATCGCGCGCAAGATCGACGATCCGCACCGGCTTGCCCATGTCGAGAATGAAAATCTCGCCGCCGTGCCCCATGCTCGACGCCTGCAGCACGAGTTGCGACGCCTCGGGAATCGTCATGAAAAAGCGCGTGATCTCGGGGTGCGTGACCGTCACCGGGCCGCCCTTCGCGATCTGCTGCTGGAACTTCGGAATCACGCTGCCCGCGCTGCCCAGCACGTTGCCAAAGCGCACGGTTTCGAACTGCGTGCGCTCGCTGGTCTGTTGCAAGGCCTGACACGCCATCTCCGCGAGCCGCTTGCTCGCGCCCATCACGTTGGTGGGATTCACGGCCTTGTCGGTCGAGATCAGCACGAAATGGCGCACCTGATGCTTGATCGCCGCACGCGCCACGCGATAGGTGCCAAGCACGTTATTGCGGATCGCCTGCCACGAATTCAGCTCCTCCATCAGCGGCACGTGCTTGTACGCGGCCGCGTGGAAAACGATGTGCGGCGTGTAGCGCGCCATCACCTGGTCGAGCAGCAGAGAATCCTTGGCATCGCCGACGATCGGCACCACCGACAGTCCGGGGAAGCGGTCGCGAAATTCTTCGGTGAGCCGGTACATCGCAAATTCGGAGAGATCGAGCGCGACGAGTTGCGCCGGCGCGAAACGCAGAATCTGGCGGCACAGTTCGGAGCCGATCGAGCCGCCCGCGCCCGTCACCATCACCACGCGGCCGCTCAGGAGCGCTTCCACGTGCGGCGTGTCGATCTTGACCGCGTCGCGGCCGAGCAGATCCTCGAGGTCGATGTTGCGCACCTGCGAGAGGAAGCCGCGACCCGGCGTGAGTTCAGTCAGCGACGGCAGCATCAGCGCCTTGACGCCCGTGCGCACGCATTGCGTGGCGGCGCGCCGCTGCACTTCCGCCGATGCCGAGGGAATCGCGATGATCGCGAATTCGCAGCGCAGTTCGTCGGCCCAGCGCGCGACGTCGCTGATCGGGCCGAGCACCTTGTAGCCGTAGATTTCGCGGCCCTGCTTGGCCGGATCGTCGTCGAGCAGGCCGACGAGACGCCACTCCGCGGAACGCGACAGTTCGCGCGCGAGACTCGCGCCCGCGCCGCCCGCGCCCACCACGATCACGGGCTTGCCCTGGGCGACAAGGCCGCCGTACAGGTAGAACTCCTTGGTCGCGCGATAGAGCGCCCGCGCGCCGCCCATGGCGAAGAACAGCAGCAGCGGCGAAACGATCAGCACCGAGCGCGGAATCATCGGCATCGGCTGCAGCAGGACCGAAGCGATCATGACGATCAGCCCGGCAGAGATGATCGCCTTCGAGATGCGCAGCAGGTCGGGCAGGCTCGCGAACACCCACATGCCCCGGTAGAGCCCGAAGATGCGGAACATGATCGCGTAGATCGGCAGCACCCAGACGAGGGTCTTCACGGCGCCGTGCCAGAACTCGGTCGGCACGGACGCGTTGAAGCGCAGAAGATAGGCCGTCAGCCAGGCGGCGGCGACGGCGCCGACGTCGAACAGAAAGGCGCTGAACGAGAGCCAGGAGGCTTTATTGCGGAGCATCAGCGTCGACCTCAGATTGACTGGTAAGGGACTGGAAACTACGCCAGCGCACGTCGATTGCCGCACCCATCAGAACAAGAACGACAGACCAGCCTGCAACGATCCCCCACTGCTGGGCCGGGGAACGCCCCAGAGCCCACAAAGCAATTATTATGCCCACGCATATTACCAGATACCATGTCAGCGCCGTGACTGCGTGACCGGTACCGAGCCGAACCATCCGTTGATAATAGTGTTCACGGTGCGCCTGCCAAAATTTTTCGCCGCGCAGCAGGCGTCGAATCAGCGTGACAGAGGCATCGCCGATGAAGGGCGCGAAGACCAGCGCCGGGAACCAGATCGGCCACGCGCCGCCACGCCAACCCCAATAGCCTAACGCGCCCGCCAGAAAACCGGTTGGAATTGAGCCGGCATCGCCGAGAAAGATCTTCGCCGGGTGAAAGTTGAAGAACAGGAAGCCCGCCGCTGCACCCGCAACCGCCGCACACGCCCAGCTGAGCGCCGGCATCGGCTGCGGTCCGAAGAACGCCGCCAGCGCGTAGCCGCCGAAGCCGAAGAGCGCCATGCCGCCCGCGAGGCCGTCCGCGCCATCCATGAAATTGTAGAGATTGACCAGCCACAGCAGCAAAAACGCCAGCAGGGCCGCGCACCACCAGGGAATCGGCGCCGGGTAGGCAACGATCAGCGCCAGCACGGCGACAAAGTGGGCGGCGAAGCGCACGCGCGCAGGCAGGCCGCGCCGGTCGTCGATCTGCGACACCGCCGCGAGGAACGCCGCGCCGAGCGCGATCAGCCAGAGCGACGGCGCCACCACCAGGATCGCCACGACGGCGACCGGAATCACGCCCCACCCGCCCACGCGCGGCGTCGGACGCACGTGCAGCGAGCGTTCGTTGGGAATGTCGGTGGCGAGCCGCCAGGCGAGTCCGGTCTTGAGCAGGAACGCGAGGATGACGGCGCACGCCACGGCGCATACCAGCGCGATCGCGACGAGCGTCACGATCGACGAAGAAAACAGCGGCGAATTCATTGCAGGCAACATGGACGTATACGGTCTCCGCTTGATCAGTGCGTCGCACGAAACCAGCGTGCGGTGGCCTCAAGCCCGGCGTCCAGGCTCACGGGCGGATACCAGCCGAGCTGCTCGCGAATGCGCGAGGCGTCGACCTGAAGGCTCGTCGTCAGCCGCTCGATCTGGGCCGCGCGGCCAGCGAGCGCGCCAGCCGCGCGCAGCAGGCGCGGCGGCACGGGCAGCAGGCGCGCAGGCTTGCCGAGGTGGCGTCCCAGCGTGCGCAGCAACTGCGCGACCGACGGATCATCGCCGTCGGTCACGTGGAAGCAGGTGTTGGCGGCACGCGGGTCGGTCGCACAATGCATCAGCGCATCGGCCAGATTATCGGCGTAGACGAGACTGCGGCGCGCATCGACGAGGCCGAGCGGCAACGGGATGCCGCGCGACACTGCGTTCATCATCTGCAGAAAATTGGCTCCAACGCCCGGACCATAGACGAGCGGCGGGCGCACCACCACGATCTCCATGCCGGTTTCATCGCCGAACCGC
This sequence comes from Paraburkholderia sp. J94, assembly GCF_905220285.1. Classification (NCBI taxonomy): domain Bacteria; kingdom Pseudomonadati; phylum Pseudomonadota; class Betaproteobacteria; order Burkholderiales; family Burkholderiaceae; genus Paraburkholderia; species Paraburkholderia sp. J94. Next base: position 225,983 of record NZ_CAJMZH010000004.1, on the reverse strand, counting down.
CAGAGCGCTTCTTCGGCCGCGCGCTTGGAGAGCCCGTAAGGGTCGAGCGGCATGGGCGGCGTGGATTCGGCGAGCGGCACGCCGCCGTCCGTCTCCGCGACGGCCTTGATGCTGCTCACGTACACCATGCGCCGCGCGCCCTTCGCTCGTGCGGCGCGGGCCACGCGCAGCGTGCCGTCGACGTTGGTGGCCGTGAACGCCGCAAGCGGGTCCGGCGATTCGTCGCGCATCACGTGGACGCGTGCGGCCAGATGCACGACGCAATCGGGCGCATAGTCCTGCGGCCACGCTGCGCCCAGGCCCGCAAAGTCCGCCGTGGCGTGGCGCCATTCGCGCACGCCATCGGCGAGATCGACGCCGCTTTGCCGGACCAGCGCGGTGACCTCGTGGCCCGCGCCCGCAAGCGTGCGGCAGAGCGCGCGCCCGACGAAGCCATTTGCCCCCGTCACCAGTACGCTGCTCAAAGCCACTTCCAGCCGAAGCGGTTGTAGAACTTGAACGCCGACGCCGCGAACATGCGGATATGTGCCATGCCCTTGCGGGACGCGCCGCCGCCGTGATGCAACACCCGCACGGCGGGCGTGTAGACCACGCGCGCCACATCGTGCGTGCGCAGGCTCAGGTCGTAGTCCTCGAAATAAAGGAAGTAGCGCGGGTCGAAACCCGCGAGCTTATTCAGCACCTCGGTACGGAACAGCATGAAACAGCCGCTGACGATGGGCGGGTCCCAGAGCGTGTCGCGCTCATTGATCTGCGCGCGCATTTCATAGCGCGCGAGACGCGACTCGAACGGCCGGCGCGCCGCGCGCGGCAGAAAGCCGCGTACGAAGAGATCGACGAGCGTGGGGAACTGGCGGCAGAGGTACTGAAGCTGCCCCGAGTCGTCGACGATGGCGGGGGTCAGGAGTCCGGCTTCTGGATGGACGTCCAGGAACTCCAGCGCGTTGAGCAGCGCCTTGGGCTCGATGTCGATGTCGGGATTCAGGATCAGGTGATAGCGGCTCGACGCCTCTGCAATCGCGAGATTATGGCCGCGGCCGTAGCCCACATTGCCGTGACCGCTGATCACCGTGCTCTCGATGCCCGCCTGGGACAGCGCGGCGAGGTTCGCGCGCATGTCGGGCATGCCGCCGTTGTCGACCAGGAACAGATGGATCGATATCCCGGGTTTGACGCGTGCCAGTTCCGCGCCGGCTTCGGCGAGGCTGTCGAACGTTCTGGCTAGCAATTGCCGGTCGGGATGAAACACGACCACCGATACGGACACCACGCCGTGATTCATGCTGGATACCGCACTCACTGTCATCTGGAAATGCAACGATCTGGCGCGTGGCGCGTCTCGTCAACTTAAACGGGGTCGGTAAAAAATGTCTAGTTTGCTAAAAATGGCGCTTTCCGGCAACCCGCTTTTCCTTTTGTTACGGGGGTCGGAGATTGCCGCGTGGCCGAATGCACACATTGAAAAAGTTGTAAGCCCAAGCGTACGAATAGTACAGTAGCGTCGGCCAAGGCCTGCCCGGGCCTGCGGGGGAACGCGCGGCCACGCAATGCGGGTGAAATCTGCTTGTAAACAAGCGGCGTGGGTACAGCAATTGCCCAACTCAGATAACTTCATTACAACAAGCTTGCCGTGTCAATTTCGAAGTCAAAGAGCCACAACGCCTGGTCACTTCTCGTCCTCCTGCTCGGTGCGCTCACATTCGTCACGACCTGCCTTGGCGTCATCCGGCAATATTCACCCGTTCCGTTCGGCGATCAGTGGGATGGAACGCTCGGCTTCTATATGGAGGCGCTTGAGCATCCGTATACGGCGTTCTTCGGGCTGCACAACGAACATCGGCTGTTTTTCTCGCGTCTGATTTTTTTCGCCGACGTCCGCTATTTTGGGGGCCGCAATGTGCTTGATCTCGCGGCCAATATCGTGCTCGCAGGCTTGCTCGCCTTGCTGATCTATCGGATCGCCATGCGGCACGCCGGGCAGTCGCGTCAAGCGCGGATGATTGCGGCCGGCGCCGCACTCGCATTCTGCTTTTCATGGATGCAGGTCGAAAACTTCAGCTGGGGCTTCCAGAGTCAGTGGTTTGCCGTCTATCTCTTCGGCCTGTGCGCCTTCCACGCGCTGGATCTGAGCGAACTGGCACGTAAGCGCGCCGCGACTACGGTTTCGTCTGCATGGTTCGCGACGTCGATCGGCGCTGCTGTCATGGCGGCGCTATCGATGGCGAGCGGCGTGCTGGTCGCGCCGGTGCTCCTCGTTCAAGCGGTCTATTTGCGCACGACGCGCATGCGTGGCCTGCTGCTCGTGCTCGCCACCTTCGCCATCTGGCTTGCTTATTTCACGAATTGGCAGACGCAGGCGCCGAACGGCGGCCTTCACAATTCGCTGGTGCATCACCCCTTGGGGGTTCTGGCATACGGGCTGCTCTACATCGGGTCGCCCGTCACGTGGTCGGGTTTTGGGGCGAAATCGGGGTTCCTCTGGGGCGCCGTGGTACTGCTGGGGGTCGCATACTCGACGTGGCTGGCGTTGCGTCGCCGTGCGGTGAGCGCATCCGCGCTGCTCGCCATGCCCGTGTTCGTCTGCGGCAACGCGCTCGTCACAGCTGCGGGGCGCGTTGGACTCGGACTTGAAACTGCGACTTCGTCGCGCTACACCACTGCGCCGCTCATCATGACGGCGTCGCTCATCGCATTCCTCTGGCTCAATGAAACGCGCCCCGCGCGGCGCAAAATGATCGCCGGTGTCTTCGCGATCGCACTCACGATCGTCGTCGTTGCACAACGCACCGTCTTCCACTCCGCGCACGGCGCCTTGTATGCGAAACAGGTAGCGGGGCTGGCGCTGCGCGCGCATGTTTATGACGCGGTCTATACGGGAGTGCTGTTTCCCGACGCTGGGGCACTGAAATCGTTAGCCACGCCAGCAGAAGCGATGGGCTTGTCGATTTTTGCACCGGATCAGACCGATTTTTCCGCCCCGCCCTCGACGATCTCCGCCACCGCACACTGCGCCGGAACGATTGACAGCGTGACGGACACCGCCACGCCGGACCGCCTCGCCGCGACCGGCTGGATCTACGACACGCAGGCAAAGCACTATGTCACCTCGATCGTGATTGCGGACATGAACGGCAAGGTGCTCGGAACGGGAATTGCCGGAGCGCGGCGCAACGACCTCAAACCGCTGACCGGCTCTGACAATCGTGAGGGCGGCTGGGTGGGTTTCTTCAAACGCCCCGATGGCGGCACGATTCAGGCATTCGGCGAAATTGAGCCGGGAAAATATTGTGTCGTTGCAGAAAAGAAACAATTGCCGGCCTCTGCCCCCAATCCGTCCGAAACGTCGCATCAGCCTTAGTTCACGGGCCGCGCAGCGACGTCTTGCCCAGCAAATAAAACGGGATAAATGTAACAAAGCTGCAATATACCGTTTATATTTTGCAAAATTACAGGTTGCCCGACGCGCGCGCGATACAGGCATCCATATTGATCAATTAACACGCACAAGTTGCCCACTGGCCAACCGCATGAGCAGCAGACCACTCGTTGTTGACCTTGATGGCACATTGATTCGATCCGACGTTCTGATCGAATCCGGCTTCGCCTACCTGACCTCCGCCCCGCACCGCTTCTATCGCCCGATCCTGTGGCTGCTGCGCGGCGGCAAACCGGCCCTCAAAGCCGGGCTCGCTGAACACACCAACGTCGACGTCACGGTTCTGCCGTACGACCCGCAGGTGCTCGACTGGCTGCGCCAGGAACGCGAGGCGGGCCGTCCTCTCGTGCTAGCCACCGCCAGCCACGAGCGCTACGCGCATGCGATCGCCAACCACCTCGGTCTGTTCGACCAGACCTTCGCGACCGCCGACGGCGTCAACCTCTCCTCACACCGCAAGCGCGACAAGCTGGTCGCGGAGTTCGGCGAGAAGAATTTCGATTACGCCGGCAACTCGCATGACGACGTCGCCGTCTGGCAATCCGCTGCGCGCGCCTATGTCGTCAATCCGTCGAGCGGTGTCGAGCGCGCCGCGCGCAAGATCGGCAACGTCGAGCGCGTGATCGAATCGCGTCCGCCCACGTTCAAGACGTGGAGCAAATCGCTGCGTCTGCATCAGTGGCTGAAGAACCTGCTGATCTTCGTACCGCTGCTCGCCGCGCACAAGTTGGCCAATATCGATCTCGTCTTCGCGTCGCTGCTCGCGTTTCTCGCGTTTGGCCTGTGCGCATCGAGTGTGTATCTGCTCAACGACCTGCTCGATCTCGAGGACGACCGCCATCACCCCACCAAGCGCAAACGCCCGCTCGCCTCGGGCGCGCTGCCGCTCACCTGGGGGATCGGCCTCTTTCCTGTCCTGCTTGTCGGCGCGTTCGCGCTGACGGCGCTGTTCCTGCCATGGCGTTTCGCGATCGTGCTGCTCGGCTACTACGCGCTCACGCTCGCTTATTCGATGTTTTTGAAGCGCCAGGTGATGGTCGACGTCGTCGTGCTGGCGATGCTCTACACCATCCGCATCGTGGCGGGCACGGCGGCCATCGCGGCGCATCTGACGTTCTGGCTGCTCGCGTTCTCGATGTTCATCTTCCTGAGCCTCGCGCTCGTGAAGCGCTACGCCGAACTCTATTCGATGCAGGCGCGCGGCCTCGTCAAGACGCGTGGTCGCGGCTACGTGTCGAGCGATCTGCCGCTGATCTCGTCGCTGGGCACCGCGTCGGGCTATATCTCCGTGCTCGTGCTCGCGATGTATATCCAGGACGGCGCCACCGCGCGCCTCTACCACCACGCGCAGTTCATCTGGCTCGCGTGCCCGCTGCTGCTCTACTGGATCAGCCGCACGTGGATCATCGCGCATCGGGGCCTGATGCACGACGACCCGATCGTGTTCGCCGCGCGCGACCGCGTGAGCCTCGCCGTCGTGCTGCTCTGCGGTCTTGTGTTCTGGGCGGCGACCTGAACGATGAGCACGGTGCTGTCCTGGGGACGTTACCCCGACTATCCGCAAGAAGCCCATGCGCTCGCATGGCGTGACGGCGCGGCCCGCGCGTGGCGCGATCTGCGCGACGCGCACGGCAGCGCGCTCGCCTTTGGCAACGGCCGCAGCTATGGCGACAGTTGTCTCGCGGCTTCCGGGCACGTGCTGCAGACGCTGCCGCTCGACCGCCTGATCGCCGCCGACTGGAGCACGGGCGTGCTGCGCGCCGAGCCGGGCGTGACGCTCGAACAGATTCTCGACGTGGCGATTCCGCGCGGCTGGATGCTACCGGTCACGCCGGGCACCAAATACGCCACGTTGGGCGGCGCGATCGCCAACGATGTCCACGGCAAGAACCATCACGTGCGCGGCACCTTCGGACGCCACGTGCGCCGCTTCGGCCTCGCGCGCAGCGACGGCAGCGTGCTCGACTGCGCGCCCGACCAGCACGCGGAGTTCTATGCGGCCACCATCGGCGGACTCGGGCTCACGGGCCTGATCCTGTGGGCCGAGATCCAGCTGATGCCGATCCGCTCCAGCCAGATCGACGTGACGACACTGCGCTTCGACAATGTCGACGAATTCTTCGCGCTCTCGGAACGTCTCGATCCGCTGCACGAATACAGCGTCGCGTGGGTCGATTGCCAGAGCCGCGGATCGGCGCTCGGGCGCGGCATTTTCATGGTCGGCGATCACGCCGAAGACGGCCCGCTCGAAGTCGACCGGCGCAAGAAGCGCACGGTGCCGATGACGCTGCCGGTCCCCATCTTCAATCCGCTCACATTGCGCGCCTTCAACGGTCTGTACTATCACCGCCAGGCGCGCGGCGAGACCCGTAGCAAAGTCAGCTACGATGCGTACTTTTATCCGCTCGACAGCCTGCTCGAATGGAACCGCATTTACGGGCGGCGCGGGTTTCAGCAGTATCAGTGCGTCGTGCCGCCCGAGGCTGCGCGTGAAGCGACGCGCGAGATTCTCGACGCGATCGCCTCGAGCGGCACCGGTTCATTTCTCGCGGTGCTCAAGCGTTGCGGCGATATTCGCTCGCCGGGGCTGCTGTCGTTTCCGCGCGAAGGCACCTCGCTTGCGCTGGATTTTCCGCAGCGCGACGCGCAGAATGCGCGGCTTTTCGCGCGGCTCGACGCGATCGTCGGCGCTGCACGCGGCCGCCTGTATCCGGCCAAGGACGCGCATATGTCCGGCGCCGATTTTCGGGCGGCTTATCCGCAATGGCAGCAACTGGAAACCCTGCGAGATCCCGCGATGCTGTCGCGGTTCTGGGAACGAACGACTCGAACATGAAGAACATTCTGATCATCGGCGCCACTTCGGCGATCGCCAACGCCTGTGCCCGCCACTGGGCCGCACAGGGCGCGCGTCTTTTCCTCGTCGCCCGCAATGGTGAACGGCTTCAGCAAGTCGCCGACGACCTCGTCGCGCGCGGCGCCAAGCTCGCCGCGTGCTACGAACTCGACGTCAACGACGTCGATCGCCACGCCGCCATGCTCGCGCAATGTCAGGCCGAACTGGGTACGCTCGATATCGTGCTGGTCGCGCCAGGCACCCTGCCCGACCAGGCGCAGTGCCAGGCCGACGCCGCCGTCGCGATCCGCGAATTCACGACCAACGTCACGTCGATCATCGGCCTGCTCACGCCGATCGCGAATCAGATTGAAGCGCAGAAGCGCGGCACGATCGCAGTGATCTCGTCGGTGGCCGGCGACCGCGGACGCCCGTCGAACTATCTCTACGGCAGCGCGAAGGCCGCGCTTTCGGCGTTCTGCGAAGGCCTGAACGCGCGTTTGTTCAAGGCGGGCGCGCATGTCGTGACGATCAAGCCCGGCTTCGTCGCCACGCCGATGACCGCCGGCCTGCCGCTGCCCGGCCCGCTCGTCGCCACACCCGACAAGGTCGCCGCCGATATCACGCGCGCCATCGAGAAGAACAAGGACGTGCTCTACACACCGTGGTTCTGGTCGCTGATCATGCTGATCATCCGGTCGGTGCCGAAGTTTCTGTTCAAGCGGGCGTCGCTGTAAGCGCGGCCCGAAGCAACTCACGAAGCGCATCCACTTATTCGCTATCGCATGAATCAGACTCGCATTCTTCTTCCCGGCGGCGCCGGACTCGTCGGACAGAATCTGGTGGCCCGGCTCAAGGCGCGCGGCTATACCAACATCGTCGTGCTCGACAAGTTCAAGGCGAACCTAGACATCCTGCGCAGCGTGCATCCCGACGTCACAGCGATTTACGCCGACCTCGCCGAACCGGGCGACTGGGCGCAGCACTTCGAAGGCGCGGACGTCGTGGTGATGCTGCAGGCGCAGATTGGCGCACCGACCCGTGACCCGTTCGTGCGCAACAACATCGTGGCGACGCGCCACGTGCTTGACGCCATCAAGCAGCACAATATTCCCTACACGGTGCACATCAGCTCGTCCGTGGTGAACTCCGTGGCAGACGACTGGTACACCGAAACCAAGCGCGAGCAGGAAGAGATCGTGGTCGCCTCGGGCATCGACTGTGTCGTGCTGCGCCCGACGCTGATGTTCGGCTGGTTCGACCGCAAGCACCTTGGCTGGCTCTCGCGCTTCATGCATCGCGTGCCGGTGTTCCCGATTCCGGGCAGCGGCAAGTACATGCGCCAGCCGCTCTACGTGGGCGACTTCTGCAACGTGATCATCAGCAGCATCGAGTCGCGCATCAAGGGCAAGGCATACAACATCAGCGGCCTCGAGCGTGTCGACTACATCGACATCATTCGTCAGATCAAGCGCGCGACGAAGGCACGCTGCGCAATCGTGCGGATTCCTTACGGTCTCTTTTACGTGCTGTTGAAGATCTACGCGCTGTTCGACAAGAACCCGCCGTTCACGGCCGATCAGCTCAAGGCGCTGACGGCCGGCGACGAGTTCGAGGTGATCGACTGGGAAGGCATTTTCGGCATTCGCGCCACGCCGTTCGCCAAGGCCATGGACGAAACGTTCAACGATCCCACCTATAGCCACATCGCCCTGGAGTTCTGAAGAAAGATGAGTGCAGATCGCATTGCCGTCCTCGGCGCGGGGCCGATGGGCCTCGGAGCCGCCTACCAGTTGGTCAAGGATGGCCGCAAGCCGATTATTTTCGAGGCCGACGACCGCGTCGGCGGCATGGCCGCGTGTTTCGATTTCGGCGGCCTGTCGATCGAACGCTACTATCACTTCCACGCGATTTCGGATCACGCCTTCTTCGAGGTGCTGCGTGAGCTCGGCATCGAAGACAAGATGAAGTGGTGCGAAACGAAGATGGGCTACTTCTATCAGGGCCAGGTGCAGCCTTGGGGTAACCCGGTCGCCCTGCTCAAGTTCAAGGGCCTGAGTTTCGCGGCGAAGTTCCGCTACGGATTGCATGCGTTCCTCTCGACCAAGCGCAACGACTGGAAGCCGCTCGACCACGTGGAAGCCACGAGCTGGATTCGCCGCTGGATCGGCGACGAAGCGTGGGAAGTGCTGTGGCGCCGTCTGTTCGACTACAAGTTTTACGACTACGCGGACAACCTCTCGGCCGCGTGGATCTGGAGCCGCATCCGCCGTATCGGGCGCTCGCGCTACGACCTGTTCCGCGAGAAACTCGGCTATCTCGAGGGCGGCTCGGATACGCTGCTCAACGGCATGCGAGCCTACATCGAGGCGAACGGCGGCGAGTTCCGTCTCGGCACGCCGGTGCAGAAAGTGGTGATGGAAAATGGCGCGGTCAAAGGCATCGAGGCCGGCGGCGAGTTCCATGCGTTCGACAAGGTGATCAGCACGATTCCGCTGCCCTACGTGCCGCGCGTGATGCCCGATCTGCCCGCCGATATTCGCGATGCGTTCAGCAGCAAGAAGAACGTCGCGGTCGTATGCGTGATCGCGAAGCTCAAGAAGCGCGTGACCGAAAACTTCTGGCTCAACACCAACGATCCCGAGATGGACATTCCGGGCATCGTCGAATACACGAACCTTCGCCCGCTCGACGATCACATCGTCTACGTGCCGTTCTATGTGCCTGGCGAGCATCCGAAGTATCAGGAGCCGGATTCGGCGTTCATCGACAAGGTGAAGCGCTATCTCATGAAGATCAATCCCGCGCTCACGCCGGACGACTTCATCGACGTGCGCGCGAGCCGCTATCGCTTCGCGCAGCCGATCTGCGAGCCGGGCTATCTCGATCGTCTGCCGCCGATTCAGTTGCCCATCAAGGGCCTGCTGGTGGCGGATACGTCCTATTACTATCCCGAAGACCGCGGTATTTCCGAAAGTATCGGGCTGTCGCGCAAGATGGCGAGAATGGTATGACGCAAGCACAAGCGCCCGTCAGGAACGGCTTCGTGTCGAGGAAGTTCCTGATGTTCCTGCTGACCGGCGGCTTCGCGGCCGCCGTGAACTGGGGCAGCCGCATCCTTTACAACCACTGGATGCCGTATTCGGCTGCCATTGTCGTCGCCTACATCACCGGGATGATCACGGCGTTCGTGCTGGCGAAGCTGTTCGTCTTCACGGAAAGCACGCAGTCGACGCATCGCTCAGCGTTCTTTTTCACGCTCGTCAATCTCGTGGCGGTTGTGCAAACGTGGGCTGTGAGCGTTGGGCTTGCGTATTACGTGTTCCCGAAGGTGGGCATGAACTGGCACGACCGGGATGTCGCCCACCTCGTGGGCGTTATCGTGCCGGTTTTTACCAGTTACATCGGGCATAAGAAGTTCAGCTTCAAGCATTGAAGCTGGACACGAGCTGTGGCGGCAACAGTGCGCCACAGCCAACACTCCCCCTACTGATGACGTTGCGCCTTCGCCAAGCCTTGCGCTGCCGAAACGGCCAGATCGGATCGATCCTTGCCTGAAATAATGAAGACCATTCGCGAACTACACGAACGTCCGACACGACTCGCAACAATAATCGGGACGCTCGCGCTACTCATCGCGGCCGTTTTCCTGATGCCTCTACAGCCGCATATGCCCGAGGCTGGCCTAGACCCTTCGTGGCAATACGCGTTGAACGTTGCCATCGAACAGCATCTGGTCTTTGGACGCGACCTCATTTTCACGTTCGGCCCGCTCGGCTCGGTCTACACCAGTCTGTTCAGCCCCTCGACCAACACGCTCACACTCGTGGCAAGCGCCTTGTTCGCGCTCGGCTTTTGCCTCTCGGCGGCACTGGCACTTTACCCCGGCCGCATGTTGTTGGCAGTGGCGGTGCCGATCATTGTCGCCGTCTGCATCGTGAAGGACAGTCAGTTCATTTCGGTGCCGTTCTTCCTGCTTTTCGCCATCACGCGCACGCAGCTTCAGCCGTCCAGCAAGCTGTATCTCGCACCGACGCGCCCGATTCAGTGGGCGATCGCCATTGCGACGGTTGCCGTCAGCATCACGCCGATCGTCAAAGGTAGTTTTGCCGGTGCCGTCGGCGCCAGTTTCGCGCTCGCCACCCTCGTCCTGATCAGAAATAACTGGCGCATCGCACTTGGATTTGTCGCGCTCGCGTTGATCTCGCTTGGCGGTGCATGGCTCGCCGCAGGCCAGCCGCTCGCCGCACTGCCGAACTACTTCCTGGCCCAAGGCCCGATCATTTCGGGTTACACCACCGCCATGTCACTGGCGGGCCGTACGTGGGTTCCGATTGCTGTCGCGGCAACGAGCGTCATCGTGGTCGTGTCGTTCTTTCTGTCGTTCGACCGCGCCGATCGCATCCCCGCCGCACTGTGCTCGCTGGGCCTCGCGTTCATCCTGTTCGTCGGCTTCAAGGCCGGTCTCGTCCGCCAGGATGGCCACGTGTTCATTTCAACGTGCACGCTGCTGTTCGTTACGCTCGTAGTCGCCGCGCGCTGCAAGCTGCCAGTCAGCCTCGCACTCTGGCTCATCGCTATCGTTGTGTGGCTCGGCGTTGGCCGCACGGCCATTCCGACCATCAGCGCTCTGCCGCCGTTATGGGTCAAAGCCGCGTGGGATCGTTCGATCAGCGGTATCGAGGAGCGTCTTGAAGGCAAGCAAAAGCTGGTTGCGGCGTTCGACGACGCCAATGCGCAAATTCGCGCGCTGCATCCACTACCGCACGTGAACGGTACGGTCGATATCTATCCGACCGAACTGTCGGCGATCTTCGCAAACGGCCTCAAGTGGAAGGGCCGTCCGATTTTCCAGAGCTACTCGGTTTACGACCCCAAACTCGATCGCCAGAACGTGCAGTTTCTGGAACATGCGGGCGCCGACACGATTTTCTATTCGATTGGATCAATTGACGGGCGCCTGCCGGCTCTGGACGATTCGGGCAGCCTGATTTCCCTGCTCGGCCGATACTCGGTGGTCGGCGTGACAGGCACCTACGTTCAACTCGCCCGGCACGGCGGCCCGTCAACCGCAGCGCTGGCCCAAGACGCGCTCCTCCAGACAACCGCACGAGTCGGCGAACCGGTCAAGGTTGGCGGTAGTGATGCGATCTGGGCGCAGATCGATATTCAACCCACACTCCTCGGCAAAATACTCGGCGCGCTCTACAAGTTGCCGCAACTGGAAATTGACCTGACGCTCGACTCGAACGACACCGTCCCCCATCGGTTCATTCCAGCGGTCGGTCGCACGGGATTCCTGCTTTCACCGTACCTGTCGGAAGGACGTGATTTCGCGCTCCTCGCATCGGGCGCATGGCCCGAGCCGCGCGTGACGTCGTTCAAGCTGATGCATCATCATTCGCTGCTCTGGAAGGAGACCTACTCGGTGACATTGCGCGCGGTGAAGTTCGAGCCGCAGCCGCAGGCGCGCCAGTTCGCATTGGCACAACCCGTCGCGCCGTCAGCAGCCTTGTCTAACCCGGTGACGAATCCCGCGACGCAATGCGCTGTCGACTTTGCAAACGGCAGGCCGTTTGCGCCAAATACGCCGCTCAGCACGGTTCGCGGCGTGTTGCGCATGCAAGGCTGGAGTGCGCCACCACCGGGCGTCGACGCCAGTGCCATTCACACCTACTTCGTCGTAGAACGGGGGCAGGATGTGAAGTACTATCTGGCCTCTTCGCAGGAGCGCCCGGACGTCGCACAGGCATTCAAGCGTCCCGAGCTCCTGACCGCAGGCTATAACGGTCTCCTCGATGTCGGAAGCGACGCCGGACCCGCCACTCTGCACATGATGGTCGAAGCGGGCGGAACCGCGTATCGGTGCTCTATCGAAGCCACGCTAAGATGACGGCGTGACCCATGCCCAGCACCCGCGCAACGGGTGCTGGGCATGATCATCTCGATCGATCAGCCCAACAGATAAGAAGCCAAGCCAACGGTTGCGTTGCGCGTACTCGCCCAGGCATCGAAGTTCTCGACGGAGGCGAGCAACCGCAACGCCTCGGGCTCGATGTTCGCGGCGAAGCTGGCGATCGGCATCGCCGAGCCCAGCGGATCGGGCGTGATGCCGATGCGGGCGCAGAGAGAGCGGAAATCATTGCTGAACTGCTGAATGCCTGCTGCGATTTCCTGCGAAACGGTCGCATGCTCTCTCACGACGATGCGCCCCGCGTCCTCGACAACCGTCACCGTCCCTTTCGGCTCCAGCGCATACCCGATCACGGCGTCGTGCGGCGCCGAGAAAAACAGCTCGATCGCGACACGATTCGTATAGACGGCCTTCAGGCGCTCAGCACCGAGCGTCGCCGTCGAAAACAGTGCCTTCATGTTCAGACGCTTCTGGCGCCGCAGACAATCTTCGGTATCACTCAGGCACAGGTAATAACCGAACAGTTCGACGTCAAGCAATTGCGCCAGCACCTCGCTCAACGCATCCTGCGTCGTACCGTTCCAACCCACATCGATCATCGCAATGCGCTCACCGGGCTTCACACCGGCAGCCAGCAGATAGCTGAACAACCCGCGCCGATTGCGCCTGCACACCTTCAGGATGTCCACGCGCGAGGCGCTGAGAAAATCAGCCGCGCGCGCCAGATTGTCCTTGTCGATGACGAAATTCTCGCCAAGGCCAACGCCGTCCATGACTGCGTCCGACGGCGGCGTCACACCGAGGCGTTCGAGCAGTTCAATCGGACGCAGACCATACGCGCCCGAGAGGAAGAATTGCATCTGAGCGTCGAAATTGCGCTCGTCCGTCGCCGCCAGCGTGAACGCTACGCGTGAACCCTTGAAATACGAGAACGACGGCAACGTTGCCTCGGGCATTTCGCGTGCGAGCTGATCGAGAATATGGCCGTCACGCGAGACGAACAGAATGCGATCGATGCGGTCGGTATGCGCCTCGCGCACGATCCAATCGAGAAAGCCCACCGCCGCCGGGCCGCCGTAGCGGTAGCCCAGTTCGGTAAAGGAGCCATGTTCCGGCGCATCGTCCACACTGCGCATCAGCGCGCTGGCAATCGATCCAGAAGTCGACGTTTCCCTGCGCACGCCGGCCGCGAGCGGATCCACGTAATGGTAAGCCGCGAACCCCTTCTGCTGCGCGCGCTCGACGTCGGACACCCGGTTGTCGCCGATATGCAGAATGTGCGGCGCGGGAATGCCCAGTTCGTCCTTGACGAGGTCGAACAGCTCCCCGGAATCGCGCTTCGTCGCATTGCGCTCCGAAGAGACAAAAACCGCATGCGGTTCGAGGCCATGCCTTTTCAGGAGATCATCGAAGAACGCGCGCGGCAGGTACATGTCGGAGGTCACGACCACCGGCTTCTTACCCGCCCACGCCTTGAAAACCGGCATGAGCCGGGGATTGGGCAGCGTGAGTTCGAGCTCTAGCGCGTACTCGGCATCGCGCAACTGCTCAGCCGGCACGCTCACCGCGTCGAAACATGCATAGATGTCGTCGAGTGTGATCTCGCGGCGGCCCGCCGCCTTCATGCGTTCGAAGGCGCGGGTCTGCGCCTGCTGACGCAGACGGCGGAATTGCGGAATACCGAAGCGCTCGCCGATCAAATCGAAAAGATCCTCGGGATCGGCTAGCGGGCGCACAAATAGCGTATCAAAAACATCGAACGAAATGGCGTCCGCGGCCTCGATACGTCGCATCAACTCAGGCAACATGACGCCTCCCGAAGCAAAAATAAGGTGCGTTGAACGCCCTGCGCGCAACAAAGACGCGTAGCGTCAAGGCAGCGAAAAGTACACATCGTTCGGCGCGAGATTGGGGTTGTGAAACGGATCGTTCATCAGGAAGCGCGGATGCTTGCGATACAGCCGCTGCCGCTCCTGAACGAGCCGGCGGCGCTTCGCCTCGCTCTCGCCATCCTGACCGCGGCTGAGCGATTCGTAGTGGTAAAGCTCCACCGCTGGCGACACCACGTTGAAATAGCCGAGCTCGATCAGGCGGAAGCACAGATCGACGTCGTTATAGGCGATCGGTAGGCTCTCATCGAAACCGCCTGCCGCCTCGAACTTGCCGCGCTCGACCATCAGGCAGGCACCTGTGACTGCCATCCAGTCGTACTCGAGGAGGTTGCGGTCGAAGTAGCCGGGCGTATCGGCGTCACCGCGCAGCATGGCGTGGCCCGGACCGTCGGCGAGATTGAGAATGCCGCAGTGCTGGATCTGGCGCGTTCCCGGATACAGCAGCTTGGCACCCACCGCGCCGACGTGGTCGAGTTGCGCATAACCGGCCAGGCGCTCGATCCAGTCGCCCGAAATGACTTCGGTGTCGTCATTGAGGAATAGCAGGATCTCGCCCTTCGACTCCCGGGCGCCGACGTTGTTGATCTCCGAATAGTTGAACGGGAAATCGTGCGGAATGACGCGCACGTTGCGAATCGCACGCAGCGCGTCCAGACACGCCAGCGTGCTCCGCTCCGACGAGCCGTTGTCCATCACGACCACTTCGAATGCCGGATAGCTCGTGCGCGCGAGAATCGAGTCGACGCAACGCTTAAGCACGTCGCCGTTGTTCTTGCTCGGAATGATGATCGACACAAGCGGCGTGCCTTGCACGTCGTACTTGACGCGGAAATAACCCGGCAATGTCGGCACCGCCTCGACTTCACCGATCAGGCCTCTACGCTCGAGCGCGTCAAGACGCGCGCGGCGCGCGGCATCGATCGCATAGGGCTTGGCATTGAGATCGGAAGCGACCGACTGCGGAATCACGCGCCAGTGGTAGAGCACCTTCGGCACGTGCGCGATGCGGCGCGTCTGCTCCGTCACGCGCAGCACGAAATCCCAGTCTTGCGCGCCGTCGAATTCGCTGCGCAGATGGCCGACGCGGTCCAGCAAACTGCGTCGTACACAGGAAACGTGGCACGTGAACATCGTGCTCATCAGCGTATCGGGCGACCAGTCCGGCTTGTAGAACGGCTGCGCAAAACGGCCATCCGGCATGATCTTGTCTTCGTCGCTGTAGACGTAGTCCGGATCTTCGGCTTCGATGCTCTGCGCGAGTTCGTAGAGGCAATCGTCCGTCAGTTCGTCGTCGTGATCGAGGAAGACGATGTAGTCGCCCTGCGCCTGCTCCAGGCCGCGGTTCGTTGCGCCGGAAATGCCCTGGTTCTGGTCGAGCGCAATCAGCCGCACGCGCGGATCGTCGAGCCGCGCGGCACGCTCGCGTACAGAGGCATCGGGACTCTTGTCGTCGACGAGGATGAGTTCCCAGTGCGGATACCATTGCGCCAGCACCGACCCGGCCATGCGCCGGAACAGATAATCGTCAGTGTTGTAGAGCGGTACAACGATCGAGAACGTCGGACGGCGCGTCATGGCCGCGATGCGACGTTCGATGTCGTCGGGGCGCCGCTTCGGCACATAGACGTACCCACCCGAGCTTTGCCCGATCTGGTACACGCCCTCCGGCACCGCATCCGACTGCCCTTCACCGGGCGTCGGCAGGAATTCAAAGTAACTGCGATTACCCAGCGCGATCACCGGGCCGGAGACGGTGCGTTGCGCTGCGCGCATGCGCAGGAATTGCAGACGCGCCGGTATGCGGTGCGGTGTGGCTGCCCACCAGAGCATGCGCGCCGCCCGGCGCAAATTCGCGCGCGTAGACGGCGGTACGCGGGACGCAACCTTGCGCGCAACGCTGAACGCGCGCCACATGACGGACCCCTGCAACGCCCCCAGTTCGTTGCGCATTCGCGCCAGGCTCGCTTGCGTCATCGAATGATCGGCTCGAGCGCTCGCGAGGCGTTTGCGCGCGCCCTCGAAATCCGCGCGCGCCTCACTCAACGCCTGCTCCAGCTCGGCAATTCGGTCGCTTTCGGGTCCGTGCGGCAGCGCGTCGCCGTGATGCTCCAGCAACGCCGCTTCCGCCTTTTCGAACGCGAATTGCGCAGCGACCGCCGCGCCGAGCCGCGCGTAAGCCGCGCGGATCGCCGCGCGCGCGGGCTCGTCGGCGTCGAACAGCGCTTGCAGCGGTGCGGGCACGTTTGTTGGGCACAGCACGCCAAGCCCCTGGCCGTGCTCGAACCCGAACGCCGCGTGACGCTCGCTCAACTCGCGCCACAAGCGCCCGACGCCCGAATCGTCACGCTGAATCAGGGTGTTGTGGAACAACACGACGGCGCGACTCGACAGCTTCGGCAGCCAGTTCGCGTATTCCGCGCGCACGTCTTCGTAGCCGCGGTGGCCGTCGATGTGCAGCAGATCAATCGTGCCGTCCTCGAAACCGTCTCGTGCCTCATCGGAGCGTGCGCGGATCAGTCGCGAAAACACCTCATAACGCGCGACGTGCGAACGCAGCAGGGCTTCGAGAACCGCTTCGTTGGTCAGCCCCGCCTGTGCCTCCCCGCGCCAGGTATCGATCGCATAGCAGCGCGCGGACAGTTGCAGCCGCTGCACCGCCTGGCAAAACACCAGGTACGAGAAGCCGGGGTGCTCGCCGAGTTCGACGAACACGCGAGGACCGATTGCGGCGGTCAGCCAGAAAGCAAAAGGCGCGTGTTCGTGCCACGCGGACCCGGCGAAATAATCCGGGGTCCAGAACGACGCCGCGCTCAGGCAGCCGACCTGATCCGCAGCAGACGACAGGGCGCCGTACTGGGTCGAAGATTCACCTGGATTGGACGTTGTCATGCTCTGGGAAATCCTGTTGACGAATATTGCGAAAGTGAGCGCGCGGCACACGAGGCGCTACGCAGGCACCTGCGATCGATGGCGTGCCTTCGCGCGCTACTGCGCCGACTCGAGGAGGCTGGCGACGCGTGGCGGCCACGCGAAGCTGAAGTCCTCGTGTTCGAGCGTCAAATTGGGGCTATAGGCCCGATCGCGCTGCAGCGCTGAGCCCCATCGCCGATTCATGTAGTCGATTTCGGTACGAAAACGAGCACGCTTGACCGGATTGTCTTCGTAACCACGCGTCGCCGATTCGTGGTGAAACAGCTCCGCGAACGGTGTCACGATGTTGCGATAGCCGGCCTCCTGCAAGCGCAGGCAGAAGTCGACGTCGTTGAACGCCACGGCCAGATCCTGCTCGTTCAAGCCGCCAACTGCCTCGTAGGCGCTGCGCGTGACGATGAGGCAAGCGGCCGTAACCGCCGACCATCCGCCCGTCAGCGCGGTCCGGTCAAACCAGCGCCGGTACGGCGCCGACACGTGCTTGTTGGCGTGGCCGGCTACGCCGCCGATGCCGACAATGATCCCGCCGTGCTGCAACGTCTCGTCCGGATAGAGCAGACGGGCGCCGACCGCGCCGACGCCTGGACGGAGCGCGAGCGCCACCATTTCCGACAGCCAATCCGGCGAGCGCACCTCGATATCATTGTTCACGAGGCCGATCAATTCGCCCCGAGCCGCAGCCACCGCCCGATTGTTCAATGCCGAAAAATTGAACGGCCCGTCGTCGCGCAGTACGCGGATGCGCGCATCTGCCGTAAGCGAGGCCAGATAGGCCAGCGACGCCGGTTCGTCCGACCCGTTGTCGACGATCAGAATCTCGTAGTTCGGAAACGTCGTCTTCCCGATGATGCTGTCGACGCATTGGCGCACGAGTTCGTGACCATTGCGCGTCGGAATGACGAGACTGACGAGCGGCAGCGTGTCCGGCAACGCATCGTGGGTGCGGTAGCCATAGCCGATCCACTCGGCCCGCGCGCGCATGCCACTGCGCGCGTAGTGCTCATTCAGTGCGCGCTCTCCGGCCAACGCCGCATACGGCTTCGACTCGGCCGTGGCGGCCGTGCTGCCGGCGTGCGCGCGCCAATGGTAGAGCACGCGCGGAATGTGGTGAATGACGCTTTCGTCCACGCGCTCGATGCAGCGTAGTACCAGATCGTGATCCTGCGCCCCTTCGAAGCCGACGCGAAATCCGCCTACCTGATCGACCAGTTCGCGCTGGAACAGACCGAGGTGGCTAAACAGGTTTTGCCCGTAAAAGAGCTCGCGATTCCAGTCGCACTTGAAGTACGGCTCGTAGCGCTCGCCGCGCTCGTCGACCTTGTCCTCGTCCGAGTAGATCAGCCGCAACGCGGGATTAGCGACGATGGCATCGGCAGCCCAGAACAGCGCGTGGGCCGGCAGCAGATCGTCCTGGTCGAGCAACGCAACCCAGTCGCCCGACGCCAGTTCGAGCGCGCTGTTGGTCGCCGCCGAGATGTGACCGTTGCTGGCGCGAAACACGAGCTTGATGCGCGAATCGGCCTGAGCCTGGTCTTCGAGAAAGGCGCGCAGTTGCGCATCAGTCGACGCATCGTCGGCAATGCAAAGCTCCCAATGCGGGTAGAGTTGCCCGCGCACCGAGGCGATTGCCTTGGCCAGCCATTCGAGTTTCGCGTTATAGACCGGCATGAGGATGGAGAAGCGTGGCGGCTCCGCCATCGCCGCGACGCGCCGCGCGATGGCCTCGCGCCCGCCGGCGTCGAGCCGGTCGTAGCGCTTGATCCATTCGGCGTAGTTGTTACGCCGCGCTGCCTCGGCCGAACCGCCGAGGCGACCCAGCACGCGTCGCCGGACACTCGAGATGCCCTCTTGCCGCAGCAGTTCGACGGCGCGGCCAAGCGTCGAGATCATCCCGCCGTTGCTGCGCACCGCCCGCGTGAGAACCGCGCTGGCGTGCTCGAGACCCAGCGCGCGATCACGCAGTCTCGCGACCCAGCCGGGCTTACGACCTTCAATGCGATCCGGCACGATGCCTCCTTGCCGCCCGGCACACGTGCTGTCTCAAGCTTCCGCCTCGTAAGCCGAGACCACTTCTTCCACAGGACCGAACGCGCGCACCCGGCCCCGCTCCATCCACAGTGCCTTGTTGCAGACGTTGCGAATCTCGGCGTTCGAGTGCATCGCGAGCACCACGATTTCAGCGCGGCTGTGCAGATCTTCGAGACGGTCCTTCGCCTTGTGCATGAACGAGGCATCGCCAACGCCCATCACTTCGTCGAGCAGCAGGATCTGTGCGTCGATCGCCGTCGAAACCGCGAACGCAAGACGCACGCGCATACCGCTGGAATAGGTCCGCAGCGGCAGATCCAGATAGTCGCCAAGTTCGCAGAAGTCGGCAATCGACTGCTGCTTCGCGCGGATCTCCGCATCGCTCATGCCGAGCAGCAGGCCGCGCAGGCGAATGTTCTGCATGCCCGTGGAGTTTTCGTCCATGCCGAGGCTGATGTCGAGCAGCGGCACGATCTTGCCGTCGCTCGTGACCGAGCCGTGCGTGGGCGTGTAGATGCCCGACATGATGCGCAGCAAGGTGGACTTGCCCGCGCCGTTGCGTCCGATCAGACCGACACGGTCGCCTTTGTCGAAGCGCAGATCGACGTTGTCCAGTGCGCGCACGACGATGACGCCGTCGTTGTCTTCGGCAATCGTATTGCGGCGCCCGAGCCGCATGACCTGCTTCTTCAGCGAACGGCCTTGCACGTCATAAATGGGCAAGTCGAGCGTCGCGCCCTTCAATTCGATATACGCCATGATTTGCCCTTAAACCCAATACGGAATACGTTTCAGATAACGACCCGTCATGAACAGCGCCAGCGGCCAGCCAATGACGAGCATGCCCACGGTGACGCCCCAGGTCAGCGCGGACGGCGCTTGACCGATCAGGGGACCGCGCACCAGCTCGATCATGTACGCCAACGGATTCCATTCGACGATGAACGAGAAACGGTTGAGCGACGTCGGGCGATAGATGATCGGCGTCACGTAGAACGCAACCTGAATAAGCGCGGAGATGATCTGCGGCAGGTCGCGAAAACGCGCGGAAAGCAGGCCCGCGAGCATGCCGATCCACAGTGCATTCAACAGATAGACGGCGAGCGCCGGCACGAACAACGCCAGGGCTGCCCAGTCCTTCACGCCGAAAATCGCCAGCAGGATCAGGATGATCACGAAGTTGTGTGCGAGGACGACCAGATTGCGCCAGATTACCTGCATCTGGTAGATCAGCTTCGGCGTGGACGCCTGGCGAATGTAGGTGCCGCTATTGATGTAAGCGACGCTTCCTTCCTGGACCATCTGGGAGAACGCGTTCCACATCACTAGACTCGACGCGAGGAACGGCAGATAGTCGCTCATGTGCATGCCGAACAACGTGCCGTAGACGATCCCGATCGACGCGATCATGACGCCCATGCTGATCGTCAGCCAGAACGGACCGACGCGGGAGCGCGCGTAACGTTGACGTACTTCAAGCCAGCCCAGCAGCGTCCATAAGCGCCAGGCGGCGATGCTATTTCTCAAATCAAGCAGTGCAAGTTTCAACATGCGGTTTCCCGGAAGACCGGGTATAAGAAGTTATCGATGGACAAGTGACCGTGCGCTCAGCAAGACCGTCTACGCAAAGGCCCCAATCTGCCCGTCAAACCATGCCAGACACCCAGCAGCGCCATCCCGAGATGTTCGGCGCGCGGTGCCATGAAAAGACCATAAATAAAGAGGCGCCCCGGCAATTTCACGAGCTCCGTGGACTTCCAGCTCCACGGCATGTAACCACGCTTCATCAAGGCGATGGCATTGCGAAACTGATAATAGTGGCGCACAGCACCATGGCCGGGATAGGCGCGTCCGAACACTCGCACCGGTTCTCCGCCCAGCGAGTGAGCGAGGCGCAGCGCCGGCGCGCCAAGCACGGAGTATCCATGCTTACGTGCGCGAACACACCACTCCAGGTCGACGAAGTCGATGAACAGCGCATCGTCCATCGGACCGATACTCGACCACGCCGAAAGGTTAATGCACGACCCGGAGGTGATCAGAAAATCGACCTCCATCGGCACCTCGCCTTGCGGCGCCACACGTTGCAGCCGCAACAAACCGAAACGCACGAACGGAGCAATACCTCCAAGCCGCGCATCTTCGTAGGCAGGGCCCACGAGAGCGACATTCCGGCCGCCCGCGCGCGCGCGTTCCAGCGTTTGCGGCAACGCCGACAGCAGTTGCGTGGAGGGCTCGCTATCCTGATCGAAGAGAATCGCACTCGAACAACCGCGCGCGATCAAAGTCTCGACGCCCTGATTGATTGCCGTCGCTATCCCAAGATTGGCGCCGTTGGCGATATAAACGATGCGCGGATCGAGCCCAAGCGACGCCGCGTCGGCCACCTTTTCGGTGTTGTCGACGACCACACACACACCGAAGCTCGCCAGCCTGTTAGCCCGCGCGATACATCCGGCGTCGGGACGGTAAAAAACGACAACCGTGCCGGCCCCGGCATTGCCAACTACACTTGCGCTCATCAATTAGCAAGGCAAAGACGCAATGCTTCGTCCCATTGCGGCAGGCGCAAGCCGAAGGTTTGCGCGAGCTTATCGCCCGCCAGCCGCGAATTCGCGGGCCGCTTCGCCGGCACCGGATACTCCGAAGCCGGGATCGGCAGCACCTTCGGGGCCTTGTCGCCCATCGCGATGCCAAGGATGGCTTCTGTAAAACCGTGCCACGACGTAGCGCCGGCCGCCGTCAGGTTGTAGACGCCCGAGCGCTCGCGCCACCAGTTCGTGTTGCCGCTGCGCTGCGCCGCGAGGCCTTGCGCGACGACATGCGCGGTCGTCGTCGCGATCGTGCGCGACCACGTCGGCGCGCCGATCTGATCGGCCACCACGCTCAACTCTTCGCGCTCCGCGCCCAGCTTCAACATCGTCAGCAGGAAGTTCTTGCCACGCCGCCCGTACACCCAGCTCGTGCGCAAAATCAGATGATCGCAGCCACTCGCCGCAATCGCCTGCTCGCCTTCCAGCTTCGTGCGGCCGTAGACGTTCTGCGGATTCACCGCATCGGTCTCGACATACGGCGAATCCTTCGTGCCGTCGAACACATAATCGGTCGAATAGTGAACGAGCGCCGCGCCCAGCTGCTTCGCCTCTTCGGCGAGCACGGCCGGCGCCTGCACGTTCAGGCGCGTCGCGCCTTCCACATCGCTCTCTGCCTTGTCCACCGCCGTATAAGCAGCCGGATTGACGATGATCGTGGGCTTCACTTCGCGCACGACGCGGCGAATCGCATCGGGATTGTCGAGATCGAGCGCCGCGCGATCGCAGCCCACGACGCGCCCGAGCCCCTGCAGACTGCGCAGCAGCTCGAAGCCGACCTGGCCGTTGATACCCGTGACGAGGATGGTCGCTTGCTTGTCCATCGCCGCCTCACTCATAGACTTCGGCGTCGGCCAGCTGCTTGCCCGCCGCGTCCTTGGCCGCCAGCAGCGGCTCGAAATCGATCGGCCATTCGATGCCGATGGCCGGATCGTTCCAGACGATGCTGCGCTCGTGCTCCGGGAACCAGTAGTCGGTCGTCTTGTAGAGGAACTGCGCCGACTCCGACAGCACGACAAAACCGTGCGCGAAACCGGGCGGCACCCACAATTGCCGATGATTCTCAGCCGACAACGTCACGCCCACCCACTTGCCGAAGTTCGGCGAGTCGCGGCGCAGGTCGACGGCCACATCGAACACTTCGCCTTCCACCACGCGCACGAGCTTGCCCTGCGCATGCTGGATCTGATAGTGGAGGCCACGCAGCACGCCCTTCGCCGAACGCGAATGGTTGTCCTGCACGAACACGACACCGGGCGCGACCAGTTCTTCGAACTCGCGTGCGTTGAAGCTTTCGTAGAAGTAGCCACGCGCATCGCCGAACACCTTCGGCTCGATGATCTTGACTTCGGGGAGCGCCGTAGCGGTTACCGTGATGGCCATGCGACCTGATCCGTAAGAAGGTTCAACAAGTACTTGCCGTAGGCGTTCTTCGACAGCGGCCTGGCGAGCTTCTCCACCGCTTCCGCGCCAATCCAGCCATAGCGGAACGCAATTTCCTCGGGACAGGCGACCACGAGACCCTGACGCTTCTGCAGCGTGGCGATAAACGTTGCCGCCTCGATCAGCGAGTCGTGCGTGCCGGTGTCGAGCCACGCGTAGCCGCGGCCCATGATCTCGACGTTGAGCGCGCCGTCGGTCAGATAGCGCGAGTTCACATCCGTGATTTCCAGCTCGCCGCGCGGCGACGGCTTGATATCGGCCGCGATATCGCAGACGCGGTTGTCGTAGAAATACAGCCCCGTGACCGCGTAATTCGAACGCGGCTTCTCGGGCTTTTCTTCGATCGACAGCGCGCGGAAATCCTTGTCGAACTCGACCACGCCGTAGCGTTCCGGGTCATGCACGTGATAGGCGAAAACCGTTGCGCCCGCATCCTGTTCGTTGGCACGCTCGAGCTGCTTCGCGAGATCGTGACCGTAGAAGATGTTGTCGCCGAGAATCAGCGCCGACGGATCGTTGCCGACGAAATCCTTGCCGATGATGAACGCCTGCGCGAGACCGTCCGGCGAGGGCTGCACCGCGTACTGGATGTTCATGCCCCACTGGCTGCCGTCGCCGAGCATCGCCTCGAAACGCGGCGTGTCCTGCGGCGTCGAGATGATGAGCACGTCGCGAATGCCCGCGATCATCAGCGTCGACAGCGGGTAGTAGATCATCGGCTTGTCGTACACCGGCAGCAGCTGCTTCGAGACTGCGTGGGTGATCGGATAGAGCCGCGTGCCGGAACCGCCGGCGAGAATAATGCCTTTACGAGCCATGTCGACCGCCTTTACGTGCGCTGCGCGTAGTTCGTTTCGACCCACTTGCGATAGTCGCCCGAAGCGACTTCGTCGGCCCATGCCTGGTTATCCAGATACCAGCGCACCGTCTTCGCGAGACCGGTTTCGAAGGTTTCCGCGGGCTTCCAGCCGAGTTCGCGTTCGAGCTTGCGCGCGTCGATCGCGTAGCGGCGGTCGTGACCGGGGCGATCCGTCACGTAGGTGATCTGGTCGCGGTACGAACCTGCGGCTTTCGGACGCATCTCGTCGAGCAGGTCGCACAGCGTGTGCACGACTTCGAGGTTCTTCTTCTCGTTCCAGCCGCCGACGTTGTACGTCTCGCCGCTCTGGCCGCGCGCGAGCACTTCGCGGATCGCGCTGCAATGGTCGCCCACGTAGAGCCAGTCGCGCACGTTCTGGCCGTCGCCGTAGACGGGCAGCGGCTTGCCGGCGAGCGCGTTGGCGATCATCAGCGGAATGAGCTTTTCGGGGAACTGGTACGGACCGTAATTGTTCGAGCAGTTCGTCGTGAGCACGGGCAGACCATACGTGTGATGGTAGGCGCGCACGAGGTGGTCGGAACCGGCCTTGGTCGCCGAGTACGGGCTGTTGGGCGCGTACGGCGTGGTTTCGGAGAACTGCGGATCGGTCGCGGAGAGCGAGCCGAACACTTCGTCGGTCGAAACGTGCAGGAAGCGGAAGGCGGCCTTCTCGGCTTCGGGCAGCGTGTTCCAGTACTGACGCGTGGCTTCGAGCAGCGTGAAGGTGCCGACCACATTCGTCTGAACAAAATCGGCCGGACCATGAATCGAGCGATCGACGTGGCTTTCCGCGGCGAAATGCAGCACGGCGCGCGGCTTGTGCTCGGCGAACAGCGCGTCGAGGGCTTCGCGGTCGCAGATGTCGACACGGGCGAACACGTGCTTCGGGTTGCCCTGCAACGACTTCAACGTCCCAAGATTGCCCGCGTAGGTCAGCTTATCTACGTTGAGAACGGCTTCGTCGGACTGGCTCAGCCAGTCAAGCACAAAATTGGCGCCGATAAAGCCGGCACCGCCCGTTACGAGGATCATGGAACTCCTTTGTGTCGCGTGTTTGATAGCAGATCTGGCGTTACCACCCCGGCCACCAGATGCTCGAAAGAATGCTGTAAAAAGAAAATTCAGGCGGAAAAGCGCCGAATATTATCCGCGCAGCATACTTTGGCGCTGATTTTATCTTTGCAATTATAAGGCCAGCGCAAGCGAAAACCATACCGCTAACATCTTGAAACAGCTTGACAAATTCTGACCGGACACTTATAGCGAACGCCCTTTTCACGACGTCTGCGCCTATCTGTCTCAATGATGTCAAATTCAGGTGCTATCACGCGATAAAAGTATTCCTGTGATACCGTCACTCCCTCTTTGTGCGGCACCGCGTCGTACTGCAACTGATTCCGATTCATGACCAAGCACGCGCCGTCTCCTGCTCCTCTTGCCTTCGGCGATCTTCAGGGTTGCCTCACGCCGTTTCGCGAATTGCTCGCCAAAGCTGCGCCCTCGGCCGACACGCCGCTGTGGTTCGCCGGCGACCTGATCAATCGCGGCCCCGACTCGCTGGCGACGCTGCGCGAGATCATCGCGCTGGGCGAACGCAGCGTGGCGGTGCTCGGCAATCACGACCTGCATCTGCTGTCGGTGTCGGCGGGCATCCGCAAGTCGAAAAAGGGCGACACCATCGACGATATTCTCAACGCGCCCGACGCCGACGATCTGCTGCACTGGGTCCGTCATCGTCCGATCGCGCATTACGAGAACGGCATGCTGATGGTGCATGCGGGCGTGCTGCCGCAGTGGGACGTCGATCTGACGATGGAACTCGCACACGAGCTCGAAAAGGCTCTGCGGCGCGACAACTGGAAGGAAACGCTCGCGGGCCTCTACGGCAACGAGCCGAACCGCTGGTCGAAGAATCTCAAGGGGATCGAGCGGCTGCGCGTGACGTGCAGCGCGCTCACGCGCATGCGCTTTTGCGATAGCGACGGCGTGATGGATTTCAGCGCGAGCGGCGGCCTCGATTCGGCGCCGGAAGGCACGCTGCCGTGGTTCGACGTGCCCGGCCGCAAGACCGACGACGTCACCGTCGTGTTCGGCCACTGGGCCGCGCTCGGCTTGACTCTGCGCCCGAATCTCGTCGGGCTCGATTCGGGCTGCGTGTGGGGCGAGCGGCTCTCGGCCGTGCATCTCGTCCCCGACCCGTATCAGCGTGTGCTAACCCAGGTGCCCTGCGAGACCTGCCGCGCGGTTTCGGGTTGAGCTGAGCCAGAACAACGCGCGCGATGCCACCCCGCGCGCCGGAAAGCTTCAGCGCTTCTTGTTGTACACGTGCGTGGTCGCCGCCACACCCTTCGGGAACACGCGGCGCACCAGCCCGCGCGCGGCGGCATCGGCCTGCAGCACCACGTCGCGCACCGGTTCATCGGGACGGCCGCGAAACGAGGTCGGATGGAAATACTCATCGTCGCCGACCGGATGATCGGAGAAGTAGTAGTTCGACACGCAGCACCGCTGCTCGGCACTCGCGTTCTTCGACACCGAATGCCACGAGTGCTGGTTCGTCACCATCACGGCCAGGCGATTGAAGCGGCTCACGATCGTGATCGGTTCAGCCTTCGTACCCTGCGGCCACACTTCGAGATTGCCACCCTTCTCGAGCGTCCAGTCCGGCGAAACGTAATACAGCAGATTGAGCACGCGATAGTGCGCGCGGTCCTTGTCGTGCGAGTTGTCGAGATGCGGATTGAGGAAGTGGCCCGGCCCCATCATCGAGATACCGCCCGCGTAGAGATGCTCGTCCGGATACAGCGAGCGCAGGCCCGTGATCTCCTTCACCAGTTCGACCACGCGCGGCGCCTGGAACGCGAAGATGATCTCCTCGAGCAGCGGCGCGTGCGCATCCATTTGCGCCGAGACGTACTTCAGTTCGCGCAAGCTCTTGCGCAACATCATCTTCGACGCGTCCGGGAATGCGGCGCGAATCTCGCGCGCGACTTCTTCCGGCAACACGTCGTCGATATGGAAATGGTTGATGGGCGCCGTCTGCGTCCACTGCTCGCGCAGCCGCGCGAGTTCCGCTTCGAGGCGCTGCGCGATGCGCGCGCCCAGTTCCGTACGATCCATGATGTTTGCCCTGCTTTCCGTGCTGGTTCGCTGATTATCGGCGCTCGAACTCACGCCCGTTCCGCCACGCTCTGCGCCTGCTTTTGCCCCTGCCCCGCCCCCTGCATCGTCGCCAGCGCCGCGCCCACCGCTTCCTGCGCGCGCGCCGCGAGCTTGCGGCGGTCGTCGCCGGGTTCCAGCGCGTCGCACACATAGACGTGCGCGGTCAGCGGCCCCGACTTCAGCATCGCGTCGAGCGAATCCTTCAGCGACAGATCGTCGATATAGGCCGGCGCGAGCGACTGACGGCCCTGTGCATCTTCATACATGATGCAGACCGGCTGCACCGGCGTGCACGCCGACACCGGCGCCTGAAACATGTTCGAGTGAAACGGCTTGAGCGCGAAGCCGTCCGTCGTCGTGCCCTCGGGGAACACGCACATCAGTTCGCCGCGCTGCAGCCGCTCGGCCAGCTCGTGCATGATGCGGCGCGCTTCGCTGCGCTTCTCACGCTCGATGAACACGGTATCGAGATTCTGCGCGAACCAGCCGATCAGCGGCCAGCTGCGCACCTCGGCCTTCGAGACGAACGGTGTCGGCCGCCACGCGTTGATCACGTAGATATCGATCCACGAAATATGATTGCTGACGACCAGCGCGCCCGCGTCGAGACGCGCGGCGTCGTTGTGCACGACGAGCTTCATGCCGCACAGTTCGAGCATCCTCAGCGACCAGGCGCGGTTGAGCGCGTGACGTTTTTCGGGCGTCGCGCGCGGAAAGCGCATCGCGACGGTCCACGCGCCGCGCAGCAGATGGCCGAGCAGGCGGGCTTTGCGAAAGAAGAGACTCATGGCGATGCGCTCAGTTGCGTTCGATATGACGTTCGAAGCCGATGCGCCCCGCCACGAGCGTCGCGCGCACGACGGCGGGCAACTCGTAACCGAGGAACGGCGTGTTGTGGCCCTGGCTCTTGAGCGCGCGCGGCTCGACGTGCCAGTGCGTGCCCGCGTCGAACACGACGAGGTCGGCGCGCGCGCCCACGCTCAACGTGACGGCGTCGCGCGCCATCACGGCGGCAGGCGCGGACGTAATGTGCGCGATCGCCTTCGCGAGCGGCACGCCCGCTTCCTGCGCCCACTTCACGGTCAGCGACAGCAGCAGTTCGAGCCCCGTCGCGCCCGGCGTGGCTTCGCCGAACGGCAGCAGCTTTTCGTCGTCGTCCACGGGTGTGTGCTGCGAGCAGATCGCGTCGATCGTGCCGTCGGCGAGACCGGCGCGCAGCGCCTCGCGGTCGCGTTGCTGGCGCAGCGGCGGATCGAGCCGGAACTGCGCGTCGAAATAGCCGATGTCCATGTCGATCAAATGCAGATGGTTCGCCGTGACGTCGCAGGTCACGGGCAGGCCTTCGGCCTTCGCCGCGCGCACGAGCGCAACGCCCGCCGCCGACGACAGATGCTGCACGTGCACGCGCGCGCCCGTCACGCGCATCAGTTCGAACAGCGTGAACAGCGCAATCGTCTCGGCGCTCTGCGGCACGCCCGAGAGACCGAGGCGCGACGCCAGCGCGCCGCTCGCGGCCACGCCGCCCTTCGACAGATACGCATCCTGCGGACGCAGCCAGACGGCGTAGCCATAGGTGCTCGCGTATTGCAGCGCGCGCAGCAGCACCGAGGTATCGACGATCGGCTGATCGGCCTGCGTGAAGCCGATACACCCCGCCTCGGTCAGCGACACCATCTCGGTGATCGTCTGCCCCTTGAGCCCGACCGTGAGCGCGCCGAGCGGATGCACGTGCGCGCGTTCGAGCTTGCCCGCGCGGTACTTGAGCATCTCGACGAGACCCGCTTCGTCGAGCACCGGATCGGTGTCCGGCGGACACACGAGACTCGTCACGCCGCCCGCCAGCGCGGCCGCCATTTCGGAGTCGAGCGTGGCCTTGTGCTCGTAGCCCGGCTCGCGCAGCCGCGCGCTCAGGTCGACGAGACCCGGCGCGACCATGAGGCCGCTGGCGTCGATCGTGCGATCCGCCTGAAAGCCCGCGGGCGCCGTACCGAGCGCGGCGATCTTGCCCGCTTCGATGAACACGTCCTGACGCGTCTCTTTGCCGCTCGCCGGATCGATCAGCGTGCCGCCTTGAATATGAATCTTCATGCGCTGCCCTGTCTGCCCTGCGTTAATCGTTATTACCGGCGACGATGCCCATCACCGCCATACGCACCGCGATGCCGAAGCTCACCTGATCGAGGATCACCGACTGCGGGCCGTCCGCGACCTGCGAATCGATTTCGACGCCGCGGTTCATCGGCCCCGGGTGCATCACGATCGCGTCGGGCGCGGCGAGCGCGAGACGCTCGGGCGTGAGCCCCCAGCTCTTGAAATACTCCTGCGCCGACGGCAGCAGCGCGCCGCTCATGCGCTCGTTCTGCAGACGCAGCATGATGATGACGTCCACATCCTTGAGCCCTTCGTCGAGGTTGTGGAACACGCGCACGCCCATCTGTTCGAGGCCGCCCGGCAGCAGCGTGCGCGGACCGATCGCGCGCACTTCGGGCACGCCGAGCGTGGTGAGCGCGTGGATGTCCGAGCGCGCCACGCGCGAATGCAGGATGTCGCCGACGATCGCCACGCGCAGATTTGTGAAATCGCGCTTGTAGTGGCGGATCGTGTACATGTCGAGCAGACCCTGCGTCGGGTGCGCGTGACGGCCGTCGCCGGCGTTGATCACGTGCACGTGCGGCGCGCAATGCTCGGCGATCAGATACGGCGCGCCGCTCGATGCGTGACGCACGACGAACATATCGGCGTGCATCGCCGACAGATTGCCGATGGTGTCGAGCAGCGATTCGCCCTTGCTCGTCGACGACGCGTTGATGTTCAGGTTCAGCACGTCCGCCGAGAGACGCTTGGCGGCAATCTCGAAGGTCGTGCGCGTGCGCGTCGAGTTCTCGAAGAACAGGTTGAACACCGACTTGCCGCGCAGCAGCGGGACCTTTTTCACGTCGCGGTCGGTCACGCTGACGAACTGCGTGGCCGTGTCGAGAATGTGCGTGAGGATCTTGCGCGGCAGGCCTTCGATCGAGAGCAGATGCTTGAGCTCGCCGTTTTTCGTGAGCTGCGGATTGCCCTTCAGGAAGCCGTAGCGAAAGCGCGAGTCGCCGCTATCGGGCGACGCTGGCGTGGGCTGTGTGTTCATCGCGATGAGTCCTGCGGTGAGATCGGAGTCGGAAGAATGTTGGGTGTGTCTGAGGCTGGCCACGCGGCGCGCACTACACGTTGCGCGTGGCCTGTGTGGATCAGCCGGCGTTCGCGTCGATTCTGAACGCGAAGGTGGCTTGATCAGCGTCGCCGCCCTCGCGCGCGAGCACGAGCGTCGAGCCTGCGGGCACGACCGTTTCGGCGCCGACAAAGCGTGCCGATACGGGCAGCTCGCGGCCGCCGCGATCGGCGAGCACGGCCAGTTCGACGGACGCGGGACGGCCGTAATCGTAGAGTTCGTTGAGCGCCGCGCGCACCGTGCGGCCCGTGTGCAGCACGTCGTCGACGAGCAGGATGCGGCGGTTCTCCACCTCGAACGGCAGCGCGGTCGGGCTCGCCTCGCTGTGCAAGCCCTTCTTCGCGTAGTCGTCGCGATGCAGCGAGACGTTCACCACGCCGTGATGCGGCGCGCCGAGATCGCGCGCGAGCCGTTCGGCGAGCCACGCGCCGCCGCTGTGTATGCCGACGATGGCGATGCCGTCGGCGGCGCTGAAGGCGTTGGCGGCGTCACCCGCGGCGTCACTCTGATACGCCGCGCGGATCTGGTCGAGAACGGCGCGGTACAGCGCCTCGGCGTCAAGTGGGCTCATCACGGGCGCGTCAGAGGGGTTGCGACGAATGCTCGTCGAGATATTGCTGCAGGATCACGCAGGCGGCTTCGGCATCGATGTGCTCGGCGCGTTCGCCGCGCTCGCGCAGACGCGCCTCGGCGTCGACCGACGAGTAGCGCTCGTCCACCCACACGACAGGCAGATTGAAGCGGCCATTCAGCTGATTGCCGAAGCGCGTGGCGAGCTGCGTCATGGCGTGCGGCGTGCCGTCCGGGTGGCACGGCAGGCCGACCACGAGCAAATCGGGCTGCCATTCGCGCAGCAGCGCGCCGATGGCTTCGAACCGATATTCCTTGCTCTTGTTGGGTATGACGGTGAGCGCGCGGGCGCTATGCGTGAGCACGTTGCCGAGCGCGACACCGATGCGTTTTTCGCCGTAATCGAACGCCAGCAAGGTCGCCTCGGCGGCGCCTCGCTTCGCGGCCACGCTCATGCGTGACCCGCTTCGCCCGAGAGCATCGTCGAGGAAATGCCGAGCAGCGCGAGCGCGGCTTCGAAGCGATCTTCGGCGGGGACGTCGAAGACGATCTTGGGGTCGGCTTCCACGGTCAGCCAGCCGTTCTTCGAGATTTCGTCCTCGAGCTGGCCCGCGCCCCAGCCCGCGTGGCCGAGCGTGAGCAGGAACTGCTCGGGACCGCTGCCGTTCGCGACGGCTTCGAGCACGTCCTTCGACGTGGTCATCTCAAGCCCGCCCGGCACCGCCATCGACGAGGTGTAGTTGATGCCCGATTTGGGCGCGTGCAGCACGAAGCCGCGCTCGGTCTGCACCGGACCGCCGAAATAAACGGGCACGTGCAGCAGCGGTTCGATTTCGAGCTTGAGGTCGATGCGCGAGAACAGCGCTTCGAGGTCGATGTCGGTGGGACGGTTGATCACGAGACCGAGCGCGCCGCGCTCGGAATGATCGCAAAGGTAGACCACCGTTCCTGAAAACGTGGGATCCGCCATGCTGGGCATGGCAATCAGGAACTGGTTGGTCAGGTTGATGCGATCGTTACTCTTGGACATGGTTTGAATTCTAGCAAAGACGATACGGAATGGCGGCGGCCCGGTGCGCCGGTTGCCCGAGGGTCCGTGGACCCGCGCGGCACCCGGTTTGTGCCCTCGGTTTGTGTCCTGCCTGCGACCCGATTGCACCCTACCTGCACCCTGCCTGCGCCCTGCGCACAACTCGACCCGCGCTCCGTATGACGGGGAATTGCTCACTCTAACACGGCGGCGCGACACGCCCGACTGGCCAATCGGCACGATGCCGGTGGGCGGGGCGCGTGCCGTCTCAGTGTGGCGTCGTCGCGCCGAGACCGCCTGGCGCGGACGGCGCTGCGTTTGCCGTCGGGCTGGCCGCGCCGTTGCCTACGTTGTTGCTGGCGCTGTTGCTGTTGCTGGCGTTGTTGCCCGCACCGCTCGCGATCGCCAGGCCGAGCGCCCGCACGGTCGGGGTCGCGTCCGGCTGCGCTACGCCCGCCGCCACCTTGTGCAGCATCGCGCGCAGCGATTCGTTGGCGTACTCGATCGCCTCGATGGACGGCGCGGCGCTTGTACCACTTGCACCGCTCTCGCCATGCGCACCGCCCGTCACCGCCTCATGCGCGCTCATCGCGTGCGCCGCGCGCCGCCAGGCCAGCCCGAGCGCATCCGACAGCAGCGCCACGTGGCCCAGGCCAAGCGCCCACGCCGCCGCGCCGATCCGGTACGCCGCCTCCGCCGCCAGCAGCGAGGCCGCCGGATCGCCGTGCGTGCCGTCGTTACGCAGCGACAGCGCCCGCGCCTGGGTGCCGAGCGCGAGCATCGCGGCATCGGCGGTCTGCAGGAAATCCTCGTAAGCATTGCCGTTGACGACGAGCGCGCCCAGATCGCGCGACGGCGCAACCCGCGCCGCGAGCGCGCCGGCCTGCGCGCTTTCCGCCTCCCACAGCGCCTCGGACGCCTGGGTGCCGGCCACGTGCCAGTCGACGGTCAAGCCGTAGTCGTGCAGCAGCTCGACGTCGGCGGTATCTTCAGCCGACGCGCCGAACAGCGCGTAATCGCGCCACAACAGCGCGAGCGCCGAACGCACGAGCGATTGCGGAACGATGCGCAAGCCGCGTGCGTGCTCGCCGAGCAGCAGGTTGCAGCGTGCGTAGAAACGCCGCACGTCCTCGTCGCCCCAATACGTCACGCCGCGCCGCAGCGCGCGTCCGCAGGCAACGGCGAGGCGCCAGAAGTCATAGGGATTGGGGCCGGTCAATTCGGCGAAACAGGCGTCCATCTCGTCGAACGCGGCCTCGGCGAGCGCGTTGGCCGCGCGGCTACCGTTGCCCAGACGCGCCTTCAGTGCGGGCAGCAGCGCCGCCTCGAAGCGCGCGCGGGCCTGCGAAAGCCGCTGCGCGGGCTGCGGACTCAGGATCGCGCCGACGATCGGACGGGCATGCAGCGCCACGTCCTCGTACGCGAGCGAGAGGCCCGGCGCGTGCTCCGCGATGATGTCGATGAGCGCGCGCTGATGCGCGTAAAGCGCCGGAGAACAGGCCTGCTCGCGCAGATTGCGGCGGTCAAGCACGGCCGACAGTTCGATCAGCGCGTCGCGAAATGCCGTGCGGATGTGACTGTCGTCGGGACCGTCGTGTTCGTGCGCGGGCCGCGCGGGCAAGCCGGGCGGCGGCGCCACGGCGACCGAAGCCGCCAGCGCGAGCGGCGAAGCGAGCAGGAGCGTATCGGCGAAACGCGCGGCGGCGAGCCAGCCCGCGTCGCGCAGCGTGCGCGCGGCCTGGCGCAGCGGACGCGCGACGTCGCGCTGCTCGTCGAGCGCGGCGAGCGCCTGCGCGAGCGCCGCGAGGGCGAACGGCACGCTGCCGCCGCGCGGATTGGGCAGCGCGTCGAAAGGGGCGACCGACGTTGAACGTAGACTCATGATGCAGCGCCGAGAACAGTTGCAATGCGGTTGCAGTGCAGGTTGCGATGACCGCGGCCCGGCGGGACGGGCGCACGCGGCGCGAGCGGGCCGCTCGTCAGGCGGCGCGGGGGCGTGGCGGCCTCGACTGCGCTCAGGCGGCCCGCGGACGAGCCCTCATTGAGCAATTTGCGCGCCGCCCGCCGTTGATGCGGATGATGCGGGTGATCCGTGACGAAGCGCGCGACGTTCGCGATCTTCGCGACCTTCGTGATGCGTCCGCGAAACCGCGATGCGGCGCGAAGGAAATCGAAGCGATCAAGCGGGCCGCGACGCGAACCACAATGCCAGCGCCCGCTTTGACAGCAGACTTCTGTACCGATCCTCAGCCAGCCGGAAGCGGCGCTCCCGGCCCATGCCTTAGATCTGGACCATCTCGAAGTCTTCCTTGCGGGCACCGCACTCGGGGCACGTCCAGTTGATCGGCACATCCTCCCAGCGCGTGCCGGGCGCGATGCCTTCGTCTGGCAAACCGGCTTCTTCATCATAGATCCAGCCGCAGATCAGGCACATCCAGCTTCTATATTCCATTCTTATGCCGCGTCGAAAAGTCCAAAATACCGCGCGCCCGCACCCGTCGATGACCCTGCGGGCGCGAGGTGGAGGCGGTTGGGGAAAACTGTCAGGAAACAAGAGCCATGATGGTACCGTGTTGCCGTTTTTATGCCTAGCAACCGTGTCGCCGCGCACGCTGCCTGCTTGCGGCGGACCCGGCGCAGACCACGCACACGGCCGCGATGCGAAATTCCGGGCGCAAGACCGATCATCCGTCCCCCGTGAGCGCCGCCAGGCGGCATAATTGACGAGACTGTGCAAACGTCGGCGGAAAGCCCGCCGACCTGCCGATCACCGCAAGCGCATTGCATTTGCAGCGAGCCAACCTTTCTCGTCACGTTCATGCCCAGCGACACCCCTCCCATCGTCCTTACCTTCGGCCTCTCCGATCCGACCAGCGGCGGCGGCCTGCAAGCCGATCTGCTCACGCTCGCCAGCATGGGCTGCCACGGTGTCACCGCGTTGACGGGTTACACCGTGCGCGACTCCGCGGGCTGCGACGAAGTCACCGGCCTCGACCCCGAGACCGTCGCGACCCAGGCGCGCATGCTGCTCGAGGACATGCCCGTTTCAGCCTTCAAGGTCGGCGCCGGTACGCGCGCGGAAGTCGTGAGCGCGATCGCCGAAGTCGTCGCCGACTACGACGAGGTGCCGCTCGTGCTCGCACCCGACTTCACGCTCGACGACGAGCACGTGCTCGCCGCCGACGAACTGCGCGAAGCGGTCGGCGACCTGCTGGTACCGCAAACCACGCTGCTGGTCGCCGACGTCTCGGTGCTGCTCGCGCTCGCGCAACCCGACGGCGACGCCGAAGCGCCGAGCATCGACGCCGCGATCTCGCATCTGCTCGCCACGGGCTGCGAGTACATCCTCGCGATGGAAACCGGCTCGCACCGCGTGGTCAACACGCTCTACAGCGAAGAAGGCCAGCTGCGCCAGGATTTCTGGGACCGCTCGAACAATCCGATGATGGGCGTGACCGACACGCTCGGTTCGGCCATCGCCGCCCTGCTCGCCAACGGCCAGGAGCCGCCCGAGGCCGTGCGCGAGGCACAGGAATATCTCTATCAGAGCGTGCAGGGCGCGTTCCGTCCGGGCATGGGCGCGTGGGTGCCCGACCGCTTCTTCTGGGCGCGCAGCAACGACGCCGAGACGCCGGACGAGGACGGCGAGGCGTAACGCGCCGTATCGCCCCGAGGCCCCGCGCGAGACACAAACACCGAACGAAAAAAAACCCGCATCGCTGCGGGTTTTTTCTTTCGAGCGCAGTGAAGTCGCTCGGGCGAGTTACGTCAGCGCGGCGTGCTCGCGATCTCGCGCTCGCGAGCGTCGATGGCCGCGAGGAAGGTCGCGCTCAGCAACGAGACGAGGACCGTCACCATGATCGGCACGAGCACATCGATCGTCAATCCGAAAACGATGGTGCTGGCCGAGACAGCCATGCCTGAAAAGGCAGCCGTGCGGATGAACGGATCGGTCGACTTCCGTCGACGCCAGAAGTACACCGTCGATCCATAGTAGAAGACAAACAGACAGACAATCCCCACCGCGCCGGATTCAGCCAGCGTCGAGAAAAAGTCGCTGTGAGCGCGCTCGTTCACCACGAGTTCGGGCATGAAGCCCTGCTTCGACAACTGCTCCATCGAGCTTTCGAGCCGCCCTTTGCCGACGCCATAAACCGGATGCTCGGTAAAGAGATGCGTCGATGCCCGCCACAACTCGAGGCGGATGCCGGTCGAGCTATTCGGATCGCCCTTGGTCAGCCGCGAGATATCCGCGCTGAAATCGTGGATGCGCTGTTCGATACGGGGCGTCGAGAGCAGCGCGGCAGTACCGATTACGACGACCACGGCGCCAATCGCAAGCCGCTTGAGGTTCGCGAACCAGCCGTACTGCACGCCCAGCATGACCACGAATACGGGAATGGCCACCCATCCTCCGCGCGTGCCCGTCGAATAGGACGAAAAGCCACCCGCTACCAGTGCCGCAACCCGCAGACACACGGCCAGCTTGCGATGCTTCTCGTCCCAACCAATCGTGAAGATCGAAAGAAACGCGAGCAGCAACGCCGTGTCGCCGTAGGGGATCGCGTTGGTGTAGTCGTTATTGAGACGGTCCGCATCCGTCCAGCCACCCACCGGCCGGTTGTTCAAGGCGACCACGCCCAGTACCAGCGCGCCCGCCACGCAACCCCAGCCCAGTGCGCGGAAGTAGCGCGCGGGCATTTGCCGAAGCATCAGGAAGATCGGAATGGCAAGCGCAAATCGCGAATACGCGTCGAACTGGCGTGGATTCCACATGCCGTAGACGGCCTGCTGCACGATGCTCGCGAGCAGCAGCCCGCACATACCTGCGACGAACCACGGGTAATCGCGCAGTGGCGAAAAATATCCGCTCACATGC
Organism: Paraburkholderia sp. J94; assembly: GCF_905220285.1. Lineage (NCBI taxonomy): Bacteria > Pseudomonadati > Pseudomonadota > Betaproteobacteria > Burkholderiales > Burkholderiaceae > Paraburkholderia > Paraburkholderia sp. J94. The sequence goes on along the minus strand of NZ_CAJMZH010000004.1, from coordinate 189,201 downwards.
CGATTGCGCACGGCGGCGAAAAGCGCCATGGCAAGCAGCAGAAAGAAACAATAGCCGGAGCCGCCGCGCCAGACCAGGTTGACTGCGGGGGCAATAAAAAGCAGCACGGCTGCAGACCAGGCAGCCACAGGAGAGAAACGCATGTTTTTCAGAATCAGCGAGAGAAGATTGTCGAGTCCGAATTTCGGAGTGTCTGGAACACCGACATCACACGTCTGACGGTAAGCAGTTGTTTCCACAACCGCTCCTTGAGTTTGCCAGAAGGCACGACATTGAGCGGCAGGACGATTTCGCCCGGCCCCCAGCCAGGGCGCCACGAACGCGCAAGTCCGCGACGCATGAACAGCGTGAGCGTCGGCACACCGATCGACGAAGCAAGGTGCCCGAGTCCCGAGTCATTGCCGATAAACCAGTCCGACTCCGCGATCCACTTCGCGACATCGCCGAGCGCGAGCGCATTGACTTCGTGACCTTGGGCCGCCGCGTCGCGCCACGCGTCGAATTCGTTGGGCGCCACGAGAAAGCTCGGCTTCAGGCCAAGACGTTCGAGCGAGCGCGCCAGCGCGAGAAACTTCGCGCGGCTCCACATTTTCTCGGGATGGCTGCCGGTCGGATGAATCACCACGCGACTCGCCGCGGCACGGCGCACCACACCGGGCGGCAAGGTCAGGCCATTCGAGCGCGTCACATCCTTGAGTTCGAACACCGAGGAAGCGATGTCGACGATGCGGTCCACCATGTGGTGCCTGGGACCGTGGTACGCAGGCAGATCGGCGAGACACAGCGTTTTGCCCGAGCGCGCGAGCGTCGGCCCCTGCTCGGTCGGCCGCAGTTCGATCACGGTGTCGAACTCGCCGGCGTGTTCCGCGGCACGCCCGACCCGCACGTAAGGAAACCAGGCGGCGAGCTGTTCTGCCACCCAGCCGAAAACAACGGGCTGATAGCCATTGCGAACCAGATTGTTCACCAGGACCATGCCAATGAGGCTGTCACCGATCGGCGGTGGCAATACGACCGCGACGCTGCTATTCGTCTGAATTTTCATTGATGATGTGAAATGCCATCGGAAGCCGCCGTTGCCGCATCGGGACGGGGCTTCTCAGCGCCTCCCGCGACCGACATTGCGATAACGTGCCGTCATCGTGCGTGGCGACCAGCGATCGATCCCGAGCCGGGATCCGCTACTCATATATTTCTTCCGCTGCTTCGGCCAAAAGCGGGAACTGGCGAGAGTATAGCGTCCCGGGCAAGCCCCACGCATGTTCGCTCGAGCCCCAATAAATACGGGCAGCCGGGGCATCACCACCATCCGGCGCGAGTCGTCGCGTTCACACGCCGGGTGGAGTTGCACGCATCCGACGAAAAATCGGACAAAAAAATCGACGAAAACCAGGACGAAAAAAAACCCGCATCGCTGCGGGTTTTCTTTTGGGCGGAGAGCCCATCTTTCGATGCGCCCTCCTGCACTTCAATGTAATCGCGGCGTGAGCCGATATTACATGTCCATGCCCATGCCGCCCATGCCGCCGGGCATGCCGCCGGGCATCGGTGCATCTTCCTTCGCGACTTCGACCACTGCTGCGTCCGTCGTCAGGAGCAGGCCGGCGACCGAAGCTGCGTTTTGCAGCGCCGTGCGCGTGACCTTCGTCGGGTCGACCACACCGGCTTCGACCATGTCGACGTACTCGCCGGTCGCTGCGTTGTAGCCGTAGTTGCCCGAACCTTGAGCAACCGCTGCCACGACGACCGACGCTTCTTCGCCGCCGTTCGTGACGATCTGGCGCAGCGGCTCTTCCATCGCGCGCAGGACGATCTTGATGCCTGCGTCCTGATCGGCGTTGACGCCCTTCAGGCCCGTCACAGCAACGCGAGCACGGATCAGCGCAACGCCGCCGCCCGGGACGATGCCTTCTTCAACGGCAGCGCGGGTTGCGTGCAGCGCGTCTTCCACGCGTGCCTTCTTTTCCTTCATTTCGACTTCGGTCGCAGCGCCGACCTTGATCACTGCCACGCCGCCTGCCAGCTTGGCAACGCGCTCTTGCAGCTTTTCACGGTCGTAGTCCGACGTCGCTTCTTCGATCTGCGTGCGGATTTGCTTGACGCGCGCTTCGATGCTTGCGGCTTCGCCTGCACCGTCGATGATCGTCGTGTTTTCCTTGCCCACTTCGATACGCTTCGCTTGACCGAGTTCGTTCAGCGTTGCCTTTTCGAGCGTCAGGCCGGTTTCTTCCGCGACGACTTGACCGCCGGTCAGGATCGCGATGTCTTCCAGCATGGCCTTGCGGCGGTCGCCGAAGCCCGGAGCCTTGACAGCGACAGTCTTCAGGATGCCACGGATGTTGTTGACGACCAGCGTTGCCAGAGCTTCGCCTTCGACGTCTTCAGCGATGATCAGCAGCGGACGGCCAGCCTTCGCGACTTGTTCCAGGATCGGCAGCAGATCGCGGATGTTCGAGATCTTCTTGTCGAACAACAGGACGAACGGGTTGTCGAGAACGGCAACTTGCTTGTCCGGGTTGTTGATGAAGTACGGCGACAGGTAGCCGCGGTCGAACTGCATACCTTCGACGACTTCGAGTTCGTCTTGCAGCGACTTGCCGTCTTCGACGGTGATGACGCCTTCCTTGCCGACCTTGTCCATCGCTTCAGCGATACGGTCGCCGATCGACGAATCGCTGTTCGCCGAGATCGAGCCGACTTGCGCGATTTCCTTGTTGGTCGTGCAGGGCTTGCTCAGCTTGCGCAGTTCTTCGATGGCGGCTGCAACAGCCTTGTCGATGCCGCGCTTCAGGTCCATCGGGTTCATGCCCGATGCGACGTACTTCATGCCTTCGCGGACGATCGATTGCGCGAGGACGGTTGCCGTCGTCGTGCCGTCGCCTGCGTTGTCGCTGGTCTTGGAAGCGACTTCCTTGACCATTTGCGCGCCCATGTTCTGGAGCTTGTCCTTCAGCTCGATTTCCTTCGCGACCGAGACACCGTCCTTGGTGACCGTCGGGCCGCCGAACGAGCGCTCGAGGACGACGTTGCGGCCCTTCGGACCCAGCGTGACCTTCACTGCGTTGGCGAGAATGTTCACGCCTTCAACCATCTTGGAACGGGCGGAATCGCCGAACACGACGTCTTTAGCTGCCATCTTCTAACTCCTTGAATTCTTGATGAATGAGCGGTGGGCGAAAATTACTTCTGCACCACGGCCATGATGTCTTCTTCGCGCATCACGAGCAGTTCGTTGCCATCGACCTTGACGGTCTGGCCAGCGTACTTGCCGAACAGGACGCGATCGCCGACCTTGACGTCGAGTGCGATCAGGGAGCCTTTATCGTCGCGCTTGCCCGGGCCCGTGGCCAGGACTTCACCTTGATCCGGCTTTTCTGCCGCTGCGTCCGGGATCACGATGCCCGAAGCGGTCTTGGTTTCTTGATCCAGGCGCTTGACGATCACGCGATCATGCAAAGGACGAAGGTTCATGGATAGATCCTCTCTCTTGATTGGGACTTGAAGAGACTCAAGAAAACCTGGTTGGCGAAGGTGCCAGCCAGAGATATGTGTACACCGGAGCGTTGTTAGCACTCTCATGCGGTGAGTGCTAATTATATGGACGGGTAGTGACAAATTCAAGAAGGAGGGCACAGGTGTCGAAATTCAGCCCTTTCCCTGAGCCGTTCGGACAGGACGAGCAGATCGGCGCGGCGATTCCACAAGCCGCTGAAGACGGATTAGCCCCGTAAAAACAAGGACTTGGTCGGCGCGGCGCGCTCTAACCCCTGACCGCTCGCGCCACCTCGCAGGCACTCGAAAACCGCCTTTTCCGGGCGTCGCGCCCCTGCCGACCGGATTTCTTTTTCGCCCAGGGGAATCCCCACCCAGCGCGGCGACGGCGTCGATTCCACCCTATTTGCCAGCCCGTCAGTCAATGGGACAAGCGCGCTCGCCTACTCGAACCGACGGCCGGATTGTCAGTCAGGGCCACGCACTTGGTGCCCCACCCCACGGAGTCCGCCACGGAAATCACGCAGCATGTTGGCCAGTACACCGTCTCGCCTGCCCCCACGCCAATTACAAGCCCAATGACGAATCTAGCCCCCCGATCTCGCTATGACGTCCTCGACGGGCTGAGAGGCATCGCCGCGATGATGGTCATGGCGTACCACTTCACGATGCACGGGCCGTCGCCGCTCTTCCCGAACGGGAGTATTTGCGTCGATCTCTTTTTCATTCTGAGCGGCTTCGTCATTTTCCACGCTTACGGGGAAAAGCTCGCCAACCATTCGATAAGCAACTCGCGCTATCTCGTCAAGCGCCTGATACGCCTTTATCCGATGCTTTTCATCTCGTCGCTCATTGGCATTCCGACGCTCGTCTTGATCAACAACGTGGCTCTCGCCAACTTCTCGTACCCGGGTCTGATATCGGCGACGGCATCCAATCTGCTGATGATTCCGTATCTGGGCGACAGAGCGATCAACAATATGGGCATAGCGGGCCATCCGGACCCCAGCTCGGCGTCAATAGGCGCAATTTTTCCCATCAACGATCCCGCGTGGTCGCTGTTCTTTGAAATCGTGGCAAGCGGCTTGTTCGTGCTATTTATCCGGGCCAGCGAAAAGAAGTTGATCACCATTGCGATATGGGGCGCGCTCACCACCCTGATCATCGCCGTGCTGCTGGAAGTCAACGCCGGTCGTTTTGCGCTTCAATTCGGACTGGGCTGGGCCACATCGAATTTCCTCGGCGGATTTAGCAGAGTCGTGTATGGATTTGCGACGGGCATACTCATTTATCGACTGCACTTTCGCAACAGCCAGCCAGTTGCGCTCGTCGCTTTCCGAAAATTGATCCCCTCTGACGTGGTGCTCTATACGCTATTTGCTGCCGTCTGCGCGTTTCCTTATCTCATGAAGGGAATTTATCCATTCTTTATTGTTTTCGCGATCGCTCCGGTGCTGGTTTGGCGCGGAGCGGAACTCGACCTCTCATCAAAGCTGTCCGGTTACGCGGCCGGCCTTCTTGGCCGACTGTCGTACCCAATCTATCTGCTTCACTTCCCGATCGGCAGACTGGTCTTTGCCATGTCCCGCAGCGGACACCCTATGCATGCCGCCCTTATCGCGATCACTGCAACGCTAGTCGCTGCTTACCTCGTTGAGCGCTTCATCGATCGTCCAGTCCGGGCATTTCTCGAACAATCGCTGGCGCGCAGAAGCGGTACCGAGATACAGGCCGTCGCGCGGCCGAACTGATCCCGGTTGTTCTTTCCGCAGAAGCCCATTTTCTTTTCGCGCTTTACGCCGTGCGCAAATCGTCATTGCGCCGGTCAATGGCGCTTTCCGCTTTCCGCTTTCCGCTTTCCGCTTTCCGCTTTCCGCTTTCCGCTTTCTGCTTTCTGCTTGCCGCTTTCGCGCCGCGATCTTCTCGCGCGCGAAAGTCGGCTCGAATGGCGCGCCGCCTATCGCTTGAGCAGCGACTTCACCTGCCGCAGACCATACACGGTCGCGGCCTTCGAACGATCCAGCCATTCCGATGCGCCCGGCGGCCGCGGCTTCAAACCCAGCATGCGCAGATAGTGATTGGCGCGGTATGCGTCGCCATAACGCTGCGGAAATTCCATGTTGAGGCTGAGCGAAATGGACACGTTGTCGTGGTTCTGTACCCAGTGCGCACCGTGCGTGGGAATATGCACGGCGTCGCCGGGATGCAGCGTGAATCGCTGCGCGACTTTCTCGGCGTGCGGTTTGTAAGTCCCGGCATTGATCGCGCCATAATAGTATTGTTCGAGTTCTTCTTCCGTGGTGACGCTGCGATCCAGCGGATCGCAAACCCAAAGATCTTTCGATCCCTGAATCTGCACGAGGAAATTGATTTCCGCATCGAAATGAAAAGGCGTCTTGCGATGCGGCGAGGTGATGAACACCAGCATCTCCGCATTGCTCAACAGCTTCGAGCCTTCGGGTCCGGCCACCTCGCGCACGAACGCTTCATATTCGTTGAGCAACGCTTTATACGCGGGGTTTTCTTCGACGTGCTTCATCACGAGCCACGCGCCCGCCGTTTCGATCCGGTCGATGATTTCGGGAATCGTCATATCGGGCTTGGGCGTGCTTCCCCACTTGTCGGCCAGCGAGAGGTCGCCGGCGTCGACATACACATCGTCCTTGCGCTTGCAGGCCGCCTCGGCCACCTTCGTGAGCGCCTCGATGGAAAACAACGGATGACCGGCGAGCGGATGGCGCGCCGCGAACGCCGTCTTATGAAGTTGCTCGCGACACTCGGCGAGCGGATCGACGGTGTGCCAAAGCGAACGGGTCAGGACGGGAGCGTCGTTGATCAACATGAATTTTCCCCACGAACATAAAGTAATCGCAGAAAAGCCCTTTATTGCGCCGGGCCCGGCCAAGCGGCCGAGCCTGATTTTTTTGTCAGCGCTTCACGATCCGCCGCGCTGCGTTCAGCGGCGATCTGAACCGGTTCAACGGTTCGTGTACGACTTCCGCAAAGGTCTTCGGATTGCGGTGTTCCAGCGTCGACATGAGCATGCGCTTCAGCTTGTCCCGCATCGGAGAAAGCCCCGGTGACAGCGGCTTCAATCCAAACTTGCGCAGAATGTAATTGGCCTGATACACCCTGGCGCAACGCTCGAGCGACTTCATGCAATAGCTGATGCTGATGCTCACCGACACGTTGTTGTCGTTCCTCACCCAATGCGGCGCCAGCGACGGGTGGTGCACCACCTCACCCGGAGCAAGCCGGAAAATGGTGCCGCGATCCTGCAACTCCTGCCGATAATGCGCGGCTTCGAAATTGCCGCTGTAATAGCGTTCGATTTCCTGATCGGGAACCAGCTCACGATCGCTCGCGGGGAAGAGGCATACGTCTTTCGAGCCCTGGATCTGAAAAAGAAAGTTGGTCTCATGATCGATATGAAATGGCGTTGCGATCTTCGGCGAAGCGACGATCAAGGTCATCGTCCGCCACGTCATGTCCTTGCGCAGAGGAAAGCCCGACAAGTCTTCGAGCTCCTCGGTCACCTGATCCAGCACCCTCTCGTACTCTGGATCGTAGTACTGGGCTTGTGTGAGCTTGATCCACGTAGCGCTCTCGCCCACTTCGTCAAATGCGTCTTTCAACCGGCCCTCGTTCGGCATGTCGCTGAATTTGCTGCCGACCGAACCCTGCTTCAAATTGATTGCACAGAAGTCGCCATTTCTTTTCATCATCCTTTCAGCGACTTCAGCAATTCTTGGAATTTCAAATAAACCGCATCGATGTAACGTGTGATTGAATTTGAAAGGCTTACAGTTGAAATTATTCTTGAATTCAGGCTTACAAGCTTGAAGAACATTATTGTCTGCGGGAAACTGTGGCTCGAAAGCCCACGTAACGGCATCGCCAGGCGTAGACATGGCAGACCTCACGGGAAGGGGAAGATTTGCCTTCAGGCTACAATCGCCCCTACCCGTCAGATGTGCGCTGACGAACACCCGCCTTCCGCTGCTTACCCGGAATTTCCCGCATTTACCATAGTGTTATTAAACACCGGCCACACACAGGCTTTCTGTTCGTAAGCGCACATTCAGGTAAAAGTCGGGTAAAGCAAATAAAAAAGCAAAGAATAGAAATGGAAATTTGAAAGAATTAAATTCATCGCCTCGCCAGACGACAGGTATTCGTCAGGCGCGCAGGCACCGCTCGGCATCTGGAGATGAGCAAGGAATGAACGGCCGGAAAATGGAATGCGAGGCAACACGCGTACACGTGTTCTGAATCTGCCCGCTGTAGCAGCTTGAATAGCCGCGAGCATGCGCGTGACCCACGTCTTGTTGTTCTATGTCCCGTGGGTGCAGCCGCGATCCGCTCGCGCCAGATGAAAGACCTGCCGCGCCGGCCTAAATCTGCACTGGCGGAAAGTCGGACGCGCCCAGATTCTCGATCTGGATATACGCAGGCAATGCGTTCGCCGCGCTGGCATAGAGGCCGGTCTTCGTCTGCGAGAAGCCGATGCGCTCGAAGTAGTCATGACACGTCGCGTTCTTGCCCGTGTCCACCAGTTCCGCGTGTATCTGCGGCTGCGACTTGAGCGCGAGGCGCGTGGCCACCGCGCCGACCACCAGCTCTGCGCCCAGACCAAACACGCGACACGACAGCACCACCTGCACGATGCTTTCGCACTTGATCAAGCACACGGAGATGATGCCGTTGTCGATCAGCTTGTCGCGCAGCGAGGAAACGATGCAATAGCCGCCCTTGCTGATGAACTTCTCGAACTCCGACTTCTCCCAGCGCTTGCCCGTGGTATTGAACTGATTCGTCTTGTTGATCAACTCGAAAGCGCGTTCGAAGTATTTCGATTGCGGCGTCTTGATCAGAAAGAGCGACTGCCGAAGCTGCAACGAAGCGAGCCATTCCTCGCGCGACGCGCCGCTTTCGGCATCGACACTGGCCTCGCGCTGTGAAATCGCGCGCACGAGTTCCGTGCGCCGCGCCGACTCCTCGGTCACGACCGGCACCTGCGTTTCCGCCGACCGCAAAATAATGCGCCGCCAATCGTAGTGATTGCCGCCCAGGCAGCGAATCTCGGGAATCGCCGCTTTCACTTCGGACAATTCGCGGTCGTTGTCGTCGATAAACACGCAGTTGCCGGGCAGCAGATTCACTTCCTTCATGATCTCGCGAATATTCTGCGACTTCGGCTGCCAGTTGATACGCACGCTCGCGAAATCGTCGAGCGTAATCGCGCCGCGCCAGATCGCATTGAAGCGCTCGATGGTGGGCGCCGCATCGTTCTTGCTGCAGATCGCGAGCAGGCCGCCGCGCCGCTTGTAATACAGCAGCGCTTCCACGAGACCGATCGGCCAGCCTTCGATACGCTGCGCATGACTCAGCCCCTCGCCTTCCGCCGCCACGCCGCGCCACAGCGTATCGTCCAGATCGACGATGATCAGCTTCACCGGATTGCGCTGCGCAGCGATCTTGACGATCGCCTCCACGCGCGCCAGCAGCGCGAGCGTATATTCGCGCGAGGCCACCTCATACGTGACCAGATTGGTGAGTGCTTTCGGCGCGTTCAAACGGCTGGCGTCGAGCTTGAAATCCCAGTCGTTGATAAACGAAGCGTGCGAACTGCTCAGCAGCACGTCGTCCTGCAAATGTCGGCGGCCGACGAAATTCAGAATCTCGTTGACTTCGAGAAAGTAGCCGTTGCCGGTTTTGCGCACCGCATCGAACAACAGACGATTGAGTTCGCGAACCAGATAAGCCGGCGACGTCATCGCCGATTGATCGATCAGATCGCCGAGGTAATTGAAACTCGGCTCGAAGAACGACATGAAGAGAATCGGCACCGTGGTGATCTTCGCGGCGATCTGCCCGACCTTCATCGCGATGAACTTACCGGCGCTGTCGAGCAGCGCGCGTGCGTCGTCGTCGGACTGGAGCCGTGCGAACAACATGTCGACGGCGGGCTCGGGCGTGTTCGCAGCCTCGCTGAGAATATGCCGTAGCGTCAGATTCACCACGGCCACGTCGTCGGTCGGCGCCGGTTCCGGCACGGACGCGTGACGCTCCGATCCCATCAGAATATGCCGCATGGTGTGCCCGATATTCGCGCTGCGCTTGGCGAGCGTTTCGACGCCGCACGTACCCAGCAGCAAGATATTGAGCTTGCGCGAATCGATCGCGAGCGAAGTCGGCGCAAGCGGCAATTTCACCTGTCGATCGGCGAAGGAGGAGTAAAAGACATCGCGGAACAATTGGCGCATTCAGACCCCCTCGATTCGAAGCGTTACGCAGCACGCGCAGTCACACCGGTCGCGACAAAAGCCGCGCGTCTGTTTTGCGGAGGAGTGCTGCATGCGGCACTCGTCGTCCGAACGCTATCCGTGTGTGCTCAGCGATTAGAGCAGAGCGGCAACGGGGTATCTGTGCGCCGACAGACACAAGCCCGTCCCGCCCGAGCGCCTGATGCGCGGGGGACAATTCGATCAAGCAGGGTAATTTCTGATTTGAATTCTTCTGCGCAGCTGCTTGAGCAGATTCACGCCGCCACGGCCGATCACGAGCCGCGCGAACAACGGCACCCTGCCCTTGCCCGGAATCGCAATTTCACCCGACATGATTCGTCCGACGAAATCGAGTCGCAAAATCAGATTCATATTCTTGTAGATCAGCACGTCGAAGACAAACGACGAGACATGCCATTTCGTCATCAGCTTGTTGTATTTCCCGAGGAACACCATGCTGGGTTCGGAACTGGGCGCGCGCGAAATCTTGTCGGCGCGGCCGCGCAATGAATATTCGACCAGCGCATCGTGCAGATAAATAAACGCACAGCCCGCCATCTCGGCATTGATCGCGAAATCCCAATCCTGATGGCGGCGCAAGGTAGCGTCGAAACTGATGAGCGGATACTGATGCCGCCACATCATGATCGAAGACGTCTGAATATAGCCACGCTCCAGCAAAATGAAATCGAGCATGGACTGGCCGTCGTACGGAGCGGGATTGCCCAGCATGCGATGGCTTCCATCAGTCAGCACGACATTGCTGAACAGCACTTTCGTTTCGTTGTCCGACGGTCTCGCGCCGAAGGCCGCGATACAGCGCTCGAGTTTGTTCGGCAGCCAGCGGTCGTCGGCGTCCAGAAAGGCGATCAGTTCGCCGTTCGCCGCTTCGATACCGCGATTGCGGCACCACGCGGCGCCGCGATTCTCGGTCTCGCGAATCAGGTGCAGTGCGATGTCGTCGCCGCAATGGCTCGGCAATTCGAACGCCATGCCCGACGCGTCGTCGACAACGATGATTTCCAACGGAACCACAGTCTGGGTGGAGATCGACTCGATCGCCATCCATAGCAAATCGACGCTGTTGTAGTGTGGAATTATCACACTCACGTTGTAACCAGGTACACACTCACGCCGCATCCCACACCTCGGGTCAAAATTTCGAAAAATCCCTCACACGAAGAGCAAAGAAGAGCCCATCCCAGCGGCCTTACCGGCGGGCGATGAATGACACTGGCCTACTGACGAATAACGATAATCTTTACGATTCGCTCAACGACTCAAATAGTGGAATCAGTCAAATCGTTTTCTCGGGCCGAGCGAGTCCCCGGTCCTGGTCAATACTCCAGAACCGATTCCTCCGATTCAAAGCCGGCGAATAGACAAACGGACGAACGCGCGCCACGCGTGGTATCGGTGGCATACGTCATTCGCGTCTTCAAGCCGCGGCAAACTTGCGCATACAGATCGCAGATCGGATCGCCCTCGCACGAACAGAGCGAATCGACGATGGCAGTCATACACACGGAGCGGAGTTTTCCCCGCAGCGCCACGTGCGTTATGCTGTGGACGATCGTAAGTCGCCATCCGTCCCCGTTCCGTGGGGTGGCCAACAATACCGGGGCAAAACCAGTCGGCAGAAATCTAACCGCGCCTTACAATCATTCCGCTTACTGCCAGCGAAATATCTGCTTTCAATGACCGCCTTCCTGCTCACGCCGCCCGCCGCGCAAGACGTTCATATCTGGCGCTGGAATCTCGATGTGTCCGATGCGGAAATCGACGGCTATTGGCAAACGCTGTCCGAACAGGAACGCGAACGCGCCGGCAAATTTCGTTTCGATCTGCATCGTCGCCGCTTCGTAGCCGGACGCGGTGAACTGCGCCGTCTGCTCGGCGCCTATCTCGGCCTCGCGCCGCACGCCGTTTCGCTCGATTACGGCACGGAAGGCAAGCCCTTTTGCACGAGTCAGCCCGCGCACTGGACGCTCTGCTTCAATCTCAGCCACAGCGACAACACGGCGGCGCTCGCGGTCTCGAACGGTATCGAGATCGGCATCGATGTGGAGATCGTGAGGCCGGTTGAAGAAAGCATGCCGGTCGAAGTGTTCTCCACGCGCGAGCGCGCGCAATTCGCCACCTTGCCCGAGGCGCAGCGGCAAGCCGTGTTCTTCGAAACCTGGGCCCGCAAGGAAGCGTGTTTGAAAGCGCTCGGCACGGGCTTCATCCTGCCGCCCGATCATTTCGAATTCGATCTTGCCGTGCGCGGCGACACCACGCCGTGTTGCGTCGGCGGCGATGCGCACGAAGCCGCGCATTGGCGCATTCAAACCCTTCAAAATGGGATGCAGGATCGCCCCGATTGTGCGGGCGCCGTCGCCGCCCGCCACGCCGACTGGTCGCTCGTGTTCATGAATTCCTGATGAAATTGCGCCGCGCGAGCGCGGCATGTGCCTGAAATGTGTTTGCCGGCGCACAGAGGCTTCGGCGGCGCCTTGCTTCAATCTCCGCACCCGGATCAGCAGCGTGGCATGACGCGAACCCCTTCGCGCGGTACACGCGAGGGGAGGCTAGCAATGAGCCCTGCCATCACTGGCGAAGACGCCGATCAAACGCGCGTGATCGAGGCGATGCGAGGTATCGCCGCGATCGCAGTCGCGATATTCCATTGCCGGCTGATTGCATGGATCGGCATACGCGCCTACGCGTCAGGGCCCCACCCCAGGTTCTCGCTCGATACGATACTCGCCTACCTGACGATTCCGTTCGTATGGGGACCGATTGGCGTGCCGATCTTCTTCGTCATCAGCGGCTATTGCATTCACCGCAGTCATGCGGCGCGTCTCGCGCGCAATCCGCAATACCCGCTCGATGCGCATGACTTTCTGTGGCGGCGTTTCGTGCGCATCTATCCGGTGCTGTTCTGCGCGCTGCTGCTGACCTGGGCGCTCGACAACTTCAGCTTCCAGTTCCACCCACGCGACACCCAGCTCGGCGACGGCAGCCTGTGGACCTTCGTCGCGAATCTGCTGGCCTTGCAGGGCATCGCCGCGCCGACTTACGGCTCGAACACCGCGCTCTGGACGCTGTCCCTCGAAGTCCAGTTCTATCTGCTCTATCCGCTGCTGTTTGCCGCGCACCGAAGGCTCGGCCCCAATCGCACGCTCATGGCCCTGATGGCGCTCGCCGCCGTATCGTTCGTGTTGCTCGACCGGCACGGCGTGCTGATCTTCACGACCTATTGGTCGTCGTGGTATCTCGGCGCGTGGCTCGCCGAGCGTCAAGTGCGCGGCCAGCGGCTCGCACGCGGCTGGCTGCTGTTCGCGACGCCGCTCCTGCTCGTGATCGGCGACCGTCTGTCGATGGGCCACGGACGCATTCTCTGGTGCCTGCCGTGGGCGCTCGCGTTCACGCCCTGCCTCGACGCCCTGCTGCATGCGCGCCCGCGTGGCACGCTCGCGATGCGTATGTTCGAAAAGGTCGGCGCATTCAGCTATTCGCTCTACATCGTGCATATGCCGGTCTGCATCGCGCTGTTCTACTGGCTGCTCCATTCGACGCGCCAGGTCAGCATTCTCTGGGCCTTCGCCTGCTTTTTCATCGCGCTGGCCGTGGCCTATGTGTTCCATCTGCTGGTCGAGCGGCCCGCCATCGCGGTGCTGCGCCGCGCGTCCGCGCAACGCCAGGCCGCCGCGCGCCAGGTGGGCGCGGCCTGAACGCGCGCATGACGCCAAACGTAAATGAGCGCATGAGCGCGCCGGCCGCCGCGCCCCGCGCTGTTGCGTGGCGCGCACGCCGCGCCCCTGTGTGCGAAGGCGAACGGACAGTTCCCTCCCGCAAAATTAAATTTGACTTACAGAATATTTCTCGCCCGCAAATGGTTGCTGGGAAAGGCGCTGGGCGCGGATAAGTCAGGCGGTAACGGGGTTTTCTTCCTGTCGTGAACTCACCGAGGTGCAACGGGGCATCGCGCAAACGGTGACGAATCGACGATCCAATGATTTTCCGATGGCCGATCAAAGATATTGGGAGACCGGCAAATGTCACATCGCGATGCACTATCCGGCGGCCTTCAAGGCAGCCCGGATACGGGACGAGGTGTCGTGGCGCGTTTCGAGGCAATACGCGCGGAGTTCGGCGACCGCCTTGCCGCCATCGACGCAACAGGCGAGGAACGTTACGCCGAACTCGGCGAACGCTCGGCCAGGCTGGCCACCGCGCTGCTCGAACGAGGACTCGCACCGGGCGAGCGCTGCGCGATCATGGTGCCGCGCGGACGCGACACGCTGGCGCTGATTCTCGCGATCCTGCGCGTGGGCGCGGTCTACGTGCCGCTCGATCCGGCCTATCCGCGCGCGCAGCTCGACTTCATCGTGGCCGATTGCGCGCCCGCGCTCGTGATCGCCGACGCCGCCACGCTCGCCAACGCCAGCGAATCCTACGGAATCCTGATCGACATCGCGGATCTCGTGGCGGCGGAGAAAACCGCCGAACCGGCAGCGCTGCATGTCAGTGGCCGCGACGACGCGGCCTACATCATGTATACGTCGGGTTCGACCGGCAAGCCGAAAGGCGTGATCGTGCCGCATCGCGCGATCCTGCGGCTCGTGCAAGGCCAGACGTTCACCGCGCTCACGCCGGACACGCGCTTCCTGAATCTCGCACCGCTCGCCTTCGACGCGAGCACGCTGGAGATCTGGGGCCCGCTGCTCAACGGCGGCTGCGCGGCCATCGTCAACGAGGTGCAGCCTTCGCTTGACGCCATCGCCGCCGACATCGCGCGGCTCGGCGCGACCAGCGCTTGGTTCACGGCGGGCCTCTTCAACGCGCTCGCCGATTACCGGCTCGACGCGTTCGCGCCGCTCCAGGAAGTGCTCACGGGCGGCGACGTGCTCTCGCCGCTGCACGTGCGCAAGGTGATGGATGCGCACGCCGGCCTGCAAGTCATCAACGGCTACGGTCCGACCGAAAACACCACGTTTTCGTGCTGCTATCGCATTGCGCGTGACGAAGCGCTCGCGCACGGCGACGCGATTCCGATCGGCCACGCGATTGCCGGCACGCAGGCGCATATCGTCGACGAAAAGCTCGCACCGGTCGCCGATGGCGAAGTGGGCGAACTCGTGGTGGGCGGCGACGGCGTCGCGCTCGGCTACCTGAACCGGCCCGATCTGAGCGCGGAAAAATTCGTCGACGACGTCTTCACGCCAGGCGCGAAGCTCTATCGCACCGGCGACCTCGTGCGCCGCCGCGCGGACGGCGCGATCGATTTCCTCGGCCGCAACGACCGGCAGATCAAGATCGCGGGCAAGCGCATCGAACTCGACGAAATCGAGCATGCGCTGCGCGTCGCGCCGGGCGTCGCCGATGCGGCCGTAGCCGCATTCGAAGGCCGCAACGGCAAGGCCATCGCGGGCTTCGTGAAAGCCGACGCCGCGTCTGCATCGGCGTTTCTCGACGCGCTGCGCACGCATCTGAAAGCGGCCCTGCCCGATTACATGGTGCCGACCGAGTTGCGCGTGCTGCCCGACTTCCCGCTCACGCCGAACGGCAAGATCAATCGCAAGGCGCTGCTCGCGGAACTGGACGTGCCCGCTGCACCGTCGGCAAGCACGCAAACGCAGACGCAAGAGCACGACATCGCAGACCAGCTCGCCGCTGTTTTCGAAGGCCTGCTCGGCAAACCCGTCGAGCGCCGCGCGAACTTCTTCGACCTCGGTCTGCGCTCGCTCGATCTGATGCGCGCGCACGCGATCATCGCGCGCGACGTCACGCAGGGTCTCGCGCTCGTCGATCTGTTCCGTCATCCGAACGTCGACGCGCTGGCCGCCCATTCGCGCGCCACGCTCGGCGCGACGCAAGGCGGCAAGCTCGAAGCGCGCCGCGCGCAGACGAGCGGCGCCATCGCCGTGATCGGCATGGCCGGGCGCTTTCCGGGCGCGCGCAACGTCGCCGAACTGTGGGCCAATCTGCTCGCGGGCCGGGACTGCGTCACGCATTTCGACGTGTCGGAACTCGAAGACAGTTTCGACGACGCGATGCGCCGCGACCCGAGCTACGTGAAAGCGCGGCCGATCCTGCCCGATGTCGATCGCTTCGACGCGGGCTTCTTCGGCATGCTCGCGCGCGAGGCCGCGCTGACCGATCCGCAACAGCGCCTGTTCCTCGAAATCGCGTGGGAAGCGTTCGAGGATGCGGGCTACGATCCCGCCGCCATCGCGGGCGCGGTCGGCGTGTTCGCGGGCACGTCGATGAACACGTACTTCCTCAAGCACGTGCTCTCCGACCGCAGCGTGATCGACGAATTCACGAGCCAGTTCCAGATCGGCGAGTATCAGAAGCTGGTCGGCGCGGGCGATTTCGTCGCCACGCGCACGGCTTACAAGCTCGGCCTCAAGGGTCCGGCGATTTCGGTGCAGACGGCCTGCTCGACCTCGCTCACGGCCATCGGCCTCGCCGTCGAAAATCTGCGCGCGGGACGCTGTGACATGGCGCTGGCCGGCGGCGTGTCGATCACCTTCCCGCAGAAGCGCGGCTACTTCTACCAGGAAGGCGGCATGGGCGCGGCCGACGGCGTGTGCCGTCCGTTCGACGCCCACGCGCAAGGCACGGTGTTCGGCAGCGGCGCGGGCGTCGTGTTGCTCAAGCGGCTCGAAGACGCACTCGCCGACAACGATCCGATCAGCGCCGTGATTCGCGGCGTCGGCATGAACAACGACGGCTCGGACAAGGTCGGCTTCACCGCGCCGAGCGTCGACGCGCAGGCGCGCGCCATCGCCATCGCACATGCCGAGGCGGGCATCGATCCGGCCACCATCGGCTACATCGAGGCGCACGGCACGGCCACGCCGCTCGGCGATCCGATCGAATTCGCGGGGCTCGTGCAGGCGTTCCGTCTGGGCGGCGTCGAAGGCGGCCAGTTCTGCGCGCTCGGCTCGGCGAAGGCCAACGTCGGGCACCTCGACGCGGCGGCGGGCGTCACCGGCCTGATCGCGGCGTCGCTCGCGCTGCGCGACCGCACGCTGCCGCCGCTCTCGCATTTCCAGTCGCCGAATCCGGGCATCGATGTGGCGCGCAGCCCGTTCTACTTCAACACCGCCGCGCGCGCATGGGCCGATGGCCCGACGCCGCGCCGCGCGGGCGTGAGTTCGTTCGGCGTGGGCGGCACGAATGTGCACGTGCTGCTCGAAGAAGCGCCTGCACGCGAACGCGTGGACGCCTCGCAGCAGAATCCGCAAACGCCGCAGACGCCGCAACTCCTGCCGATCTCGGCGCGCAGCGCGCCCGCGCTCGAACGCGCGAAGGCGAATCTCGCCACCTATCTCGCCAAGCCGCTCGCGGCGGCGCATGAGCAAGTCGCACTGGCCGACGTGGCCGCGACGTTGCAAACGGGCCGCCGCGCGTTCGCGCATCGCGCGGTGATCGTCGCCGACAGTCTCGAACAGGCGCAGGCGAAGCTGCAAAAAGGCGCGCTCGAAGCGCAGGCGCCGCAAGCCGCGCCCGCCGTGGTCTTCATGTTCCCCGGCCAGGGCGCGCAGTATCCGGGCATGGGCGCGGCGCTCTATCGTAGCGAGCCGGTGTATCGCGAATGGATCGACAAGGGCGCGGAAGCGTTGGCGCCGCATCTCGGGCTCGACATCCGCACGATGCTGCTCAGCGATGTGCCCGAAGGCGACGACACCCCGCATCCGATCCGCTCGACGATCTACGCACAGCCCGCGCTGTTCCTCACCGAGTACGCGCTCGCGCAATTGTGGATCTCGCGCGGCATCGTGCCGGCGGCGATGATCGGCCATAGCGTCGGCGAACTCGTCGCGGCCTGCGTGGCCGAAGCGATCGAATTCGAGGACGCGCTGCGCCTGATCGCGCAACGCGGCGCGCTGATGCAGTCGGCCGAACCGGGCGCGATGCTGGTCGTGCGCCTGCCCGAAGCCGACCTGCGCGCGACGCTGCCCGAGGACGTCGATCTCGCCGCCATCAACGCGCCGACGCTGAGCGTCGTGGCCGGTCCGTTCGCCGCCATCGAGGCGTTCGAAGCGACGCTGAAGGCGCGCGATATCGAGCATCGCCGGCTGCATACGTCGCACGCGTTCCACTCGCGCATGATGTCCGGCGTGGTGGAAGAACTCGCCAAGGTCGCGGACCGCCTCACGTTCTCGCCGCCGAAGATTCCGTACGTGTCCTCGGTGACGGGCCAGTGGGCAGCGTCCGACCGTCCGGTGTCGGGCCGCTACTGGGCCAGCCATTGCCGCGACGTGGTGCGTTTCGCCGATGCGCTCGCGACGGTCACCGCACAGGGCAAGCCGCTGCTGCTCGAAATCGGCCCGGGCCGCACGCTCGCGACCTTCGCCACGCAAGGGCTGACGAAAGACCGCTATCAGGCGGCGATCGCTTCGCTGCCCGATTTCGCGCAGCGCGAGCGCGAACTGAGCGTGCTCGCCGAAGCGACCGGACGGCTCTGGCTCAACGGCGTGACGCCGGACTGGCGCGCACTGCACAGCGCCGACGCCCGCCGCATCGCGCTGCCGACCTATCCGTTCGAACCCGAACGGCACTGGGTCGACGCGCCCGCATCGGCAGCCTCCCGTCCGATTCAGACACAAGCCGCGACAGAAACAACAACACAGACAACTACACAAACAACTACGCAAACAGCGACGCAAGCCGCGGCGATTGCCGCGCCCGCTTCCACCAACGCGATTACCGACCATCCTCAGACCGCCATGGCCCAAACCGCTCAAATCGACCGCAAGCCGCGTCTCGTCGCCGAACTGGCGTCGCTTCTCACCGAAATGTCGGGCGAGGCGCCGGACACCTCCGATCCGAATGTGACGTTCTGGGATCTCGGCTACGACTCGCTGTTCATGGGTCAGGTCTCGCGCCAACTGCGCCGCCGCTACGACGTGACGATCAGCTTCCGCCAGATCATGAGCGACTATCCGACGCTGCCCGCGCTCGCGCAGTTCCTCGACGGCGCGCTGCCGCCCGACCCGGAACCGGTGGCCGCGCCTGCGCCGGTTGAAGCGGTTGCGGTTGCCGCGCCGGTTGCTGTTGCGCCTGTCGCTACACCGGTTGCTGCGCCGGTAAGCGCCGCGCCTGGCGTCACCGCCGTGACCGCCGTCACCGCGCTGCCCGTCACGGGCGACGTGCAATCGGTGATCCGCGACCAGCTCGCCGCCATGCAATCGCTGATGACGCGTCAGCTCGAAGTGCTCCAAGGCGTGCCCGTCGTGGCTGCGCAACCTGTCGCGACCGTCGCGACCGTTGCGGCGATCGCAGCGCCTGCGCCGGTTGCAGCATCCGCACCGATCGCCGCGCCCGCAGCAGCACCCGCCGCCGCCGCGCACGCCGGCCCCGAAATCAAGTTCGAGGAAAACCGCCCGACGCGCTTCACGGCCTACAAGCCCGGCGCGACGACCTCGGCGCAGATGACCGACGTGCAAAGCGCCTTCATCGCCGATCTCGCCACGCGCTACTCGGCCAAAACGGCCACGTCGAAGTCGCGCACGCAGTCGTACCGCGCCGTGCTCGCCGACCCGCGCACGGCCAGCGGCTTCCGCGAAGAATGGAAGGAACTCGTCTATCCGATCGTCGCGCAACGCTCGAAGGGCTCGAAGATCTGGGACGTCGACGGCAACGAATACATCGACCTCGTGAACGGCTACGGCCAGACCGCGTTCGGCCACACGCCCGACTTCGTCGTGGACGCCGTGAACGCGCAGATGGCCGAAGGCTTCGCGATCGGGCCGCAATCGCCGCTCGCGGGCGAAGTCGCGCAGATGTTCGCCGACATGACGGGCCACGAGCGCGTCACGTTCTGCAACACCGGCTCGGAAGCCGTGATGGCCGCGATGCGCCTCGCGCGCACCGTGACGGGCAAGGACAAGGTGGTCTGCTTCGACGGCGACTATCACGGCCAGTTCGACGAAGTGCTGGTGAAACCCGGCAGCGAAGCGGGCGTGCCGCGCGCGTTCCCGCTCGCCCCCGGCATCCCGAACAGCTCGGTCGGCAACATGGTGGTGCTGCCCTACGCGCGCAGCGAAAGCCTGGAATGGATCAAGGCCAATATCGACGATATCGCCGCCGTGCTGATCGAACCGGTGCAGTCGCGCCATCCGAATCTGCGTCCGAAGGAGTTCGTGCAGCAGCTGCGCGACGTGACCGCCGCGAACGAATCGGCGCTGATCGTCGACGAAGTGGTGACGGGTTTCCGCGTGCATCCGGCGGGCATGCAAGGCTACTGGGGCATCAAGGGCGACATGGCGACCTACGGCAAGGTCGTGGGCGGCGGTCTGCCGGTGGGCGTGCTCGCGGGCACCGCGCAATACATGGACGCGCTCGACGGCGGCCAATGGCAATTCGGCGATGCTTCGGTGCCCGAAGTTCCGCCGACTTTCTTCGCGGGCACCTTCGTGCGCCATCCGGTCGTGCTGGCCGCGATGAAGGCCGTGCTGCTGCATCTGAAAGACGCCGGTCCGGCGCTGCAAGAAACGCTCGGCACGCGCATGGACGGCCTCGTGCAGCGCATCAACACGCATCTGGAGAAAGTGGGCATCGCATCGCGCGCGGAGACGTTCTCGAGCTGGTTCTACATCAGCTTCGCGAGCGAGGATCGCCTGGGCAGCCTGTTCTACGCGTACATGCGCTTCCTCGGCGTGCACATCATGGAAGGCTTCCCCTGCTTCCTGACCACGAGCCATTCCGACGAAGACATCCGCAAGATTGGCGACGCCTTTGTCGAAGCGATCGCCGCGCTGCAATCGGCGGGCATTCTCGGCGGCACGGCGCAGCCGGTCGACACGCCCGCTGCGATTCCCGCAGCGGCAACGGCAGCGCCTGCACCGACGCAAGCGCCGCTGACCGAGCCGCAAAAGGAAATCTGGATGTCGGCGCAGCAAAGCCATGAGGCTTCGCTCGCCTTCAACGAATCGTTCACGCTGGAACTGAATGGCGATCTGAACGAAGCCGCCTTCGAACGCGCCTTCGCGGCGACGGTCGCGCGTCACGACGCCTTGCGCGCGCACTTCTCGCGCGTCGGCGACACGATGTTCGCCGACCCGGCCGCCCGCGTGCCACTCGAACACATCGATCTCTCGACGCAAGCCGACGCGCACGCGCAACTCGCCGCGCTCGTCGACGCCGAAGCGCGCGAAGTGTTCGACCTCACGCGTGCGCCGCTGGCCCGCGCCGCGCTCGTGCGTCTCGAAGCGAACAAGTGGGCCTTCGTGTTCACCGCGCATCACATCATCTGCGACGGCTGGTCGATCAACATCATCCTGCGCGATCTGCAGGCGCTCTACGCCGCCGATGTCTCGGGCACGCCCGCCGAACTCGACGAGGTGCAGAGCTTCCTCGCCTTCGCGAAAGCGCAGGACGAAGCGGGCGTCGACAAGGACACGCGCGACTTCTGGATGAACCTGCATCGCGAGGGCGCGCCGCAGCTCGACCTGCCCGGCGACCGCGTGCGTCCTGAAGTAAAAAGCTTCAACGGCGCGTCGACCACGCGTCTCCTGAACGCCGACCTGCTCAAGCAACTCAAGACCACCGCGTCGAAGCAAGGCTGCTCGCTGTTCGCCGCGCTGTTCGGCGGCGCGCAAGTGCTGTTCGGCCGCCTCGCGGGCCGCGACGACGTGGTGATCGCCGCGCCGATGGCGGGCCAGTCGCAAGCCGGTGAAGCGCTGCTGGCCGGTCACTGCGTGAACTTCCTGCCGCTGCGCGTGAAGTTCGACGGCGCGCAGTCGTTCGCCACGCACATGAAGGCCGTGCGCGATCATCTCTACGATGCGGGCGATCGCCAGAACTACACGTACGGTGCGCTGGTGCGCGACCTCGGCATCAAGCGCGACTTCAGCCGCCTGCCGCTGACCGATCTGCAATTCAACCTGGAGAAGGTCGATTCGCAGCTCGACATGGCGGGCGTGAGCACGCGCTTCGCGCCGAACGCGAAGGCCTATAGCAACTTCGATCTGTTCCTGAACGTGATCGAATCGGCGCAAGGTCTGCGGCTCGATTGCGACTTCAACACCGACGTCTACGACGAATCGACGATCCAGCGCTGGCTCGGTTACTACGAGACGCTGCTGGGCGCGATCGCCGCCAACGCCGACACGCCGGTCGCCGCGCTGCCGCTGCTCGGCGACGTCGAGATCCGCCATCTGCGCGACGAGTTGAACGCCTCGCAGCGCGACTACGATCTCACGCAGACCACGCCCGCGCTGATCGCCGCGCAAGCGCACAAGACGCCGGAAGCCGCCGCGGTCGCCGACGAAGTCGCGAGCCTCAGCTACAGCGAACTCGACGCGCGCGCCGATCAGATCGCACGCGGCCTCGCGGCATCGGGCATCGCGGCGCACGGACGCGTCGCCATCGCGATGGAACGCACGGCCATGACCGTGGCCGCGATGATCGGCGTGTGGCGCGCGGGCTGCGCCTACGTGCCGCTCGACATGACGATGCCGGCCGCGCGCCTGCGTCAGATTCTCGACGGTGCGGGCATCGCCGCCGTGCTCAGCGACGAAGGCAGCCGCGCCGTGCTGGAGCCGGGCGACCATCGCGTGCTCGAACTCGAAGCGCTGCTCGCGCAACACGACGACAAGAGCGTGGCCCTGCCCCGCGTGCACGACGCCGATGCGGCCTACGTGATCTTCACGTCGGGTTCCACGGGCCAGCCGAAGGGCGTGGAAATTCCGCATCGCGCGCTCAGCAACTTCCTGCTCTCGATGGCGCAGGAGCCGGGCTTCACGGCGCAGGACCGCATCGTCGCCGTGACCACGTTCTCGTTCGATATTTCGGGTCTCGAACTGTTCCTGCCGCTCGTGACCGGCGGCCAGGTGTTCGTCGCCGGACACGCGGAAGTGCGCACCGGTTACGAGCTGGTTTCGCGGATGAAGGCGCAGGCGTCCACGATGCTGCAAGCCACGCCGTCGCTCTGGCGCATGCTGCTCGAAGCGGGCTTCAAGGCGCCGCAAGGCTTCAAGATCCTGTGCGGCGGCGAACCGCTGCCGCGCGATCTCGCCGACGCGCTGCTCGCCACGGGCGCCGAAGTCTGGAACCTCTACGGCCCGACTGAAACGACGATCTGGTCCGCCGCCGCGCGCGTCGACGCCAACGGCCCCGTGATCCTCGGCGCGCCGCTCGCGAACACGCAGTTGCACGTGCTGACCGAAGATCTGCGTCTCGCGCCCGAAGGCGTCACCGGCGAACTGTGGATTGGCGGCGACGGGCTCGCAACGGGTTACTTCAACCGCCCCGACCTCACCGATGCCGCGTTCCGCACGGTCGCGATCGAAGGCGGCGCGCCCGCGCGTCTCTATCGCACCGGCGATCTCGCGAAGCGCCTCGCCGACGGCTCGCTCCAGCATCTGGGCCGCCGCGATCAGCAGATCAAGCTGCGCGGCTTCCGCATCGAGATCGAGGACATCGAAGCGGCGCTGCGCAAAGCGCCGGGCGTGGCGGCGGCGGCGGTCGCGCTGCATGAGGTCAACGGTCATCCGCGTCTCGTGGGCTACGTCGTCGAGACGCAGGACGGCAAGGCGGATCTCGGCGAAATCGCCGCTTACGTGGCGCTCGAATTGCCGACCTACATGGTCCCGACGCTGTGGATGACGCTCGCCGCGCTGCCGCAGACGCAGAACGGCAAGCTCGACCGCAAGGCGCTGCCGGTGCCGACTGCCGACATGGTGGCCGCCCCCGCACGCCAGCCGCATGCGGCTCATGCGACGCTGAAGGCCGTGCCGCAGACCGCCGCGCCCGTCGAAGCTGAAAACGCTGCGCCCGCCGAAGCGCCCGCCGCGAGCGAACCCGCCGCGCTGACGCCCACGCAAGCCACGCTCGTCTCGATCTGGTCGGACGTGCTCGGCGTGCAGCAGATCGGCATCGATCAGCCGTTCTTCAGCCTCGGCGCGGACAGCCTGCAATTGTTCCGCATCGTCGCCCGCATGAACGAGCGCGGTCTGGGCGTGGATGCGCGTCAGTTGATGAAGAACGTCTCGATCGCGCAACTGGCGGCGAGTCTCGATGGCGCGCAAGTCGAGGAAGTGGCCGAAGCGGCCGCGGTCGCGCGCCCCTCGATCCTCAACTTCAAGCGTCGCAACGCAGGAGGCATGTAAGCGATGAACGGGATAGCGTTGAAGATCGCCCCGGCGCAAGCAGCCGATGAGGCGGAAGCGTTGGATAGCGGCTACGCGCTGTTCCCGGCGACCGCTTGCCAGACGCGCTTCTGGCATGAGCAGAAGGCCTCGCCGCAGGCGTCCGCGCTGAACATCGCGTTCCGTCTGCAACTGTCGGGGCCGCTGAGCGCCGCGAGTCTCGAACAGGTGCTCGCGGACCTGGTCGCGCGCCACGAAATCCTGCGCACGGGCTTTCTGATGACGGGCGCGGGGCTGCGCCAGCAGGTGTGGAGCGACGCGCCCTTCCGCCTCGACGTGATCGACCTGACCGCCTTCGACGATCAGGCCGCGCAGGCCGAAGCGCAGCGCGTCGGCGGCGAGCAGGCGCGCACGCCGTTCGACCTCGCGTCGCGCTCCTACTTTCGCGCCGTGTGGCTGCCGCGCTCGGCCACGCAAGGCGAGCTGCAACTGACCTTCCATTCGCTCGTGATGGACGGCTGGTCGTTTGCGATTCTCGTGCGCGAACTCGTCGAAGGACTCGCCGCGCTGCACGCGGGCAAGGACGCCGATTATCCCGACGTCGAACTCCATCACGGCGACTACGCGCTGTGGAAAGAGGAGTTCCTCGCGAGCGGCGCGCTCGATCGGGCGCGCGCGCACTGGCGCAGCGAGTTGCACGGCTTCAGCCGCTTCGATGTGCCGGGCGACCGCGCGCGTCCGCGCGAACGGCGCTTCCAGGGCGTGATCCGCTCGATCCTGCTGCCACTCGACCTGAGCGAACATCTGATCGCGGCGGCCAAGGCGCAAGGCGTGACGCTATTCAGCGTCGCGGCGGCGAGTCTCGCGATGGCGCTGCAAAAAGCGGCCGATGGTGCGGGCGTTGCGAGCGTGGCAAAAATTGCTATCGGCACGCAAATGTCCGTGCGCGATCAGCAGGAACTCGAAGGCGTGATCGGGCCGCTGATCAATACGGTGATCCTGCGCCTCGACATCGCGCCGGGCAGCACGCTCGCTTCGGTGATCGCGCAATGCGGCGCGAAGCTCAGCGACGCCATCGAGCATCTGCACGTGCCGTTCGAGGAAATGCGCGAGATGGCGGGCGAAGCGTCCGACACCGACCGCCCGCCGCTGTGCTCGGTGAACTTCGCGTTGCAGCAGAGCTTCGTCGGCATGGGCGACGAAGTGCGCCGCGATGCGTTCGCCGCGACCACCTCGCCGTCGTTCAACGCGGGCGCGCTCTACGACCTCAACTTCTTCATGGTGCGGCGGCCCGAAGGCTGGCGCATCTCGTGCGAAGGCGATCTCGATCTCTACGATGTCGAGACCATCGACGCGCATCTCGCGACATGGCGCGAGATGCTGGAGCGCGTGCAGATCTCGGCGCCGGTGCCGGTTTCGAAAACCGCTGCCGTTCAGGCGCACGCGCCGCTCGCGGCGGGCGTCGGCAACAGCGGCTTCATGAGCCAGGCGGAGATGGAAGCGAAGGCGCGTAACATCGTCCGCTTCAACGAAGACGCGGCGGGCACGCCCGTGATCGCGCTGAACAACACCGCCGTGCTGTACGGCCTCGCGCAGCAGATCGGCACGGACCGGCCGTTTTTCGACATTCCGATGGTGCCGGAAGGCCCGCCGCGCGAGTTTCCGCCGCGCGCCTTCCAGGATCTCGCGGCGGATGCCGTGCGACTGATCCGCCTCGCGCGGCCCCACGGCCCGTACATCCTGATGGGCCACTGCGTGCTGGGCGCGCTGTCGCTCGAAGCGGCGCATCAGCTCCGGCGCGAAGGCGAAACCGTGGAGCTGGTCGTGCTCAACGACTCGTGGTGCCCCGGCTATCGCGAAGGCATGGGCTGGCTCGATCGCCAGATCCGCAAAATGCAGGTGCGCGCCGACAACATTCCGCGCGACTTCCGCAAGGCGATGCGCGGCGAAATCTCGATGGTGTCGTTTCTCGAACAATATCGGATCGTACGCACGCTCGGCATTGCACGTTTCGCGCTCAAACTCGGCTTGATCAAGGGTGACGCTTCCGAGCACAAGGTGACCGAGAACCGCTGGTACATCGAGTATCTGCTGGCCCAGCAAGCGCGTTACCGTCCTGCGCCTTACGACGGCGAAGTGCAGATTTTCCGCAGCGCGCAGGTGCTCAAGGGACGTCTGTTCGCGTGGGACCTCGGCTGGCAGTCCGCGCTGAAGGGCAAGGCGATCGTGACCGAAGTGCCGGGCATGCACGACCAGATCTTCCGGGCGGCGGGCACGGCGGTGATCGGCAAACAGTTGCGCGAGCGGCTTGCGGATATCGGAGCGAACGGCGTCGAAGCCGCTGCGCAGGCATCGGACGGCGCGGCGCTGCATTCCTGAAACCTGCATAGGCCGTTATTCAGGATTCCTGTTCAGGATTCAAACCGGCCCCGGCGAGATGAAATGACCCATGCTTCCTTGCGAACGATCCTGGTAGCCGCCGCGTGCGGCGCGCTGGCGCTCGGCGGCATCCTGTTCGCGAAAGCCACCGTGACGGCGCAGCAATCCGCCGACGCCGTCAGCGGCTCGCCCGCGTCCGCCGGCCGCGTGAATATCGCGGTGCTCGGCGACTCGGACAGCCAGTCCTATTACGACGGCCAGCGCGGCGGTGCATGGCGCGCGACCACGTGGCAATGGACCGAGGTGCTCGCGCGGCTGCGCGGCGACCAGATCGACTTCGGCAAATGGGGCGTATGGGGCAGCAACAAGTACGAGGCGTACGTCGCGGACAAACTCGGCCTTGGCGCCCGCTCGCCGCGCAAGACCGACTATCAGTACAACTTCGCCGTGAGCGGCGCGTCGTGCGAACAATTGATGGGCCGTTCGCAGCGTCAGGCGCGCCGTCTCGTCGCCTTGATGGACACGGACCCGCAGGCGTGGAGCCATGCCGTCGTGCTGATCCGCATCGGCGTGAACGATATCGGTCAGCATGACATCCTCGATGCATGGGCGCACGATCGCAACGCCGCGCGTCCGGCGGCGGTGACCGACGCGTGCATTAGCGCGGTCGGCGAGGCGGTCGGGCTCATCCGCAGCCATCATCCACAAACGCGCATCGTCCTCGTGGGCGTGCTCAGCAATGCGGACTGGTCGGTGGAATTCGATCACTGGCAATCGGCCGCGGAGATCGCCAACATCGACGCCGGCCTCGATCGCTACGACAACGGCTTGCGCAAGCTGGCCGCAGCGAACGACAACGTCGTCTTCCTCGACGACCGCGCCTGGTTCAGGAGTCTATGGGGCGAGCGCGACGACCAGGGGCGCCCGGTGTACAAGACCGTGCGGCTCGCGCCGGGCTGGGCCATCACGAATACCGACGGCGACGATCCGCACAATGCCGTGCTGGCCGACGGCCACGCGGGCGTGGTCTGGAATGCGCTGTGGGCGCAACACCTGGTCGGGGCGCTGAACGCCTCGTTCGGGCTGCATATCGAGCCGATCACGGATGCGCAGGTCATCGGCTTTTTGCAGCCGGGTTTCGCGGACACGACGACAACGCGCGCGGCCGCGCTCAACACGACGGGCGGCCAGCCCGGTTCGGCGCCGCCGCTCTCCTCCGCGACGAATCCCTGATCCCGGATCTTTGCCGGTGCGCCCGTTCAGCGCTGGCTTAAATCCGCCATCGACCGACCGGACTCACGCCACACGCATGGCTTCAACGCGTCGCGCCGGTCACGGCTTTCAGCGAGTCCACGAGATGGCGCGCCGCCGCCTGCCAGGTGAAGCTCTCCGCCTGCCGGTAACCGGCCGCGATCATCGCTTGCCGCGCCGATTCGTCGTCGAGCGCCGTGAGAATCTGCGTGCGCCATGCCGGTGCGCTGAAGGGATTGGCATAGCTCGCCGCGTCGCCGCACACTTCTGGCAGCGCGCCCAGCGGCGCAGCGATCACCGGACAACCGAGCGCCATCGCCTCCAGCGGCGGCAAGCCGAATCCTTCGGTGAGCGAAGGAAACGCCAGCGCGCCCGCCTGCATCATGAGCGCGACGAGTTGCGCATCGCTCACGCGGCCCGCGAATCGCACGTTAGACGGCACCCGATGCCCGAGCGCTTCGAAATCGGCGCGCGTCGCGACGCCGAACAGGACGAGTTCGAAATCGCTCAATGCCGGATCGGCAAACGCCTTCAACAACACGCCGATATTCTTGTGCGGCTGCGTATTCGCGAGCGCGAGCACGTAACGCCGGGGCGTGAGTTTCAGCGCTGCGATCTGCGTATCGTCGGGACGCACCTGAAAAACGTGATCGCAACCGTTATGCACCACGACGATCTTGTCCGCGCTGGCAATGCCGTAACGCACGAGTTCCTGTTTCGAAAATTCCGAAACCGTAAAAATAATCTTGTGACGCTTGCCGATAAAGAAATACTGAAATTTGTACCAAAGCCGGAAAGGCAGCGAATAGGAATCCGGCGACGAATACACCTGCGCGTCGTGAATCATCGTCGCTGAATCGCGATGCAGCAGCGGGCCGAGATTGCACAGATTGAGAATGAAATCGCGTCGGCGCGCCAACGGGAAATAGCACTGCTCCCACGCGATGCGATGCATTTTGCGCGCCCAGCGGCTTTCGCGAATGCACGCGATATTGCGGTAGCGCGGAACGTCGACATGATCTCTCACCACGAGCGCGTAATCGACATCGCCGCCTGCATGCGCGGCGATCAAGGCGTCCGTGGCCGCCACGAGCTGCTCGGCGACCCGATGCACGCCCGTGGGCGCCGCGCCGAAGAATTTGCCGTTGAATGCAATCGTCTTCATAGTTTTTCCGCACGCTCCGGCGTCAGGCGGCCACGCACGAAATCGCAGACGCCGATCCAGTTGCCGCGCAAACGGCCGCGCCGGTCGACCCACGGCTCCGGCACGAAACTGCGCAGGACGTTGCTCACCACATTGCGCAGCACGTGACGCAGCGCGTCGCGCAACGGCATGGTTTTCTTTTTCACCAGATAAAGCGGATTGATCACCTGCGAATAGCCGAATTTGCGCCCGGACACGCGTCCGCGCTTCACGCCCATATGCACGCCCACGGCCGTATTGATCCGCACGACGCGCCCGCCGCGATTCCAGATCTGGCCGCCGAAATCGCGATCCTCCTGCCAGCCGTAAAGCACGAGACGTTCGTCGAAACGCAGGCCCGCGATGCTGCTGCAACGGAACGCCATGTTGCAGCCATAGGGGCCGCCCGTCGGCGTGATACGCATCGCTGCGGGCAGATCGTCGGTCGTCGCGACAATCGCGCGCGCTTCGTCATACGAGTAGCCCGGACCGTGTATGCCGTCCGCGAGCACCGTGCCGGTCACGCAGGCAATCGACGCGTCGGTTTCGAGCGCTTTCAGCGTCTCGGCAATCCAGCGCTCGTGCATGAGGAAATCGTCGTCGAGAATAATCACCACGTCGAAATCGGCCGGCACGTGATTCAACGCGTGATTGCGTTGCACCGAACTGCCGGCGCGCCCCTTGATGACAAGTAAGCCCGGCTGCGCCTGCAAATCGCCGATGTCCGCATCCGAGACGCAGGACACGATAACCAGGTCGGGCTTCACCGTTTGCAGGCTCACGAAACCGACGACTTGCGGCAGAATTTCCGCACGCCCGAGCGTCGGGAAGATCACGCAGACTTTTGGCTTCTTGTCGAAGGGTACCGAATTCATTATTTTCCCGTTGAGAGCTTAATCGCGCGAGCGCGCCAATCGCGCATCCAATGACACCGCATTGCCGTTGCCGAAAAATCCGCCGAGCAGCCCCGCACGCCAGACCCCGAATATCAGCATCGCCAGCAAAGCCGTTTCGCCGATCAAGCGCGCTTCGGCCATGCCTTCCGCACCGCGATAATTCGCCAGCGGAATTGCCACGACCAGATTCAGGAGCGCGCTCGCGAAGCCCGTCCACAACAGCAGTCTTTCGAGCTTGCGCGGCAGAATGAAATAGAGGCCCAATACGCGCGTGCACACGCTGATCGGCAGCACGAATACCAACACGTTGAGAATCGGCACGGCGGGGCGGAATTCATGGCCGAATGCGAGCGGCACGATCCATTCCGACAGGGTCCGCGTGACGATCACGCCGACAATCGCGCCGAACAGGAAAACGGCCAGAATGCGCCGCGCGAGCCAGTTGGCCCTGGCCTCGTCGTGCGCGACCAGAAACATGACTTTCGGCGTGAGCACCTGCGCGGCGGGCACCATGATGCCCATGGCGGCAGCGATCAAACGCTCCGATATGCCGAACGCGCTGACCTCCGCGGGCGAGGCCATCAGCGACAAAATATAGGTCGACGCGGCGAGTATCAGCACCGCCGTGCCGTTATAGAGAAAGATCGTGGTCGAGCTTTTGATCACCGCGAAAGCCGCGCGCACCGGCGCGAGAAATCCTGTCGACTCCCTGCGCACCAGCCAGTAAGCCACTCCGTTTTGAACGACGCCGGACGCGAAGGTCAGCGGAAACACCAGCGAGAGATCCGCGGGCTTGCGAATAAACACGATCAGCAGCGTGAGCGACATCACGAGGCCCATCACTTCGATCATCATGCTCGTGCGCACGCGGCCCGTGCTGGCGAAATACCAGCCGAGATTGAACGCCGCGAGAATCCCGCCGACGACAATAAAATACGGCGCACCGGGCACGCTGGAAATCACTTCGGAGCGAAAGGCCGCAATCAATCCGATCACGGCCGCAGGCACGCCGATCAACAGGCGCGCCGTGAAATGCTCGCGAAAAATCCGGTCGTTTTTGCCGGGGTGATCGGATTGCACCAGCTCGCGTCCGCCAACGGTCGCCAGGCCGAAGTTGACGAGCAGCCAGAGCGAATTGGACAGCGACATGCCGGCCAGCACCGCGCCGTAGCCGTTCGCGCCCAGCACGCGCCCGTAATAAGGAATCAGGACGAGCGGATAAAGATAGCGGAACGCATAGGACAGATAGACGGCGAACAGATCGAGTTTCGACAGCGATGTGTCGAGCTTTTTCATGATCCCCCCTGAGAGACCCATCGTCCGCGTGCGATCGCGCGACGCGTCATACGTGGCGAAAGCGCGCCCGCCGCCGCCGCGAAAATATAGAAAGGCGCGCCCAGTTCGAATACGCCCGCGGACGCCGAGGCCACGATCAAGGTTGCGATCATGCCGTGACGCGCCGCGTAGCAGACCGCGCGTTCGGTGAAGCCATACGCGGTGGGAATCGGCGTCAGCAGGGACGTGCCCAGAAACATGCCGTAGCACACCACGCCCACAACGCCGAGATTCGCCAGCACGACGATCAGAAAGCTGGAAGTGCGAATGCTGCCGAGCCCGACGCCCAGGCCATAGGTGTCGAGGAAGTTGGTGATGCCCTGCGCGTTCCAGCCCATCCGCTCCACACCCGAGGAACTGCCCGCTTTGCTGAACACCGCCGTGTCGAAGAAATCGGTGATCGCATTGGCGACGCTCGGCAGGAACAAAATCACGTAGAGCACGACAAGCAGTCCCGCGCAGGCCCCGATGACCCAGAGCCGCTGTTTGCGCACGATGGCCGCGCGCGAGATTACGCCGGGACGGCTGAACACGAGCACGCCCGAGTAGGCGGCCAGCCCGACATAGGCCGTGCCCGACGTCGACAGCAGCAGCAGGATGCCCGTGGCCAGCGAGAGCGCGCCCGAGATTTTCGTGCGGTAACCCACGAGCCAGAGATTCAGGCAAAAGATAAACAGCGGCAGCGTAAAGCCCGAATAGGCGGACGTCTCGCTGAAGGTGCCGCTGATGCGCACGAGACCGCCCATTTCCTCGCCGGTCAGATCGGCGAATTGCGCGGTTTTGATCACGGACATCGCATCGATACCGGCCGTATGAAAGACGATGTCGAGGCATCCGGCAATCACGTCGAGAAACGCCAGCACGAAGATCGCGCTCGCCAGCGTCCGATACACGCCGCGATATTTCAGGAACGCGTAGGTCGCGCAATACACGATGACGTCGCTGACGCAATAGACCGACTGGGACAGATTGCCGGACACGGGCGCGAGCGGCCGAAGCAGCACTTCCTGGCTGCTGCGGTCGACGGGATACACGAGCGTCGAGCCGAGCAGCAGACGCGGCAGCAGGATCGCGCCGACGACGCCCCACAGGCAGGTACACAGCAGCCAGAAGCCGGGCTTGTCGAGCGAGACCGCATCGGCGAGCGTCTTGCCGCCGGCGAGATTGAACGCCCGGATCGCGAAGAACGCCAGGAACAGTTGCGCAGGCAAAATCCCGACGCCGCCCAGACCGAGCGCGAGCGTGCTGCCGAACAGCGCAAACACCGCCATCGCGTAAATGGCGCAACGATGCGACACATAAAGCGCCACCAGTCCCGTGACGAACACGATCAAACCGTATATCGACAGTTCCACTTCCCTGCCCCCAAAATGCGTTCGCTCGCCGGTCGCCCGCGCGCGATG
Source organism: Paraburkholderia sp. J94 (assembly GCF_905220285.1). NCBI lineage: Bacteria > Pseudomonadati > Pseudomonadota > Betaproteobacteria > Burkholderiales > Burkholderiaceae > Paraburkholderia > Paraburkholderia sp. J94. The sequence goes on along the minus strand of NZ_CAJMZH010000004.1, from coordinate 156,888 downwards.
TCGTTATCGCATCTGCCCGAATTCACCTGCGTTGCGCGCGTCGACACGTTGTCAAGCCGACTGCCAACGCCGCACGACTTGAGGCGTATCCGTGAAGCCCTTGCCCGCATCCATCGCGCGCTCGACCACGCTGAGAAACTCCTGCTTGAATCGCTCCTCCGTAAAACGCAGGGCATTGCGGCGGCACACTTCCGGCTTGAGCGCGGGCTGGCGTTCGAAACGCTCGACCGCATCGACGATCGCTTCGACGCTCTGCTCACCGAAGAACAGCCCCGTGCCGCGATCCGGGTCCGCCGAATCCACCACGATTTCGCGCGAGCCGCCGCGTCCGAATGCGATAACCGGCGTGCCGCACGCCTGCGCTTCGACCACCGAAATGCCGAAGTCCTCTTCCGCCGCCACGACGAACGCGCGCGCGCGCTGCATGTGATCGACGAGTACCGAATCGGGTTGATAGCCGAGCAAGGTCACGTTCGGCGCGGCGCAGGCTTTGACACGGTCGAAATCCGCGCCGTCGCCGATCACCACGAGCCGCTTCGACGGCATCGCCGCAAACGCCTCGACGATCAGCGGAATGCGCTTATACGGCACCATGCGCGAGGCGATCAGATAAAAGTCCTCGTGCTGCTCGCACAATTCGAAACGCTCCACGTCGACGGGCGGATACACCACGGTCGCTTCGGTGCCATAGGCTTTGCGAATGCGCCGCCCGACGAAGGCCGAATTGGCGACGAAGGCATCGACGCCATGCGCCGTGCGCTGATCCCAGATGCGCATGTAATGCAGCAGCATGCGCACGACCCAGCTTTTCATGCCGCGTTGCAAACCGGCTTCGGAAAGATATTGATGCTGTAGATCCCACGCATAGCGAATCGGCGAATGCACGTAGCTCACGTGCACCTGATTCGGTCCCGTCAAAATGCCTTTGGCCACGGCATGGCTCGACGAAATCACGAGATCGTACGAAGACAGATCGAATTGCTCGATCGCGAGCGGCATCAGCGGCAAATAGCTGCGAAACGACGAACGCGCGCGCGGCAGATGTTGAATAAACGAGGTCTTCGCATGACGTCCGCCTAGCACGCTGCGTTGCGCTTCGGGAAAGAAGTCGACCACGCTGAACAGATCGGCTTGCGGAAACAACTGAAGAATCTGCTCGACGACTTTCTCCGAGCCCGCATAGGTGACCAGCCATTCATGCACGAGCGCGACGCGGCCAAAGCGGCGCGGGTCGTTCGCGAGAGTGGAGGCAAGCGTTACATTAGCCACGGCGAAATCTCCTCGATCAGCTTGACGGCGGTGGCGTGCCACGTCAGCTCCGCCGTGCGTGCGCGGCCTCGTTCGCGCAGGTTCGCGCGCAGCGCGGCATCGGCTGTGATGCGTTCGAGCAGGCGCGCGAGTTCCGCCGGATCGTCCGGCGACGTGTACAGCACGGCATCGCCGCACGCTTCCTGCACGGCGGGCAAACGCGAGGCGATCACCGGGCAGCCGAGCGCCAGCGCCTCGACCGGCGGCAGCCCAAAGCCCTCGTAACGCGATGGATACACGAAACACGCCGCGCGCCGATACAAGGCCGCCAGTTCGCCGTCGCTCACATAGCCGAGATGCTTGACGAACTCGGGCAACGCGTCCTGACCGCTTCCATAAACCTTGGCATCGCCGCCGCCCACCACCACGATGTCGAATTGCGCGTCGCGAATCAGACGCGCGGCGTCGGCCACGAGCTGAAAATTCTTGTGACGATTGAGGCTGCCCACCGCGAGCACGAAAGGCCGCGCGCCGAGCGCGGACGTCACCGTGCTTTCGTCCTGTTGCACGCGCAGCATGTGCTCGCCGCTTTCGTACACCACGCCGATCTTGCCCGCCGGAATCCGGTACGCATCGGACAATTCGCGCCGCGAGAATTCGGACACCGTAATCACGCGCTGCGAGACCTGACCGATCCGCGGCGCCATCAGCCGATACCAGGCGACGAACGAACGGCTGTAACTCTCGGGCACACGCGCAGGCGCAGCGTCGTGCAGCACCGTGACCTGGCGGCGATACAGCAGCGGCCCGGAATTGCAGAGGTTGAGCAGCAACCGGCCACGCGCGGCGTGGGGCAACGCAATCTGTTCCCAGCGCAAACCGCCGCCTTTGCCGCTCGCACGCAATCCGACGTGCCTGAATGGATTCGCCATTTCTGCCAGCGCCTCGGGCACGATAATCTCGGTGCGCAATCCGGCCACACGCGGGTCGCGCGACTCGATCATCTGATCGAGCGCGCGAATGGTTTCGAACGCAAAGCGATCGACACCGGTTGCGCGCCGCCCGAGAAAACGGCCGTTGATCAGCAGATTGGGAACAAGCAGGTCTTTCATTGGATCGGTCCAGGGCATCGCTCATGTCCCGGCATCATCCGTGCACGCAGCCACCGCAACACGACCGGATTCGACAAGCCACACCATGCAATTGGTATGAGTGCGAGTGTGGACGATCTTCCCATCGTCGAATGTTCGGCTACGCTCATGTCGTGCTATTTCGCGAAGCACGGTTTACATTGTTTGCGCAATGTGACGCGCACCACGTAGCGGAACAGTTAATTCGATTGTTTAAATATCGACATTTCTATAATTGCTCTGCAGATTTCCGTTACGCCGCCGGTTTCCGAGTTGGACGAATGCGTAAAAGCGTCCCCTTCCATTCCGGGCGGCGCCTTCCATTCCCGGCTGAACTCACCGACGACATTCATGGGACGTCATACCCGACTTCAAGGCCTCCAGCATCTGCGTTTCTACGCCGCTTTCGCTGTGTTGGCCCATCACATTCTCGAAGAGGCCATGGGCAGTCCACTGGCCATCGCTTCCGCTTCGGCGACGCGCGTCGGCGCGTGCGGCGTCGATATCTTTTTCGTCATTAGCGGATTGGTGATGTGGCACACGACGGGCGGCTTTTCCGCGCGAACGTCGGCGCGCCGATTCCTCTCGCGGCGTCTCACGCGCATTTTTCCGTCTTATTGGGCTTGCCTCGCGATCCTGGTGACGCTGGCCGGCAGCGGGCTCGCGTTTAAACACGTCGAGCTGGACGCCGTGGGCATGATCGAGTCGATATTCCTGCTGCCGCCCACGACATCGTCGGGTTTGATTCTCGGCGTGGCGTGGACGCTGATTTACGAGCTTTATTTTTATCTCGTCTGCACCGCGGTTTTATGTCTGCCGTGGCAGCGCTTGCGCGCGTTGTCGATCGTCGCGCTGCTGGCCGCTGTGCCATTCGTGCTTGAAAAAGCCGGCGCGACGGCGCAGGCGCAGTACTACGGCAGCCCGCTTGTCGTCGAGTTTCTTTTTGGCATTGCATTGGGCGCGATCAGTACGCATCTGCCTGCGCCGGGCCGGCGTACGTGGCAAGCGCTGCTGGTGGCCTGCGTCGCGCTGTTCTGGTGGGCGTCCGCGGCTTCGCCCGATAGCGCGACCTTCGGCCTGCCGTCCTCGTTCAGATGGTGGGCGTGGGGCCTGCCGTCCATGTTGCTCGTTGCGCTGTTCCTGCACGTGCAGGACGATCGCAGCTTCATCGGGCGCGCGCTGACGACGCTGGGCAATGCCTCGTATGTGCTTTATCTCACGCACCTGTTCTGGATGAACGTATTTGCCAAGGCGATCAAGGCCGGTGCGTTTCATACGACATTGAGCCTTTATCTGGCCGGTGCTTTTGTCGCGATGTTCGCTGTGATATTCGCGCTGGGCGTTCACTGGTATCTGGAGAAACCGCTGCTTTCGAAACTCGAAGGCAAGCGTTCGCAGATGCGCGGAACGGCACTGAGCTGAAGCTTTTCGCACAGCGTATTGGCGTAGCGGAAAGCCACAATTTAATCGGACGATAGGTCCGTATTGAAAAGCCCGACGTGTTGTACGCCGGGCTTTTTTACGTTCGCGTGCGATGTTCAGAAGCGATCGACACGAATTGTCGAGCGACGCTTTGTGCGGACGAGTCGAGGTGCTGCACATCGCAATACAACGCGTCAGTCGTTGAATCGTGCGGTCAACGCTGCATCAGTTCGCGAAGCGATTCTTCATATCGATAAGCGCGCGCCAGGCGAAAGTCGGAAGCACACGGCGTGACACACGCCGTGACGATGCGTTCTGCGCTTTCAAACTCACCACCGCATTCACCCAATTGAAAAAGCCCACCCGGCTAACCGTGGTGGGCTTGTTCGTTCAACCATTCACGACCGGCGCATCACGCCGGCCTTGAATCCCCTCTCAACGCTGCGTCATCCCCGCATCCTTCGCGAAGCCGTGGCTCGAATAACCGTATGACGCATACGCATCGCCGTAGCGGCCCGGACGCGCCGTCATGTCGTTGAAGATCACGCCGCGAATCGGCACGCCGACCTGTTCGAAACGGCGCACGGACTCGCGCAATTCCGCCACGCTCGTGGTGCCCTGGCGCGCGATCACGAACACCGTGCCCGCGAGCTGGCCGATGATGCCCGCGTCCGCGACCGGCAATACCGGCGGCGCGTCGATCAGCACGAGGTCGTAGGCCTCGTTGGCCCAGTCCACGAAATCCTTGAAGCTGTCCTGGCGCAGCAATTCGCTGGCGTTGGTCACATAGCCGCCCGTCGCCACGAAGTCGACGCCCGGCATCACCTGGCGATGCACGACCTGATCGTAGTCCTGCAGGTAGTCGACGACATCGGTCAGGCCGGGGCTGCTCGGCACGCCCGTGTGCAGATTCAGCGAGCCGCGCCGCAAGTCGGCGTCGATCAGCAGCACGCGCTTGCCCGAGGCGCCGAACACCGCCGCGAGATTCACCGAGACGAACGACTTGCCGACCATCGGCGTCGGTCCCGCGAGCAGCACGACATGATTCGACGCATTCGCGAGCGAATATTCGAGCGCGCTGCGGAAACTGCGCAGGCTTTCGACCGCGGCGTCGAAGGCCGCCGTATGCGCGAGCACGGTGTTCGCGCCGGGCGCGCCGTTCGGCACGCGGCGCGTGAGCGTGTGTTGCAGTCGGCTGCGCGGCACCGCCGCGAACACCGCGAGACCCGTGCCCACTTCGATCTCGTCGACCATCGACACGCCGCGCTTGAGGCGATGACGCACCAGCACGATCGCCGCGCCCACGAACAGCCCCGTGAAGAACGCCGCGATCACCAGCACCGCACGCTTCGGACGAATCGGGCCTTCCGACGGCACCGCCGCGTCAATCATGCGCACGTTCGACACGCGGCCCGCCTTGAGCAGACGCATCTGCTCGCGATTGTTCAGCAGGTTCGTGTAGATGTTGGTGTCGACGGTCACTTCGCGTTGCAGCCGCACGAGATGCTGTTCGAGCGGCGGCAAGGCGCGCGTCTGTCCCGCGAGTTCGACCATCGCCTTTTCGGCTTCCGAGATTTGCCCGTTGATGGCGACCACGGCGGGGTTGTCGTCGGTAAAGCGGGCCAGCAATTGCGCGCGCTGCTGGCGCAGATCGGCGAGGCGGCTCTGTGCCAGAGCCGAACTCTGCAGCAGCGACGTCGCTTCGGCGCCCAGATTCACGGCGCCATGCTCGGAGCGGAACGTGTTGTATTCGTTCTCGGCTTTTTCGAGCTGGTCTTTCAGTTGCGGCAATTGCTTGTCGAGAAAGGCGATCGACTTTTGCGCTTCTTCCTGGGTGCGCTGCGCATTCTGCCGGATGTACTCGTTGCCGATCGCATTGAGAATCGTGCTCGTCAGTACCGGATCGTCGCCATCGAGCGCCACGCCGATCACGTCGGATTCCTTACCTTTTTCCGAAATGGCCAGCGACGTCTGGAGTTGCTGGATCGCGCTCAGCTCGGAACTGCGCGAGAGGCTGAAAACCGTGCCGGTCTGACCTTCGATGCGGTTCACGAGCAGATCGATCGTGCCGCCCACCACCTCCGCGTGCAGCGGCTGGCCCACCTTGCCTTCGAGCGTGTTGCCGCCGAAGGTCAGCGTGTACGCGCCTTCGCCCTGGTAGGTCAGCACGAAAGGCCGGCCTTGCAGGCGCGCCGGCACGTCGAAACGGGGCACGTCGATCGCTTCGTCGCCCCATGCGTAGCCGCCCCAGCCGGACCAGCCCGACAGATTCAGATGCTGCGCGGCCCAGCGGCCCACGACCGGGAAATAGCGCGGCGACGCATGAATATACAGCCTGGTCGCGTCGACGGCGGCCGACACGACCATCCGCGAACGCAACACCTCCATTTCCGCCGACGCCTCGGTCTTGACCGCGAATTGCGAAGACAAATCGGCCAGCGCCGACTTCGCGGCGTTCGGATTTTGCTCCACCTGGATCAGCATGTCCGATTCATAGACCGGTGCCGCCAGCAACGCATACACGCAACCGACGAGCGTGCACACGATCGTGGCAGCGAGGATCGTTTTGCGGCCCGCATAGAGCGTATCGAGCAGATTGCCCATATGCCCGCTTTCGGGCGCGATCGGCATCATCGCGTCGGCCGGCCCGTCAAGCAAATAGTCACGCTGATTCATTTTTATCCTCTCCGTGACGAAGGCGCCCAATGGCACGCTTCGCATTCATGCGGGGATCAGTAGCCGACCGCGCGGGTTGCCGCCGCGGCCTGCGTCGTCGGCAATATCAGGCTGATGACACGGCTCCACTTCACGAGTGAAGACGTATCGACGAACACCACATCGTTCGGCTTGAGCTGGAACGAGTCGGCCGTCGCCATCGCCGACGCACTGCTCGCGTCGAGATGGAACACCGTCGGCTGGCTCGTGTCGCGCCCGCGCACGACATAGACCTGCGACGCGTCGCCCGACGACTGGTTGATCCCCCCTGCGTTGCCGAGCGCTTCGTTGAGCGACATGTGGCCGTTATTGAACATCACGCCGCCGGGGCGCTCGACTTCGCCCACCACGAATACCTTGCTGTCGGCCTGCCCGAAGACGCGCACGAGATCGCCGTCGCGCAGAATGATGCGGTCGGGATTGAAGCCCTTGCGGATCATTTCCGGCATGTCGACGACCACCGTCGAATCGCCGCGCGTGACCGCGACCTGCGAGCGATCGGCATTACTCGTGAAGCCGCCCGCGCGATTGATCGCTTCGGGCAGCGTCATCGGCCGGTCGTTGAGCACTTCCACGCCCGGCGTTTTCACCTCGCCGTCCAGATAGACGCGCTTGCTGCGATAGGTCTGGATCCGCACCGTGACCTGCGGCTTGCGCACGTATTTCGTGAGCTTGTCCGCGAGCGCATCGCGCACGCCCATTTCGGACAGGCCCTCGACTTTCAGCGGCCCGATGTACGCGTACTGAATGAAGCCATCGGTATCGACGGTATAACCCGACGACACCGAACTCGCGCCGGTACCGCTACCGTCGCCGCCGCCGCCCGACATGGGCAGATTGAGTTCGGGGTGGTCCCAGACCACGATGCTGAGAATGTCGCCTGGGCCGATCTGGTACGGCGTGGCTTTGGAGAACAGCTTGTGCACGTCGTCGGGAATGCCCGTGGGACGCGCCGCCGCTTCCTTCGTCACCAGGTCGCGCGTGATCTCGACGAGCGTGCCGGACGGCGCGCCCGCGATGCCCTTGGCCACCACGCTGTCGGGCACGCCCGAGCCCGGCGCTGCGCCGGTGTGCGCGGCGCCCGTGTCCGCCACAGTCGACGCGCCGGCCGCGGGCGCGTACGTCATGCCCGGCGCAAGCGCGCAGCCGCCCAGCCCGGCCATCGTCAGGCAGGCAACCCATAAGCCCGCGCGACGCAACGCGCCCGCGGCGATCGATTTCTTCGCGTTCGTTTCCATTGACCTACCCCCATCCGTTGCCCATGTTCCGCGTCATTCCGTGTGACGCGGATACCTGGTCCGCCTGGCGCAAGCGCGCCACTCATTTCCCCTGCTGAAGCCGTTTCCCGAAGCCGGTGTTCCCAATGTCGATATGCGCTTCAATCCCGCTCGATATCAATCTCGATACCAGGCTCAATACGCGCCACTGCCGCGAATCACGACGAAAAACGTTTTAAACAGAATTCCGATATCGCGGCGGAAGGTCCAGTTCATGACGTAAAAGACATCGAGCGAGACGCGCGTCGCGTAATCGATATCGTTGCGGCCGCTCACCTGCCAGAGTCCTGTGATGCCCGGCGTCGCCATCAGGTAATACTTGCGCGCGTCGCCGTAGCGTTCGAGTTCCTGATCGATGATCGGGCGCGGACCGACGAAACTCATTTCGCCGCGCAGTACGTTCCAGAGTTGCGGCAATTCGTCGAGACTCGAATGGCGCAGAAAGCGGCCGATGCGCGTCACGCGAATATCGTTCTTGAGTTTGAATTCGCGTTCCCATTCGGCGCGCGCTTCGGGATCGCGTTCGAGCAGATCCTTGAGCACCTGCTCGGAATTCATCACCATCGAGCGGAATTTCAGGCATCGGAACTTCTTGCCATGACGCCCCACGCGCATATGGCCATAGAGCGCCTTGCCGCCATCGCGCTTGACCAGCAGCGCCACGCCGAGCAGCAGCGGCGACAGCAGAATCAGCGCGCTCAGCGCGGCCACGATGTCGAACATGCGCTTGAGGGCATGGCCGACCACGGCGGCGCGCACCGAGCCCATTTCCAGTTCGATCGGTTCGCGATGCCACCAGGCGCGCGTGAGACGCAGCACGCTGAACTCCGAAAAGAACAGCGTGTGCGACGCCATCAGCGAAATGCCGGTCGTCAGCGTCCAGTAAATAAACCACGGCAATTGCAGCAGATGATCGTGATGAATCGCGTAAAGCAGCACGAGGCCGCAGAGCTGCACGGCGAGCCACGCGAGCGCCGTGCGTCCCGCGACGCTGAAAATCGAGCGGCTGCCACGCGATCCATACGTGCCGCAAGCCGGAAACACCGAAAGCGCAAGCGCCGCGCAGAACGCCACCAGCGTCGGATCGGGATGATGCGCCGCGCCGATCTGCGTGAAATTCAGGTTCAGGTGTACGGCGCAAACGGCGCCCAGCACGATCAGCACCACGTCGACCGTGCGTTGCGTCAGTTGCGACCGTTGCGTCAGCTGTGATCCTTGTGTCAGCTGAGGCCCTTGCGTTAGATCTGACATGTCCTACCCCAGTGCGTGTCGTGTTCATCAGACGTTTTGGGTCTGACGTGGTCGTCCTCGGAGAGCGAACGCACGCTCTCTCTGTGCCCCGGGTATTGCAGGCGCGTACCTCGCCCACCCCGCCTGGCCACGACAACACATTAAGGTGTGTACAACCGCCAAACCGTGCGCAATCCCACCAACGATTTGTGATCGTGGCGGCCTCGTCATCGCGACGCGCCCATGCCCTGTAGCACGCCACGCGCAGCCAATGCGATATGTACGGTCTCGCACATATCGCCGCGTGTTTTCGCGCCGCGCTGCCATCGTTCAGTCCGGTTCATTCCATTTAATAGGAATCCGTATTATTCGTGACGCAATTATTTCCGCGCGCCGTTCGCTTGAGGACGCATCGAACGACAACCCGACGACAATTCGACGACGCGCGCGATTCAATCCTCTGCGGAATGCCGATCCGTTCGCCGACGCACACACTCAGGCGGCCATTGCGCAGCAGAATGTCGGCAAACCGCATCCTGCGAGGAATCCGCCGTGAAGCTCTCTCTGGCCGCCGCCCGCCCGCCGCTTGCCGCCTTCAGTCTCGTTGCCGGCCTTGCCGCGAGCCTCGGCGGATCGGCCGCGCACGCCGACGCGGTGCGCGCCATGCCCGCGCAGGATTTCATCGACACGCTCGCGGTCAACACGCACGTCAATTACACCGACGGCGCGTACGTGAACGTGCACAACGTCGCCGACGATCTCGCCTGGCTCGGCATTCGCCACGTCCGCGACATGATGCCGACCGGCACACCGCCGTTCGACAACTATGTGTATCTCGCGCGCCGCGGCGTCAAATTCAATTTCCTCATGCGCACGAACATCGACCAGGCGATCGACCAGGCGGTGGCCTTGAATACGGCCGTGCCGGGCAGCGTCGTGTCGATCGAGGGCTTCAACGAGGTCGATAACTTTCCCGTGACTTACAACGGCCTGAAGGGCGCTGCCGCCGGACTCGCCTTGCAGCGCGAGATCTACTCACGCGTGCGCAACGCGTCCGCGCTCGCGGGCGTACCGGTCTACGACCTGACCGGTTATGACCCGAAGCTGGTCGACACGCGCGCGAGTTCCGCCGATTATTCGAATACCCACTTCTATCCGCAAAACGGCGAACAGCCGAGCTACAACGCGAACGGCGATCGCTGGCTGCCCGCCGCGCTCGGCTCGGTCAAGAAGTTCGAATTGCCGGTCGTCGTCACCGAGTTCGGTTATTTTTCGATGCCGCAATCGGGCTGGTACATGCTGGGCGTGGACGAACCGACGCAGGCCAAAGGCGTGCTCAACGGCTATATGGATGCGGCGGCGGCCGGCGTGAAGCGGCTTTTCGTCTACGAATTGCTCGACCAGAAACCCGATCCGCAAAACAAGAATGCCGAAATGCATTACGGCATGTTCCGCAACGACAACAGCCCGAAGCTGGTCGCGCATTCAATCCGCAATCTCACGACGATTCTCAACACGACTACACCGCATCGCGCGAGCGCGGCCGCGCGCGATACGCTGACCTATACGCTCAGCGATATGCCGGTTTCGGCGAACAGCTTTCTGCTGAAGAAAAAGGACGGCCGCTTCGTGCTCGCCCTCTGGAATGAAACGCTGATCTGGGACCGCGCGAATGGCACGCCGCTGGAGAGTCCGCCCGCGCCGGTGAAACTGGATTTCGGAGCGAATGCGCGCCGCGTGGATGTGTACGATCCGATGGTGTCGGCGGAACCGCTGACCACGCATCGCGATCAGCGGCAACTCACGGTGAATGTGCCCGACCACGTGATCCTGCTGGAGATCACGCCCGCCGATCGGCCGGGAACCTGAATGCGTTCAATTCGTCAGCCGAATTCATTAGTTCGGATGACCAACTAAATTGAAACTCGCTGACGCGATGCGTGGGCTTTGATACGTTTGACACGCATCGCACCCTCACCCCTGCGCGGTTTCCCCTTCCGGGTAAGCCAGCGCGTCGCGCGCGAGTTCGAGACGCTGCGCGCCGAGGCGGCAGATCTCGGCACGGCAGCGCCGCACGTGGCGCTCGGCCAGATCGACGGCGGCACTGGCGCGCCCCGCGCGGATCGCGTCGAGCAGCTCGGCGTGCTCCGCATAGGTTTCGCCGACGCGCTCGCCGTACACAAAGCCCAGCCGGTGCACCACGTGGATGCGGTCGGTCACGCGGCGCAGCGCCGCCGACAGTTCGGCGTTGCCCACGGCGTCGACGAGCGCGAGATGGAACGCCTCGTCTAGCGCCGCCACACGCCGCGCATCGGTCAGACGCGCCGCCTCTGGCACGAGCCAGATCGCGCCCAGCGCGTCGAGCGCCTGCATGGCCGCGCGCTCGCCGCGCGCGTGGCGCTCGCAGAGGCGGCGGATCGCGAAGGTCTCGATCAGCTCGCGCATTTCGTAGAGATCGTCGAAACGGCTGAAGTCGATGGGCGCGACTTCCCACCCGCCGCGCACGTAGCCGCGCATCAGGCCGTCGCCTTGCAGCCGTTGCAGCGCTTCGCGCGCGGGCGTGCGCGAAACCGCGAAGCGCGCGGCCACGGCCGCTTCGGTCAGCCAGACGCCCGGCAGCAAGCGCAGTTCGAAGATGTCCTCTCGCAGATTCTCGTAGACGCGGTCGGCGCGCGAAGCGCCGCCCGGCGCGGCGCGCAGCGGCGTCGGCGACAGCGTGGAGAACGAGGAGAACCCGGAAACTGCGGCAGGCGGCGCAGACGAAGCGAGCGGCGGCGTCAACGGCGCGGCGGGCTGTGCGTTTGTTTGCACATCGGCGCTCGCAAGCGGTGACGGCGAAGAAGGAGTGAGCAGTTTGGTTTCGCGCATGATCGGCGAAATTATCGGCAGTGCGGCACGCCTGCGTATTGACCTCGCTCCAATAGTGCGTCTGTCAGTGCGCCGGCCTCCCGGCGCCCGCGGAGCCGCCTCGGCGCCTTTGTATAATCGCGGATTCGGCCCGCTTTCCGTCCGCGCTCGATCTCGCATTCAACCTTTTTGACCGGCGTTCACCTTTCATGCTCAGTTTCGCCCTCGGCTTTATCGTTTCACTGCTGGTCACGCTGCTGATCGTGCGATACGCGCATCTGCATGAAAGGTTTTCGGTCGACTCCGATCTCGCGGGCGTGCAGAAATTCCACGTGCGGCCCGTGCCGCGCATCGGCGGAACCGGCATTCTGGCGGGCCTCGTGGTGGCGGCCGCGCAGCTGCATCACGCGTGGCCGACGGTTTCGGGCGGCATTCTCGGCATCGTCGCCTGCGGGTTGCCCGCGTTCGGCTCGGGGCTCGTCGAGGATCTGACCAAGAAGGTCTCGCCGCTCGCGCGCCTCGTCTGCACGATGGCCGCCGCCGCGCTCGCGTATTTCCTGCTCGGCATCGCGGTCACGCGCATCAGCGTGCCGCCGCTCGACTTCCTGCTTTCCTACGCGGCCATATCGTGCGCGATCACGGTGCTGGCCGTCGCGGCGCTCGCGAACGCCGTCAACATCATCGACGGCTTCAACGGCCTCGCCTCGATGGTCGCCTTCATGATGTTCGCCTCGCTCGCCTACGTGGCTTTCCAGGTGCACGACCCGGTCGTGCTCTCGGCCTCGCTGATCATGATGGGCGCGGTGATGGGCTTCTTCATCTGGAACTTCCCGGCGGGCCTGATCTTTCTCGGCGACGGCGGCGCGTACTTCATCGGCTTCATGCTCGCCGAACTGGCGATCCTGCTCGTCATGCGCAACCGCGACGTGTCGGCGTGGTATCCGGTGCTGCTGTTCATGTACCCGATCTTCGAGACCTGTTTCTCGATTTACCGGAAGAAGTTCGTACGCGGCATGTCGCCCGGCATTCCCGACGGCGTGCATCTGCACATGCTGGTCTACAAGCGTCTGATGCGCTGGGCCGTCGGCGCGCACACCGCGCGCGAGCTGACGCGCCGCAATTCGCTGACCTCGCCGTATCTGTGGCTGCTGTGCCTGATCGCCGTGATTCCGGCCACGCTGTTCTGGCGCCACACGCTGCATCTGTTCTGCTTCGTGGTCGTGTTCGCCTGCACCTATGTGTGGCTCTACGTGAGCATCGTGCGGTTCCGCTCGCCGAAGTGGCTCGTGGTGCGCAAGCACCAGCGCCGCTCCTGATATCGCCGGGACAGACGGCGCGCGCCTGAAAGGCGCACGGCGGAGCGCGCATCTGTCGCGCATCGGACGCGCACGCTGTGCGCATGGCTTGGCGCGGCGCGCGTACAATTTACCGGATGGCCTCCGGTGCCGGCCATCGCCGCGCCGCACGCCGGATCGGACCGCGCGCCTTGCACCGCGATCAGGGAATCCATCACAAGGAGAGCCGACATGAGCCGTTACCTTGCCTTTGCCCTTGCGCTGTTCGCCGTCACCCTCGCCGCCTGCAACACCATTGCCGGAGCGGGCGAAGACATCTCGAAGGGCGGCAACGCCATCACCAATTCAGCGGACAAGGCCAAGTAACACGATTGATGCCTGCCCTCGGCCCCGCCTTCGCGCGGGGCCGTTTCTTTTTTGCGCGGGCCTTCGCGCACACTGCCACCGCCCCGTTCGCAAGCGCCTGACGCGAACGCCCTGCGTGCTCAATGCTGCGCGCGCAGCTTCGCCACCTCGGCCTCCAGCTCGCGGATGCGCGCGTCGCGCTCCTCCAGCGCCGCCTTCACGTCCGCCGCCTCGAAGCGCTGCGGAATATGCTGCGGACAGTTCATGTCCCACGCCGTCACCGTGAACACGATCGCGCGTTCGGCGCGCGCCTTGTAGCCTGGCGGCATCAGCCGCTCGACCAGCGCCGCGTCGTCGTCGACGACGCGCGCCTCGCCCCAGACCTTGACGCGCCGCCTGTGCGCGTAATCGATCAGGAACAGATACGCCTTCGCGTTGTCGGTCAGATTGCCGAGCGTGATGTATTGCTGATTGCCGATGAAATCCGCGAACGCGATCGTGCGCGCGTCGAGCACGCGCAGAAAGCCCTGCGGGCCGCCGCGATGCTGGATATACGGCTGGCCCTCGGCGTTCGCGGTGGCGAGAAACACACTGCGCTGCGCCTCGATGAACGCCTGCACGTCGGGCGTGAGATCGGTGCCGAAACCGCGCTGCGCTTCCACGCGGGCATAGATTTCGCGCGACCCGAGACGCGACTGCATGGCCTTCACGGTCGGCGTGAAAGCGACGTCGCTCGAATAACGGTGAACGGTCGAGGCCATCCTGGCTCCTTTTTCCTTGTGGCTGCGCGGCAGCGCGCCCTGGAGACATCAAGATAGGCCCTACCGGCATGAAAGAGAATCCCGCCAGTGCGGGAATGATCCTCTTGTTTTTCGGGAGGATAGCCGACGCGGAAAATATCCCGCGTGCATTGTGGCTCCCTTGCGCTTCACGAAGCGCTACCCTTGTAGCTCGCGCTGCGCCGCGCGAGTCCACTCATCGCTTCGGCCGGGGCGTTTGCCCCATCGGCCGCAGCGCTTCGCCTGTTTCAGGCCGGGAGGAAAGCATGTCGAAAACGATCTGGGTCGTCGTCGCCAACCGCGTCACCGCACGCATTTTCGCGACGGAAAATCCGCTCGGCGCCATCGAGGAAGTCGAAACGCTGCTGCATCCCGAAAGCCGCGTGCCGGAGCAGAGCCTCGTCACGGACCGCTCGGGCCGCACCGAGCGCTCGGGCGGTTCCGGCCGCCAGTCGAGCGACCCCGACACGCAGCATCACGAGCGCGAGACCACGCTGTTCGCGGCGCAGGTCGCAACCACGCTCGCGAAGGCACGCAACGACGCGCGTTACGGCACGCTCGCGCTGATCGCGCCGCCCGCGTTTCTGGGCGCGCTGCGCAAGGCGCTCGACGCGCAGACGCGCAATCTGGTCACGCTCGAACTCGACAAGGATCTCGCCCTGCTCGATCCGCGCACGCTGCGCACGCATCTGCCCGAGCGGCTCGTGCGCGCCGAAACCTAACCCATCCGCGTACAACTTCGCGCAAGATCCGCGCAGCGTCAGCAGCAATCCCCGCCTAACCCGCGAGGTGCGCGAGACAGCTGCGCACGAAGCCGATCGCGTGCTCGCCGGCCAGCATCCCCAGCAGGCCGACGAGCGCGATCGTGGGCGGCGCCGGCGACTTCACGTCGAGCACGCTGTAGAGCAGGCCCGCGAGCGCGCCCACCGCGAGCGAAACCAGATAAGCCTTCATCGTTGCGCTCCCCGCCTTTGCGTCCGGTCCATCAGGCCATGTCGATCACGACGCGCCCGCGCGTGCCCGCGGCCACCGCCGCGTAGGCGTCCTTCGCGCGTGCGAGCGGATAGTGCGCGGCCACCACGGGCGCGGCGAAACGGCCCGCGTCGAACGCTTCGGCCAGCGCGCGCATGATCGGCGCGGCGTCGGCGACGCCGAGCTTGGCGCTGTCGGCGCCCAAAAGCTGCGTTTCGTTGTGATAGAAGTCGATCAGGTCGAACTCCACGCGGCGCTTGCCCGTCGCGCTGATCTCCACCACGCGGCCGCGCCGCTTGACGAGCGACAGCGCCAGTTCGAAGGCCACGCCGCCGACGGCGTCGTAGACCACGTCCGCGCCCGCGCCGCCCGTGAGTTCGCGCACGCGTTGGGCGGTTCCGGCGTCCATCGGCACGAAGGCGTCGATCAGACGTGCGGCCGGCGAATCCGCGTCCGGCGCTTCGCGCCCGATGCCGATCACGCGCGCGCCGCGCGCCTTGGCGATCTGCGTGACCGCGCCGCCCACGCCACCCGACACGCCGATCACGGCGATCGTTTCGCCCGCCGCCAGTTGCGCGTAATCCACCGTGCCGAGCCAGCCCACCACGAAATTCACGCCGATCGAGGCAGCCTGCGCATGCGTGAGCGAGGCGGGTTTTTTCGCGAGCGCGGCCACCGGAATCTCGATGAATTCGGCGTGCGTGCCGTCGCGCGTGAAGCCGATGTCGCCGCCCGTGCCCCAGACTTCGGCGCCGATCCACTCGTCGGGACCGGCGACCACCACGCCGCTGAAGTCGCGGCCCGGCACGCGCGGCGGCACGGTGTGATCGAAATGGCCCGAGACGTTCTTCACGTCGCTCGGATTGACCGAGGCGCTTTTCACCTGCACGAGCGCCTGGCCGGCGGCGGGCTGCGGCGTCGGCAGATCGACGAATTCGAGGACGTCGGGCGTGCCGAAGGCCGAGAACTGGATGGCTTTCATGGCGTGACTCCGTGAGTGCGTTCTAGCGTGAGAAGGAGTCTAGATTGCCGGGATGCCGTGGTGTGGACAGATGCTTTCGAATTTCGGACAAGGCGCGGCGCGCGGGACATCGACGAATCGGACACGCAATGAAAATCGGCCCGCGTGAAAGCGGGCCGTTTCTCACGATCGATCAGCGCCAATCAAAGCGCGTTCAACGGAATCTTCAGATAGCGCACGCCGTTCGCTTCGGGCTCGGGCATGCGGCCCGCGCGGATATTCACCTGGATCGACGGCAGGATCAGATTCGGCATCGACAGCGTGCGGTCGCGCGCGGTGCGCATCTGCACGAAGGCGTCCTCGGTCACGCTGTCGTTCAGATGGATGTTGCCGCGGCGCTGCGCGTTGACCGTGGTTTCGAAGCTCGGCCCGCGCGACTCGGGCGGATAGTCGTGGCACATGAACAGGCGCGTTTCGCCGGGCAGATCGAGCAGACGGCGCACCGAGCGATAGAGCGTGTGCGCGTCGCCGCCCGGGAAGTCGCAGCGCGCCGAACCGACGTCGGGCATGAACATGGTGTCGCCGACAAACACCGCGTCGCCGATCCGGTAGGCGAGATCGGCGGGCGTGTGGCCAGGCACGTGCATGGCGCGCGCCATGAGCGGACCGACGTGGAAGGTCTCGTCGTCCTTGAACAGATGATCGAACTCGCTGCCGTCGGCGGCCACGGTGTCGCCGAGATTGAAGACCGCGCGGAACACGCCCTGCACCGTGCGGATGTGCTCGCCGATGGCGATCTTGCCGCCCAGTTGCTGCTTCAGATACGGCGCGGCCGAGAGATGGTCGGCGTGCGCGTGGGTTTCGAGCAGCCACTGCACGGTCAGCCCGTACTCGCGCACGAAGGCGATCACGCGGTCGGCGGACGCGGTAGACGTGCGCCCCGATTTCGGATCGTAGTCGAGCACGGGGTCGACGATCGCGCACACCGAGCCGCGCCCCGTGTGCACGACGTAGGTGACCGTGGACGTGGCGGGATCGAAGAACGGCTCGACGAGCGCCGCGCGGGCGGGGTCCGCGACTTCGGCGGAACGGAGGGGGGACTCGGACATGGGGGCTCCAGACAACAACTTCGGACAGCGACGCGCAAACGCACCGGGGACGCGCTGCGTGGCATGACTTTTCGAAAAGTGCGGCAAAAATTCGCGTTTGACTGCGCGGCGGCGCACAGCGCGGCGCAGTCGGGCATCGCGCGAACGCGGCAACGCGTGATCAGCGACCGTGAGTGGCGATCTGCGACGATCAGCGGCAATCAGCGGCAATCAGCGCGATGCTTTATTGAAACACATATTATGAATCGATATAATGTTTGTCAACAAACTGTCAGCGGGTGTTTGACGCTACAGCGGAACGCCCCGCGCTGACAGAACCTTCACCCGGCGCTCCACGGCGCCCATTCGCCGCACGACCATGAACTCACCGATCACTCCCGAAGCGCTCGGCGCCCTGCGCGAATCCGCCGAAAAATGCTGCGCGCTGCTCAAGGCGCTCGCGCACGAAGACCGTCTGCTGCTGCTCTGTCAGCTCACCGAGGGCGAGCGCAACGTGGGCGAGCTTGAAGCGCTGGTCGGCGTGCATCAGCCGAGTCTGTCGCAGCATCTGGGCGTGCTGCGCGAGGAAGGTCTGGTCGAGACGCGCCGCGAGGGCAAGTACATCTATTACCGGCTCGCGAGCCACGAAGTCATCCAGGTGATGCAGACGCTGTCGAGCCTCTACTGCGGCCGCCTCAAGGCGCGTCCCGCTTGAACCGGCGACGCCCATGAACGTCGATCTCGCCCATTTCACGCCGTTCGCCTCGCTCGCGGGCGGTCTCATGATCGGTGCGGCCACCGCGTGGCTTGTGCTCGGCAACGGGCGCGTGGCGGGCATCAGCGGAATCGTCGGCGGCTTGCTGCGCGGGCGCGATGCGTCCGGCGAGCGCGCGTGGCGGCTCGCGTTCGTCGCGGGCCTGTGTGCCGCGCCGTGGCTCTGGTGGCTTGCGCGGTTGATGTCGAACGCGAGTTCAAGCGCGACTTCGAACGCAACGCCGGGCACCGCCGCCCTGCCCGCTTCAGCCATCGCCTCAGCCATCACCGCGTCGCCGCTCACGCTGATCGTCGCGGGACTGCTCGTGGGCGTCGGCACGCGTTACGCGTCGGGTTGCACGAGCGGTCACGGCGTCTGCGGCATCGCGCGCGGCTCGCTGCGCTCTTTCGCCGCAACCGGGCTTTTCATGGCCGCCGGTTTCGTCACCGTGTACGTGGCGCGCCACCTCGCGGGAGCCTGAAAACATGGGCCATTTCCGCACGAACCGCAACATCCGCACGATCCGCACGTTTTCCGCCTTCGCCTGCGGCCTGCTGTTCGGCCTCGGCTTGATCCTCTCGGGTATGGCGAACCCGGCCAAGGTGCTAGCCTTCCTCGACCTCGCGGGCCGCTGGGACCCATCGCTGGCCTTCGTGATGGCGGGCGCGATCCTCATCGCCGCGCCCGCTTTTCGTTTCGCGCGCACGCGCACCGCGAGCCTGCTCGGCGCGCCCATGCAGCTGCCCACCGCCTCGCGCATCGACCTGCGCCTCGCCCTCGGCGCGCTGCTGTTCGGCGCGGGCTGGGGTCTCGCGGGCTTCTGCCCCGGCCCCGCGCTCGTGAGCGCCGCGAGCGGTCAGCCGCGCGCATGGCTTTTCGTGGCCGCGATGCTCGCGGGCATGGCGATCTTCGCCGTGCTCGAGCGGCGCGCCCGCCGTTCTTAATCTGCCCCAAGTCAGGAGTTTTCGAGTCCATGCAAATCGTGCAACACGACGCGCGCTTCGCGAGCGCCGATCAGATCTCGCCCGCCGACCTCGCCGAGATCGCCGCGGCGGGCTTTCGCTCGGTCATCTGCAACCGGCCCGACGGCGAAGGCGGCCCGACGCAGCCCGCGTCGGCCGAGATCCGCGAAGCCGCGCAGCAGCTCGGTCTGCAATTCGCGTATCTGCCCGTCACGCCCGGCAAGATCGGCCCCGCTGAAGTCGCGCAATTCGCGCAACTGCTCGCCGATCTGCCCGCGCCCGTGCTCGCCTACTGCCGCACCGGCAACCGCGCGACCAACCTGTGGCAGTTCGCGCAGGCCAGCGCCGCCGCGCAGCCGGTCGCCGAACCCGTCGCGCCCGCCGTCACGGCCACGCCCGCCTGCGACTGGACCACGAACGGCGGCGACCAGGCCTGGGACGTCGTCGTGATCGGCGGCGGCCTCGCGGGCATCACCGTGACGTCGAGCCTGCTGCGCCGCCAGCCCGGCCTGAAGATCGCCATCGTCGAGCCGAACGATCACCACGACTATCAGCCGGCGTGGACGCTCGTCGGCGGCGGCGCCTACGACGTGAAGAAAACGCGCCGCCCGATGGCGAGCGTGATGCCGCGCGGCGTGACGTGGATTCGCGCCGCCGCCGAGCGCGTCGAGCCGCACGCGAATCTTGTGCGCCTCGCCAACGGCGAATCCGTGGCGTACCGCCAGCTGATCGTCGCGCCGGGTCTGCGGCTCGCGTGGGAGCGCATCGCCGGTTTGCAGGAAACGCTCGGCAAGAACAACGTCACCTCGAACTATCGCTACGACCTCGCGCCGTACACGTGGGAACTCGTGCAGCGCATGCAGGGCGGCACCGCGCTGTTCACGCAGCCGGGCATGCCGATCAAGTGCGCGGGCGCGCCGCAAAAGGCGATGTATCTGGCCTGCGATCACTGGCTCAAGCGCGGCCTGCTGTCGAAGATCAAGGTCGAATTCGATCTCGCGGGCGCGGCGCTATTCGGCGTGGCGACCTTCGTGCCGCCGCTGATGGAATACGTGAAGCGCTACGACGCCAGGCTCGAATTCAACTCGAATCTGGTCGCGATCGACGGCCCGGCGCGCAAGGCCACCTTCGAGGTGAAGGACGCCGACGGCAACGTGACGCGCGTGGAAAAGCGCTTCGACATGATCCATGTGGTGCCGCCGCAGGTGCCGCCCGACTTCATCCGCGACAGCGAACTCGCCGACGCCGCGGGCTGGTGCGAAGTCGATCACGCGACCTTGCAGCATCCGCGCTGGCCCAACGTGTTCTCGCTCGGCGATGTCTGCTCGGCGCCGAACGCGAAGACCGGCGCGGCGGCGCGCAAGCAGGCCGTGATCGTCGCCGAAAACCTGCTGGCCGCGCGTGCCAGCCAGCCGCTGCGCTATCGCTACGACGGCTACGGCTCGTGTCCGCTGACGGTCGAAAAGGGCAAGGTCGTGCTCGCGGAGTTCGGTTACGGCGGCAAGCTGCTGCCGACCTTCCCGCTCGATCCCACGCGTCCGCGCCGCCTGATGTGGTTCCTCAAGGCCAGCGTGCTGCCGCGCTTCTACTGGAGCGGCATTCTCAAGGGCCGCGAGTGGTTCACCGGCGCGACGCATGAGTAAGCGTCTCGCGGCCTGCTGAATCTGACGTCACTTCGGAGAACGCGCACATGGCGCACATGGAGATGGTCACGCTGGTCAGCGCCGCGCTCGGTTCGGTCGTCGGCCTCATCCTGGCGCTGACGGGCGCGGGCGGCGCGATCGTCGCGGTGCCGCTGCTGGTGTTCGGGCTCGGGCTCGACGTGGCGCAGGCCGCGCCGATCGGCCTGTTCGCGGTGGCGCTCGCGGCGGGCATCGGCGCGCTGCTGGCGCTGCGCGAGGGCAAGGTGCGCTACAAGGCCGCCGCGCTGATGGCGGTCGCGGGCGCGGTGATCTCGCCCGCCGGTCTCTGGGTCGCGCATCGCTTGCCCGATGCGCCGCTCATGTTGGTGTTCGCGCTCGTGCTGGCGCGCGTGGCGTGGCGCATGTTTCATCAGCAGCGCGCGATGGCGGGGGCGCAGGCTGAGGCTCATCCGGCGGATGACGCGCTCGATCTGCAAGGCGGCGCCGAACTCTGTCCGTCCGATCTGCCCTGCCGTCTGAACGCCGATCGCGGCAAGCTCGACTGGACCGCGCCCTGCGCGCGGGCGCTCGCGCTCTCGGGCGCGATGGCGGGCTTCCTCTCGGGACTGCTCGGCGTGGGCGGCGGCTTCGTGATCGTGCCCGCGCTCAAGCGCGCGTCGGACATTCCGATGCAGGGCATCGTCGCGACTTCGCTGGCCGTGATCGCGCTGGTCTCGGCGGCTGGCGTCGCCGCGTCGGCGGCGAGCGGCCACATGCTCTGGATCAACGCCGTGCCGTTCGCGGCGGGCGCGCTCGCGGGCATGCTCATCGGCCGCGTGTTCGCGCGCCATGTGAGCGGCGCGCGCCTGCAGCAGTCGTTCGCGGCGTTCGCGGGATGCGTGGCCGTGGGCATGGCCGTGAAGGCCGTCCACGCGATGATGGCGGCGGGCGTGGTGTAACGCGCGCTGTCGGGCAACCCGATCAGCGAAAGTCACCGAAAGTCCGCTAAATTCAGCCCTCGAAGTCGAGCCCGCCGATCAGCACTTCCCGCTCGCCTTGCGTGCGCGTCGAAAAGTTCACCGGACGCGCCGTTTCCCACGACGCCATCTTGCGCGTCGTCGCGTCGAGGTAGTGCGCGAAGCGCGCCTCGCCGCCCGGCTCCATGAGGCGCTCGATCTCGTCGACGTCCCACGTCAGGAACACGTTCAGCGGATACGCATACGGATGGCGGCTCTCGCTCGACACACCCGATAGCCGCACGCGCGTGGGATGGCCGCGTCCCGCGTTCGGCACAACCTCCACGTGCACGTCCGGCCCGAACTGCGTCGCGAGCCGCGCGGCGATGCGCGGCGCGAATTCTTCCTCGAAGCGATGGACGGCTTCGTTGCTCATGCGCGCTTGTCTCCCCTGTTCGGCGAACTGCGGATGCCGCCTGGTGCGGGACCTGTCCTTCGTGTGTTCGCAGCTTGCCGAAGCATCCTACCGCGAGGTCAGCGCAGCAGCCAATCGTCGTCAGGGATGGCGTCAGATTTGCGGCTGATCAACAACACCGCATTCAATCCACGCTTAATCCACCTCGCGCATGCGCCGCGCGCTCAGCAGCGTGGCGCGCAGCCCTTCGAACGAATAGATCACGAGCGCGACCCAGATCGCGCCGTAGCCGAGCGCGCGCACCGAGCCGAACGGCTCGTTGTAGATCAGCACGCCGGTGAGCAGCTGCAGCGTCGGCGTGACGTACTGGATCAGGCCGAGCATCGAGAGCGGAATGCGCCGCGCGGCCGCCGCGAACAGCAGCAGCGGCACAGCCGTGATCGGCCCGGCCGCGACCAGCAGCAATTGCAGCCCGAGCGGCGCACGCGCGAAATGGCTCGCGCCCGCGAGGCCGATGATCGTCAGATAGACGAGCGCAACGGGAAACAGCAGCACGGTTTCGAGCGCGAGCCCTTCGAGCGCGCCGAGCTGCGCGGTCTTGCGCAGCAAGCCATAGCCGCCGAAGGTCACGGCCAGCGCGAGACTGATCCACGGCGGCGTGCCGTTCTGCCAGGTGAGCCAGGCGACGGCGAGCGTCGCGATCGCCACGGCGCACCATTGCAGCGGCCGCAGCCGCTCGCGCAGAAACAGATAGCCGAACACCACGTTGATGAGCGGATTGATGAAGTAGCCGAGACTCGCCTCGACGATATGCCCCGCGTTCACCGCCCAGATATAAAGACCCCAGTTGGCCGACAGCAGCGCGGCGCTGGCGACGAAACGCGCGAGCAGGCGACGGTCGCGCAGCGCGGGCCGCAGCCACGCCCAGTGATGGCGCACCAGCAGCACGGCCAGCACGAACACGAGCGACCACGCCATGCGGTGCGCGAGCATTTCGAGCGCGGGAATCTGATGCAGCGTCTTGAAGTAGACCGGGAACAGCCCCCAGAGGGTGAAGGCGGAGAATGCGTACGCGATGCCGGGATTCATGGTTCGTTCTTGTGTCTGACTGCGCTCGGACGACGTTCTGCCGACGAATTGACGACGGATCGACCGCGCTGCGGGAGGGCCGGTGGCGGCCGGTGACGACCGATATCGAACTGGCTCGCGGGCGTTTCAAGGCCGCGCGCGTGCTGACGAAAGGCTGACACGCGAGGCCCGAAGCGAGCAAAATTTCGGCCAACCCTGCGCCGAACCGCCGGTTTTGCGACAATAGCGGATTTTCGCCGCCAGCCCTTGCCGCTGTCCAGCCTGACGACGCGCTTACGATCCCCACGCGATCGACGCCGCCGCGCCAGTCCAGACGCAGTCGCGACACGGTGCGAAGCGTCATAGCCCCAGGCAGTCAGGCCACTTTAGTCCGCGATAGTCCGCGCCGTCCGCGATGACCCTACCCCATATCGATCTGCTGTATTCCGTCTCCGGCCTCGCGGTTGGCTTTCTGGTCGGCCTGACCGGCGTGGGCGGCGGCTCGCTGATGACGCCGATCCTCGTCCTGCTGTTCAACGTGCACCCGGCGACCGCCGTCGGCACCGACCTGCTCTACGCGGCGGCGACCAAGTCGGCGGGCACGCTCGTGCACGGGCTCAAGGGATCGGTCGACTGGCGCGTGACCCTGCGGCTCGCGGCCGGCAGCGTGCCCGCCGCGACCATCACGCTGATCCTGCTGCACCGCTTCGGCATGGATACGCCGCGCGCCGGGCATCTGATCCAGTCGGTGCTCGGGGCGGCGCTGCTCATCACGGCGGTCGCGCTGATCTTCCGGCCGCAGCTCGCGGCCTTCGCCTCGCGGCATCGCCATGCGCCGGGCGAGGCGCGCACGCTGTTCTTCACCGTGCTCACGGGCGCGGTGCTCGGCGTATTGGTGTCGCTGACCTCGGTGGGCGCCGGCGCGATCGGCGTGACGGTGCTGCTGCTGCTCTATCCCACGCTGCCGACGGTGCGCATCGTCGGTTCCGACGTCGCGCATGCCGTGCCGCTGACGCTGCTCGCGGGCGCGGGGCACTGGCTGCTCGGCTCGATCGACTGGTCGATGCTGATCTCGCTGCTGTGCGGCTCGCTGCCGGGCATCGCGATCGGCAGCATGCTGTCGTCGCGCGCGCCCGAAAAGCTGCTGCGCGTGCTGCTCGCGGCCACGCTGACGCTGGTCGGCGTGCGGCTCGTGCTGGCCTGAGCGCACCACGCCGCGACGGCGCGCGCTCAGGCGCGCGCCGGTGCGATCCCCGGTTGAAGCAGATTCAAGCCGATGCGGGCGGCTTCAAGCGCCGTCAGAGATACGGCGCCTGCCGGAAAAACCGCCCGTTCAGATCGACCTCGAATTGACGCAGCCATTGCCCGCGCGCATCGATGCGATACGCCTGGGCCCATGCGCCGCGCCGCACGACGAGGAGTTCGCCGTGCTCGGGATCGTCGGGATCGGTTTCGCCGCGCACGTCGAAGTGGATCGGCGCAAAGCCGTGCCGCGCGCAGGCCAGCTCGAAAGCGGCCCGGTCCACGAGAGGCAAGTCGGTATAGGTATGGATAGTCATGACAGTTACCTGCAATGAGTCCGCGCACGATCCACGAATAGCATGATCGGGACCTGCACACTCTCAACATATACCCCCAATTGCAGGACCGCAGTGTGTCAGGCCGCACTAGCGCGCGCCGATTTCCATAAACGCTGGAAATAGTCCGATGAATGCGAGCCCGATAAATGCGCGCCGCATTCCGCGGTAATCCGCGATGAACCAAAAAAAACGGGCCCCGGCGCAATGCCGGAGCCCGTTCGTGCCGCCCTCGCGCCCGGCGGTGCTGCCGGGCGCGCGGACACGCGGCTTACTGCTGCATGACCGTCAGCTTGTTCGACACCGACTTCACGCCCGCCACGCCTTGCGCGACCTGGCCAGCCTGATCGATCTGGTCCTGCGACGGCACCGAGCCGGTCAGCGTGACCGCGCCGCCGTGCGAGCGCACCGTGATGTTCGACACGTCGATGCCCTGCGCCTTCGAGAGCGCCTTGCGAACCGTGTAGCCCAGCTTGCGGTCGGCCTTCTTGCCCGAGGTCGGAGCGGCCTTCGCGGCCGGGGCGGCAGCTGCGCCGCTCGCCGCCGAATTGTCCTGCGCATACACGCTGCACGCCACCGTCACACAGGCGACTGCGGCCAGGGTCTTCAGAATAGCGACCGATTTCATGTTCTCTCCTTGTTGCTATCGCGTAAGTACTTCTCTCGTTGCTTCGCCCGTTGCTTCGCCCAATGCTTAGCTCCGTAGCGAGGATAAATCGCCTGGCGCACCGCCGGACGGCTCTTGCGCCGTCCGCCGGCGCGCTGCGGCGGCTTCGTTACGACACCCGCGGGCAGCCGCCGCCCACGCCTTCGAAGGCGCGCGACGGCACAGCCGTGGTCTGGCCACGCTGCTGCGAGAGATTGCGAGAGGCTGAAATCGGCACATTGCGGCGGGCGGCGGCGTGATCCGTGAATCCGCCCTGGTTCGCCCGGGCGCCGTGCCACGGTGTTGTCTTGTTGTTTGTTTTGTCGCGTACCGCCGCCTGACGCGCGCTCGATTGCGCGCGTGCCGGGCGAGGGTCGCGCGCGGGCGGCAAGGCCGGCCACGGCGCTCCACAATTTAGCCTGGGCGCAGCGCGAGCGCAAAGGATTTAGCGCCTCGGCGCGGCTTGCGCGCCACGGCCGCCCGCTAGCCGCCGCAACGGCGAATCTCATGTACCATCGGCGGACCGGCCGCGCGCGCCGATGCCGATAGCCGATGCCGACCGCTCGTGCGATTCTTCGGCGCCGCGCATGGCGCCTGCGCCCCGCATGGCGCCGCATCCGCCCGGCAAAGACCGCACGTATCACACGAACCGCACACGAACCACCGCCCCACGAACCTCCGAGGCCCGCCTTTCCCCGATGAAGTCCCCCACCGGCCGCAAACCTCCTCCCCGTCTCGTCGCGCGTTTCGTGGCGATTTCGTGGCGCGACCTGGCCGTCTCCTTCGGTCCCATCCTGCTCGTGAGCGTGGCCGCCATCTGGCTCGCCGTGCGCCTGATCCAGCCCGCGCCGCCCAGCACGCTCACCCTGAGCGCCGGCCCCAAGGGCAGCACCTACTGGAACGCCGCGCAGAAGTACAAGGCGATCCTCGCGCGCAACCGCATCACGCTGAACGTGCTGGAGTCCGAAGGCTCCGCGCAGAACCTCCAGCGCCTCGCCGATCCGGCCTCGCACGTCGACGTCGCCTTCGTGCAGGACGGCCTCGCCAGCAAGGTGCCGGAGCGGCTCGTCTCGCTCGGCAGCGTCGCCTACGTGCCGCTCGCGGTGTTCTATCACGGGCCGCCCGTCACGCGGCTGTCGCAGTTCGCAGGCGAGCGCCTTGCCATCGGCGCGGAAGGCAGCGGCACGCGCGAGCTCGCGCTGACGCTGCTCAAGGCCAACGGCATCGAGCCCGGCGGCAAGACGCAACTGCTGCCGCTGTCCGGCGACGACGCCGCGCGCGCGCTGACCGAGGGCAAGATCGACGCCGCTTTCCTCACCGGCGATTCCGCGCAGCCGCCCGTCATGGGCCGCCTGATGCGCATGCCGGGCGTGCGCTTCTTCGACTTCACCCAGGCCGACGCCTACGCGCGCCGCTTCCCCTACCTCACGGCGATCACGATCCCGATGGGCGCGTTCGATTTCGGCCGCAACCTGCCGCCGCATCCGCTGCAATTCATCGCGCCGACGGCCGAACTGGTCGCGCGCGACTCGCTGCATCCGGCGCTGTCCGACCTGCTCGTCGATGCCGCCAAGGAAGTGCACGGACGCTCGACGCTGTTGCAGCGCGCGGGCGAATTCCCGGCGCCGCGCGCCCAGGACTTCCCGATCAGCGACGACGCCGCGCGCTACTACAAATCGGGCAAGGGCTTCCTCTACCGCGTGCTGCCGTTCTGGCTCGCGAGCCTCGCCGACCGCCTGCTGGTGGTGCTGGTGCCGATCATCGTCGTGCTGATTCCGGGGCTGCGGCTCGTGCCCGGCCTCTACGCCTGGCGGGTAAAATCGCGCATCTACCGCTGGTATGGTTCGCTGATCGCGCTGGAGCGCGCCGCGCTCGCCGAGAACTCGGCGGCCGAGCGGCGCACGCTGCTGCGCCAGCTCGACACCATCGAGGAATCGGTCAACGGCATGAAGATGCCGCTCGCGTATGCGGATCAGTTCTATGTGCTGCGCGAACATATCGGTTTCGTGCGCTCGCGGTTGTCGCCCGCGCGTGACGGCGGCGAACAGCGCGAGGCGAACGGCGCGGGCGGTTTGGGTAGTGGCGGCATGGGTGGCGCGCCCGCGAACGCCGAACTCGATACGGGCGACGCGATGGACGAACGCGTCGCCGACGAAGCCCCCGCCGCGGATGAAGCGAACGTAGAGACGCACGCAGACACAGAGACACAAGCAGAGACACAAGCAGAGGCACACGCAAAAGCCGACGCAGAGACACACGCAGAAGCCGGACCAGAAGCCCGCGCCGGGACCCGGGACGAGACACGCGGCGCCTGACATCGGCCGACGCGAAAAAATTGCAGCACGCAGCACCGAATACCATCGATACTCAAACGACGGGTCGCCGCTGCGGCCCGCATGAAAGCCCATAGCGGAGGAACAGCATGATCAGCGGCATCGACGCCAGCCAGCCAGCCTGGTTCTACGACTTCGTGTCGCCGTTTTCGTATCTGCTGCTGGAGCAGTACGACAAGTGGCCGGGCTTCGACTTCGTGCCGACGCCGGTCCTGCTCAGCGACCTGTACCGCCATTGGGGCCAGCCGCTCGGCACGATTCCGGCCAAGCGCATCTTCACGTACCGCCACGCGCTGTTCCGCGCCGAGCAACTGGGCATTCCGTTCAAGATGCCGCCCGCGCATCCGTTCGATTCGGTCAAGCCGATGCTGCTCGCCATCGCGGCGGGCGGCGACTTCGCCTGCGTGCGCGAGATCTTCCGCTTCATCTGGCGCGAGGGCCGCGACCCGTCGAGCGAAGAAGGCTTCGAGCAGTTGTGCGAGCGCGTGGGCATCGCGCACGGCGAGGCGCTGATCGAGGAAGAAGCGGTGCGCGCGCAACTGCGCCGCAACACCAACGACGCGATCTCGATGGGCGTGTTCGGCGTGCCCACGTTCTGGATGAACCAGCAACTGTTCTGGGGCGAGGACGCGCTGCCGATGGTGCTCTACTGCGCGCGCACGCCGAACTGGCTCGACTCGCGCGAGGTGAAGCGCATCAGCTCGCTGTCTTCGGGTCTCGCGAAAACGGAAAACGTCTGAAAATAGCCTAAAAGGCGTGTGAAACAGGCGGGCGAGCGCCGGGCAACCGGCGTGCCGCGCCCGCGCTGATCCCCGTCATACCGCGCGCCCTATGGCAAGCACGCGCGCGGCGGCTTAAGGTTATGGCTGACGCCGTGCGCACGGAGCGCGGCGCGCGCGCTATCACCGAACACCCCCGCGTTCCCGCCTTCATCGCCATGGACGACTCTGCCCTTTCCCTCGACATCTGGCTCGTGCGCGTACTGCGCACGCTGCTGGTCGAGCGCAGCGTCACCCAGGCCGCACTGCGGCTGAATCAAACGCAGCCGGCCATCAGCACCGCGCTGCGGCGGCTGCGCGAAGTGCTCGGCGACCCGATCCTCGTGCGCGGCAAGGCCGGCATGGTGCCGACCGAATACGGCGAATCGCTGCTCCAATACGCGCAGCGCGTGCTGCGCGACGTCGATTTCGTCGCCACGCCGCATGGCGAATTCGATCCGGCGCGCTCGAAGCGGACGTTTCGCGTCGCCGCGCCCGACTATCTCAACGACTTCTTCATGCCGACGCTGATCGCGCGTTTTCGCGAGGCGGCGCCCGCCGCGCGGCTGGAGATTCTCTCGCTGTCGCCGACGCTCGATCATCACGCCGCGCTCGACGCGGGCGAACTCGATATCGTGATCGGCAACTGGCCGAAGCCCGACGCGCGTTTCGCGCGCAGCGACCTGTTCACCGACAAGATCGTCTGCCTGATGCGCGCCGACCATCCGCTCGCGCGCGCGCCGCTTTCACGCGAGGACTATCTGGCGGCGGGACATCTCGCGCCCACGCCCTACACCGGCGCGAACGCGAGCCCCATCGATCTCGGTTTCGCGAAGGCGCGCGCGCATCGTCATATCGTCGCGACGCTGCCGTATTTCGGGCTCGTGCCGCAAGTGCTGCTGCAATCGGATCTGATCTTCACGACCACGCGCCGCTTCGCGCTGCACTACGCGGGCATGCTGCCGCTCGCGGTGGTGGAGCCGCCGTTCGCGTTTCCGCGCATCCGCTGCTATCAGATGTGGCATCCGCACCCCGACCGGCCGAGCGACGTGGGCTGGCTGCGCGAGTTGATCGACGCGGTGTCGGTGTCGTTGACGGTGCCCGCGCGCAAGCGCCGCGCAAAGCCGCTCGAAGCGCCGAAAGAAGCCGCCTGAGATGGCATGAGGTCGCGAAAAGAAAAAGGCCGGACAGCATTGTCCGGCCTTTTTGTTTCTGGACGCGCGTTGACGCTACGCCCGTGCGAACACGCCCTCATCCGCGTGACGCTCGACATTCGCCGCCATCTCCACCCGCATCTGCATCAACTGCGCAGCCACCGCCACCGCAATCGACGAAGGCGCCTTGTCGACGATGCCCGTCACGCCGATCGGGCACGTGATCTCGTCCATGCGTTCGCGCGCGACGCCGCGCTCAACCAGACGCCGCTCGAACTTCACGCGCTTGGTCTTCGAGCCGATCAGCCCGAACCACGCGAAGTCGCGCCGCTTCATGATGCGCAGCGACAGCTCGAAATCGAGCGCGTGATTGTGCGTCATGACGATGAAGTACGCGCCCGGCGGCGCAGTATCGACGATCGCGGCGGGCGTGTCGGTGGCCTCGATCTGCACGTTCGCGGGCACTTCGTCGGGGAACAGCTCGTCGCGCTCGTCCACCCATTGCACCACGCACGGCAGCATGCCGAGCAGCGTCACCAGCGCGTGCCCTACGTGGCCCGCGCCGAACAGCACGACATGCATCGGCCCATACTGCGGCACCGGCGTGCTCCGGCGGCCGATCACAACGCGGCCCGCCGCATCGACGCGCACACAATGATTCGGATGACTGATCATATTGCGATTCCCCTTCGATGACCGATCGATTCCGTGGATTCAAGCCCGCGCCATCGCGCGCACCGCACGCACGCCCTTGAGGATTTCCTCGGCGGTCGCGGGCGCGTTCATCGGCGGATTGAAGCGGTAATCGGCCACGCTCGCCACCGCGTCGCGGATCGCGAAGAACACCGAGAACGGCAGCAGCAGCGGCGGCTCGCCCACGGCCTTCGAACGATGAATGCTGTCCTCGGCGTTGCGGTTCTTGAACAGCTTCACGCTGAACTCAGGCGGCGTGTCGTTCACGGTCGGGATCTTGTAGGTGGACGGCGCGTGCGTCATGAGCTTGCCGTCCGGCTTCCACCAGAGTTCCTCGGTCGTGAGCCAGCCCATGCCCTGAATGAAGCCGCCTTCCACCTGCCCCACGTCGAGCGCCGGATTCAGCGAATCGCCCACATCGTGCAGCGCATCGGCGCGCAGCACGCGCATTTCGCCCGTGAGCGTATCGATCACGACTTCGGACACCGCCGCGCCATACGAGTAGTAATAGAACGGCCGGCCGCGCAGCGCCGCCTGATCCCAGTAGAGCTTGGGCGTGGCGTAAAAACCATCGGACCACAACTGCACGCGCGCGAGATAAGCCTTCTGCACCAGCGTGCCGAACGGCACCACTTCGTCGCCGACGATCGCGCAGTCGTTCGCGAAACGCACGTCCGCCGCGTTCACCTCGCCCTTGCCCCACGTGGTGGCCGCGAGCGCCGCGAGCCGTTCGCGCAACTGGCGCGCGGCGTCCTGCGCGGCCTTGCCGTTCAGGTCGCTGCCCGTCGAAGCGGCCGTGGCCGAGGTGTTCGCGACCTTGCTCGTATCGGTCGCCGTGACGCGCACGCGGCCGAACTCGATGCCGAGTTCGTGCGCCACGACCTGCGCGACCTTGGTGTTCAGCCCCTGGCCCATTTCGGTGCCGCCGTGGTTCACGAGCACCGAGCCGTCGGTGTAGATGTGGACCAGCGCGCCCGCCTGGTTGAAGTGCGTGACGTTGAACGCGATGCCGAACTTGACCGGCGTGATCGCGATGCCCTTCTTCAGCACTTCGTTGTTCGCATTGAACTCGCGGACCGCGGCGCGGCGCGCGCGATAACCGCTCGTTTGCGCCAGCTCGTCGATCAACTCGTGAATCACGTTGTCTTCGATCGTCTGACCGTACGGCGTTTCGTTGTTCTCCGTCTTGCCGTAGAGATTACGCTTGCGCACGTCGAGCGGATCGAGGCCGAGCGAGCGCGCGACGTCGTCCATGATGTACTCGATCGCGAACGCGCCCTGCGGGCCGCCGAAGCCGCGAAACGCGGTGTTCGACTGCGTGTTGGTCTTGCCGCAGAAGCCCGCGATCGACACGTCGGGCAGCCAGTAGGCGTTGTCGAAGTGGCAGACGGCGCGCGTCATCACCGGGCCGGAGAGGTCCGCCGAGAAGCCGCAGCGCGAGGTCATGTCGACGCTCACGCCTTCGAGGGTGCCCTGATCGTCGTAGCCCACTTCGTAGGTGTAGTGGAAGTCGTGACGCTTGCCGGTCACCATCATGTCGTCGTCGCGGTCGGGGCGCAGCTTCACGGGGCACAGCAGCTTCCACGCCGCGAGCGCCGCGCAGCACGCGAACAGACCCGATTGCGATTCCTTGCCGCCGAAGCCGCCGCCCATGCGCCGGCATTCCACGAGCACGTTATGCGACTGCACGCCCAGCACGTGCGCGACGAGGTGCTGCATTTCGCTCGGGTGCTGCGTCGAGCACCAGACGTGCATGCCGTCGTCGTCCTTCGGCACGGCGTAGGCGATCTGGCCTTCCAGATAGAACTGTTCCTGCCCGCCGAGCAGCATCTCGCCTTCGTGACGATGCGCGGCCCGCGCGGCGCGCGTGGAGGCGTCGCCGCGCGCGAGCTTCATCGGCGGCAACACGTATTGCTGCGCGGCGCGCGCCTGTTGCGCCGTGAGGATCGGCGGCAATTCCTCGTATTCGATTTCGGCGCGGCGCGCGGCGAGGCGCGCCGTATCGTGCGACGTCGCCACGACGACGAACATCGGCTGGCCCACGTATTGCACGACGCCGTCCGCGAGCACCGGATCGTCGTGGATGATCGGGCCGCAGTCGTTCACGCCCGGAATGTCCTCGGCGGTCAGCACGGCCACGACGCCCGGCGTCGCGCGCACCTTGGCGAGATTCATCGCGACGATGCGCGCGTGCGCCTTCTGCGAAAGACCGAGCGCCGCGTGCAGCGTGCCCGCCACGACCGGAATGTCGTCGGTGTAGGTGGCGCGCCCGCTCACGTGCAGATGCGCCGATTCGTGCGGCCGCGAGACGTGCACCTGCGCGAAGGGTTCGCGCGCTTTCACTTCGTCCAGGAACGGTTCAGCTTGCTGGTTCATGGTTTCGTTCTCCGTATCTTGTTCCGTTTCCTGTTCGATCAGACCGCGCTGCTTTCAGCACTTTCCGCTGCCACCGCGCGCACGTTCAGCGCCTGCGGCAAGAGCGGATTGTGCGCGCGCGTTTCGAGCCAGAAGCGATACAAGGTGTTCTTCGCCGATTCGAGGCGATACTCGCTCGTCGCGCGCATGTCCGAGAGCGGCGCGTAGTCCTTGCCGAGCGCGATCATCGCGGCCTGCGCGGTGGCTTCGTGCCATTGCGCATCGGCGAGTACGGCTTCGGCGTGGCTCGCGCGCTTCGGCGTGGCCGCCATACCGCCGAACGCGATGCGCGGCTCGCGAATCGTCTCGCCATGTTCACCGTCGGCGATATACGAAAACGCGGCGCACACGGCCGAAATATCGGAGTCGAAACGCTTCGAGATCTTGTAGGTGCGGAACTTCAGATTCGCGCGCGCGCCGCTGCGCGTCGGCACCTTGAGCGCCAGCACGAACTCGTGCTCGGCCATGTCCTTCTTCTGGTACGCGAGATAGAGGTCTTCGAGCGGCAGCTCGCGCTCGACATCGCCGCCGCGCAGCACCACGCGCGCGCCCAGCGCGATCAGGCCCGGCATCGAGTCGCCGATCGGCGAGCCGTTCGCGATGTTGCCGCCGAGCGTGCCCGCATTGCGGATCGGCAGCGACGCGAAGCGCAGCCACATCTCTTCGAGTTCGGGATAGTGCTTCACGAGTTCGGCATAGCCGCGCTCGACCGTCACGCCCGCGCCGATGCGAATCCATTCGTCGCTGACGTCGATCTCACGCATCGCCTCGACCTGGCCCACGTAGACGATGTCGCCGAGATCGCGCATCTGCTTCGTGACCCACAGGCCGATGTCGGTGCTGCCCGCGAGAATGCGCGTGTTCGGGCGCGCGGCCTTGATCGCGGCGAGCGCCTCGACGGTGCGCGGCGCGTCGAACTGCTGGCCCTTGTGCTCGTAGTGGAAGGTCTCACCGCGCTCGATCGTCGCGAGCGAGGCCGCGAGCGCCTTCACGTCGACAGGCGCCTTGGGCGCGTCGAGCTTGAACATCTGCTCCGCCGCGTCGAGGATCGGCCGATAGCCGGTGCAGCGGCACAGATTGCCCGTGAGCGCATTGGCGATCTCGTCGCGCGACGGCACGCTGCATTGCGCCTTGCCCGCGCAGCCTTGCGGCGCGTGCTCGTGGCCGTGCTTCTCGTAGAGCGACCACATCGACATGACGAAACCGGGCGTGCAGAAGCCGCACTGCGAGCCGTGACAGTCGACCATCGCCTGCTGGACCGGATGCAGCGAGCCGTCGGGCTGGCGCAGGTCCTCGACGGTGAACAGCGCCTTGCCGTCGAGCGTCGGCAGAAACTGGATGCAGGCGTTGACGGCCTTGAAGCTCACGCCGCCCTCGGCGGTGCGCTCGCCCACGACGACCGTGCACGCGCCGCAGTCGCCCTCGGCGCAGCCTTCCTTCGTGCCGGTGCAGCGCGCGTCTTCGCGCAGGTATTGGAGGACGGTGCGGGTCACGCCCGCGTCGCTGACTTCGCGGATCGCGTTGCGGTGATAGAAGCGGATCGGCTGATTCATGGTTTCTGGCTCGTCGTTGAATGCAGAGTGCGCGGCAAGCGTCTCCGGCTCGCCACGCATCCGTGGACAGTTTCAAAGCTATCACCACCAATATTGAGATCCCATAGGCGCAGGTGCATGGGGGATATATCGTTGCGGCGATAAATCGATGGAATCCGCGCACGCCGTGCGTATGTCGGCGCGTCCTGATCGCGTGATTTCCTTTGTGATTCCCGCGAACCGGACATCGCGACGCGCCTAACGATGCCTCATCCTGATGCTCGCGCCCCGCTTTCTAACTCCCTCCTTGCCGCGCGCGTGCCCGCAGACGCCAAATAGCACCAACGTCGCGCAACCTCGCCCATTTCCGCGCACGCAGATGACAAGACGTTTAAGCGGCGAAACACGCGAAAAACGTGTTGTTCCGCTCACCGAAACGCTTTTTCAACATCTGCATAAGAACCGGTTCCAACGTACAATCACGCCTTTCCCGCCGTTATCCATCCGCGTTTTCCCCATGTCCGCTGATTTGGCGCCCCCGCGCTCCGCCGCATCGACGACCCTGCAGATCATTCCGGTCGTCTTTTTCACCTTCCTCTGCTACCTGACGATCGGCATTCCGCTCGCCGTGCTGCCGGGCTACGTGCACAACGACCTCGGCTTCAGCACCGTGGTGGCGGGCGCGGCGATCAGCGTGCAGTACATCGCGACGCTCTGCTCGCGCGCCCTCGCCGGCCGCTCGGCGGACACGCTCGGCCCGAAGAAAACCGTCTCGATCGGCCTGACGATCTGCGGCGCGAGCGGCGTGCTGCTGCTGCTCGGCACGCTGGTCGATCACTGGCCGGGCCTCTCGCTGACGCTGCTCGTGATGGGCCGCCTGCTGCTCGGCTGCGGCGAAAGCCTCTGCGGCACGGGCGCGATCCTCTGGGGCATCGGCCGTGTGGGCACGGCGCACAACGCCAAGGTGATTTCGTGGAACGGCATCGCGACCTACGGCGCGCTCGCGCTGGGCGCGCCGCTCGGCGTGGAGATGGTGCATTTCGTCGGCTACTGGACGCTCGGCGTGTCGGTGATCGCGCTGGCCGCGCTCGGCTTCTGGCTCGCGCGCCCGATCGCGCCGGTGCCGGTCGTGCACGGCGAGCGCATGTCGTACCGCAGCGTGTTCACGCGCGTGCTGCCGCACGGCCTCGGCCTCGCGCTCGGCTCGGCGGGCTTCGGCTCGATCGCCACCTTCATCACGCTGTTCTACGCGGCGCGCCACTGGGACAACGCGGCGTTCTCGCTGACGCTGTTCGGCCTGATGTTCATCGGCGCGCGCCTGCTGTTCGCGAACACGATCAAGACCTTCGGCGGCTTCCGCGTCGCCATCGCTTCGTTCTCGTGCGAATGCGCGGGCCTCTTGCTGCTGTGGCTCGCGCCGACGCCGCATTTCGCGCTCGCGGGCGCGGCGCTCACGGGCTTCGGCTTCGCGCTGGTGTTCCCGGCGCTCGGCGTCGAAGCGGTCGGTCTCGTGCCGGCGGCCAGCCGCGGCGCGGCGCTCTCGGCGTACTCGGTGTTCCTCGATCTGTCGCTCGGCATCACCGGCCCGCTCGCGGGCTACGTGGCGAATCTGTTCGGCTATGGCTCGG
This sequence comes from Paraburkholderia sp. J94, assembly GCF_905220285.1. Lineage (NCBI taxonomy): Bacteria > Pseudomonadati > Pseudomonadota > Betaproteobacteria > Burkholderiales > Burkholderiaceae > Paraburkholderia > Paraburkholderia sp. J94. The sequence goes on along the minus strand of NZ_CAJMZH010000004.1, from coordinate 121,066 downwards.
TGTATCTGTTCGCGGCGATCGCGTCGGCGGCGGCCGTGGCGCTGTCGGTCTCGCTGCATCGCAAGAGCGTGAAAGCGGCGGCCGAAGCGAAGGCCACGGCCAGCGCCGCACAACGCGCGGACTGAGCGCGGACTGAACCGCAGCCTCAACCACACAAGGCGCCCCGCTGTTTCGCGCCCAGACAAAAAACCGCCCGCAGCGCGCTTCGCGCCGCGGGCGGTTTTTTTTCATCCGCGCCGACAGCTTACTTCTTCTGCACCGTATCGAGCGCGAGCTTCTTGCCCGTGGCCTCGTTGTAGCGGTGGACGTACTCCTCGGTCAGCTTGCGCACCGCGCGCCCGATCTTGCGGTAATCGGACTCGTTGAGGTTCGCGAGCGACACGCGGCCCGACGGATGCGGCGTGCCGAAGCCCTTGCCCGGCAGCAGCACCACGCGCGCCTCGCTCGCCAGACGGAACAGCAGCTCGTTGGGCTGCGTCTGCTTGAGCAGCCAGTCGACGAAGTCGCGCCCGTACAGTTTCTCGCCCAGATACTCCATGTCGAGAATCGTGTAGTAGTCGACCTGGTTCGGATCGCTCTCGTCGTAGGCGATGCCCATCTCCTCGAACAGCGCACGCTTGCGGTTGCGGATCAGGCGCTTGAGCGCGTTCTTGTACGCGTCGGGCGTGTCCATCAGCGAGAACAGCGAGAACAGCACCATCTGCACCTGCTGCGGCGTCGACAGGCCGGCCGTGTGATTGAGCGCGACGGTGCGGCTGTCGGCCACCAGACGGTCGATGAACTTGAGCTTGTCCGGCTCGGTCGTGATCGACTCGTAGCGCTTGTGCAGAATCTTCTTCTCGTCCTTCGGCAGCTTCGCGAGCGTGGCGTCGAGCACGTTGTCGCGATGCGTCGCGATCGCGCCCAGACGCCAGCCCGTCGCGCCGAAATACTTCGAATAGGAGTACACGAGAATCGTGTTCTTCGGCGCGAGCGCGAACAGCGAGACGAAGTTGTCGGCGAAGGTGCCGTACACGTCGTCGGTCAGGATGATGAGATCCGGGCGCTCCTTGACGATATCGGCGATGTATTCGAGGCTCGCGTCGTCGATCTTCACCGAAGGCGGATTGCTCGGATTCACGAGGAAAAACGCCTTGACCTTCGGATCGCGCAGCTTGTCGAGTTCCTTCTTCGAGTATTGCCAGTTGCTCTCCACGTTGGCATCGAGATGCACGACGTTGAGCTGGTAATCGTTGAGTTCGGGAATCTCGATGTACGGCGTGAAGATCGGCATGCCGAGCGCGATGGTGTCGCCCGCCTTGATCAGGAAATTCTCGCGCATCGTGTTGAAGATGTACGTCATGGCCGCGGTGCCGCCTTCCACCGCGAACACGTCGAACTCGCCGACGAACGGATGCTTGCCGATCATCTCGCGGCGCAGATATTGCCCGACGATGATCTCCGAAAGCTTCAGCATGCGGTCCGGCACGGGATAGTTGCAGGCGAGGATGCCTTCGCACATCTCGTAGAGGAAGTCGCCGGCCGAGAGGCCGAGCTGATCGCGCACATACGACACGGCGCCCGAAAGGAAGTCGATGCCCGGCTCGCCCTTGTTCTCGCGCACGAACAGATCGAAGCGCTCGACGATGCCCGCGCGCTGCGGGAAGCCGCCCACGCCCTCGGGCAGATAGGCGAACGAGCGCTCCGATTCGCGCATCGCGAAGAGGCCCAGTTGCCAGAAGCCGTGGCGCGGAATGGTGGCGAGGAAGTTCGGATTGCCGCGCCCCGCGTTGAGCATCGAGAAGTTGGCCGGACGCTCGGCTGCGCCGCCACCGGCCGCCTTGATCAGCTCGTCCTTGAGCTCGAACGGGCTCAGCGCGTCGAGGGCCGACTTTTCCTTCGCTTCGTTGCCGTTGCCTTTACCTTTTGCCATGGTGCTCTCCATTGGAAGACGTGGTGCGCGCCGCTTCGTTCGTTGTGCTCACCGTGCGCGGTGGGCGCCGCAAGCGGCCCGCGTTGCGACAGATCGTTAAGGACGGGCCTGCGCTCCTCGCGCGGCCCGTTTTGGCTTCATGTCATGCGAGACCGACCACGAGCGGCCCGAGCAGCGTGAGCAGCACGTTGGCGATCGCGTAGGTGATGGCGAACGGCACCGTCGGCACCGCGCTCTCGGCCTTGTCGAGAATGCCGCCGAACGCCGGGTTCGCACTGCGCGAGCCGGACAGCGCGCCCGCGAGAATCGCCGCGTTGTTGTACTTCAGGACGTAGCGGCCAAACAGCATGGTGAGGATCAGCGGCACGATGGTCACCACCACGCCGAGCAGGAAGATCGTGATGCCGCTCTGCTTGACCGTCACCACGGCCTGCAAGCCGGAATTCAGGCCGACCACCGCGACGAACGCCGCGAGCCCGAAGTCCTTGAGCAGTTGCGACGCCGCGGGCGGCATCACGCCGTACATCGGATGCTTGCCGCGCATCCAGCCGAACAGCAGACCCGCGAGCAGGCAGCCGCCGCCCGAGCCGAGCGTGAGCGGAATACCCGCCACGTTCACGACGATCAGGCCGATCAGCAGACCGAGCACGAGGCCGACGCCCATATAGATGAAGTCGGTCTTGTTGCTATACGCAAGCTCATAACCGGCTTCCTTCACCGCGCGCTTCGTGTCCGTGGCCGTGCCGTAGATCGTGATGACGTCGCCGTGTTCGAGCTTGGTCTGCGGCAGCACCGGCAGCGGCTGGCCCGCGCGTTCGATCTTCTCGATATAGACGCCGTGGCGCATGTCGCGATCGACGTTCTTGCGCACGTCGGCGATCGTCGTGTGATTCATGCCCTTCTTCGTGAAGACGAGCTGGCGCGTCTGCATCACGAGGCTCATGCCGCCCGAGTCCGGCACTTCCGGCCCGATCAGCACGCCCACTTCGACCATCTGCTCGCGGCGCCCGACCACCAGCACGATGTCGTCGCGGCTCAGCACGAAGTCGGGCGTCGAATCGAGCACCTTGCCCGCGCGCCGGATCTTCTCGATCGCGACGAAATCCTTCTCCGCCGCTTCGAGCTGCCTGACGGTCTGACCCGCGCCCGCTTCCACGCGGAACACGCGGCCGAACAGTTCGGGCAGCGCCGTGATCTGGCCCGGCCCGCTCGCCGCCGAGCCGCCCGCCATTTCGCGCTCGGCGTCCATCGACGCGTCCTTGAGGCTGCGGCCCATGAACTTCGGCAGGATGTTCACGCAGACGATGATCGCGCCGAGCGAACCGAACACGTAGGTCACGGCATAGCCGATCGCCACGTCGGCCTGCATCGCCTTGACCTGATCGGCGGGCAGACCCAGACGCGCGATGGCGTCGCCGGCCGTGCCGATGATCGCCGACTGCGTCATGCCGCCCGCCGCGAGACCGGCCGCGAGACCCTTGTTGAGGTGAAAGAGCTTGGCGCAGATCACCACCGTGACAAGGCCCGCGACGGCCATGAACACGGCCATGGCGATCTCGCGCAGCGTCTTGCGGTTGAGCGAGTTGAAGAAGCCCGGCCCGGAGTCGTAGCCCACGGCGTAGATGAACACCGCGAACATCACCGACTTCACGCCGTTGTCGATGGTCACGCCCGCCTGGCTGATGACCACGGCCGCCAGCAGCGACCCGCCCACGCCGCCTAACTGGAACTTGCCGAAATTGATCTGGCCGATCCAGTAACCGACGGCCAGCGAGAGAAACAAGGCGATTTCAGGAGATTTGTGAAAGATGTCATGTAGCCATTCCATCGTGCCCTCGCTTGGATAGAAGTGACAGCCTGAAGCCGGTACGGTACGACCCGACGTAACGCGCCGCCGACGAAGCCGCGGCTGAAACCGCGCCGCGGTCCCTTCGGCGAAACGCCGCGCGGGTCAGCCGAATTTCGCCGCGAGCCCGACCACCACGGGCCCCATCAGCGGCAACAGGATGTTCGACAACGCATAGGTGATCGTGTAGCCGATCACGGGAGTGGAATTGCCGGTGACGCCCACGAGCGCACTGATCGCCGGCGTGCTGCACTGCTGCCCTGCAATCGCGCCGAGCAGCATCGGCGCATCGAGCTTGAGAAACATGCGCCCGATCCAGAGTGAGAGGAGGCCCGGAATCAGCACCATCAGGATGCCGGCGAGCGGCAGCGCGAGACCGTACTCGCGCACGAGCTTGATGGCGTCGGGTCCGGCGGACAAACCCACGGCGGCGATAAAGGTCGCGAGGCCGAAGTCCTTGAGCACCTGCGCCGCCGCCGAGGGCAGCGAACCGACCACGGGAAAATGCGAGCGCGCCCAGCCGAACAGCAGACCCGAAAGCAGACAGCCGCCGCCCGTACCGAGCACCAGCGAGACGCCGCCCACCTTCAGCCCGAAGCGGCCGATCAGCATGCCCACGAGCACGCCGAGCCCGAGATAGACGAAGTCGGTTTTGGTGGTCTGCTGGATCACGTAGCCGAGGCGCTGCGCGCCGCGTTTGACGTCGCTGGGCGCGCCGAGCAGCGTGAGCACGTCGCCGCGCCGCACCACCGTGCCGGGCAGCGCGGGCACCGTGGTGTCCAGCCGCGTGATCGCGCCCACGTAGATGCCGCGCCCCGCTTCCGGCGAGACGCGTTCGCGCATCTGCGCGAGCGTGAGGCCGTCGGCGTCGCGGCGCGTGAGCATCACGTCCACGCGCTGCGCGAGCAGCTTCGTGAAGCCCTCGCCCGAGACTTCGTGGCCGAGGTGGACGGACGCATCGACCATGCTTTCGCGGCGGCCCGCGATGAAGATCACGTCGCCGGTCTGCAGCACGAGCTGGCCGTCCGCCTCGATTTCGCGCTGCTCGCGCAGCACGCGCTCGACCGTGATGTTGTTGCCGTAGCGCGCCTCGAACTGCGCAACCTGAAGACCGGCGGCCGGACCGGCCATGAACGCGCGGCCCACCAGCGGCGGCAGCGCGAGACGCTGGCCTTCGTCGAGCACGCCGTCGCCGCCGAGCTTGCGAAAGAGCCGCGCGGCCTCGTCGCGCAGATTCACGCGCAGGATCAGCGGCGCGACCTGGCTCGTGAACAGCACGATGGTGATCAGCCCGAACAGGTAGCTCACGCTATAGGCGGTCACCACGTGCGCCTGCAGCGTGCTGACCTGGTCCGCGCTGAGGCCGAGCCGCGCGATCGCCTCGGAAGCCGTGCCGATCACCGCCGACTCCGTCGCCGCGCCCGCCAGCAGGCCCGCGGCCGTGCCCGCGTCGAGCTTCATCAGGACGACTGCAATCATGATGAGCGACATCACCGAGACGATTTCGACGATCGACAGCAACCCGTAACGCCAGCCCTTGCCGATGTTGGCGAAGAACTGCGGACCGCCCGTGAAGCCGAGCGCGAAGATGAACAGCGCGAACGCGATGTTCTTGAGGTCCGGCGCGATGCGCGCGCCGGTCTGGCCGAGCACGAGCGCGACAATCAGTGTGCCGCAGACGCCGCCGAGCGATATCGGCCCAAACCGCACCGAGCCAATCAGATAACCGAGCGCAAGGCTGATAAACAGCGCAATCTCGGGTTGCGACTTCAGCAATTCGACGATCATGTCTGGTCTGCCGATTTACGTTCTTTTTGCTCAAAAGCGCATAAAAAACATGCACACGGCATGTACACATTTGCCTGTGCGCCTTTATTTCCGGCCGTATCGGATATTTGCTCGATACGCAATAAAACCGGAAAACCGCTTTTATTCGCTATTTATGTAAAGGCCGTAAACCGGCATAACATCATTGTCCGCAATACATTGACAACAAACGTTTTTCGCCGGGAAATCCCCGCAGACATGACAGACATCGATTCCTCGCAAGCTTGTACAAGACCCGGAAAACCGCTATCCGCTGGATGAGTGCCGCCTGAGTGTAATTCAAATGCTCAAACGGCTGACGCAGCACGTCTCATTTTCCCGCCTCATTCAATACCCATGCCAGCATCGATATTGAATCTTTTACAACGATGAAACGATGCCGCTTTTTACGATAGATATTGTAATTTCGAAGGACTGTCAATATGATTTTCATTCAACATCGCAGTCCCGCAGTACCCGCAAGCGCATTTCAATCCCATCCGGCCGCTCCGTTCGAGGGCCGCGCCCCTTAACCGGTAAATGCATTCAGCATGCGAGGCGAATTTCCATGAACCAGATACACGCCATGCGCGTCTTCGTCAGGGTTGCGGAATCACAGAGCTTTCGCCGCGCCGCGCAGCAACTCGACGTGTCGAACGCGCTCGTCACGCGTTCGGTCGCGATGCTCGAAGCGCATCTGCACACGCGGCTCATCAACCGCACCACGCGCAATCTTTCGCTCACCGAAGCAGGTCAGCGTTACCTCGACGGCTGCCGCAGCGTGCTGGAAGAACTCGATCATCTCGAACACACGCTCGCGCACACCGAACGCGAGCCGAGCGGCACGCTGCGCGTGGTGGCCGCGGGCGCGCTCTCGCTCGCCACGCTCACGCCGCTGATCGACGGCTACCGGCGCCGTTATCCGCGCGTGCACGTGCGCCTCACGCTCGCCGAGCGGCCCGTCGATCTGGCCGAGGACGGGTTCGACGTGGGCATCGTGGCGGCGTCGCCGGAACGCGCCGAAAGCAACGGCGATCTGGTCGAGCGCTCCCTCGGCACCACTTCGTTCGTGCCCTGCGCCTCGCCCGCGTGGCTCGCGGAGCACGGCGAGCCGGACACGCCCGACGCGCTCGCGGAGCACGCGGCCGTCACGCTGCCGCCCGAGGAGCGCAGCGCGACGTGGCGCTTCGCGAAGGCCGGCGAGCACGCGCAGCCGGTCACGCTGCAACCGGCCTACGCGGTCAACAACATGCTGATGGTGCGGCTCGCCGCGCTCGCGGGGATGGGCGTGGCGATCGTGCCCGCGCCGCTGGTCGCCGACGATTTCTCGGCCGGCACGCTCAAGCGTCTCTTGCCCGACTACGAGATCGACGCGCCCGAGGCGCGCATGTCGATCGTCTATCCGAGCCGCCAGTATTTGTCCGCCAAGACACGGCGCTTCGTCGATCACGCGGTCGAGCATTTCGAGCACGCGCACGGCGGCATGGCCGCCGCCAACCTGCCGAACATGCCGAACGCAGCGGCGTCAGGCGGATCGGCATGGCGGCCGATGAGCGGCGCGCCCGGCACCAGCGCCGTGTTGCAGGCGAGGAACGAGCGCTGATTTCACCGGTGCGTCGATGCATCGATACATCGACGCACGCGCTGATAGCGCTCAGCCCGGCGCGCCGTATTCCGCCGGCTCGCCTTCGAGACCGGCGGCCCCGCACAGTTCGCGCAGCAGCGCGACCTCGCGCTCGTGCACCTCGACCGGCATCCACTGCGCGCCCGCCCACGCCAGATAGCGCGCGCGATGCTGGCCGTTGCGGAACGCCACCACGCCCACGTGCGCGAGCCCGAGCCAGCCTGCAACGCCCCCCGCGCGACGCTTCGAGATCGTCACATAAGGCATCTGCGGCACGCGTTCGTTTTCAGGATCGAGAAATTCGCGGATGCCGCGCACCTTGCCGACATGCCAGTCGTCGACGGGCTTGAGCACGTAGTCGGTGTCGTCGCGGTCGGCGCAGAGCAGCAGCTTGTGCAGATCGACGATCACCACTTCGTGGCGCGTGCCATCGGTCGTGAAGACGCGCTTGAAGCGCACGTGGTCGTAAGCCTGATGATCGGGCAAGGACACGATCCAGTGCTGTCCGCACGCGGATTGCAGCGGTGCCGGCGGATTCGGAGAATGCCCGTCGGGCGTAGGCAGGGACATCGGGGACATGCGGGTGAGGCGCCTCTCGCGGGGAGGAAAAGCGGCCTACGCTACGAGGGTATCGTGACGGTTTCGTGACCTATGCAGCATGGATGCGCACGCCGCGTGCGCGCGAGGAAAAACCGATGAGCAACGGTGACAAGCGCGATGACGAAGGCCTTCGCGAAGACGCACCAGGCGTCGTCATAACAGAAACGTTTGGCGACGCCGTGCGCATCGAAGCGCGCGCGCAGGTCGCGACGATCGTGCTCGATCGACCCGCGCAGCGCAACGCCATCGACCGCCCGACCGCCGATGCGCTCGCCGCCGCGTTCGCGCGCGTCGAGTCGCATCCGCGCTGGCGCGCGGGCGTGCTGTTCGGCGCGGGCGGCACCTTCTGCGCGGGCGCCGACCTCGGCGCGCTCAACGACGACACGCGCCGCAACGCGCTGCGCGAGGACGGCGGCGGCCCCGGTCCGCTCGGGCCGACGCGCATGGCGCTCGCCAAGCCGTTCATCGCCGCCGTGACGGGCTACGCGGTCGCGGGCGGGCTCGAACTCGCGCTGCTTTGCGATCTGCGCATCGTCGAAGAGGACGCCGTGCTCGGCGTGTTCTGCCGCCGCGTGGGCGTGCCGCTGATCGACGGCGGCACGGTGCGTCTGCCGCGCCTGATCGGCCTGTCGCGCGCGCTCGATCTGATCCTCACCGGCCGTGCCGTCGATGCGCATGAGGCGCTCGACTTCGGTCTCGCGAATCGCGTCGTCGCCACAGGCCGCGCGCGCGCCGAAGCCGAAGCGCTCGCGGCCACACTCGCCGCGTTTCCTCAAGGCGCGCTGCTCGCGGACCGGCGCTCGGCCTACGAAAACAGCGTGCTCGACGATCTCGCCGAAGCGCTGCGCCGCGAAGGCGCGGGCGGTTATCGCGCGGCGCTCGACGAAGGACTGCCGATGGCCGCGCGTTTCGCGGCGGGCGCGGGACGGCACGGCGAACCGCTCTGAGCGCGCGGCGCGCAACGTCGCGCGCTGAACTGCGCTTCACAGGATTCTTGAAGGCCCTGGTTCAAGGCGCTAAATTGAATCTGTCAGTGGCCACGATGCACCGCCCGCGCCGCCCGCCCCACTGCATCAGCCCGCTGCCCCGCGGGCAATCCTCAGACGAGACGCCGACGCGAACAACAACCCCGAACGCGCATCAGGGAGTGATCCCATGTCGTCGGATCGCGTCATCCGGTTCGCGGATTTCGAACTCGACGTCGAGCGTTATCAGCTTCGACGCGACGGCGAGGCCGTGCGGCTCGAACGTCTGCCGATGGACCTGCTGATCCTGCTCGCGTCGCGCCACGGCGAGCTGATCTCGCGCGCCGATATCGTCGAGCGTCTGTGGCAAGGCAATCCCTATCGCGACACCGAGAACGGCATCAACACGGCGATCCGCAAGATCCGCATCGCGCTCGCCGACGATCCGCTCAAGCCGCGCCATCTCGTGACCGTGAAGGGCAAGGGCTACCGGCTCGACGGCGCGCGCTTCGCGGGCGTGCCGCCCAGCGAGTCCGGCGAGCCCGCCGCGCGCGCGGCTGTGCGCGTGCTGGTGCTGCCGTTTGCCAACCTCACCGGCGACGGCCGCGAGGCGTGTCTGTGCAGCGCGCTCGCCGACGAGATCTCGGCCACGCTCGGCGCGCTGGGCGCCGACCGGCTGCGCCTGATCGCGCGCACGACGGCGGCGCGTTATCGCGACACGGCCAAGAGCATCGGCGAGATCGCGCGCGAATTGAAGCTCGATTACGTGCTCGAAGGCTCGCTCACGCGCGAGGCTCAGCGCGCGCGCATCCTCGCGCGCCTGATCCGTTGCGCCGACGAAGTGCAGATCTGGAGCCGCGCGCACGAGCCGGTTTCGCCGCGCGCGCTCGATCTGCCCAAGGAAGTGGCCGCCGCGCTCGCCGACGATCTCGCCTCCACGCTCTCCGACCAGCAGCGCTCGCTGCTCGCGCGCCGCCTGCCCGTCGATCCGGCGGCGCACGACGCCTACGTGCGCGGCCGCTACTTCTGGTACAGGCGCGTGCATTTCGACGCCGCGTTCTGCGCGCATCACAACATCGACGGCGAGGACTTCTCGCGCAGCCGCGCCTATTTCGAAGCGGCCGTCGAACACGATCCGAACTACGCGCTCGGCTACGCGGGGCTCTCGAACTATTACGGATCGACGGTCGTGCACGGCCTCTACGCCCCCGACGACGGCTGGCCGCTCGCGCGCGCGCTCGCACATAGCGCGCTCGAACTCGACCCCGATCTGCCCGAGGCGCATCAGGCGCTCGCGGCCGTGCGCTACTTTTTCGAGTGGGACTGGACGCGCGCCGAGGCCGGCTGCAAGGAAGCGCTCAAGCGCAATCCGAGCTACCCGGAGGCGCACCGGCTCTATGCGCGTCTGCTGCTCGCGGCGGGCCGGCGCGCGGAAGGCGACGCGGCGCTCGAACGTGCCGAGAAGATCGATCCGCTGGCGTTCCAGGGCTCGCGCGCGTTCGGCATGGTGCTCGCGGGCAAGCATGCGGAAGTGGCGAGCGAGTATCTGTCGCCGGGACATCGCGAGCACGCGCCGCTGGTCTATCAGGTGCTGGCGACGGCGTTCGAAGTGAAGAAGCTCTACGCGCAGGCCGTGGACGCGACCGAAGAAGCGCTGGTGCGCTGCGATCAGCACGCGCGCGCGGCGGCGATCCGCGCGCAATGGGACGCGGGCGGCTACGACGCGGTGCTGCACTGGTATCTCGATGATCTGCTCGAGCGGCGGCGCTGCCAGTACACCTCGCCGCTGCTGATCGCCGAACTCTACGCGCGGCTCGCGCAGCCCGAGCCGATGTATCACTGGCTCGACGCCGCGCTCGCCGAACGCAGTTCGCGGCTGTGCGAACTGCGTTCGAATCCGTGGTTCGCGCCCTATCGTCCGGGCGGACGCATGCGCCTGATCGAAAAGCACATCGGCGGCGGCCCGCCGCGCTGAACGCCGTGCGCCGGGCCGCCGCCGATTGGCCGCCCGCGTTCGATTCGGGCGGACGTCCTGGCGAGTCATGCGTCGATGAAATCTTGCCGGTCTCCCTGATGATTCTTGTGTGTTCGTGTTCGAGTTTGCCTTTTAGTTTGCCCTTGAGTGTGCCTTTGCGTTTGCTAACGCGCCTGCGGGCTGGCGCTCAGTTGCCGTGATAAATATCGTTGTTCAGACGCGCGCGTTCGCCGGTCTGCTCGGAGCGCACCAGATCCTGATAGACCTGTGCGTGCGTGAGCGTTGCGGGTCCGCCCGAAGCGCTGCTGCTCATGGGCATGCCGCCCACGTCCTGCGATGCCGACGGCGAGGTCGACGCCGTATCGGTCGACGAATCGGCCCATGCGAGTCCTGCGAACAAGGCGGCCGAGCAGGCCACCGCGATGCGTACGGTGTTCAAGGTGTTCATGTCATCGCTCCAGGAAGTGTCGCGCATCCCCATACGGCCCGCGATGCGCGTCGCGGACGAGGCAATCCGCGCGAAAACTGGCGTGGCGGCTGGCGCGGACGGGATCGTTAGACGATGGTGCGGCCCGCGCGTGTGACGCACCATCGACGTAACCTGAAGAAATCGTCAAGACATCACCCGCGCGGACGGTGTTGCGTAAGAAGAACGCAAGAAAAGCGTGCCGGATGCAGCGAGGCGCATTTCAGTACAATTCGGCATTGGCTTAATCAGTAGGCCAAAGTCAGCACGACACCCGCACGAAAACAAGCACGCGAGCCGCGCCCAGGGCCTCGCGAACCGAAACGACCACGCCGTTCACACGTCCATGCCCTTGCCCCTGCTCGCCCTTGCCGTCGCCGCGTTTGGTATCGGTACCACCGAATTCGTCATCATGGGGCTGCTGCCCGACGTCGCGCGCGATCTCGCGGTGTCGATTCCGGCCGCCGGCATGCTGGTCTCGGCCTACGCGCTGGGCGTGACGATCGGCGCGCCCATCGTCGCGATCGCGATTGCCAACGTGCCGCGCAAAGCAGCGCTGATGCGGCTGATCGGCATATTCATCGTCGGCAATCTGCTGTGCGCACTCGCACCGACCTATTCGATCCTGATGGCCGCACGCATCGTCACCGCGTTCTGCCACGGCGCGTTCTTCGGCATCGGCTCGGTGGTCGCGGCGGGGCTCGTCGCGCCCAACCGGCGCGCCCAGGCAATCGCGCTGATGTTCACGGGCCTCACGCTCGCGAACGTGCTGGGCGTGCCACTCGGCACCGCGCTCGGCCAGCTCGCGGGCTGGCGCACGACGTTCTGGGCCGTGACGGTGATCGGCCTGTTCGCGGCGCTCGCGCTGCAGGTGTGCCTGCCGAAGCACATCGAAATGCAGAAGGCGAGCCTCGTGCACGAATTCAGCGTGCTCAAGAATCCGCAGGTGCTGATGGTGCTGGGCATGAGCGTGCTGGCGTCGGCGAGCCTGTTCTCGGTGTTCACCTACATCACGCCGATTCTCGAAGACGTGAGCGGATTCTCGCCGCACGAAGTGACCTTCGTGCTGCTGCTGTTCGGCCTCGGGCTGACGGTGGGCAGCACGCTCGGCGGCAAGCTCGCCGACTGGAAGCTGATGCGCTCGCTGCTGAGCCTGCTCGCGATGATCGGCGTGCTGCTCGCCGTGTTCGCGTTCACGATGCACGATCAAATCGCCGCGATGGCGACCATCTTCGTGTGGGGCGTGCTGGCGTTTGCGATCGTGCCGCCGCTGCAGATCCTCATCGTCAACCGCGCGAGCCATGCGCCGAACCTCGCTTCCACGCTGAACCAGGGCGCGTTCAATCTCGGCAATGCGAGCGGCGCGTGGATCGGCGGCGTGGCGATCAGCGCGGGCGCGCCGCTGACGTCGCTGCCGTGGGTGGGGCTCGCGATGGCGCTCGCGGCGCTCGGGCTCACCTTCGTCTCGGCGCAGCTCGACCGGCGCGCGCGGCGCCGCGTGGCGGTTTCGGGGCCGACGTCGGTGGTTTGAATTCGCTTGAGTTCGTTTGGCGTGCTTTGACGTGCGCGCGTGTCTCGATGCGCTGACTCGATGAATCGATGACGTTGGGCAAGGCACGCCCTGCCGCTTTTTTCGCGCGCCCAGGGTAGGATGGCGCCCGATGAAAACCGTCCTGACCCGCGATTTCCTCGCGCTGATCCTGAGCGTGGCCGTAGTCGGCCTGGGCTCCGGCGCGACCCTGCCGCTCACCGCCCTCGCACTCACCGACGCCGGTTATGGCACCGCCATCGTCGGCCTGCTGACCGCCGCGCAGGCGCTCGGCGGGCTGATCGTCGTGCCGCTCACGGCGTGGATCGCGTCGCGTGTCGGCTCGCGGCAGGTGATCGTCGGCTCGGTGGTGGCCGTGGCGGCGGCCACTGCGCTGATGCAGACCTGCACGGATCTGTGGATATGGGCGCTGCTGCGGATGGTGTGCGGCGCGGCGCTCATGCTGTTGTTCACGATCGGCGAGGCGTGGGTCAACGAACTCGCGGACGATTCCAATCGCGGACGCGTGGTCGCCATCTACGCGACGACTTTTACCTTGTTTCAGATGTCGGGTCCCGTGCTGGTCAGCCAGATCGCGGGCTATGCGGCGTGGCGATTTGCGATCTGCGGGGCGATTTTCTTGATCGCGTTGCCGATGCTGTTTGCCATTCGGTCGAGTCCGCATACGACGGATCTGCATGAGCCGCATGGCAGTTGGCGGCATGTGTTGCCGAAGATGCCTGCGCTGATTATCGCGACCGGTTTTTTTGCGTTGTTCGATACGCTGGCGCTTTCGTTGCTGCCGTTATTCGCGATGGGGCATGGGATTGGGAGTGAGCTGGCCTTGCTGTTTGCTTCTGTCGTGTTGCTGGGCGATACGACGATGCAATTTCCGATTGGGTGGCTCGCGGATCGGCTTGGGCGCGAGCGCGTGCATGGGTTGATGGGCTTGATTGTGGTTGTGTTGTTGCCCTTGCTGCCGTTTGCTGTTGCTACGCCGTGGTTGCGGTGGCCTTTGTTGTTTGTTTTAGGGGCGGCTGCGGGGTCGATTTATACGTTGGCGATTGTCGCCTGCGGCGAGCGGTTTGAAGGCGGGGCGCTGGTTTCTGCTAGCGCGCTGGTGAGTGCTTCGTGGAGTGTCGCGAGTTTTGGTGGGCCCATGATTACTGGGGCTCTGATGGAGCATGCTGGGCGCGATGCCATGCTTTGGGTTTTGTTTGGCGCTGCGATTGTGTTTCTTGGGGCTTTGAGGTGGGAGCGTGTGCATGGGATCGCTAAGGCTTCGCATATTCGTTGATTTTTTGCTTGCGCCTCATTTGGTGCTGGTTGTTGCGGTGTTGGCCTTTCCTTGTTTTCATGTCGGTCTGCATGCGTCGCCCCTGTGCGGGGCGGCACCTACTTTTCTTTGCAGCGGCAAAGAAAAGTAGGCAAAAGAAAGCCGCTCACACCGCTAGTGTGACGAAGTCCGCAAACCGCCGTTTAGGGGGAAAGGTGTAGGAGCGTCCGCCATCTCGCACCACCCCACTTAGTGACAAAGCCGTCATACATCCGGGGGCGCAAGCGCCCCGTGAGGCATAACCGCAAACCGAAGGTTTGCGAGTGCCCCGCAAAATCAATCAGTACCCTCGGTTTCCCCTGCATACCCGACCGGTGCGCGCATCGCGCGCAGCGGGATGTATGACCGCCTTGTCACTTCGTTGGTGGGCGCGTGATGACAGACGCTCCGGAACCACTACCGATGATGGCGAGTGGTGGACGGCGTCACACTAGCGGTTTGAGCGGCTTTCTTTTGCCTACTTTTCTTTGCCGCTGCAAAGAAAAGTAGGTGCCGCCCCGCACAGGGGCAACACTTGCAGACCGACACGAAATCAAGGAAAGGCCAACAACACCGCAAAACCAATCAACTCAACGCGGGGATCACCTCCCCAACACACACCCCAAACCCCACCCTATATCCCTCCCCCTGACACCACCCAGCCAGCGTCAACACATCCCCATCCTCAATAAACCCACGCGTGCCGCCCCCCTTCAACGCCAAAGGATTCTTCGCGTTCCAGGTAATCTCCAGCAAGCTCCCAAACGAATCCGCCGTAGGCCCCGAGATAGTCCCGGAACCCATCAAATCACCGACCCGGGTGTTACACCCACCCACCGTATGATGCGCAAGCTGCTGCGCCATGCTCCAATACATGTGCCGGAAATTCGTCCGCGAAATCGTCGTCGCCTCGCCCGCCCCGGCAGGCCGCAACATCACTTCCAGCTCGATATCGAAAGCATGCTCCCCTCCATGCCGCAAATACTCCAGCGGCTGCGGCTCCTGCACCGGCTGCGCCACCCGGAACGGCTCCAGCGCATCGAGCGTCACGATCCACGGTGAAATCGTCGTCGCGAAACCCTTCGAATTGAACGGCCCGAGCGGCACATATTCCCACTGCTGAATATCGCGCGCGCTCCAGTCGTTGAGCAGCACCATGCCGAAAATATGCGCCTCGGCGCTCTCGCACGCGATCGGCTCGCCCAGCGCATTGCCGCGCCCGATCACGAATCCCGTCTCCAGTTCGATATCGAGCTTGCGGCACGCGCCGAACACCGGCCGATCCTGATCCGGCGACTTCAACTGCCCGTTCGGCCGACGCACCGGCGTGCCGCTCACCACCACCGACGACGCGCGCCCGTTATACCCGATCGGCATCTCCGACCAGTTCGGCAGCAACGCATTCTTCGGATCCCGAAACATCGATCCCACATTCATCGCGTGCTCCTTCGACGAATAGAAGTCGGTATAGCCCGGAATCGACACCGGCAAATGCAGCTTCGCATCCGCGAGCTTCACGAGCGCACGCGATCGCAACGCCGCGTCGTCGCGCAAGGCGGCGGTATCGCGCGCAAGCAGCGAGGAAAGCTGCACGCGCACGCTGCGCCATACATCGCGGCCCAGTTCGATGAAGTCGTTGAGCGCGCGGCGCGCGAACACATTCGCTTGCGCCGAAGCCGGAGAACCCGACGTACCCGGCAAGCGCAGCACGCCCGCGTCGTACAGCGCCGCGAGGTCGATCACCGAGTCGCCGATCGCCACGCCCGCGCGCGGCGTGACGTTCTGCGCGGTGCTGAACACGCCGAACGGCAGGTTCTGGATCGGGAAATCGCACGCGGCGTCGTTGGCGGATTCGACCCAGCTCTTGCGGCGCGGATCGAGCGTGGCGCGCAGGTCGTCGGGAAGGGGTTGGCTGCTCATTGCTGCTCCGGGTTGAAATGTTTCGCGAGGCCTTGCCAGCACTCGTAGTAATGCGCCTGCAGCTGCGCCGTTTCGAGCGCGAAGCGCGTCGGCCGGATCAGCGTGCGGGTCTCGAACATGAACGCCATCGTGTCGCCGACCTTGTGCGGTTTCGTCGTATCGGCGTTCGAGGCTTTTTCGAAGGTCTCGGCGTCGGGGCCGTGGCCCGACATGCAGTTGTGCAGGCTCGAACCGCCCGGCACGAAGCCCTCGGCCTTCGCGTCGTACGCGCCGTGCACGAGTCCCATGAACTCGCTCGCGACGTTGCGGTGGTACCAGGGCGGACGGAAGGTGTTCTCGGCCGCGAGCCAGCGCGGCGGGAAGATCACGAAGTCGATCGCATCGACGCCCGGCGTGTCGGTCGGCGCGTGCAGCACGAGGAAGATCGACGGATCGGGATGGTCGTAGCTGATCGAGCCGATCGTATTGAAGTGGCGCAGATCGTATTTGTACGGCGCGTAGTTGCCGTGCCAGGCCACCACGTCGAGCGGCGAATGGCCGATGTCGGCGCGCCAGAGCTGGCCGTTGAGCTTGGTGACGAGTTCGAACTGCCCTTCGCGGTCTTCGTAGGCCGCGTGCGGCGTGAGGAAATCGCGCGGATTCGCGAGGCCGTTCGAGCCGATCACGCCCAGATCCGGCAGACGCAGCAGCGCGCCGAAGTTTTCGCAGATATAACCGCGCGCCGTGCCGTCCGGCAGATCGACCGTGAAGCGCACGCCGCGCGGAATCACGGCGATCTCGAACGGCTCGATGTCGAGCTTGCCCATTTCCGTGCGGATCGACAGGCGCCCTTCCTGCGGCACGATCAGCAGTTCGCCATCGGTATTGAAGAAGAAGCGGTCCGTCATCGCGCGGTTGGCCGCGTAGAGATGGATCGCGCAGCCGCTCATCGACGCCGCCGAGCCGTTGCCCGCCATCGTCACCCAGCCGTCGATGAAGTCGGTCGGCTCGGTCGGCATCGGCAGCGGGTCCCAGCGCAGCTGATTGGGCGGCGTGGGCGGCACGTCGTTGAAATCGGCGACGAGGCGCGCGGCACCGCCGACGCTGTCATTCGTACTCGCGCGCGCCGCCAGCGGCGTGAACGGCTGATGCACCGCGCCCGGACGGATCCGATAGAACCACGTGCGGCGATTATGCGAGCGCGGCGCGGTGAAGGCGGTGCCCGAGAGCTGCTCGGCGTACAGGCCGTAGGCGCAGCGCTGCGGCGAGTTCTGCCCGTCGGGCAACGCGCCGGGCAGCGCCTCGGTCGCGAACTCGTTGGCGAAACCGCTCATGTAGCCGTCGGTCGCGGCGCGGCTGGGCGCGGCGTGGCGCAAGGGTGCGTTCATCACTGTCTCCATGTTCTGCGTGCGGGCGCGTCTTCAGCATAGACGCGCGCCGGCACGCCGGCGTTCGGTTGATCGGGCTTGGCGCGTCGGCTTTCTCCGACAGAACCCGTCGCGCGATTTACGAATAGTAAAACGGATTATGATTAGTGAAATTCAACGTAAACCCTGGGAACGGGCTGAAAGCGCCGCAAAGCCCTTGCCGCGTGGATATCGTTATCACCAATCCATGCATGCCGCGGGCCGCCGGACTGCTAACATCGAGTCATGCGGCCCCGAGGCCGCCTGCGTAAACATTTCATTTCGAGACGCCCTCTCTTTTCGTCGCCATGCTTGCTCCCACCATTCCCGCGCTTGTCGCCCGCGCCGCCGACCACCCTTTTCTCGGCGAACATCTGGCGATGGGGACCGGCGCGCACAGCGCCGTCGCCGTCGCCCACCGGCGCGGCGTGGAGCTGCTGAGCGCGTACGAACCGATCTACGACATCAGCGTGCACGGCGGCGCGCAATGCCTCACGGCGGATCTCGCGCAGGCCTCGCGTTTCGGCGACGAGCTCGGTTATCAGGCCGTGACGCTGCGCGAGGTCGACGGCAAGGTCGGGCCCTATGATCCGTTTTCCGATTCGCTCGACGATCCCGAACTGGTTGCGCTCGACCGCTGCGTGCGCGCGCTGCACACGATCAACTTTCTCGGCTCGCAACAGCATGGGCTGCTGTTTCTGCGCGTGCACGAGCGCCTGCTCAAGAGCGTGAAATACGATCACGGACGCCATTTCTCGAACGTGCTGGTGTCGTTCGGGCTGAATCCGGGACGCGTGGTGATCGAGTTGCCGGCGGCGGCGGTCGCGCACCGCACGTTCGTCGGCTATCTGACGCAGAGTTATCAGCGCTATGGCTTCAAGGTGGCTGGCAATCTGCCGAATGCGGGCCAGATTCTTTCGGTGTCCGACATGGCGCGGCTCGATTTCGTGAAGATGGATGCGAGTTCGGCCTTGCGCGATTCGATGGTCAAGCCGCTCGTCAGCTACGCGGCGCGCCTGCGCATTCCGCTGATCTTCAACCGCGTGGTCGATGCCGCGCAGTTCGAGCAGTTGCAGCAGTACGACGTGCGCTTCGTGCAAGGGCCGGTGTTCACCGCGCAGGACAGCGCCGCCTGACACGTTGCGCCATGAAAAACGCCGCGCTTTCTTGCGAAGGCGCGGCGTTTTTTTATGCGTCGTGATCCGAGTCGGACAATGGGCCTAGAGGCTGATCGGCTCCTGCTCCAGTTCCACGCCGAAGCGCGCGAGCACGTCGTGGCGGATCGCCTGGGCCAATTCGAGGATGTCCGCGCCGGTCGCGCCGCCACGGTTCACGAGCACCAGCGCCTGGCGCTCGTGCACGGCCGCCTCGCGCAGCGCGCGCCCTTTCCAGCCGCATTGGTCGATCAGCCAGCCCGCCGCGAGCTTCACGCGCCCATCGGCTTGCGCATAGGACACGACGCCCGGCTCACGCATGACGAGTGCGTCGAACTGCTCGCCCTCGATCACGGGATTCTTGAAGAAGCTGCCCGCGTTGCCGAGCACGAGCGGATCGGGCAGCTTGGCGCGGCGCACCGCCACTACGGCGTCGAACACGTCCTGCGCGCACTGCGCTTCGCTCAGGCCGCGCTGCGCGATCTCGCGCGCGAGATCGGCGTAACCGGCGTTCGGCCGCCACGCTTTCGGCAAGCGGAAGGTCACGGCCGTGATCACGAAGCGGTCGCGGCCTTCGCGCTTGAAGAAGCTGTCGCGATAACCAAACTCGCACGCGGCGGCGTCGAATTCGTACGGCGTGCCGGTTTCCATTTCGATCGCGCGCACCATCGCGCAGCGATCGCCCATTTCGAGCCCGTAGGCGCCGATGTTCTGGATCGGCGCGGCGCCCACCGTGCCGGGAATCAGCGCGAGATTTTCGAGTCCGGGCATGCCCGCTGCGAGCGTCCACGCGACGAAATCGTGCCAGTTCTCGCCGGCGGCGGCTTCGACGTACCAGGCTTCGTCGTCCTCATGGACGACACGCTTGCCCGCCAGCCCGACCAGCAGCACGAGGCCGTCGAAGTCGCGCGTGAGCACGATATTGCTGCCGCCGCCCAGCACGAGCGTGCGCAAGCCCTCGGCGCGCGAATCGCGCACGGCGGCGATGAAATCGGCCTCGCTTTCGACGCGGCACGCGTAACGCGCGCGCACGTCGAAACCGAACGTGTTGTGCGCGCGCAGCGGATAAGCGGCGGCGAACCACACGCTGTTGCGCGGGGACGGATCAGCAGGCAAGGCGGAAGCGGACATCGCGGAAGAACGGAGACGGAAAGACGGACGGAGGACGCGGGCCAGGTCACAGCACGGACAGGAACACGGGCCAAACCACGGGCCGCCGCGCAACCTTGGGCAAACACGGTGACGCCGGTAAAATGGCGTCGGTCCGTGATTATAGCGAGTGCGCGCGACGCCGCCGGAAAACGCCGGTGCGGCCCGCCCGCGCAGCGCCACTCGCACTTTTGGGAGAAAGCAATGCCATCGTTTGACGTCGTCAGCGAAGCCAACATGATCGAAGTGAAGAACGCGATCGAGCAATCCAACAAGGAGATCTCCACGCGCTTCGACTTCAAGGGCTCGGATTCGCGCGTCGAGCAGAAGGAACGCGAACTGACCGCGTACGCCGACGACGATTTCAAGCTCGGCCAGGTCAAGGACGTGCTGCTGTCGAAAATGGCCAAGCGCAATGTCGACGTGCGTTTTCTCGACTACGGCAAGATCGAGAAAATCGGCGGCGACAAGGTCAAGCAGGTCATCACCGTGAAGAAGGGTGTCTCGGGCGACCTGGCGAAGAAGATCGTGCGCCTCGTGAAGGACAGCAAGATCAAGGTGCAGGCGAGCATTCAGGGCGACGCCGTGCGCGTGAACGGCACCAAGCGCGACGACCTGCAAAGCGTGATCGCCATGCTGCGCAAGGACGTGACCGACACGCCGCTCGACTTCAACAACTTCCGCGATTGATCCTGACCGACTGATCCCTCGCGATCTTTCGTTCGGCGGGCGCGGCGCGGGCTTATTGCTCACGCCGCGCCCGTTTGTTATTTCTCCGTGCGCGGCGCTTTTTCAGCCTGCATCAGTCGCTCAATCGGGCTTGAACAGCAGCGGCATCATCACCTCGCCCGTTTCCAGCAGCGTCTTGAGGTTCGAGAGGATCAGCGGCCAGCCGCCCGATACCGCCTCGATGAACTTCGAACCCGGCCGCGCCATGCGATGCGTGACCGAGAGCTTCGCCACGTCGTCCTGCGCGACGATTTCCATCGTGCACAGCGAGTCGCCTTCCGCATTCAGATCGGGGCGAAACAGGTTGCGCCAGCGGATCACCAGACGATACGGCGGCTCGGACTCGACGATCTCGCCCGAGTCGGCGATGCGCCCGTCGGCGAAACGCAGCTGCCACGGCGAACCCGGCTGCCAGTCGCTTTCGGCGCGCACGCCGTGCCAGTAGCGCTGGGTGAATTCCGGGCTCGTGAGCGCCGTCCAGAGCGCCTGCGGCGTGGTGCGGATATAGGTGACGTAGACGAACACCGACTCCTGCGCGGCGTTCGTGCCGGGCTGCGCCGCGGCGCGGTCCTCATGGCTCATGACTGCCTCCTGACTTCGATTCCTGCGCGCTGTGCGGCGCGCGTTCCTCCAGCGAACGTTTGAGCTCGACGAGCGCGTCCACCCGCGTGCGCTCGAACTTGCCGATCCAGCGCGCGGCTATGTCGCCGATCGGCACCGGATTGATGAAATGGCGCTTCTCGCGCCCTTCGCGCCGGGCGACGACGAGATTCGCCGCCTCGAGCACGCCGAGATGCTTGGTGACCGCCTGGCGCGACATCGCCAGCCCCTCGCATAGCTGCGTGAGCGTCTGGCCGTTCTTCTCGTGCAGCCGGTCCAGCAACTGCCGGCGGCTCGCATCTGCGAGCGCGCGAAATACGGCGTCGTCGTTCATGGGTTTTAGTATGCAACCTCACGGTTGCATGTCAAGGCGAAAACGGCGCGAGCCGAAGTGGGACACGCACGATGTTCATTGCGCTCATCACGTTCATGCGCGCTTGCGCGCGGCCTTGCGGGCCACCGTGGCCGCCTTGGCCGCCTTGGCCGCCTTGCCCGCCGCCGCGCGGCCGGCCGGCTCGCTCGCGAACGCTTCTGTGCCCGCGACCACGGGCAGCTTGCGCGGCCTGCCGCCCTTGCGCCCGTTCTCGCGCGCAGCGGCGGCCTTGGCGGGCGAGGTGACCGAGCCCATCTGGCGTGCCAGATCGCGCATCCAGAGCTTCGTGCCGTAGACGCCGCTCAGCAGTCCCGGCGCCCACACCGACTCGTCCAGACGCGGAAAGTAGATCGACTGCCCGCCGCCCCAGATCTCGACTTCGGCAAGCTGGGCCGGCGTGGGCGCAGGTTCGAGCATCCGCAGGTCCTGAATGAGCGCGATGGGCACGGCGAGATCTACGCCGTTCGCGAACGACACTTCGAGCTTGTGATGCGCGCGGCTGTACCGCGCGGCGACCGCGACCGGACTCTCCTGTGCCGCCCGCGTTGCGGCGTCGAACTGCTCGCGGCCGATGGCCCCGTTACCCACGGGCTCCCGCTTGCTACGCTCCCTGCTGCTGGCCATGTTTGCGTTCTCCACGTTTCGATGCGTTGCCATTCCCGGCACAGGCGTGCGACTTCGGGTTCGATCGCTTGCGCGAGGCGCGCCACTTCACGCTCGCCGAGCGCGAAGCGCTCGCGCAGCGCCAGCGGTCCGAGCGGGCAATTGAGGTTGAACACACACGAGCCTTGCGGACTCTCGACATGAACATGCGCGGGCCGGTGATCGTTCGAAAAGATCACGACGCGGGCGCCGGATACGCGAAGCAGTGTGGGCATGGCTCGACATTAACCTAACGTTGGGTTTCTGGGGTGCCGCACCGCCGGTATTCCGTGCGTTCTCTTGCACTGGATCAACGCTGAGCAGCGGCGCGGTCGACAACACAGCATAACCACGCGCGCCGCGCCGGAAACCTCATCCGAATGGCCAGGCGAAGCCGAAGCGCGTCAGCACGTGCGCACACAAACCCGCAAACCGACGAAAAAAAAGCGACGCCTGAGCGCCGCTTTCGCGTCTGCCGCACACAACCGTCAATCGAGCCTGAACTGCCCGACCGCTTCCGCGAGCCGCACCGCCTGGCTGCGCAGCGCGGACGCCGCCGCCGTCGACTGCTCGACCAGCGCCGCGTTCTGCTGGACCATTTCGTCGAGCTGGCTCACGGCGCGGTTCACTTCCTGAATGCCGCGCGTCTGCTCGCCGGCCGCGTTCGTCACCTCGGAGATGATCGTCGTCACGTTCGCGACGTTCGCCACGATTTCGTCCATCGTTTCGCCCGCGCGGCGCACGAGTTGCGAGCCGGAATTCACGCTCGTCACCGTCGATTCGATCAGCGCCTTGATCTCGCGCGCGGCCTGCGCGCTGCGCTGCGCGAGGCTGCGCACCTCGCCCGCGACCACCGCGAAACCGCGGCCCTGCTCGCCCGCGCGCGCAGCTTCCACCGCCGCATTGAGCGCCAGAATGTTGGTCTGGAATGCGATGCCGTCGATCACGCCGATGATGTCGGCGATCTTCACCGAAGCCTTCTCGATCGCGCCCATCGTATCGACGACGTCGTTGATCACCGCGCCGCCGCGCGACGCCACCACCGACGCCGAGTTGGCCGTCACGTCCGCCTGCTGCGCCGCGTTGGCCGACTGGCCGACCGTCGCCGTGATTTCCTCCATCGACGCGGCCGTTTCTTCAAGGCTCGCCGCCGCCGATTCGGTGCGGCCCGAGAGATCGACGTTGCCCGCCGCGATTTCGTCGCTGGCCGTGCGCACCGACTCGCTCGCGTCGCGGATATGGCGCATCACCTCGCGCAATTTGTCCATGAAGGCGTTGAACGAGCGCGCGATCTGCGCCACTTCGTCGTCGCCCGTGGCGGGCAAGCGCTGCGTGAGATCGCCCTCGCCCGCGCTGATCGCGTCCATCGCGTCGCGAATGCGCGAGAGGCGCTGGAACGACACGGCCGTGACCGCGCCCACCACCAGCGCCGCCACCACGCCCACCACCACCAGCGCGATCAGCGACGCCGTGAGCAGCGAGCGCATGCCCGCCGTGGCTTCGCTGCGGTCGAGCGCGACGATCAGGCGCCAGTCGGTGCCCGGAATCGGCTGTGCGCGCATCAGCTTGGCGTCGCCGCCCACGTCGATGGCGAGCGGCCGCGCCGACTTGCCAGACGAAGCGGACGAAGCCATCGACGCCAGCGTGTCGGCCGTCAGTTCGGGCGCGAGGTCGGTGGCCGGCTTGAGCGTGAGCTTCGCGTCGTTGTGCGCGACGATCTGGCCCGAACTGTCCACCAGCATGCCGAAGCTCGCGGGCGTCGGATGGATCGACTGCACGTTCGACACCACGTCGTCCATGGCGACGTCGCCGGAAATCACGCCCTTCACCTGGCCGTCGCGGATCACGGGCGCCGCGAACGCCACCACCAGCTTGCCGGTGCCCACGTCGACGTAAGGCGGCGTCAGCACGCCCTTGCCCGCCGCGACCGCCTGCTTGTACCAGGGACGGCCGGTCGGGTCGTAGTCGGGCGGAATGCCGGTCGGATCGGAGAACTTCGCGGTCTTGTCGGCATAGCCCACGTAGACGTTGGTGAAGCCGCCCGCCGCCGCGACCAGCTTGAGCGCCGCCGACGGATCGGGCTGGAGCACGGCGTCCTGCAGCGAGTCGATCATGCGCGCGTGGGTGGCCGCCCATTCGCCGATGCCTTCGGCGTGACTGGCCGCGACGGCCGCAAGCGTGGCGTCGATCGAATCCTTGTTATGCGAGTTGGCGACGGTGTAATCGAGTGCGGTGTTGGCCGCGAGCGCCACGACGACGATGGAAACGCATAGCGCGACGATGCGCGCGCGAATGGTGGAGAACATGTGGGGGATCGCCGGGGAAGAGGTGATTCGGACCGCGAGTACGTATGGCAATAGAAAAATGACATACGGGTTTACGGCCCGCCGGCAGACGACTTAAGGCGCTTTTATGGTGCAAATGCTCATAAAATGCAGCCAAACGTCAGACAAATGCGCGTAACTGATCAGACGACACGACAGGAAAATGCGCAGTGACTCACAACTCCGACATCTTGCGCGAGCGGCACGCCGCGCTTCCCTCGCGGCGCGTGCCCAATACAACTTCAATACGGTTTCAATACCGCCCCACCACAGGCTTATTCGCTCGCGGCGGCGGCCTTCTTCTTTTTATCGCCGATACGGCTTTCGGTGCCGTTCATCAGCTTCGTGATGTTGGCGCGGTGACGCCAGAACAGCAGCGCGCTCATGGCGAGAATCGCGAGCGCGATCACGTGCGGGCCGAACAGGAAGACGTAGAAGATCGGCGCGAACAGCGCGGCGGCGAGCGCCGCCAGCGACGAATACCGCGTGAAGAACGCGACGATCAGCCAGGTGAGCAGCGTCAGGCCGCCGAGCAGCGGATTGATCGCGAGCAGCACGCCCGCGGCCGTCGCCACGCCCTTGCCGCCCTTGAAGCGGAAGAACACGGGATACAGATGCCCGAGGAACACGGCGATGGCGGCGAGCGCGACGGCCGTGTCGTCCAGACCGAAACGCGGGCCGAAACGCACCGTGAGCCAGACCGCGAGCCAGCCCTTGAACGCGTCGCCGATCAGCGTGAGGA
The DNA here is from genome assembly GCF_905220285.1 of Paraburkholderia sp. J94. Classification (NCBI taxonomy): domain Bacteria; kingdom Pseudomonadati; phylum Pseudomonadota; class Betaproteobacteria; order Burkholderiales; family Burkholderiaceae; genus Paraburkholderia; species Paraburkholderia sp. J94. Next base: position 96,011 of record NZ_CAJMZH010000004.1, on the reverse strand, counting down.
TCGCGGCCTTTTTGTTGCCGCTACGCAGCACATTGGTCGCGCCCGGATTGCCGGAGCCGTAGGAGCGCGGATCGTCGAGGCCCATGAAGGCGCTCACGATCACCGCGAACGAAACCGAACCGATCAGATAAGCCAGAACGGCGACGAACAGGTTGTACATGCACGAAACCCGAAGTAATTGAAACGAAGCGTGAGACGAAGCGCGACGCGGCGCGCGGCCAGCCAGGAATGCCGGCAAGCGAAGCGCCGCGTCGGCGAACGCGCCATTCTACCGAAGCGCGGGCGCGCCTTGATGGCGCACCAGGGTAATCAGGGAACGTACCGTCGCGCGCGCGACGCGGCGGACCTTCGCGTTGGACTTTATTCGACGCTCGCGCACTGCACCGGCTTCGCATCGAGCAACGAGGTCAGCACGGCAGGCGCGAGACTCACCAGATAGCCGCGTTTGCCGCCGTTGAGCCAGATTTCGTCGAAATCGAGAATCGTCGATTCGACGTAGACCGGCATGCGCTTTTTGGTGCCGAATGGCGAAGTGCCGCCCACCAGATAGCCCGAGTGACGATTCGCGACTTCCGGCTTGCAGGGCTCGACGCGCTTGGCGCCGATCTGCCGCGCGAGATTCTTGGTCGACACCTTGCGGTCGCCGTGCATGAGGACGATGAGCGGCTTCGCGTTCTCGTCCTCCATCACGAGCGTCTTGACGACGCGGTGCTCGTCCACGCCGAGCTGGCGCGCGGACTCGCCCGTGCCGCCATGCTCGACATACTCGTAGGGATGCTCGCCGAACGCGACGCCCGCGCGGCGCAGCATCTGCGTGGCGGGCGTTTCGGAGACGTGTTTCGATTTGCTCATGGCGCGCATTGTAATGCGCGCAGTGGGTGGTCCGCGCGCTCGCGGTCAGCCGCGCGGATGATGCATCTGATGCAGCAGGCGCAGACGCTCGCGCGCGACGTGCGTGTAGATCTGCGTGGTGGAGATGTCGCTGTGGCCGAGCAGCATCTGCACCACGCGCAGATCGGCGCCGTGATTGAGCAGGTGCGTGGCGAACGCGTGACGCAGCGTGTGCGGCGAAAGCGGCGCGTGTACGCCCGCATTCAGCGCGTGACGCTTGATGATGTGCCAGAACTGCTGGCGCGTCATGCCTTCGGCGCGCGCGGTCACGAACAGCGCGTCGGCCGGGCGCGGGCCGAGCAGCGCGGGCCGCGACTCGCGCAGGTAACGCGTGAGCCACGCCGACGCCTCTTCGCCGAACGGCACGAGCCGCTCCTTCGAGCCCTTGCCCATCACGCGCACGACGCCTTCGTTCAGGCCCACTTCCACGGTCTTGAGCGTGACGAGTTCGGTCACGCGCAAGCCGCTCGCGTACATCAGTTCGAGCATCGTGCGATCGCGCAGGCCGAGCGGCGTAGTCACGTCGGGCGCGTTCAGCAGCGCTTCGACCTGGGCTTCGGTCAGCGTGGTGGGAAAGCGCGGCGGCTGCTTGGCCGAGCGCACGCGCACGGTGGGATCGACGCTCAGGCGCCGCTCGCGCAGCGCCCAGCCGTAGTAGCGCCGGAACACCGAGAGACGCCGGTTCGCCGAAGTCGATTTGTCGTCCTTGCGGCGCGCGCTGTAGGCGTGGATATCGTCTTCGTGCACGCCGTCGAGACCGTGCGGACGCGCGCGAGCGAGCCATTCGGCGAACAGGCGCAGATCGCGCCGGTAAGCGTCGAGCGTGTTGCGCGAGAGACCGTGTTCGAGCCACATGGCGTCGCAGAACGTGTCGATCGCGAGCAGGCTCGTGGCGAGCGTTTCGGCGGCGGCGGCGGAAAGCGGCGCATTGTCGTCGATGGCGTCGAAGTGCTCAGCGTCTGCATCGTCGAGCGCGGCGAGGTCTTGCTCGCCGTCCTCGAAATCGGCGTCGGGTTCGTGCGCGTCGTCGTGCGCGGGGGTGTTCGTCATCGGATCCTTACGCCTTCGTGGGCGAGCAGCCAGCGTTTGACGTCGCGGAAAAAACCGTCGCCGCCATGGTGATTGAACCCGCCGATACCGCCCGCCGCGACCACGCGATGGCACGGGATCACGATCGGCAAATAGTTCGAGCCGCACGCCTGCCCCACCGCGCGCGCGCTGATGCTGCCGATGCGCTGCGCCAGTTCGCCGTAGGTCAGCACGCTGCCCGCCCCGATCGCGCAGATGCCGTCCCAGACGCGGCGCTGGAACGCCGTGCCGGGCGATGCGAGCGGCAGATCGAAGGACGCGGACGCGTCGTCGAGATAGCGCGCGATCTGCGCGGCGGCGCGTTCGGCGAGTTCGGAATCGGGCGCGAAGCCCGGCGTCGAACCCGGCAGATAGTGGATTTCGCGCACGCCGTCCGCAGCCGTGACGATGCCGACCTTGCCGAACGGCGCGTCGATCACCGCGTTGTAGACGCGCGGCGCGAGCTTGCGCAAAGCCTGCGGGCTCGGCGCGCGCGCGGGCACGTCAGCAGGCACGTGGGCCGCGGCGCGCATCGCCGCGTCTTCCGCGTCGTCCCACAGCGAATAGCTTGCCGATGCGCCGGCCAATGTTTTCGTCATCGCCGCTCTCCTTGAATCGTCACCTTCGTCGGCGCGATCATGCCGCTTCCAGCGCCCATTGCACATGCTCGCGCACGATCGCCGATTCGTCCTGCAAGCGCGCGCGCAGCGCATCGACGATGGCCTCGCGGCGCGCGCGTGTTGCTTGCGCTTCGTCCGCACGCAGCGCATTGCCCATCGCCACCGCGATATTGCGCGACCAGCTTTCGTAACCGATGCGCCGGATCGCGCTGCCCTGCATGCGCTCGTCGAATTGCTGGGCGCTCCAGCTAAACAGCTCGACGAGACTCGCGCGGTCGAGCCCGTGGCGCACGTCGAAATCGGCGACCGGCGCGGCCTGCGCGAACTTGTTCCAGGGACAGACGAGCTGGCAATCGTCGCAACCGTAGACACGATTGCCGATCAGCGGCCGCATGTCCAGCGGAATGCTGCCCTTCAATTCGATCGTCAGGTACGAGATGCAGCGGCGCGCATCGACGCGATACGGCCCAGTGATCGCGCCCGTCGGACACGCGCCGATGCAGCGCGTGCAACTGCCGCAATGCGCGCCCGGCGTTTCGGGGGCCGCGCTGGACGGATCGTCGGCGTCGGTGGGCAGCGGCACGTCGACGTAAATTTCGCCGAGAAAAAATAGCGAGCCCGCGTCGTGCTGGAGCAGCAGCGTGTGCTTGCCGCGCCAGCCGATACCCGCTTTCTGCGCGAGTTCGACTTCGAGCACGGGCGCAGAATCGGTAAAGACGCGAAATCCGAATGCGCCGATCTCGGCCTCGATGCGCTCGGCGAGTTGCTGCAGACGCGCGCGCATCACCTTGTGATAGTCGCGGCCGCGCGCATAGATCGACACGACGGCGGCGTGCGGATCGGCGAGACGCGCGTGTTCGCGCAGACGCCAGTCGTCGTGGACGGCGTGCGGCGCGTGAGCTTGTTCCGCGCCTTGCGAAGCACTTTCAGCAGGCTTACCTGCCGCGTGCTCCGATGCATTCGCGGCGCTTGCAGCCATCGACGGATCGAGCGTCGCGGCCGGCAAATAGGCCATGCGGGCGGTGATGACACGTCGCGTACCGGCAACGAGCTCGGCGGGCCGTGCGCGTTTCATCCCATGTTTGGCCATATAATCCATCTCGCCGTGGCAGCCGGCTTCGAGCCACGCCGCAAGGCCCGCCTCGGCATGAGATAGGTCGGTGTCGCTGATACCGATCGCACCGAACCCCAGCTCGCGTCCCCATACGCGGATGCGCGTCGCGAGCGCGGCCAGCGCCGCCGCATCGAGCGTCGCGCCGGCGCCCTGCGGCGCAGTTTGCGCCGCCTCTTGCGCCGACTCTTGCGCCGCTGCTTGCGCCGACTCCTGCGCCTGGTCAGGCGCGCGCGCGGCCTTGGCGGCCAATGTCTGGTTCGAGGGGGAATGCGAGGGGTTCATCACGCCATTTTACGAGAATGCCCGACACGTCCGGTCACGACCACGCGAGCCTGCCCGCCGCTCCCGTTCTGCTCGAACGCCGTTTCGAGCTCGCGGATGAAAGCGCCACCGATGCGTTCGGCGCCCGTTTCGCGCACGCGCTCGACGCCGTGCGCGCCGCCAGCACGCAAATTTCCCGCCCGCCTGCCGACAATACGGCTAACGCACCCAGCAACGCACAGATCAACGCGCCGGCACACGCCGTCAACGCGTTCGCCGGCCTGCACGTTCAGCTTCTCGGCGACCTCGGCGCGGGCAAGACTTCGCTCGTGCGCGCCTCGCTGCGCGCGCTCGGCCACAGCGGACGCGTGCGCAGTCCGACATACACACTCGTCGAACCCTACACGGTGGCGAGCGCAAGCGGGGAACTCCAGCTTTATCACTTCGATCTGTATCGTTTCAGCGACCCGGCCGAATGGGCCGACGCCGGCTTCCGCGAATATTTCGCGCAAGGGGCGGTGTGTCTCGTCGAATGGCCGCAACGCGCGGGCGGCCTGCTCGGCGTGCCGGACCTGGTGTTCCAGCTCGAACCCGGCCCGGACGGCGAAGGCCGCGTGCTCACCGCGTACGCATACAGCGCATCAGGAAAGGCATGTCTAGAAAGATGTTAATCAAACCGTTCCGCTCGATCGAATCCGCCGCCACCGCCACGCACAACTGGCGTCGCCGGCAGATTCTGAAGGCGGGCGCGTCCACGCTGGTGCTCGGCCTCGCGGCGCCGCGCCTCGCGTGGGCGACCTCGGTGATGGGCGTGCGCGTGTGGCCCGCGCGCGACTATACGCGCGTCACGATCGAATCCGATCAGGCGCTGACGACCACGCAGACGCTGCTGCAGAATCCCGACCGCCTCGTGGTCGACCTGAGCGGCCTCGACCTCGACGACGCGCTCAAGAATCTCGTCTCCAAGATCACGCCGAACGATCCGCAGATCCAGGCCGTGCGCGTCGGGCAATATCAGCCGCACGTGGTGCGCATGGTGTTCGACCTGAAGGGCTCGGTGAAGCCGCAGGTTTTCACGCTGCAGCCGGTCGGCTCGTACAAGTACCGGCTCGTGTTCGACCTCTACCCGGCCGTCGCGCCCGATCCGCTCATGGATCTGCTCGCGCAGACCGAGCACAAGCAGCAGCAGCTCGACGCCCACGAGGCGATGCGCCAGAACGCGCCGCCCGCGCCGTCCACGCTCGCCGGTCCGAACACGCCGCGCCACGACAACAGCGAAGACTTCTTCCAGCGCTACGCACAGAACGAAGGCGGCGCGCCGTCCGCACCTGCCGCGCCGCGTCCCGTGCCGCCGGTGCCGCCGGCGGTCGTCGTCAAGCCGAAGCCCGCGCCGAAGCCGCCCGTCGTCGCCCAGACCGACGATGATTCCGACAAGGACGACGACAACTACGGCTTCACCGCGCCGAAGTCCGGCAAGGGCGGCACCACGCGCCTGCTCACGGTCGCGATCGACCCGGGCCACGGCGGCGAGGACCCCGGCGCGATCGGCGGCGGCGGCACCTACGAGAAGCACATCGCGCTCGACATCGCCAAGCGCCTGCGCGCGAAGATCGACGCCCAGCCCAACATGCGCGCGATGATGACGCGCGACGCCGACTTCTTCGTACCGCTGAACGTGCGCGTGCAGAAGGCGCGCCGCGTGGGCGCCGACCTGTTCGTGTCGATTCACGCCGATGCGTTCACCACGCCCGCCGCGCGCGGCTCGTCGGTGTTCGCGCTCTCCGAGCACGGCGCGACCAGCGCGGCCGCGCGCTGGATGGCGAACAAGGAAAACTCGTCGGACCAGATCGGCGGCATCAACGTGAAGACGGCGGACGCCGCCGTGAACCGCGCGCTGTTCGACATGTCCACCACAGCGCAGATCCGCGACTCGCTGCGCTACGGCGGCTTCGTGCTCAACGAGGTCGGCGAGATCAACAAGCTGCACAAGGGCTCGGTCGAACAGGCGGGTTTCGCGGTGCTCAAGGCGCCCGATATTCCGTCGATCCTCGTGGAAACCGCGTTCATCAGCAATCCCGAAGAAGAGCAGAAGCTCAACGACGAGGCCTATCGCGACAAGATGGCCAACGCGATCATGAAGGGCATCAAGCGCTATTTCGCGGCCAATCCGCCGCTCGCGAAAAACCGCATGACCTGATGATCCGGTGATCTGAACGACGCACGTGAAAACGCCGCGCCCTCCTTTCGGAGGCGCGGCGTTTTTCGTTGTGACGCCTGACTCGCGCTGACCGGCTTACGTCCGCGCCGCCACCAGACGCTGCCTGACCCAGCCGCCGAACACGTTCACGGCGAGACCCGCCATCACGAGCGCGGCGCCGCCGATCTGCGCGCCCGTGAGACGCTCGCCGAGCAGCAGCGCGGCCGCCGCGAGCCCGACGATCGGCACGAGCAGCGAGAACGGCGCGACCTGGCTGGCCGGATACTTCGAGAGCAGGCGGCTCCAGAGGCTGTAGCCGAGGATCGTCGCGATGAACGCGAGATAGACGATCGCGCCGATCGACGTCATGCCGATGCCTTCGAGCGCGATTTCGATGCGCTGCGGCCCTTCCATGAAATACGAGAGCACGAGGAACGGCAGCGGCGGAATCAGGCTCGCCCACACCACGAGGCCGACCAGATCGACCTTGCCCACCTTCTTCGTGACGATATTGCCGAGCGCCCACATGCAGGCCGCGCACAGCGTGAGGATGAAGCCCGCCGCCGTCATGGTCTGCGCGCCCACGCCCGCCGCCGCCGTCGATTGCAGGCCGATCAGCGCGAGCCCGCCCGCCGCGATCAAGAGGCCGATGACGTTCTGCGCGCGAAAGCGCTCGCCGAGGAACATGGCCGCGAACACCAGCGTGAAGAACGCCTGCGCCTGCAGCACGACCGAGGCGAGCCCGGCGGGCATGCCCACGTACATCGCCGTGAAGAGGAACGCGAACTGGCCGAACGAAATGGTCGCGCCGTAAGCGAGCAGCCAGCGCAGCGGCAGTTTCGGACGCTTCACGAACAGGATCGCCGGGAACGCCGCCAGCATGAAGCGCAGCGCGCCGAGCAGCAACGGCGGCACGCCATGCAGACCCACCTTGATCACGACGAAATTCACGCCCCACGCGAGCACCACGACCAGCGCCAGCAACAAATCCTTCGGCGACATCTCTCTGGCTCCCTCTATTGTTCTGTCGAATCTGCAAGTTTAGCGGCTGCGGCGCTCGCGCGCCCAGCCGGTCAAATTGTGCCGATGCCGCTTGAGCACGCGTCACGGGCCCGACGGACACCCCACAGAGGCCTTCGCGCTTGCCGACACACCGCCGGAGCGGGCGTTAGAATGGGCGCCAGTCCGCGCGCGCAGCGCCGCGCTTTTGCCGCGTCTTTGCCCCGCTGCCGCCGCATCGCCCCTATTCATTCGTACCGTCCGGCTCATCAAGGAAGCGTCCATGTCCTCATCGATCAAAGCGGTCCTCAAGCCCCATCAGCGCGACATCGGCAACCTGTACGTGCGCCGCGTGCTGCCCGCCATGGCCGCGCGGCTCGTCGGCCCGTTCATCTTCTTCGACCACATGGGCCCGGCCACGCTCGCGCCCGGCGCGGGCGTCGACGTGCGTCCGCATCCGCATATCGGCCTCGCCACCGTCACCTATCTCTACGACGGCGCGCTGATGCACCGCGACAGCCTCGGCTCGAAGCAGAAGATCCTGCCCGGCGATGTCAACTGGATGACCGCGGGCCGCGGCATCGTCCACTCCGAGCGCACGCCCGACGAAAACCGCGCCACCGGCCTCACGATGCACGGCATCCAGACGTGGGTCGCGCTGCCGCTCGATCACGAGGACGTCGAACCCTCGTTCTTCCACCACGAAGCCGCGACGCTGCCCGAAATCGAGCGCAACGGCGTGACGCTGCGCGTGATCGCGGGCACGGCGTTCGGCGCGACCTCGCCGGTCGAGACCTTCTCCGGCACGCTCTACGTGGCCGCCGACTTCGCGCCCGGCAGCGCCATCGCGCTCGAACCGGAGCATGAGGAGCGCGGCGTCTATCTGGTCGAAGGCGACCTCTCGATCGACGGCACGCCGCTCGACCAGCACAGCATGGCCGTGCTCGTGCCGGGCGAAACCGTGACGCTCGCAAGCGCGAACGGGGCTCGCGTGATGCTGCTCGGCGGCGAAAAGCTCGAAGGCGAACGCTTCATCGAGTGGAACTTCGTCGCCAGCTCGCGCGAAAAGATCGACGCCGCGAAGGCCGCGTGGACGCGTCAGGAAATGGGGCAGGTGCCCGGCGAAACCGAATGGATTCCGCTGCCCGAGAAAAAACCCGCGCACTGAGACGCGATCGAGCCGCGCACTGACTACGTTGAAGCGCGGCGATTCGCCCCCATCTACACGCGTGACAGCCAATTCCCAACGAGGACGCAATGGATACCACTCTGGCCACTTTTGAAAGAGACGTGATCGAAGCGTCGGCGCTCGCGCCGGTGCTGGTCGACTTCTGGGCGCCGTGGTGCGGCCCGTGCAAGTCGCTCGGCCCGATGCTCGAAAAACTCGAAGCCGAATACGCGGGCAAGTGGCGGCTCGTGAAAGTGAACGTCGACGAAAACCAGGAGCTGGCCGCGCATTTTCAGGTGCGCAGCATTCCGCACGTCGTCGCGTTCGCCGACCGCCAGGCCGTCGACCAGTTCATCGGCGTGCTGCCTGAAGGCCAGTTGCGCGAGTTCATCGACCGGCTGATTCCCGATTCGGCGCAGGCCGCGCGCCAGATCGCGCAGCAGGCCATCGAGGAAGGCCGCCGCGAGGACGCCTATGAAGCGCTCCAGGCCGCGCTCGCCTACGACCCCGGCTTCGACGACGCGCGCATGGATCTGATCGAGCTGCTGCTCGCCGACAACCGCGCCGACGAGGCCCGCAACGAAGTCGATCTGCTCTCGCCCAAGACCACGCAGGGCATCGATGCGCGGTTCAACGCGCTGAAGACGCGTCTCGACGCGCTCGACGCCGCCGCCGACCTGCCGCCCACCGACGCGCTCGATGCGCGCGTGGCGAGCCACCCGGACGATCTGGAAGCGCGTTTCGACCTCGCGAGCGCGCTGATCGCGCGGCGCAAGTACGCGGGCGCGCTGGAGCATCTGCTGGAGATCGTGAAGCGCGACCGGACGTTCCGCGAGGACATCGGCCGCAAGACGATGCTGTCGGTGTTCGATCTGGCCGCGCATCAGCCGCAGCTGGTGAGCGAATGGCGGCGCAAGTTGAGCGCGACGTTGAATTGAGCGTGCTGCTGAAAGAGGAAACGCCACGGGAGACCGTGGCGTTTTTTTATGGCGAGTGAATCCTTAAAACAGGGATGATCGTCCTTAAAACGAGGATTCAGCCCGCCGCCCGCGCATTCGCCTGATGCGCCAGCGTCCGCAGCACATACGCCGCGGCCGCAAAACCAAAGCTCGCCGTCACGCACACGCTCGAACCGAACCCCGCGCAGTTGAGCCCGACCGGCCCGTGATGCCCCGGCGAGGTCGTCACGTGTTCGGCTTCGCTGTCGACATCGCACACAGCGGCTTCGGGATAGATCAGCGGTTCGTCCGAATAGACGGCGCTCACCTTGAAGCGCGCCTTCGGCCCGCGCGGAAAGCCGTGATGCTTGCGCAACTGCCCGCGCACCTTCGAAAGCAGCGGGTCCTGGATCGTCAGCGCGAGATCGTCGATGCGGATGCGCGTCGGGTCCAGCTGCCCGCCCGCGCCGCCCACGGTGATCAGCGGCACGCGGTGCTCCACGCACCACGCGATCAGCGCGGTCTTGGTGCGCACGCTGTCGATCGCGTCCACCACGTAATCGAAACCGCCGCCCAGCAGCGCATCGAAATTCGACGGCTCGACGAAGTCCTCGACGAGCCGCACGTCGCAGGCCGGATCGATCAGCTTGATGCGCTCGGCCATCGCCTCGACTTTCGGCTTGCCGTAGTTGCCGTCGAGCGCGTGGATCTGACGGTTGGTGTTGCTTTCGGCGACGTTGTCGAGGTCGATCAGCGTGAGCGTGCCGATGGCGCTGCGCGTGAGCGCCTCCGCCACCCACGAGCCCACGCCGCCGATGCCGATCACGGCAACATGCGCGCGCTCGAACGCATCGAGCGCGGGTGCGCCGTAAAGCCGCGCCACGCCGCCGAAGCGGCGGGCCCGGTCCGCAACATCGGCGGCGGGGCTCGCGGTAAGATCGACGGGGCCGGCGGCGCCGGCGACAGGGGTAATCGGGTGACTGGACATGGCGGTAGGAATCGTAAGCGGACCGGGCGCGCTGTCCCGGTCCTCGCGAGACCCGTATTTTGCCTGATCGCGCCGGACCCGGCCGGACGCGGCCGCATCGGTCCGCGTTCACCGCCGCCGTGGGCAGGCCGCCGAACCGCCGTTCGCGGCCCTGGTTTCGCCTCTTCGCTATACTTATTCGCACTGAAGCGTCCGCATAAAAAATGACCTCCCTCGCCGACCTCCGCAAGAACTATTCGCTCGGTTCGCTCGATGCCGCCGACGTCGATCCCGATCCCATCCGCCAGTTCCAGACCTGGTTCGCCCAGGCGCTCGACGCGAAACTGCCCGAGCCGAACGCCATGACCGTCGCGACCGTCGACGCGCAGGGCCGTCCCGCCGCGCGCATCCTGCTGATCAAGGGTGTGGACGAGCGCGGCTTCGTGTTCTTCACGAACTACGAGAGCCGCAAGGGCCGCGAACTGGGCGCCAATCCGCACGCGGCGCTGCTGTTTCACTGGATCGAGCTTGAACGCCAGGTGCGCATCGAAGGCGCGGTCGAGAAGACCAGCGACGCCGAAAGCGAGGCGTATTTCCAGTCGCGTCCGCTCGGTTCGCGCATCGGCGCCTGGGCGTCGGAGCAAAGCGCGGTGATCGAGAGCCGCGAGCAGCTCGAAGCGCGCGAGCGCGAGATCAGCGCGCAGTACGGCGAACAGCCGCCGCGTCCGCCGCACTGGGGCGGTTATCGCGTCGTGCCGACGGCGATCGAATTCTGGCAAGGCCGCCCGTCGCGGCTGCATGACCGCATCCGCTATGTGCGCGACAGCGCGGCCGACGCCTGGCGCATCGAGCGTCTCGCGCCGTAACACGGCACAAGCTTTACCGCTTTACATCGCTTTACAACGCTTCAAGCGCGCCGCCCACGCGGCGCCGTATCAGCCATATCCGCCGTACCCCGGCGCGGCGACCGACGCCGCCGCGCCGTCCCGTTTTGGCTTCATCGCTGGCATCGCAATTCGCTTTGGTCTTTGGGCTTCAATCGTTCATCGGACAGGGAGAAAAACGCATGTTCTGGGAGAAAAAACTCGCGCAATGGGTCGACGAAGTCCGCAACAAGGCCAACCTGCCCGCGCGGCTCGTGCTCTGGAGCGGCCAGCAGTACGACTTCGGGAATTTCGCCGCGCCGCAGGTCACGCTGAAGGTCAATAGCGCGTCGGCGCTGCCGCTGCTGCTCGAACCGAGCCTCGACAATCTCGGCGAGGCCTACGTGAAGGGCAAGATCGACATCGAAGGCAAGCTCGCCGACATCATCAACATCAGCTATTCGCTCGCCCGCAATACGGTCACGAGCGCCAGCAAGCTCGCGCGCGTGCGCCGCTACTTCACGCACTCGAAGACGACCGACAAAAAGGCCATCCAGTATCACTACGACGTCTCGAACGAGTTCTACAAGCTGTGGCTCGACGAGAACATGGTCTATTCCTGCGCCTACTTCGAGAACGGCGACGAAGATCTCGCCACCGCGCAGCTCAAGAAGATCGACCACATCCTCACCAAGATCCAGTTGCAGCCGGGCCAGACGCTGCTCGACATCGGCTGCGGCTGGGGCGCGCTCGTGCTGCGCGCCGCGCAGAAGTTCGGCGCGCGCTGCGTGGGCGTGACGCTTTCGCAGAACCAGTTCGATCTCGCCACGCAGCGCGTGAAGGACGCGGGCCTGCAGGACCGCATCGAGATCCGCATGCAGGATTACCGCGACGTCACCGGCCAGTTCGACCGCATCACGAGCGTGGGCATGTTCGAGCACGTCGGGCGCAAGAATCTGCCCGGCTACTTCACGAAGGTGCGCGAACTGCTCGCCGACGACGGCGTCGCCATGAACCACGGCATCACCTCCAGCGACGCGGAAAGCGGCGAGACGGCGCTGGGCGGCGGCGAGTTCATCGACCGCTACGTGTTCCCCGACGGCGAGCTGCCGCACATCGGCCTCGCGCTCGAAGCGGCGCAGCGCGGCGGACTGGAGGCGGTTGACGTGGAGAGCCTGCGCCGTCACTATGCGCACACGCTCGGCCTCTGGGCGGACAATTTCGAGGCGCGCGCGCAGGAAGCGAAGCAGCTCGTCGACGACGAGAAGTTCCGCATCTGGCGCGTCTATCTGGCCGGCTGCGCGTACGCGTTCGAACACGACGACGTATCGATCTACCAGATCGTCTGCCGCAAGGCCGGTCGCAGCGCGACGACGCTGCCCTGGTCGCGCCGGTATATGTACGGGAAGCCGCTGTAGCACGGCGGCGCGGGCGGCGCAGCGCTGGCCGTCCGCGTCCGCCCGGCGAACGGCGGCTTTCGCCACTCACTAGACAAGCATGAACGAACGCGACGACGGCCTTTTCGGCGCCCTGGAGAACGACGGTTCCGGCCTCGCGCCGCCTGATGGGTCGACTGCCGGATTGACCGCTGGATTGACCGCCGGATCGACGGCGGGATCAAGCCACACCGCGCGCGCGGTCCGCCCGCGTGAACGCCGCGTGGCGCGTACTGCGGACACCACGCCCGACGCCGCGCCGCAAACCGACCTGTTCGGCTTCGTGCCGCCCGAGCCGCCGCCGAGACGCGCGAAGGTCAGCGACGCGCCCACCGACCTCACTGAAGGCGAACACGCGCAGAAACCCAAACCCGCCAAACCCGCGCCTTCGTCGGAAACCGGCGACACCCCCGCCCCGAAGCGCCGCGCGCGCGGCGTGCTGCCCGCCGAACTCGCGCAGGACGTGCTCGATCTCGGCGCGGAGCTGCCTGCGGGCGTGCGCCTCGGCACCTCGTCGTGGTCGTTTCCGGGCTGGCGCGGCCTCGTCTACGGCGACGACTACAGCAACTCGAAGCTCGCGCGCGACGGCCTCGCCGCCTACGGCGCGCATCCGCTGCTGCGCTCGGTGAGCATCGACCGCTCGTTCTACGCGCCGCTCACGGTCACCGACTATCTGCGCTACGCCCAGCAGGTGCCGGACCACTTCCGCTTCATCGTCAAGGCGCCCGCGCTCATCACCGACGCCAGCGTGCGCGGCGATCGCGGCGAGCCGGTCTCGACCAATCCGTGCTTTCTGAACCCCGAACTGGCCGCGCGCGAATTCGTCGAGCCCTGCCTCGCGGGCCTCGGCGCGAAAGCGGGCGCGCTGGTGTTCCAGTTTCCGCCGCTGCCCGATCAATTGCTCGCCGATCCGGCCGTGTTCGTCGAGCGGCTCGCGGCATTTCTGGCCGCGCTGCCGCCCCTGCCCGCCCCCGCCGCCGATGCCGCGCCGGGCGACGCCACCTGCTACGCCGTCGAGATCCGCGACGGCATCCTGCTGACGCCGCGCTTCGTGCGCATGCTGCGCGCGGCGGGCGTGCGCTACTGCGTCGGCCTGCACGCGCGCATGCCCGACCCGCTGCGCCAGGCCGCCGCGCTCGCGCTGATGGACGGCGAAGCACCCGCCGGTCCGCTGATCGTGCGCTGGAGCCTGCACAGCGGCTTCAAGTACGAGCAGGCGAAGGCGCGTTACGAGCCGTTCGACAAGCTCGTCGACGAGGACCCGCACACGCGCGACGCGCTCGCCGAACTCGCGGCGCGCTACGCGATCGCGGGCCAGCCGGTGCTGATCACGACCAACAACAAGGCCGAAGGCTCCGCGCCGCTGACCTGCCAGAAGCTCGCGCGCGCCATCGCCGACGAAGTGCAGCGCTTGCGCGCCGAAGCCGCAGAATCGGCCGAATCGGCCGAATCGGCGGAATCGGCAGAATCCTCCGAATCAGCAGACTCCGCCGCGCAATAAAAAACGGCGGACGCCGCGAAGCGCCCGCCGTTTTCATCGGCGATCCAACCCGAAACGACAAGCGTTAATCCGCCTTGAGCCGATGCGCGAACTTCTGGCGGAATTTCGCGACCTTCGGCGCCACCACGAACGCGCAATAGCCCTGATTCGGATGCTGCGCGAAGTAGTTCTGGTGATACGCCTCGGCCGGGAAGTAGTTGCCGTCGAGCGGCAGCACCTGCGTGACGATCTTGCCGTCATAGACGCCCTCGGCCGCCAGCTCGCGGATCGCCTGTTCGGCGATGTCGCGCTGCGCGTCCGAATGCGTGAAGACCACCGAGCGGTATTGCGTGCCGACGTCGTTGCCCTGACGGTTCAACTGGGTCGGATCGTGGATCGCGAAGAAAATATCGAGGATCTCGCGATAGCCGATCTTCGCGGGATCGAAATCGACCTTCACGACTTCCGCGTGGCCGGTTTCGCCGTCGCAGACCTGCTCGTAAGACGGGTTCGTGGTGTGGCCGCCCGCATAGCCCGACTCGACTGCGAGCACGCCGTCCACGCGCAGAAACACCGCTTCGAGGCACCAGAAACATCCGCCGCCGAGGGTGGCCGTTTCGACTGTCTGACTCATGCTGAACTCTCCTGTGATGGGACGCCGGCGCTGCGCCGCGCCTTCCTCGCGCGTCACGCGCGTCACGCCATTACGCCGCGCAATCCGCGGTAACCCGGCGCGCGCGTGGGTGTACAGCCTGCCGCGCGCCGCTTTTCGCTAAAATTGGGGCAATCCGCTGAAAATCCACATGACTTTGCTGATCGCCACCCATTACGCCGAAGGCGCGCACCGATGACCCGCCGCGCCAATCCGCCCAATTTCGACGACGCCGCGTTCCGCCGCGCGCTCGGCCAGTTCGCGACCGGCGTCACGGTCATCACGACCCAGGCGCCCGACGGCTCGCTGATCGGCATCACCGCGAGCTCCTTCAACTCGGTCTCGCTGACGCCGCCGCTCGTGCTCTGGAGCCTCGCCACCCGTTCGGCGTCGATGCCGGTGTTCCGCAGCAACAGCCATTATGTGGTGAATGTGCTCGCGGCGTCGCAGCTCGACCTGTGCAAGCGCTTCGCCACCGTGAAGGGCGACCGCTTCGAAGGCGTCTCGCACGCGGCCGGCGACTCCGGCATGCCCGTGCTCGACGGCGCCATCGCCTGGTTCGAATGCCACAACCGCAGCCGCTACGACGAAGGCGACCACGTGATCTTCGTCGGCGAAGTCGAGCGCTGCGGCGTGCGCGAGGATCTCGACGCCGCCTCGCCGCTGGTCTTCCACGGCGGCGGCTTCCATCGGCTGCAATCGCTGTAAGCGGATCGCAAGACCACTCCGCCGCGTCAACGCCAAGGGCCGCTCGAAGCGGCCCTTTTTACATCGGCGCGTGCAAAACCTTCAGACCGGCGCCGTCTTCTGCTCGTTGCGCTGCGCGATCAGATCGACGGGCACGCCCGCCTCCACCTTGAGCGTCGTAAGCACGATGTTCGAGCGGATGTCCATCACGCCGGGCGCCTTGTAGAGCTTGTTGAGCACGAAATCCGAGTAGTGCTTGAGGTTGTGCGCGAGCACCCGCAGCAGGTAGTGCGTCTCCCCGGTCACGACGTACGCCCCCACCACTTCCGGCCAGTCGCGCAGCGCCGTCACGAAGCGCTCGTGCCAGCTTTCCTGGTCGTTGCGCATCGACACCTGCACGAAGGCTTCCATCTCGAAACCGAGGATCTCCCGGTTCAGGCAGGCGCGGTAACGCTCGACCACGCCTTGCTCCTCGAGCAGGCGCAGACGCCGCAAACACGCGGACGGCGACAGCGAAATGCGTTCGGCCAGATCGAGATTGCTGATGCGGCCCTCGTTCTGTAGCACGGAGAGAATCCGGCAATCGGTAGCGTCGAGCGAGATAGCGTTCATATTTGGTCTCCTTTCCCGTCTTGTAACAAATTATGTGCCAAGAACTGTAGCTTGCGGCGTTTTTTTCGCAAGCACATTTCGCGGCGGGTTGCCTATCATTCGAAAAATAAAGAGACAACCTTGTCATGAAGATGAACGACCTCTGGGACATTTCCCCGCCCATCCACCCCGCAACGCCCGTCTGGCCGGGCGATACGCCCGTGACCGTCGAGCGCGTCTGGCGCATGGAGGCGGGCTCGCCCGTCAACGTGGCGCGCGTCACGCTCTCGCCGCACACCGGCGCGCACACCGACGCCCCGCTGCATTACGACGCCGACGGCGCGCCTATCGGCGCGGTGGCGCTCGATACGTATATCGGCGCGTGCCGGGTGATTGATTGCGTGATCGACGGAAAAAACGCCACGCCACTCGTCCTGCCCGAACACGTGCAAACCGCGCTGGACGGCATCCCGCCGCGCGTGCTGCTGCGCACTTACGCGCAAGCGCCGCTGGACCGCTGGGACAGCGCGTTCTGCGCGGTCGCGCCCGAGACCGTCGATCTGCTCGCCGCGCATGGCGTGCGGCTGATCGGCATCGATACGCCCTCGCTCGACCCGCAGGAATCGAAGACGATGGACGCGCATCACCGCATCCGCGCGCATCGCATGGCGATCCTCGAAGGCGTGGTGCTCGACGCCGTCGCGCCCGGCGACTACGAACTGATCGCGCTGCCGCTCAAATTCGCGACGCTCGACGCCAGCCCCGTGCGCGCCGTGCTGCGCGCCTTGCCGACATCGGCGACATCAGCGGCATCAGCGGCATCGACCCAATCGGCAACCTGAATAACCTCCCCACCGGAACCGCATCGACAATGAACGACCGACACGCAGCCCTCGCGCTCGACCGCGCCGATCCGCTCGCGGCGCAGCGCGACCAGTTCGCGCTCGCGCCCGACACCATCTATCTCGACGGCAACTCGCTCGGCGTGCCGCCGAAAGCGAGCGCCGCGCGCGCCCAGGCCGTGATCGGCGGCGAATGGGGCGAAGGCCTGATCCGCAGCTGGAACACGGCGGGCTGGTTCGCGCTGCCGCGCCGCCTCGGCAACAAGCTCGCGCCGCTGATCGGCGCGGCCGAAGACGAGGTCGTGGTCACCGACACCATCTCGATCAATCTCTTCAAGGCGCTCTCCGCCGCGCTGCGCGTGCAGAACGCGCGCGATCCGAAGCGCCGCGTGATCGTCTCGGAGCGCTCGAATTTCCCGAGCGATCTGTACATCGCGCAAGGCCTGATCGAGCAGCTCGATCGCGGCTATGAACTGCGTCTCGTCGACGACCCGAGCGAGTTGCCCGCGGCGATCCGCGAGGACGTGGCCGTCGCCATGATCACGCACGTGAACTACCGCACCGGCGAGATGCACGACATGCGCGCGCTCACCGAACACATCCACGCGCAAGGCGCGCTCGCGCTCTGGGACCTCGCGCATTCGGCGGGCGCGGTGCCCGTCGATCTGAATGGCGTGAACGCCGATTACGCCGTTGGTTGCACGTACAAGTATCTGAACGGCGGCCCCGGCTCGCCCGGTTTCGTCTGGGTGCCCAAGCGCAACCAGAACACCTTCTCGCAGCCGCTCTCGGGCTGGTGGGGCCACAAGTCGCCGTTCGAAATGAATCCGCAATACCGCCCCGACGACGGCATCGGCCGCTATCTGTGCGGCACGCAGCCGATCATCTCGATGGCGCTCGTCGAATGCGGCCTCGACGTGTTCCTGCAAACGGGCATGGCGGCGATCCGCGAAAAGTCGCTCGCGCTCACCGATCTCTTCATCGAACTGGTGGAAACGCGCTGCGCCGGTCTCGACCTCACGCTCGTCACGCCGCGCGAACATGCGCGCCGCGGCTCGCACGTGAGCTTCGAGCATCCGCATGGTTATGAAGTGATGCAGGCGCTGATCGCGCGCGGCGTGATCGGCGACTATCGCGAGCCGCACGTGCTGCGCTTCGGCTTCACGCCGCTCTACATCGGTTACGCCGATGTCTGGGACGCCGTCGAAACGCTGCGCGACGTGCTCGCGACCGAGCAATGGCGCAAGCCGGAATTCGCCGCGCGCGGCGCGGTGACCTGACGCGGTGATTTGAGGAAAGCAACATGAACGACCACATGCAGGTGCCGGGCGTGCCCGATGTCAGCGCCACGTCCGAAACCCACACCGATCAAGCCGCAAACGAGAACGCGCGCGGCGGCTGCCCGTTCGGCCATGGCGCGGCGAGCGGCGAGCCGCGCGGCGAAGGCTGGCACGACGCGCAACTCGACTTCTCGAAGTCGATGAGCTACGGCGACTACCTCGCGCTCGACGCCGTGCTGGGCGCGCAGCATCCGCTCTCGCCCGATCACAACGAGATGCTGTTCATCGTCCAGCATCAGACGAGCGAACTGTGGATGAAGCTCGCGCTCTACGAACTGCGCGCCGCGCTCGCGAACGTGCATCGCGACGAGTTGCCGCCCGCGTTCAAGCAGCTTGCGCGCGTCTCGCGCATTCTCGAACAACTGGTGCAGGCGTGGAACGTGTTGTCGACGCTGACGCCTTCGGAGTACACGTCGATGCGGCCGTATCTGGGCGCGTCGTCGGGCTTCCAGTCGTATCAGTACCGGATGATCGAGTTTCTGCTCGGCAACAAGAACGCACAGATGCTCAAGCCGCACGAGCATCGGCCCGAGATCTTCGAGCAGGTGAAGGCGACGCTCGACGCGCCCTCGTTCTACGACGAAGTGATTCGCCTGCTCGCGCGGCGCGGCTTCGCGATCGCGCCCGAGCGGCTCGCGCGCGACTGGACGCTGGCGACGGAACACGACCAGAGCGTCGAGGCCGCGTGGCTGGAGATCTATCGCAATCCGTCGAAGCACTGGGATCTGTACGAGATGGCCGAGGAACTCGTCGATCTCGAAGATGCGTTCCGCCAGTGGCGCTTCCGGCACGTGACCACGGTCGAGCGCATCATTGGCTTCAAGCAGGGCACGGGCGGCACCAACGGCGCGCCGTATCTGCGCAAGATGCTCGACGTCGTGCTGTTCCCGGAGTTGTGGCACGTGCGCACGGTGCTGTGACGCTTTCCGGCGCACCATAAAAAAAGCCCGCCAATCTGGCGGGCTTTTTTACGCTAAAGCGCGGTGGAAATAGACGAGGCCGCCTTAAACCACCACGGTCTGCGCTTCGCCTTCCTTGCTCTCGCGCACGACGCCGATCTTCCAGACCTGCTCGCCCGCCGCCGCCAGCAGCGACGCGGCCGCATCGGCCTGATCCGCCGCCACGATCACGGCCATGCCGATGCCGCAGTTGAACACGCGGTGCATTTCCGCGTCGGCGACACCGCCTTCCTTCTGCAGCCACGTGAACAGCGGCGGCAGCGGCCATGCGGCGTGATCGAGCTCAGCCGTGAGGCCTTCGCGCAGCACGCGCGGAATGTTCTCGACCAGACCGCCGCCGGTGATGTGCGCCATGCCCTTCACGGCGATGGTTTCCATCAGCTTGAGCAGCGGCTTCACGTAGATGCGCGTGGGTGCCATCAGCGCGTCGCCCAGCGAGCGGCCGTCGAAGTCGGCGTTCAGGTCCGGGTTCGCGCGCTCGATGATCTTGCGCACGAGCGAGAAGCCGTTCGAGTGGATTCCGCTCGACGCGAGACCCAGCACCACGTCGCCGGGGACGATCGTGCTGCCGTCGATGATCTTGCTCTTTTCCACGGCGCCGACCGCGAAGCCCGCGAGGTCGTATTCGCCGTCCGGGTACATGCCCGGCATTTCGGCCGTTTCGCCGCCGATCAGCGCGCAGCCCGACAGTTCGCAGCCCTGCGCGATGCCCTGCACGACCGTGGCCGCCGTGTCGACGTCCAGCTTGCCGCAGGCGAAGTAGTCGAGGAAGAACAGCGGCTCGGCGCCCTGCACGAGAATGTCGTTGACGCTCATCGCGACGAGATCCTGGCCGACCGTGTCGTGTTTGTTCAGATGAAACGCGAGGCGCAGCTTGGTGCCCACGCCGTCGGTGCCCGACACGAGCACGGGTTCCTTGTACCGCTTCGGCACTTCGAAGAGCGCGCCGAATCCGCCGATGCCGCCCATCACGCCTTCGCGCAGGGTCTTCTTCGCAAACGGCTTGATGCGATCGACGAGCGCGTCGCCCGCGACCATGTCGACGCCGGCGTCGGCGTAGGAGAGGCCTTGCGCCTGATTAGCGGGGCCGGATTTCGGTTGATTCATGGGGAAGTGCCAGAAGGTCGGTAAAATGCGATTTTAACCGATTGCAGGAGCCCCGCCGCCGCGGCTGGGGCGAGTATTTTGGAGACGGGCGGCCGAAAGCCGCCAGGAACGCGCCGGCCGCTTGTGCCGCGGCGCTCCCGGGCAGGTCCGGGCGCGTTGCGCAGACAGCCGGGCACACCTCGGACGCACCCCGGATGCACACGATCGCGCCAGCCGGGCAAGCGCCCGACCGCGCCGGCCCGCCGAACCGCACCGCGCTCCAGAACCGGAAACCACGATTTGTCGCCGAACACACCGATCTTCACGCCGTATCAGCGTCAGGCCTTCATCTGGGCCGCGCTCGCGCTCGCCTTCGGCATCGTGCTGTGGCTGCTGCGCCCGGTGCTCACGCCCTTCCTGCTCGGCGGCCTGCTCGCCTATATCCTGCAGCCGGGCGTGGCCTGGCTGGTGCGCCGGCGCGTGCCGCGCGGCCTCGCCGCGCTCGCCATGATGCTGCTGTTCGCGCTGCTCGTGACGATGCTGGTCGTGCTGCTGCTCGCGGTGATCCAGAAAGAAGGGCCGCAACTGAAACAGCAGGTGCCCGCGATGATCACGCATCTGCACGACTGGCTCTCGCCCAAGCTTGCGTTTCTCGGCGTCAGCGACTCGATGCTCGACTTCCAGAGCCTACGCGACATCATCACGAGCCGCGTCGAAGGCAGCGCGCAGACCATCGCGCTCTATGCGTGGACGTCGATCCGCACGAGCAGCAACGTGGCGCTCGAAGTGGTCTCGAACGCCGTGCTGGTGCCGCTCGTGCTGTTCTATCTGCTTTACGACTGGAACGCGATGATGGTGCGCGTGCAGACTTTCATCCCGCGCCGCTGGTTTGCGCGCACGATGGAGCTGGCCGGCGAAATGGACCGCATGCTCGCGCAATATCTGCGCGGCCAGTTGCTGGTGATGGCCGTGCTGGCCGCGTATTACGCGATCACGCTGTCGATCGCGGGCTTCGAAGTCGCGCTGCCGGTGGGCGTGTTCACCGGCCTCGCAGTGCTGATTCCGTACCTCGGCTACGCGACCGGGCTCGTGCTCGCGCTGGTCGCGGCGCTGCTGCAGTTCGGCAACTGGTACGGCTTCGGCGCGGTCGCGCTGATCTACGGCGTGGGCCAGGTGCTCGAGGGCTTTTTCCTCACGCCGCGCCTCGTCGGCGAGCGCATCGGCCTGCATCCGCTTGCAGTGATCTTCGCCCTGCTCGCGTTCGGGCAGCTATTCGGCTTCTTCGGCGTGCTGCTCGCCTTGCCCGCGAGCGCGATCCTCTCGATCGCGCTGCGCGAACTGCGGCGCAGCTATCTCGCGAGCGCGCTCTACAAGAACTGACTTCCGCCAGACAACCGTGCAGCGACAGTTAACGCTCGATCTCGGCACTCCGCCGCCATCGACCTTCGACAACTTCCACACCGGCGCCAATGCGGAGCTGGTCGCGCGCCTGCGCGGTCTGGACGCCGCGCTCAGCGCGAGCGCGAACGCCGCCGACCCGCAGGCCGACCGCACGTTCTACATCTGGGGCGAACCGGGCAACGGCCGCTCGCATCTGCTGCACGCGCTCGCCTACGAAACGCCGCCGGGACGCGTGCGCTACCTCGGCCCGAAAAGCGGCCTCGGCGCCTTCACCTTCGACGCGCGCGTGCCGATCTACGCCGTCGACGACTGCGATTCGCTCTCGGGCGCGCAGCAGATCGCGCTGTTCAACCTGTTCAACGAGGTGCGCTCGCATCCGGGCACGGCGCTGGTCGCCACCGGCAACGCGGCGCCAATGGGCCTCGCGGTGCGCGAGGATCTGCGCACGCGGCTCGGCTGGGGCCTCGTGTTCCATCTCGCGCCGCTCTCGGACGCGGGCAAGGCCGCCGTGCTCAAGCACGCGGCGCGCGAACGCGGCATCAATCTCGCCGACGACGTGCCCGCCTATCTGCTCACGCATTTCCGCCGCGACATGCCGAGCCTGATGAAGCTGCTCAACCAGCTCGACCGCTTCTCGCTCGAACAGAAGCGCGCGGTGACGCTGCCGCTGCTGCGCACGATGCTGGCGAAGGGCGACGGCGAAGACGCCGCGGCGGGCGACGAAACGGCGCTCGAAGGCGAGGATGAAGGCTTCGGCGAAACGGGTGCGCTGTTTGGCGGCGAAACGGGCGACTCAGCCGCTGAATCCGCTGAAGCCACCGAATCCGCCGATCCTGCCGATTCCACCGCACCGAGCCAGCAAGCAACCGACGACGACAGCGACGACAGCAACAACCGCGCAGAAACAGCCGCCGCCGCGCCCGACGCGCCTGACGAAAGCGCCCCGCGCGGCGTCGAACTCGAACTGTTCCCGAACGAGCCAGCCGGCGAGGCGGCCCAGGAAGCGGGCTACGAAGCGCCCAAGCCGCCCGCGCTGCAACCGCGCGCGCCGCTCGGCGCCCCGCCGTTCCAGCCGCCGACCGACAATGTCGAAGGCGAACTGGGCGCGCCGTTCCGCGCGGTGGTGCACCGCGAACTGGGCACGGAGCTGAAAGGCGAAGTGGAAGCCGACGTCAGCGACGAAATGAGCGGCGAGCTGAACGGCGACCTCGATCCGCCCGCCGCGGCTGCCGAACCGGTCGATCCGGCCAACCCCGCCGCTCCCGGCGCTCCGTCCAGCGCCGCCCAACCGCACCACGCCGTCCAGCCCGACGATCCGGCACGCTCCGGCCCGAATACCGCCCACGCGCAACCCGGCGCGGCCGCGCCTCACGACCCGAACGCGCCCCAAGCGCCGCAAGGCCAGCAAGACCCGCAAGACCCGAACAATCCGCAAGCCCCCGAGCGCCCCGGCTCGCCGCCCAACGCGGGCGCGGGCAACGGCTTCACCCGCTTCAAGTAAAATGAGCGCCCATGGCTAATCTCGCACTTTTCGATCTCGATCACACGCTGATCCCCACCGACAGCGACCACGAATGGGGCCGCTTCATGGTGAAGCTCGGCATCGTGGACGCCACCAGCTTCGCTGAGCAGAACGACCGCTTCTACGCCGACTACAAGGCCGGCAAGCTCGACATCCACGCTTACCTCGTCGCCATGCTCACGCCGCTCGCGAAGTACTCGCGCGCGCAGCTCAAGGAATGGCACGACCAGTTCATGCACGAGGTCATCCATCCGGCCATCCTGCCGGCCGCGCTGGAACTGGTGCGCGAGCACAAGGAAGCCGGCGATCTGTGCTGCGTGGTCACGGCCACCAACGAGTTCATCACGGCGCCCATCGCCGAGGCGTTCGGCGTGGACAAGCTGATCGGCTGCGAGGTCGAAACCGTCGACGGCCATCCGGCCTCGGTTTTCACGGGCCGCCCGACGGGCACGCCGAGCTACCGTGAAGGCAAGATCGTGCGCGTCGAAGCGTGGCTCGCCTCGCTCGGCAAAACGTGGTCGGACTTCGAGCACAGCTACTTCTATAGCGACTCGCACAACGACATCCCGCTGCTCGAAAAGGTCACCGACCCGATCGCGACCAACCCCGACGACACCCTGCGCGCTCACGCGCAACAAAAGGGCTGGCGCATCCTCGATTTGTTCCAGGCATCGTGATCAAGAAATTCATCCGCAAGCTGTTCGGCCAGGACGACAACGCCGCCGAACAAGACGACGCAGGCGCGCAAGCCGCAGCCCATCAGTCCGCCCCCTCCGCATCCGACGACGAAGGCGCGCCCCGCACGCGCCGCAAGGCCGCCGCGAAGACCGGCACGCGCGCTACGCTCTCGAAGCCGCGCGCCGCCAAGGGCGCGGTCGAGCCGATCTCGCCCGTGATCCTCTCGGCCGACGTGCATGGCATCAATCCGTCGCTGATCTCCCGTAACGCCGTGCGTGTGACCGAAGGCCTGCAGCAAGCCGGTTTTCGCGCGTTCATCGTCGGCGGCGCGGTGCGCGACCTGCTGCTCGGCGTCGCGCCCAAGGACTTCGACGTCGCCACCGACGCCACGCCCGACCAGGTGCAGAAGCTGTTCCGCCGCGCGCGCATCATCGGCCGCCGCTTCCAGATCGTGCACGTGCAGTTCGGCCAGGAAATCATCGAAGTCTCGACGTTCCGCGCGCTCGTCGATGCGCCGCCTCCGCCCGTCGAATCGGCGGCGCCGGCCAAACGTATGCGCCGCGACGAACTCGACCGCAAAACCCACCACGTCGACGCGAGCGGCCGCGTGCTGCGCGACAACGTCTGGGGCGAGCAGCACGAGGACGCCACGCGCCGCGACTTCACGATCAACGCGATGTACTACGATCCGGCCACGCAAACCGTGCTGGACTACCACAACGGCATGGCCGACATGCGCGCGCGTCTGTTGCGCATGATCGGCGACCCGGCCACGCGTTATCGCGAAGATCCGGTGCGCATGCTGCGCGTGGTGCGTTTCGCGGCCAAGCTCGGCTTCGATATCGAAGCCGACACGCGCGGCCCGATCCAGGAACTCGCCGACCTCATCAACAACGTGCCCGCGGCGCGTCTGTTCGACGAAATGCTCAAGCTGCTGCTTTCGGGCCACGCGCTCGAATGCCTCAAGTGGCTGCGCAAGGAAGGCCTGCATCACGGCCTGCTGCCGCTGCTTGACGTGGTGCTCGAACAGCCGCAGGGCGAGCGCTTCATCTCGCTCGCGCTCTCCAGCACCGACGCGCGCGTGCGTGCGGGCAAGCCGGTGTCGCCGGGCTTCCTGTTCGCCACGCTGCTCTGGCACGACGTTCAGCAACGTCTGCAGCAATACACGGCCGAGGGCGAATTCCCGGTGCCGGCGCTGCATCGCGCGATGGACGACGTGATCGACGCGCAAACGGAGAAACTGGCGATCCATCGCCGCTTCTCGTCGGATATGCGCGAAATCTGGGGTCTGCAACTGCGCCTCGAAAAGCGCGGCCGCAGCGCGATCAAGCTGCTTGAGCATCCGCGTTTCCGCGCCGGGTACGATTTCCTGCTGCTGCGCTGCGAATCGGGTGAACTCGACGCCGAAATCGGCCAATGGTGGACCGATTTCATCAGCGGCGACCCGACCGCGCGCGAAACCCTGCTCTCGCAGGGCGGCACGAAAGAGCGTTCGCCGCGCAAGCGCCGCCGTCGCGGCGGTGCGAAACGCAAGACGGGCGAAGCCGCGGTGGGCGCCGAAAGCGCCGACGCGGATGGCTCGTTCGGCGACGACGGCAACCCGCACGAGGACTGACGCCATGCAAGGCGCGGCAAAGTGCGGTATGGTCCATCGTCAACCGCAACGATAGTCGGAAGTGAAGCCATGACGGTTGCCTGGCTGGGAATCGGCGCGAATCTGGGGGATGCGCGCCAGACCCTCAAAGACACGGTGGTGTGCCTTGCGCAACAGCACTCCATCACCGTGCTCGCGAAATCGAGTCTGTACCGCACCGCGCCCATCGACGCGGGCGGTGACGACTATTTCAACTGCGTCGTGAAGCTCGACACGCGGCTCGCCGTGCGCGAGCTGCTCGGCCTGTGTCATCGCGTCGAGCATCATTTCGGCCGCGAACGCCCCTTTCGCAACGCGCCGCGCACGCTCGACATCGACATCCTGCTTTACGGCGGCGAGATCATCGACGAACCCGATCTCGTGGTGCCGCACCCGCGCATGACCGTGCGCGCGTTCGTGCTCGCGCCGCTCGCCGAGGTCGATCCCGAACTCGATATCCCCGGCCAGGGCCGCGTGAGCGACTTCCTGCCGGGCGTGGCCGACCAGCGTATCGAGAAGATGAAGCCGCTGTGCCAGTGTCTCGGCGTGCCGCCGCAGGCCGCGCCCGACACGGCGAACAGCGCGTCGAACGGTGCATCAAGCGGTGGATCAACCGGTGCATCAAGCGGCGCTACGGCGCCCGCCGACGGCACGCGCACGGGCCGCTGCGGATGAGCACACCTTTACCCGTCGTCACCGCGCGCGCGGCCCGTCCGGCGCTCCAGTACATCGCCATCGAAGGGCCGATCGGCGCGGGCAAGACCGCGCTCGCGACGCGTCTGGCCGAACGCTGGTCGATGCAGACCCTGTTCGAGTCGCACGCCGGCAATCCCTTTCTCGAACGCTTCTGGCGCGACGCCTCGCAGCACGCGCTGGCCGCGCAGCTCTCGGTGGCGCTCCAGCGCGAGCGCCTCTCGCACGAAGTGGCCGCGCACCGCGCCGCCGGTGCGCCGTTCGTGACCAACTTCCTCGCCGAGCGCAACGACGTGTTCGCGCGCCTCACGCTCACCGAAGACGAGCTGCCGCTCTATCGCGCGCTGGCCGAACGGCTGCCCGCGCAGGCGCCCGCGCCCGACCTCGTCGTCTACTTGCAGGCGAGCCCGGAAGCGCTCTACGCGCGCATCCAGAAGCGCGCCGTGGCGGCGGAACAGCACATTTCCGATGCGTTCCTGCGTGGCCTTTGCGACAGCTACAACGAATTTTTCTATCATTACGACCGTGCGCCGGTGCTGACCGTCGGCGTCGAAAATCTGCACCCGCTCGACTCCGATGCGGACCTTGCGCTGATCGCCGAACGTATCGAAACCATGCGCGGCCGCAAGGAATCCTTCGTCAAGGGCACGTCGCTGTAAGCGGCGTGTTCCTCTCTGCTTTCTCTATTTCCCTAACGGATTGCCCATGACTTACCTGCAGGAAACGAGCCGCAGCGCGGTCACCGTGCCCAAACTCCAGGCCATGCGCGACGCGGGCGAGCGCATCGCCATGCTGACCTGCTACGACGCGAGCTTCTCGGCGCTGTGCGACCGCGCGGGCGTCGATTCCGTGCTGATCGGCGACTCGCTCGGCAACGTGCTCCAGGGCCACACGACCACGCTGCCCGTCACCATCGACGACATCGCCTATCACACGGCCTCGGTCGCGCGCGCGCAGCCCAAGGCGCTGATCGTCGCCGATCTGCCGTTCGGCACGTTCGGCACGCCGGAAGACGCCTTCGCAAACTCGGTCAAGCTGATGCGCGCGGGCGCGCAGATGGTGAAGATCGAAGGCGGCGAATGGCTCGCGCCCACCGTCAAGATGCTGGTCGAGCGCGCGGTGCCGGTGTGCGCGCACATCGGTCTCACGCCGCAGTCGGTGCACGCGTTCGGCGGCTTCAAGGTACAGGGCAAGAGCGATGCGGGCGCGACCCAGCTGATCCGCGACGCGCTCGCGCTGCAGGACGCAGGCGCGCAGCTCGTGGTGATCGAGGCGGTGCCGGCGGCGCTCGGCACGGAAGTCACGAAGCAGTTGCGCATTCCGACGATCGGCATCGGCGCGGGCGTCGAGTGCTCGGGTCAGGTGCTGGTGCTGCACGACATGCTGGGCATTTTCCCCGGCAAGCGTCCGCGTTTCGTGAAGGATTTCATGGCGGGCCAGCCCGATATCGAATCGGCCGTGCGCGCCTACGTGAAGGCCGTGAAGGACGGCTCGTTCCCCGGTCCCGAACACGTTTTCTGATTCCGCTGCACGCGCGGGCCGACGCGAACCAACGCGGCCCGCGCTCACTCCTCCGCTTCATCCTCCCGCTTCATTCCGCCCATTCCGGGTCGCAGGTGAACAGGATCGTCAGCCAGCGGTGCGCCTCGTCGCCGCCGATGGCCCGGCCGATCTCATCGCGGATCGCATCCCATTCGGCCAGCCGCTTCGCGGGCATCTCGGGCGACACCACGAAATACAACTCGATTTCGCGCGAGCGCCCGACCTTCGCCACATAGGCGCGGTGGTACTGGAACGCGTAGCGCTCGACGAACTTCACGGCGATCGCATCGACTTGCGCCTTGAGGTCGGCGGGCGCCACGAGCAGCATATCGAGCAGAGCCTGGCGGATCTCCGCGAGCGGAATCGGCATGATGACCACGCAGACGAACGCCAGCGCCGCGGGATCGATATACGGCGCGTAGCGCGCCCACGCCGTGCCCTCGATCGCGTAGCCCGCGCCGAACGCGATCAGCAGCGCGGCCGTGATGCCGCCCGACATGATCCACGACTTGATATCGAGCCGCAGGAAGTCCGAGCGGATGCGCCGGTTCGCGCGCAACTCCAGCACGGCCATCGTGGCGCAGACACTCACAGTCAGCGCCGCGTAGAGCAGCGCCGGACCGAAACGCAGCGCGTGGCCACCGCCCAGCAGGCTCGTGATCGCGTTGATCAGCGCATAGACCGTGACCGCGACGAGCAGCGTGCCGTTCAGCGCGAGCACCATCGGTTCGAGATGCCAGAAACCCATCGTGAAGCGCTCGCGCCATTTGCGCGGCAGATCGACGTCGACCGCGTGCGACGTGATCAGGCGGACGACGGCGAGCGCGAGCGCGCTCATGCTGGCGTCGACGAGCGAGTAGACGCCGTCGAAGATGATCGAGAAGGAGCCGGAAAAGAGGCCGAACAGCACGCCGCCCGTGGCGATCAGCAGCGTGGTGGCGATCGAGAAGCGCAGCACGGCGCTCTCGTCCTGCATGCTCAAAAGGGAAGGTGCTGCCATGCCGCCGTCCTCCGCGGCCCCGCCGGGGCCAGGCAGCTAGCAGGCTAACCGAGGCGCGCGAAATCTGTCGCGCGCCTGTGCTGCGCCGTCCGGTTCAGCGGATCAAGCGCGCGGGCACTGCGCCACGCAGCGCGTTGGTGAGCAGCAGCGCTTCGGCGTTGAGCACGTCGTCGCGCGTGAGCACGCGCTCCTGTGCGCCGAACGCCGCGTCGTCGAGCAGCGCGCCGCGCATCACGCCCGGCAGCAGCCCCGACGCGAGCGGCGGCGTGAACCACTGGCCTTCGAGCTTCACGAACACGTTCGAGCGCCCGCCTTCGGTCAGTTCGCCGCGTTCGTTGAAGAACAGCATGTCGAAGCCGCCCTGCGCCTCCGCCTCGCGCCACGCACGGTCGAAGTCGGCGCGGCGCGTGGATTTGCGCAGCAACAGCGCGTCGGCGGATGCGACCGGCGCGTAGCCGTGATCCGGGGCGAGCAGCACGCCGACGGTGTCCTGCGCCAACGGCGCAAGCGGCGCGCTCGTCAGCGCGAACTCGCCGTGCTTGCCGAGCGCCACGCGCACGCGATGCGGCGCGTGTTCGTCGCCGAACGCCGCGCAGGTCTCGCTCAGACGCGCACGCAGCGCCTCGACGTCGCACGGAAAACCGAGCCACGCAGCGCTCGCCGCGAGCCGTGCGAGATGACGGTCGAGGTGACGCACGCCTTCTGCGCGCGTCGCGTACATCGTCTCGAACAGTTCGAGGCCGGGATCGGCCTGAGTCAGGAAACGCGCTTTCAAGCGGCACTCCTCGTATTCGTCGGCGGCCACGCTGTCGAGCACGATGCCCGCGCCCACTCCCATCTGGCCGCGGCGCATCGGCGCGATATCGCCGGTTTGTTCGGCTTGCGCCGCTTCGAGCGTCAGCGTGCGGATCACGACCGAGAGACAAAAGTCGCCGCATGCCTCGCCTTCCGGCGCGGCGTCGAGCCAGCCGATCGTGCCCGTGTACAGCCGGCGCGGCCCGTGCTCCAGCGCCTCGATCAGCTCCATCGTGCGATGCTTGGGCGCGCCCGTGATCGAGCCGCATGGGAACAGCGCGCGCATCGCGTCGGCGAACGTGGTGCCCGCGCGCACGGTCGCCTCGACCGTCGAGGTCATCTGCCAGACCGACGCATACGGCTCGACGCTGAACAACGCCGGCACGCGCACCGAGCCCGTCTGCGCCACGCGCGACAGATCGTTGCGCAGGAGATCGACGATCATCACGTTTTCGGCGCGATTCTTCGGATCGTTCGCGAGGAATTGCGCGGCGGCGGCATCGCGCGCCGTATCGGCGTCACGCGCGGCGGTGCCCTTCATCGGTTTCGCACGCAAGGTCTCGCCGTGCTTTTCGACGAACAGTTCCGGCGAGCACGAGAGCACCCAGCGGTCGCCGGGCAGCGCGATCAGCGCGCCATAACGCACGCGCTGACGCTCGCGCAGACGGCGATACAGCGCGACCGGCGCGCCGAACGTCTCGAAATCGAGCCGGTACGTGTAGTTGATCTGATACGAGTCGCCGATGCGCAAGGCGTCCTGCACGGCATGGATGTCGTGCTCGAAGCGCTCGCGATCGACGCCCATCGTCACCGCCGCGATACCGGCGGGCGCGGGCGACTCGCTGCCTTCGCGCGCGGCGAGCCAGGCGTCGGCTTCCTCGCGCGAGAGCTTTTCGCAGTGCGCGAACAATAAAAAACGCAGCGCGGCGTGGCCGTGCTGCGTTTCTGAAACGTGGGATTCGTCGGACGCGGACGAGGCCGGCGACAGCGCCGCGTCGTGCTTCGCGAATTCGAGCGCGCGCCCGAATTCGTAGTCGCCGATCACGAGCGCGTGGAGCCCCGCGCGCTGGTCGGCCTGCACCTGGGCGCAGGCCGCGTCGAGATCCGCCGCGCGTTCGCACGCGACTTCGCGCACGAACCCCGTGTAGAGACGGCTCGAACGGCGCGTGGCCGTCGAGTCGCCGTCGTCGAGCAGCGCGAAGACCGCGCCGCCAGGATTGACTGCCATGGACTTGCTACCTGCTACTGCATCGATACACCGCAATGCGCGGGCGAACGCGCATCAGTCGAAGAAACTCTTCACGCGGTCGAACCAGCTCTTGCTCTGCGGGCTGTGGCGCGAACCGCCTTCCACGAGCGACTTCTCGAACTGCTGGAGCAGATCGCGCTGATTGTCGGTGAGCTTGACCGGCGTTTCGACCTGCACGTGCACGTACAGATCGCCCGCGATGCTCGAACGCAGACCCTTGATGCCCTTGCCGCGCAGACGGAACGTCTTGCCCGACTGCGTGCCTTCCGGGACCGTGAAGGTCGCGCGGCCCGCCAGCGTGGGGACTTCGATCTCGCCGCCGAGCGCCGCCGTGGTGAACGGAATCGGCATCTGGCAATGCAGGTCGTCGCCGTCACGCTCGAACACCGCGTGCTGCTTGATGTGGATTTCCACATACAGGTCGCCCGACGGACCGCCGTTGATGCCCGGCTCGCCGTTGCCGGCCGAGCGGATGCGCATGCCGTCGTCGATGCCCGCCGGAATCTTCACTTCGAGCGTCTTGGTTTCCTTCACCTTGCCCGCGCCGTGGCAGGCCGTGCAGGGTTCGGGAATGTAGGAACCTGTGCCGTGGCACTTCGGGCAGGTCTGCTGGATGCTGAAGAAGCCCTGCGACATGCGCACCTGGCCAGAGCCGTGGCAGGTCGGGCAGGTTTCGGGCTTGGTGCCCGGCTTCGCGCCCGAGCCGTGGCAGACCTCGCAGCCGCTCCAGCCCGGCACGCGGATTTGCGTCTCGTAGCCGTGCGCCGCCTGCTCCAGCGTGATTTCCATGCTGTAGCGCAGGTCCGCGCCGCGATACACCTGCGGGCCGCTGCGGCCGCCGCGCTGACCGGCGGCCTGGCCGAAGATGTCGCCGAAAATATCGCCGAAGGCGTCGGCGAAACCGCCGAAGCCCTGCGCGCCCGCGCCGCCCATGTTGGGATCGACGCCCGCATGGCCGTACTGGTCGTATGCCGCGCGCTTTTGCGAGTCCGACAGCATTTCGTAGGCCTCTTTGACCTCCTTGAAATGCTCTTCCGCATCCTTGTTGTCCGGATTGCGGTCGGGGTGATACTTCATCGCGAGCTTGCGATACGCCTTCTTGATTTCGTCGTCGCTCGCGTTCTTCGCGACGCCCAGAACCTCGTAGTAATCCCGTTTCGCCATATCGGTTCAACGCCGGCCTGACGCTTTGCAGCGCACGCCGGCTCCTCTTGAATGCTGGATCTCGTGACCCGTTAGCCGTTCCTTTCACGCCCCGCGCCGGCGCTTTTCGCGCCCGCGCAGCCCCTGTTACAGAACGGCCTCCATAAAACAAATGTGCCCGGAGAGCCGGAAGGCTCGCCAGGCGCTGCAATGCTGACGCGCATCGTAACCGATGCGGCCGTGCTCCGGTATTCATTCAAGCCGCCACCCGGGGGCGGCGGCCCGTTCGAACCGGCTTAGTCCTTCTTGACTTCCTTGAACTCGGCGTCGACCACGTCGTCGGCGTCGTTCTTCGCGGCCTGCTCGGCACCGGCTTCGGCGCCTGCGCCCGCTGCCGCACCGGCTTGCTGCGCCTGCATGTCGGCGTACATCTTTTCGCCGAGCTTCTGCGATGCCGTCGACAGCGTCTCGACCTTCGCCTCGATCGTGGCCTTGTCAGCCGACGAATCCTTCAGCGTGTCTTCGAGTTCCTTCAGCGCGGCTTCGATCTTTTCCTTTTCGGAAGCGTCGATCTTGTCGCCGTACTCGGCCACGGCCTTCTTCGTGCTGTGAACCAGCGCGTCGCCCTGGTTGCGCGCGTCGGCCAGCTCACGCAGACGGTGATCTTCTTCCGCGTTCGCTTCGGCGTCCTTCACCATCTTTTCGATTTCGGCTTCCGACAGGCCCGAGTTCGCCTTGATGGTGATGCGGTTTTCCTTGCCGGTCGCCTTGTCCTTCGCGCCCACGTGCAGAATGCCGTTCGCGTCGATGTCGAAGCTCACTTCGATCTGCGGCACGCCGCGCGGTGCGGGCGGAATGCCTTCGAGGTTGAACTCGCCCAGCAGCTTGTTGCCCGCTGCCATTTCGCGTTCGCCCTGGAACACCTTGATCGTCACGGCCGACTGGCTGTCGTCCGCCGTCGAGTAGACCTGAGCGTGCTTGGTCGGGATCGTGGTGTTCTTGTTGATCATCTTCGTCATCACGCCGCCGAGCGTCTCGATACCGAGCGAGAGCGGGGTGACGTCGAGCAGCAGCACGTCCTTGCGGTCGCCCGACAGAACCTGACCTTGAATCGCGGCGCCCACGGCCACGGCTTCGTCCGGGTTCACGTCACGGCGCGGATCCTTGCCGAAGAACTCCTTCACCTTTTCCTGCACCTTCGGCATACGCGTCTGGCCGCCGACGAGAATCACGTCGTCGATGTCGCCGACCTTCACGCCTGCGTCCTTGATCGCGACGCGGCACGGCTCCATGGTGCGCTCGATCAGGTCTTCGACCAGCGCTTCCAGCTTGGCGCGCGTGATCTTCAGGTTCAAGTGCTTCGGACCCGAGGCGTCCGCCGTGATGTACGGCAGGTTGATTTCGGTCTGCTGGCCCGACGAGAGTTCGATCTTGGCCTTTTCAGCGGCTTCCTTCAGGCGTTGCAGCGCGAGCACGTCCTTCGAGAGGTCGACGCCCTGCTCCTTCTTGAACTCGCCGATGATGTAATCGATGATGCGCTGGTCGAAGTCTTCGCCGCCGAGGAACGTGTCGCCGTTCGTCGAGAGCACTTCGAACTGCATTTCGCCGTCAACGTCGGCGATTTCGATGATCGAGATGTCGAACGTGCCGCCGCCGAGGTCGAACACGGCGATCTTGCGGTCGCCCTTTTCGGCCTTGTCCAGACCGAACGCGAGCGCGGCTGCCGTCGGTTCGTTGATGATGCGCTTGACTTCCAGACCGGCGATGCGGCCGGCGTCCTTGGTCGCCTGACGCTGGCTGTCGTTGAAGTACGCGGGAACCGTGATCACGGCTTCGGTGACCGGCTCGCCGAGGTAGTCTTCAGCGGTCTTCTTCATCTTGCGCAGGACTTCTGCGGAAACCTGCGACGGCGCCAGGTTCTGGCCATGCGCTTCGACCCATGCGTCGCCGTTGTCGTGCTTGACGATCTTGTAGGGCATCAGGTTGATGTCCTTCTGCACTTCCTTCTCGTCGAAGCGGCGGCCGATCAGGCGCTTGACCGCGTAAAGCGTGTTGCGCGGGTTCGTGACCGACTGGCGCTTGGCCGGCGCGCCGACCAGGACTTCGTTGTCGTCCATGTAGGCGATGATCGACGGCGTCGTACGGGCGCCTTCGGAATTCTCGATCACCTTGACCTGATTGCCTTCCATCAGCGCCACGCACGAGTTCGTGGTGCCGAGGTCAATACCAATAATTTTGCCCATTTTTGTCAAATCTCCAATTTTGATCGCTGCGCGGACGCCGCTTGCGCGGTTTTCGACGCGGTTTCAACAAGGTTGCAATCCGCGTGATCGCGGCTGGCGTCCACTTCAATTCAGAACTGCTGCCCAAATAAGTGCCGAGTTGGCGCTTTTCAAGAGCTTTGGGCTATGCGTCCGTTAATTTTTTTCAATCGGCGGCGCATTTTCGCGATGTTTTGGAAAAAGCGCCACCTTCGCTTTCTAACGCCTTACGAAACGACCGCAAGGCCGCTGGAAAGCGCCACTGCGCTAATGCGGATTACGGCTGCGCGACGCCGCGTCTTCAGTCTGAGCGCCGACGCTGCGCGGCGCGCGCCATTTACACCGCTTGTTTCGCCCGCTTACTTCGGCTGTGAAACCGTGACGAGCGCCGGACGCAGCACGCGGTCGGCGATCACATAGCCCTTTTGCAGCACGCTGACGACGGTGTTGGCTTCCTGCTCCGACGGCACCATCGAGATAGCCTGATGGCGGTGCGGATCGAACTTCTCGCCGACCGGGTTGATCGCGAGGACCTTGCCCTTCTCGAGCGCGCCGCTCAGTTGCTTGAGCGTGAGCTCGACGCCTTCGTTGACCTTCGCGAGGTCGTCCGAGCCGTGCGCGAGCGCGGCTTCGAGGCTGTCGACCACCGGCAGCAGGT
This sequence comes from Paraburkholderia sp. J94, assembly GCF_905220285.1. Classification (NCBI taxonomy): domain Bacteria; kingdom Pseudomonadati; phylum Pseudomonadota; class Betaproteobacteria; order Burkholderiales; family Burkholderiaceae; genus Paraburkholderia; species Paraburkholderia sp. J94. The sequence continues at coordinate 61,277 of NZ_CAJMZH010000004.1, read as the reverse complement.
GCTCGGCGAAGTTTTCGATGGCGAACTTGTGCGCCTTGGTGACGTCTTCCTGCGCGCGGCGGCGGACGTTTTCCGTCTCGGCCTTGGCGCGGATGAAGGCGTCCTGCAGCTCGGCGACCTTCGCTTGCGCCTCGGCAAGCGCGGCGTCCACGCCGCCTTGCTCGGCCTGGCCGGCTTCGGCCTGCGGCTGCGCCGCGGCTTGGGACGCCTCGTCCGCGGGCGTGGGGTTCTGGCTCGTCGGGTTCTCTTGCGTGTTTTCCATGTCGCTGAACGTCGTTGAATAGTAAAAAGGGACACAAAGCACCGGCCCGCGCGGGCCGTTTTTCCGCCGCTCCCGCCGCCGTTGCGCCGGCGCGACAGATGCTTCGTACATTGCGACAGCACATGGGTGCCGGATCGCTTGTTTCAAGGGCTTTTCAGCGGTTTTTTATACAAGGGTCAAACCGCAGAAACCACCCGTTACAATCATTACCGCAGTGCGGAAGAAATGAAATTGAGTGCGCCGCGCGCCTGACCTACACTCAGGAACAGGTGCTGCTCATCACACGTATACCCTGAGTCACGCACCGCACCGATTGGACCCGAAACCGGGTCTGCCTGGCCGTTTTGGCGCGATCCCCTGGGGGTACCGTGAAACTGACCTTTGCCATATCGGTGGTCGCTCTGGTACTCATTGCCGGAACCACGACCATCTGCATGTCCGGCGCCGTGAACGAGAACACCACCGAATACGGTGGCGTCCACGCCACGATGGAAGCGCTTTTCAATCCTCACGCGAAAGTTTGTCGATAGTGCGGCGGTCGCGCTTGGTCGGCCTGCCCTGCAACACGGCTGCCGGTTCGCGAAAGAGCCGGCGCCGCTCCTGTTCCGCGGCGCGCCGGGCGCGCGCGGCTTCGGTTTCCGCATAGAGCGTCTGCGCGATGCTGGCCGGGCCGCGCACGTCGCAAATGCCCAGCACATCCACTTCCCAGACCACGTGATCGATCTCGAATTCGACGCGGTCGCCCACGCGCACGTCCTTCGACGCCTTCACCGCCTCGCCGCCGATACGCACGCGCCCTTTGCCGACCGCGTCCGTGGCCAGCGAGCGCGTCTTGAAAAAGCGCGCGGCCCAGAGCCACTTATCGATGCGCAGGCGCGCGCCCGGTTCGGTCGAGATTTTGTAGTTCATACGTTGCGTCCTGATTAAGCGACCCGCGCGCAGTTCAGCGGCCTCACGCCACTGCGCCCGCCGCGCCGGTGTGCGCGGTCGCCGCCTGCACGGGCCAGCCTTGCAGGTTCTGCGCCACGATTTCGCCAAGCGCCGCGATCCACGCGCGCGAGTCGTTCAGGCACGGAATACGGTGGAACTCCTTGCCGCCGCCGTGCAGGAATTCGTCGCGCACTTCCATGCCGATTTCCTCGATGGTTTCCAGGCAGTCGGCCGTGAAACCCGGACAGAACACGTCCGCGCGCCGCACGCCCGCTTCGCCCAGTTCCTTGAGCGTGGGCGCCGTGTAAGGCTGGAGCCACTGCGCGCGCCCGAAACGCGACTGGAACGTGACGCGGCACTCGACCGACGTGAGTTCCAGCGCGTGCATCAGCAGCGACGCGGTCTGCTGGCATTGCTCGTGATACGGGTCGCCGAGATCGAGCGTGCGGCTCGGCACGCCGTGAAAGCTGAGCACGAGACGATCCCCGGCCGCGAAATCGGGCCTGCCGTGCGCGTTCCAGTAGTGATGTACCTGCGCAGCCAGCGCGGCGATATAGGCCGGATGGTCGTGATAGCCGCGCAGCGTGCGGATCTCGGGCTGATTGCGCATACGCCGCAGTGCAGCAAACGCGGCGTCGAAGGCGGTGGCCGTGGTCGAGGCCGAATACTGCGGATACATCGGCACCAGCAGGATGCGTTCGGCGCCCGCGAGCTTGAGCTGATTGAGCATCGCCGGAATATCGGGCGTGCCGTAACGCATCGCGTAATCGACGATCACGGTGTAGTCGTTGATTTGCAGCAGATGACGCAGCGCGTCGGTCTGCTTCTGCGTGTGCACGCGCAGCGGCGAGCCTTCGGGCGTCCAGACGGCCGCGTATTTTTTCGCCGACGAGCGTCCGCGCAGCGGCAGGATCAGCGCGCGCAGGATCACCTGCCAGATCGGCGCGGGGATCTCGACCACGCGCGGGTCGGAGAGAAACTGCGCGAGATAGCGGCGCACGGCGCGCGGCGTGGGCGCGTCGGGCGTGCCGAGATTGATGAGCAGCACCGCAACGCGATGCGCGACAGCGGATTGCAGGGGCCGCTCGAGGTCGAAACGCATAGGCGATCAGGGACGCCGCGCGAGCAGCGCAGCAACGGTTGCACAAGGGATCATTATAGCGGGCGGCTTACGGTGGGCCAGGCGGTGCGGGTGCGATGAACTTGCAGCGGGTGTGGGCTGGGCAACGCAGCGGCGCCGCAACGCTCGCGCTGCAACGTTAGCCATTCGGCTAATGGCGCGCCGCCCCGCTTTCGCCGATCATGACCTGCAAGGCGCCGGGTTTTGCCCTAGTTCTGGCTGAGCGTGAGCGAAAGCAGCCGCGCGGTGATGTCCACGATCGGAATCACGCGGTTGTAGGCCATGCGCGTCGGGCCGATCACGCCGAGCGTGCCCACGATCTTGCCGTTCACTTCGTACGGCGCGGTCACCACGCTCATTTCCTCGATCGGCACGAGTTGCGACTCGCCGCCAATGAAGATCTGCACGCCCTGCGCGTGGCTGGAGACGTCCAGCAGTTGCAGCAGGCTGGTCTTCTGGTCGAACACGTCGAACAGCTTGCGCAGCCGCGCCATGTCCGAGGACAGATCGGCCACTTCGAGCAGGTTGCGCTCGCCGGAGATGAGCACGGTCTCGCCGGTGTCGGATTCCTCGGTGCTCGCGGTCACGGCCGCGTGCATCAGCGTGGTCATGTCGCCGCGCAGCGCGTCGATTTCCTCGCGCAGCCGGCGGCGCACCTCGTCGAACGAGAGGCCCGCGAAATGCGCGTTGATGTAATTGGAGGCTTCGATCAGCTCGGAAGGCGCGAAGTCGCGCTGCGTCGCCATGATGCGGTTCTGCACGTCGCCTTCGGGCGTCACGATGATCAGCAGGATGCGCTTGTCCGACAGGCGCATGAACTCGATCTGCTTGAACACGTGGCTGCGGCGCGGCGTCAGCACCACGCCCGCGAACTGCGAGAGGTTCGAGAGCACGCTGGCCGCCGCCGCCACCACTTTCTGCGGCTCGCCGGGGCGCAGCGTGGTTTTCACCGCGCGCGTGAGGGCGTCCTCGTCGGCGGAGGGCTCCACCGTGAGCATGGTGTCGACGAACAAACGGTAGCCGCGCGGCGTGGGCACGCGGCCAGCCGAGGTGTGCGGACTCGAGACGAGCCCCAGCTCCTCCAGGTCCGACATCACGTTGCGGATGGTCGCCGGGCTCAGTTCCAGCCCGGAGAATCGCGACAGCGTGCGCGAGCCGACCGGCTGACCTTCGGCGATGTAGCGCTCGATCAGCGTCTTGAGGAGGGTTTGTGCGCGGGGATCTAACATGACTGAAAATTTTAGCCTAATGCCGGGTTCGGGGCGAGTACGCACGCGGGCGGCCGGGCGTCCGTGGGCCGCCCGGCGCGCGGCATATCGGGCGAAATGCACGGCTGTCATCGGCGCGTCACCAGCTTTTGCGAGAAAGGCGCCGCGTTTCACGAGAAAAGCGCGCACGGGCGCATGGCCGCGGAAGGCGTGTTTTTTCGCCCGCTGCCCCGCCCGTATTGGCTCCCAGGTTCTTTTCGGGACCTGACTATGGTGTAATTGCGGCATGCAGATCCAGAAGATCCAGAGCCAGTTCAAGACGGTTGCGCTCGTCGGGCGCAGTAACACGCAAGGCATCGGCGAGCCGCTGATGGCGCTCGCCCAGACTATTTCGCAACGCGGCTTCGAAGTCGTGTTCGAAGCGCAGACCGCCCAGGAAATCGGCGCCAGCGGCTATCCCGCGCTCCAGCCCGCCGAAATCGGCGCGCGCGCGGACGTGGCCGTGGTGCTCGGCGGCGACGGCACGATGCTCGGCATCGGCCGCCAGCTCGCGCCCTACCGCACGCCGCTCATCGGCATCAACCACGGGCGGCTCGGTTTCATCACCGACATCCCGTTCTCCGACATGCAGGAGATCGTGCCGCAACTGCTCGCGGGCAGCTTCGAGCGCGAGGAGCGCTCGCTGCTCGAATCGCGCATCACGCGCGACGGCGACCCGATCTATCACGCGCTCGCCTTCAACGACGTGGTCGTGAACCGCAGCGGCTTCTCCGGCATGGCGGAGCTGCGCGTGCACGTGGACGGGCGCTTCATGTACAACCAGCGCTCGGACGGCCTGATCGTCGCCACGCCCACGGGCTCGACGGCTTACGCGCTGTCGTCGCAGGGGCCGATCCTGCATCCGCAGCTGCAGGGCATCGTGCTCGTGCCGATCGCGCCGCACGCGCTCTCGAACCGCCCGATCGTGCTGCCCGACGACTGCAAGGTGAGCATCCAGATCGTTGCGGGCCGCGACGTCAACGTGAATTTCGACATGCAGTCGTTCACGGCCGTCGAGCTGAACGACGTCATCGAAGTGCGCCGCTCGCGTCATACCGTGCCCTTCCTGCATCCGGTCGGCTATAGCTACTACCGCACGCTGCGCAAGAAGCTGCACTGGAACGAGCATCCGTCGCTGCAGGACGACCCGCAGGACTAAGCGCGGCCACCCCGCCACAACACTGTATAAACGGCACGCCAGCCCGACTCAAGACGCCATGCTCCGCCACCTTTCGATACGCGACTTCGTGATCGTCGCCGCGCTCGACCTCGAATTCGACAGCGGTTTTTCCGTGTTCTCCGGCGAGACGGGCGCCGGCAAGTCGATTCTCATCGACGCCCTCGCGCTGACGCTCGGCGCGCGCGCCGACGCGGGCGTCGTGCGCACGGGCGAAAGCCGCGCCGACATCACCGCCGAATTCGACACGCCGCCGCACATCCAGCAATGGCTCGACGAGCACGCGCTCGCGCTGCCCGACGGCGAGCGCGTCGTCATGCTGCGCCGCGTCGTCGACAGTAACGGCCGCTCGCGCGCCTTCATCAACGGCACGCCGGCCACGCTCGCGCAACTGCGCGATGTGGGCGAGCGGCTCGTCGATATTCACGGCCAGCACGCGCATCAACTGCTGATGCGCCCCGACGCGCAGCGCGAGCTGTTCGACACGCACGCGGGCCTGACCGATCTCGCCGCCGCCGTCACGCGCACGTGGCGCGACGCGCGCGATGCGCGCCTGGCCGTGCAGACCGCCATGTCGCGCGACCGCGAACTGCAACTGGAACGCGAGCGCCTCGCGTGGCAGCTCGCCGAACTCGACAAGCTCGCGCCGCAGCCGGGCGAGTGGGAAGAAGTGAACGCGGAGCACACGCGGCTTTCGAATTCGGCGAATCTGATCGACGGCGTGCAAGGCGCGCTCGCGGCGCTTTCCGAATCCGACGACGCGATGATTTCGCATCTGAATTCGATCGTCTCGAAGCTGCGCGACCTCGCCGAAGTCGACAACGAACTCAACGACGCGCTCGCCGCGCTCGAACCGGCCGCGATCCAGCTTCAGGAAGCGTCGTATTCGCTCTCGCACTACGCGCAGCGTCTCGACCTCGATCCGCATCGGCTCGCCCAGGTGGAACATCGTCTGGACGCGCTGCATTCGGCGTCGCGCAAGTTCCGCCTGCCGGCCGAGTCGCTGCCCGACGAGCACGCGGCGCGCCGCCAGCAGCTCGCCGCGCTCGACGCCGCCTCCGACCTCGACGGCCTGCGCGCCGCCGCGGACAAGGCGCAGAACCTCTACCTCGCCGAAGCGCGTCAGCTCTCGAAGGCGCGCGCCAAGGCCGCGCACGCGCTCGGCGCGGCGGTCACGCAGGGCATGCAGGAATTGTCGATGGCGGGCGGCAGCTTCGACGTCGCGCTGGTGCCGCTCGGCAACGGCTCGAACGGCGAGCCGATCGGCGGCCAGCACGGTCTGGAGCAGATCGAATTCCGCGTCGCGGGCCACGCGGGCGTGCCGCTGCGCCCGCTCGCGAAGATCGCCTCGGGCGGCGAACTCGCGCGTATCAGCCTCGCGCTCGCGGTGATCGCGAGCGCCGCGAGCCCCACGCCCACGCTGATCTTCGACGAAGTGGACACGGGCATCGGCGGCGGCGTGGCCGAAGTGGTCGGCCGTCTGCTGCATCAGCTCGGGCACGCGCGCCAGGTGCTGTGCGTCACGCACTTGCCGCAAGTGGCCGCGCGCGGCGATCACCACTTCCAGGTGTCGAAGTCCGGCGACGGCAACGGCGGCACGGTTTCGGTCGTCACGCCGCTCGACAGGCCGGGCCGCGTGGAGGAAGTCGCGCGCATGCTCGGCGGGCTGGAGATCACCGCGACCACGCGGCGGCATGCGAAGGAGATGTTGGCGGCGTGAGGCGCGGGCACGGCATGCCGGATACGGCAAGGCGGACACGCGCGAACCGGCCTATAGTTTGTCCGGTTATCCGTTCCGAATGAGGGCAACGAGGTGGACATGAAGCCTGCTCAGATCAAACCCGTCAGCTACCTGGAAAATCATGCGGCCGAGATCGTTCGTGAGGTTGCGCAAAGCCGCGAGCCGCTGCTCATCACCGAGGGCGGCGAACCCAAGGTCATCGTGCAAGATGCGCAGTCGTACGACGACATGCAGCAGACGCTCGCGCTGCTCAAGCTACTAGCCTTGGGTCGCAAGGAAATCGAAGCAGGCCAGGTCATCGCGGCAGACGACGTATTCGCCGAACTGAAGCAAATGGACAAGGACGACGGCCTCGTATGAACGTCGTCTTTCTGCGCTCCGCGCGGGACGACTTGCAGGACTTGCGGCGTTATTTGCGCACGAAATTCGGCAATGAAACCTGGCTCGCGACCTTTGCGAGCATCGAAGACGCCGTCACCCTGCTCGCGAAGTTTCCGCAATCTGGATCGACCCCGCCCGAGCTGGCAGAACTCGGCCTGCCCGGTTTCCGTCAAGTGGTCGCGGGTATGACCTGATCGTCGACACGCGGCGGGATTTGAAAGACGTGCTGGCGCGGCGTCTACTGAAAGCCTGAACCGCGCCAATCCCTCACCCCTCCCCAAACACCCGCTTCCACAACGCGAGCACCGTCTCGCGCTCGCGCTCGACGCGCGCCGGGTCCACGCGCGCCGTCTCCATGCCGTCGAGCCGCATCTGATGCTGGAGCTTGCGATACAGCCGGTACGCCGAGCCGATCGTATCGGCCTCCTCCTCGCTCATCAGCCCGAAGCGCGACACCTCGCGCAGCAGCGCGATATTGCCGGTATTGCGGATCAGTTCCGGGTCCTGCGCCGCGTGCAGCAGCACCCAGTACTGCACGAGAAACTCGATATCGACCATGCCGCCGCGATCGTGCTTCAGATCGAACAGCTCGGTGCGGTTCGGATGCCCGTCCTCGACGCGCTGGCGCATCTCCACGATCTCCTGCGCGAGCGGCGCGTCGTCGCGCGGCGTGGTGAGCACCTGCACGCGAATCGCCTCGAAGGCGTTGCCGATCCCCGCGTCGCCGGCCGAAAAGCGCGCGCGCGTCAGCGCCTGATGCTCCCACACCCACGCCGTGTTCGCGGCGTCGCCTTCGCGTAGCTGATAGCGGCGGAACGCGTCGAGATCGGTGACGAGCAGCCCCGATTCGCCGTTCGGCCGCAGCCGCAGATCGATGTCGAACAGCGTGCCCGCGCCCGTCGCGGTCGTCAGCCAGGTGATCAGGCGGCGCGCGAAGGTCGCGTAGATTTCGGCGGCGCGCTCGTCCTCGTCGTCGTAGAGAAAGATGATGTCGAGGTCCGAGGCGTAGCCCAGTTCCTTGCCGCCCAGCTTGCCGTACGCGATGGCCGCGAAGCGCGGCACCTCGCGATGGCGTTTCGCGAACTGCTTCCAGACGGTGTCGATGGTCGCGTCGAGCACCGCGTCGGCGAGTTCCGAGAGGCGGTCGCTCACGTGCTCGACCGAGAGCCGCCCGGCCAGGTCGTTGAGCAGGATGCGGAACACCTCGGCCTGGTGCGCGTGGCGCAGCAGGTCCATCTGCTGCTCGACATCGGTGGCGGCGGCGAGGCGCGCGCGCAGCAGACGCGAGAATTCCGGCCAGTCGAACGGCGACGAAATCGCTTCGTCGTCGAGCAGTTCGTCGAGCAGTTGCGGATGGCGGATCAGATAGCCCGACGCCCAGCGCGACGCGCCGAGCACCTTGAGCACGCGGTCGAGCGCATCGGGATATTCGGTCAGCAGCGCGAGATAGGCGCCGCGCCGGATCACGGCTTCGAGCAGGTCGAACATGCGCGCGAGCGTGACGCCGCGCCGCGCGCGCGGCTCCAGCGTGCGCGCCGCGTCGAGCGCGCGCTGCGCGACGATGTCGAAACGCTCGCGGCTCTTTTCGGGCAGACCCGTGTAGCGCGACGAGGTCCACAGGCCGCGCAGGCGCGCGAGCAGCGGCGCCGGATCGTCGATACCGAGGTCGGCGAGGCGTTCGAGCAAGGCGCCGTCCGCGCTTTCCTCGGCCAGCGCGCCGCTCCACACCCACGCGGCCGCGCCGTCCTCGGGCGCGCCGCAGCCGCTCTCGCCGCCGACCTTGTCCGAGAAGATCTGGTCGAACTGATGCTCGACCTTTTCGCGGTGCGCATCGAGCACGCTCATCAGCGCGGCGTAGTCGCTGAAACCCATCGATTTCGCGAGCGCCGCGCGTTCGGCGTCGTCGACGGGCATCGCGTGCGTCTGCGCGTCGTCGCGATATTGCAGGCGGTGTTCGAGTTCGCGCAGGAAGTTGTAGGCGAGCGTCAGGTCGTGGCAGACCTCGGACGCGATCAGGCCGCGCGCCGCCGCGTAGCCGAGCACGGCGAGCGTCGGGCGCACGCGAAAGCCCGCGTCCTGACCGCCGCGAATCAGCTGGAACACCTGGGCGCTGAATTCGATTTCGCGGATGCCGCCGCGCCCGAGCTTGATGTCGTCGGCCTTGTCGGGGCGCATCATGGCGCGGCGCTGCGCTTCCTGGCGGATCTGCAAATGCAGCGAGCGGATCGCACTGATCACGCCGAAATCCAGGTAGCGGCGATAGACGAAGGGCTTCACGAGGGAGTCGAGCTGCGTGGCGAGGCGCTGCGCGCTGTCGGACTCACGCTCCGAGACGAGCCGCCCCTTGATCCACGCGTAGCGCTCCCACTCGCGGCCCTGCACGTAGAAATATTCCTCCAGCATGCCGAGGCTGCACACGAGCGGTCCCGAGTCGCCGTTCGGCCGCAGCCGCATGTCGACGCGGAACACGAAGCCGTCCGCGGTCACGTCGGACAGCGCGCCGATCAGCCGCTTGCCCACGCGCGTGAAGTAGTCCTGGGTGGCGATCGGCGAGCGCTGGCCGCCGGTGGTTTCGCCGTCGTCCTCGTAGACGAAGATCAGGTCGATATCCGACGACACGTTGAGCTCGCGCCCGCCGAGCTTGCCCATGCCGACCACGCCGAGCGTGAGCTTTTCGCCGTTCGGGCCGCGCGGCTCGCCGAACACGGTTTCGAGATCGGCGCTCACGACCGCGAGCGCGCGCTCGATCGCGACTTCGGCGAGATCGGTCATGGTGCCGGTCACTTCGGCGACGTCGGCGACCTGGCCCAGATCGCGCTCCATCACCGCGCAGATCACTTCCACGCGCACCTGGCGCAGCGCGGTCTTCAACTGTTCGTCGGTCAGCGCGAGAGGAACCGAACCGGAAGCCGAAGCAGGTGCGGCGCTTGCTGGATCGACCGCTCGGCCGCCGGCCTGCGCGCACAGCGCGTCGAGCCGCGCGACGATACGCTCGCGCGTGATCGGCGCGGCGGCGAGCGCCTCGACCTCGGCTTCGAGGCCGGGACGGGCCGCATAAGCGCGCGCCGCATAGCGCGAATAACTGGAACTCAGAAGGGGAATGTCAGTCATGAAGGCCTGGCCCGGCGGAATAAGCGGAGAGAAACGTGGATGATCGCGCGATGAAAGCGGCACGGGAACCGGACAATACGCGGGACGCTTGCGGAACCCACGCGCAACACGCGCGGACCGCACAGCGCCGAAGATGACACGCGCGAGGACCGGCGGTGACGTTCCGTTGCAAGGCTTGCAGATACCAGACGCCGCGCCTGGGCTCGCACGCTCCGCCCGCCGCGTCGCGCCGGACACCGAAGCGCCTGTCAACCGCCCTGCCCGCCATGTAGAAACCCGCGCGCCACGGGCCATCCCGGCTTCCCCGGATGGCCTTGTATACGGCCCTGTGTGATACATTTCGTCGTCAGAACGCAACGCTACCATACCCCACCCGCCGCAGCATGCCCGAGCGTAACGACCCCGCCGGCCCGCACCCCACCGGACACGCCAGCCGGGAAAGTGCAGACGCGGGCTCCCAGCATCACCACCCGGTCCTCCGTCACACGCTGCGCGTGCTGGCGTGCATCGCGCTCGTCCTGTATTTCATCGTGTCGGTGCTGCTGCTGGGCTTGCGCTACATCGTGCTGCCGCATGTGGACGACTTCCGTCCGCGCATCGAAAAGCTCGTCTCCGACAAGATTCACGCCGATTTCCGCATCGGCAAGCTCTCGCCGCACTGGTCGGGCTTCCAGCCCGGCATCGACGTCGCCGACCTCACGATCCGCAACCGCCAGGGCCAGCTCGCGCTGAACGTGCCGCACGCGACCGCCTCGGTGTCGTGGCGCTCGCTCGTGCTGTTCGAGCCGCTGCTTTCCAGCATGATCGTCGAGCGCCCCGACGTGCTGATCACGCGCGAGGACGACGGCACGCTGACGGTCGCGGGCGTGCCCGTACCCACCGCGCATACCGGCAACGCCACCTTCACGACCTGGCTGATGCGCCAGCAGGCCATCGTGCTGCGCGGCGGCACGCTGCGCTGGACCGACGCCACGCGCGACGCGCCCGAACTGAAGCTCTCGAACATCCGCCTCGCGATTCTCAACGACGGTTACGATCACCGCGTCGCGTTGCAGGCGCCCGCCGAGGGCACGGTGCTGCACGGCCCGCTCGACTTCCGCGCGCAGTTCAAGCACTCGCGCCTCGCGCCCGCGGGCAAGCCGAACACGTGGAGCGGCAACGCCTACATTTCGACCGGTCCCGTCGATCTGCCCACACTGGCGCGCTACATTCCGCTGCCGATCACGACCTATGCAGGACGCATCGACAACGCGATCTGGGCGCACTTCGAAGACGGCCGCATCCAGTCCGCCGACGGCGTGCTCAGCGGCAGCAACGTCGCGCTGCGCGTGAAGCCCACGCAGCCGCGTCTCGATCTGCCGGTCGCGCGCTTCAACTGGCGCATGGGCCTCGCGCCCGGCGACTTCACGCTGCAACTGCACGACTTCCACGCCGAACTCGGCCAGCCGCCGCTCGACGACGGCACGCCGCTCGTGCGCACGCTCGCGCTCACCACGCTCGATGCGCGCTTTCGCCAGCAATCGCGGCAAGTGGGCCAGCTCGTGAGCGTGCGCGGCGACCGCATCGATCTGGGCATCCTCGCCGAGTTCATGCGCGCGCTGCCGCTGCCGGGCCGCGTGCAGAACGCGCTGGTGCGCTTCAATCCGCAAGGGCTCGTCGCCAACTACGAACTCGCGCTCGAACGCGGCGCGCCCGACTCGGGCGAAGCGGCCACCGAGCAGCGCTCGGCGCCGGTGGAGCCGATCCTCCACTACCGCTTCAAGGGCGATCTGCAAGGCATCAGCGTGGCGGCGCAGGAGCCGGGTCCGGGCCTCACGCCGCGCAATCACCCGCGCGCGGGCCTGCCTGGCTTCGAGAATCTCTGGGGGCATATCGACGCCGACGAATCGCACGGCTTCATCCGCCTCGACGCCTCGAAGTCGGCGGTCACGCTGCCGGGCGTGTTCGACGATCCGCGCCTGACCTTCGACAGCCTGTACGGCACCGCGAAGTGGACGGTGGCCGCCAGACGCAATCCGGGCGACAAGCTCAAGGCTTTCGTCGTCGACGTGAGCGAGCTGGGCGTGCAGAACGCCGACGCGCGCGCGAAGATGACCGCGCACTACACGAATCCGGGCCACGGGCGCGGCGCGCTCGATCTCGTCGCGCATTTCGACGAGGCCAAGGTCAACGCCATCGCGCGCTATCTGCCCACCAGCATCAGCGAGAAAACGCGCATCTATCTGGGCCACGGGCTCCAGGCGGGCATCTCGAAGGGCGCGACCATCGAGATTCACGGCGATCTCACCAAATTCCCCTATTCGCGCGACCCGGACGCGGGCCAGTTCCGCATCGTCGCGCCGTTCAAAGACGGCCGCTTCGACCCGTCGCCGTATCCGCCCAAGACCATGCGCAACGGCGTGCCCAACGTGTGGCCCGCGTTCGACGGCATCGACGGCGTGTTCACGCTCAAGGAAAAGCAGCTGCGCTTCGACGTGGCGCGCGGCCATTACCGCAACTTCGTGTTGCGCGACGTCAACGGCCGCATCGACGAACTCGGCATCAAGGGCTCCGATCTCGTGATCGAAGGCGCGGGGCGCGGCCCGCTCGCCGACCTGCTCGCGTACGCCGACAACAGCTCGATCGGCGCGATGTCGAAGCACGCGCCCGCGAAGGTGCGCGCGCAAGGGCCGGCCACGCTCGCGCTCAAGCTCACGATCCCGCGCAAGCCGATGCCAAAGGTGCTGGTGGCCGGCGCGATCGGCTTCGAGAACAACACGCTGGCCGCCGACAATGTGCCGCCGCTCTCGGCGCTCAACGGCAAGGTGCACTTCACGAACCGCAGCGCCGAAGTCGAGCGCCTCACGGGCCGCTTCCTCGGCGGCGACCTGCGCGCGAATGGCGGGATGCGCGAGGACGGCCGCTACAAGCTGAACGTGGCGGGCAACGTGGCCGTCGATGCGGCGCGCGGCCTCAATCTGCGCGGCACGGCGGCGGCGGTGCTCGAACGCTTCTCGGGCGCGGCGCCCTACTCGCTTTCGGTGGACGGCACGCGCGGCCATCTGCCCGACGTGAAGGCGAGTTCCGATCTCACCGATCTCGCCATCGACCTGCCCGCGCCGTTCGGCAAGCGCGCCGGCACGCAGATGCCGCTGCGCTTCTCGCTTCAGCCGGGCACCGGCGACGCCAACGACGCCGGCACGGTCGCCAGCGCCACCGACGCTTCGGTCTATCAGCACGCGGAACTCACGCTCGGCCCGCTCGCGGCGCGCTACGTGCTGCGCCGCAATCCGGGCCACGCGGTGCCGGACGTGGTGCGCGGCGCAATCGGCATGAACAAGCCCGCCGACCTGCCCGCCGAAGGCGTGACGGCGGCCGTCGATGTGCCCGAGTTCGACGCCGACGCCTGGCGTATGGTGGTTCAGCAGCTGCGCGGCAAGGCGGCGGCGAGCAATGCGGCAGCGGTGGCGGCGCAACGTGCCGATCGCGCAGAATCGGCGCGCGACAGCGCCCCGGCCAACGCGGCCGCGGCGGCGATGGCGAACGGCGCCTCCAGCCCCGCCGCGACCAGCGCGGCCAACGCCGTGGCGAATCCGGCGAGCGGCGCGGCGGTTTCGGCTGCGGCTCCCGCCAATAGCGCAAGCACCGCGGCAACCAGCGCTGCAACCAGCGCATCGGCCGCCATGCCGGCCAGCGCGGCAAACGTTGCCGCCGCGCCGCCCGCGCCCGGCGGCGCGTTCGCGCAGTACCTGCCGTCGCGCTTCGCGGTTCACGTCGGCACGCTCACGCTGCTCAAGCGCCACTGGGAAAACGTGATCGTCGGCGCCTCGCGCAGCGGCGAGCGCGGCAACGAATGGCAGGCCAACCTCGCCTCGAACCAGGTCTCGGGCCACGTCTCGTGGAAGCCGGGCGCGGTGCCCGGTTCGCCCGGCACGCTCGAAGCGCGGCTCGCGCGCCTCGTCGTGCCCGCCGCGACCGAGAACGACCTGCTCGGCCAGGCCGTCTCGCAGCCCGCGCAGAACATGCCGTCGATCGACCTCGTGGTGAACCAGTTGATCGTGCGCGGCCGCGACCTCGGCCGCCTGCAGATCAACGCGCACAACTCCGAAGAGAACGGCGTGCCGGTCTGGCAGCTCGACACGCTCGACATCCTGAACCCGGACGCGCACTTCACGGCCACCGAAAACTGGCGCGCGATCGGCGACGAAGCCGCGCCCGCCGACACCGTGGGCGGCGTCACGCAGACGCCGCGCCGCACCGCGCTCGATTTCCACGTCGACATCAAGGACGCGGGCAAGCTGCTGGAACGCGCGGGCGTCGCGCACGCGATCAAGAGCGGCGAAGGCACGCTGAGCGGCAATCTGGTCTGGCGCGGCGGCCCCACGAAGATCGACTTCCCGACGCTCAACGGCAATCTCGCAGTCGACCTGCGCCACGGTCAGATCCTCAAGGTCGATCCGGGCGTGGCCAAGCTGCTCGGCGTGCTGAGCCTGCAAAGCCTCGCGCGCTTCGCGAGCATGGACTTCCGCGACGTGATCGGCGAAGGCCTGCCCTTCACGAGCGTCACGGGCACGGGGCAGATCCAGAACGGCATCGGCCGTACCGGCGACTTCAAGCTCGTCACCGCGCCGGGCCGCGCGCAGATGCAGGGCACCGTCGATCTCGCGCACGAAACCCAGGACCTGCGCGTGCACGTGGTGCCGACGGTCAGCGCGGGCGCGGGCGTGGTGGTCGCCGCGATCATCAATCCGTTCCTCGGTCTCGCCGCGCTGGTGGGCGACATCGCGCTCTCGCACACGGTCGAGTCGGCGTTCGCGCGCGACTACGCCATCACGGGCTCCTGGGCCAAACCCCACGTCGAGCGCCTGCACGGCGATCAGGGTAAGATGGACGCGCAGGTCCCGGCGGCGGCGCATTGAGGTTCGGATCACGGAACCCCTCCTCCCTGGCGCGGCTGCCCGAACGGGCCGGCAACGAACATCGTCCACTCACGAGCCGCCGATGAGCGAATCTCCCACGCAAGCCGCCACGTCCACCCCAACCGCGCCGCCCGCGACGCATTTTCGCGTCGCCGCGCTGCAGATGGTCAGCACGCCCGACCCCGCGCGCAATCTCGCCGAAGCCGAACGCCTGATCGCCGACGCCGCCGCGCAAGGCGCGCAGTTCGTGCTGCTGCCAGAGTACTTCTGCTTCATGGGCCACAAGGACACCGACAAGCTCGCGATCCGCGAAGCTTACGGCGACGGCCCGATCCAGCGTTTTCTCGCCGATGCCGCGAAGCGCCACGGCGTGTGGATCATCGGCGGCACGCTGCCGCTGAAGGCGCCCGAGGAAACCCGCGTGCTCAACACCACGCTCGTGTTCGATCCGAGCGGCGCGGAGCGCGCGCGTTACGACAAGATCCATCTGTTCAACTTCGAGAAAGGCGCCGAATCGTTCGACGAGGCGCGCACGATCCGTCCCGGCGCCGAGGTGCAAACCTTCGAGGCGCCGTTCGGCCGCGTGGGCCTGTCGGTCTGCTACGATCTGCGCTTTCCCGAGCTGTACCGCCGCATGGGCAGCCCCGGCGGCCAGGACGGCTGCGCGCTGATGGTCGTGCCGTCGGCGTTCACTTACACCACGGGCCGCGCGCACTGGGAAATCCTGCTGCGCGCCCGCGCGATCGAGAACCAGTGCTACGTACTCGCCGCGGCGCAGGGCGGCACGCACGAAAACGGCCGGCGCACCTGGGGCCACAGCATGCTGATCGACCCGTGGGGCGAGATCGTCGACGTGCTCGACGAACACCCCGGCGTGGTGATCGGCGACCTCGACCTCGACCGTATCGCCGCCGTGCGCGCGAGTCTGCCCGCATGGCGGCATCGCGTGCTCGACTGTTCCTGACGAACCCGGGCGCGCCACTTGAATTGAGCGCACCGCGCCCGAATCTTCCTTCACAGACTCAACGATTGATCCCACTGAGCGCATGAACATCATCGAACCCGGCATCCGCAATCTGGCGACCGCGAAGGACTTGCTCCTCACGCCCTACGGCCTCGACGAGGCA
Source organism: Paraburkholderia sp. J94 (assembly GCF_905220285.1). Taxonomy (NCBI): domain Bacteria; kingdom Pseudomonadati; phylum Pseudomonadota; class Betaproteobacteria; order Burkholderiales; family Burkholderiaceae; genus Paraburkholderia; species Paraburkholderia sp. J94. The sequence continues at coordinate 45,283 of NZ_CAJMZH010000004.1, read as the reverse complement.
GTGCTCACGCGCACGCTCGGCGAGATCTTCACGCACCGCGTCGACTACGCCGACCTCTATTTCCAGACCACCCGCAGCGAAGCGTGGAGCCTGGAAGAAGGCATCGTGAAGTCGGGCAGCTTCAGCATCGACCAGGGCGTCGGCGTGCGCGCGGTGTCCGGCGAGCGCACCGCGTTCGCCTATTCCGACGACCTCTCGCCCGAGGCGATCCGCCAGGCCGCCATCGCCACGCGCTCGATCGCGCAGGCGGGCGGCGGCAAGCAGAAGATCAAGGTGGCGTCGTCGCTCAAGGGCATCGCGGGCCGCGACCTGTACCTGCCCTCCGACCCGCTGAGCTCGCTCGAAGCGACCGAGAAAGTGAAGCTGCTCGAACGCATCGAGCAGATGGCGCGCGGACGCGATCCGCGCATCACCCAGGTCATGGCCGGCCTCGCGGGCGAATACGACGTGGTGCTGGTCGCGCGCAGCGACGGCGCGCTCGCCGCCGACATCCGCCCGCTCGTGCGCGTCTCGGTCACGGTGATCGCCGAGCAGAACGGCCGCCGCGAAGTCGGCAGCGGCGGCGGCGGCGGCCGCTACGACTACGGCTATTTCACCGACGACATCCTCAGCAAGTACGTCGACGACGCCGTCCACGCGGCGCTCGTGAACCTCGAAGCGCGTCCGGCCCCGGCTGGCGCGATGACCGTCGTGCTCGGGCCGGGCTGGCCCGGCGTGCTGCTGCACGAAGCCATCGGCCACGGTCTGGAAGGCGACTTCAACCGCAAGGGTTCGTCGGCGTTCGCGGGCCAGATCGGCCAGCGCGTGGCGGCCAAGGGCGTCACCGTGGTCGACGACGGCACGCTGCCGAATCGCCGCGGCTCGCTCAATATCGACGACGAAGGCAACCCGACGCAGTGCACGACGCTGATCGAGGACGGCATTCTCAAGGGCTACATCCAGGATTCGCTGAACGCGCGCCTGATGAAGATGCCGGTGACCGGCAACGCGCGCCGCGAGTCGTACGCCGCGCTGCCCATGCCGCGCATGACCAACACCTACATGCTGAACGGCGACAAGGACCCGCAGGAAATCCTCGCCTCGGTGAAGAACGGCCTCTACGCCGTGAACTTCGGCGGCGGCCAGGTGGACATCACAAACGGCAAGTTCGTGTTCTCGGCGTCCGAGGCGTACATGATCGAGAACGGCAAGATCACCTACCCCGTGAAGGGCGCGACGCTGATCGGCAGCGGCCCGGAATCGCTCAAGTACGTGAGCATGATCGGCAACGACATGCGCCTCGACTCGGGCGTGGGCGTGTGCGGCAAGGAGGGCCAGAGCGTGCCGGTGGGCGTGGGCCAGCCGACGCTGCGCATCGACCGCATGACGGTCGGCGGCACGGTTTAAAGTTAAAGCGCGCGCGGGTTCGCATCGGCGCGCGATGCACGGCGATGCGGAAATTCCGCATCGCCACGCGGATTTTCTGCATCGCACCGCACAATCGCGCGGATAATCCGCTTTTTCGCGCAAACCCGCTTGCCAGCCGCGAGACGGCCGGGGTATAAAGGCAATCACCCTTTTCGACGTAACGAACGCTTTTTTTGCCAAACGCAATTTAGCCAAGCCCAATCCGCCATGTTCGCCACGAAGTTTTATTTTTACTTCTTTTGGTATCTCAGACCGCTGGCGGATCGAGAGGGTTGATAGTACGCGCAGGACCCCGAACAAACGAGAAACCGCCAGCCAAGTCTGGCGGTTTTTTTTCGTCCCGCACTTTTCGTGCATTGCCTCAGAGCCGCATTTTCATCTAACCGATTTTTGCAGCACCGTCCGACCGACGCACGCTACGCACCCAGGATCAGGAGAAAACAACATGCCCCCGCACAACACCGACGATGTCCGTATCCGCGAACTGAAGGAACTGACGCCGCCCGCGCACCTGATCCGCGAATTCCCGTGCTCGGAAGACGCGTCGACGCTGATCTACGAATCGCGCCGCGCGATGCACCGCATCCTGCACGGCATGGATGACCGCCTGATCGTGATCGTCGGGCCGTGCTCGATTCACGACACCAAGGCCGCGATCGACTACGCGAAGCGCCTCGTCGAAGAGCGCAAGCGCTTCAAGAACGAACTCGAAATCGTCATGCGCGTGTACTTCGAAAAGCCGCGCACGACGGTGGGCTGGAAGGGTCTCATCAACGACCCGTTCATGGACAACAGCTTCAAGATCAACGACGGCCTGCGCACCGCACGCGAACTGCTCGTCTCGATCAACGAACTGGGCCTGCCCGCGGGCACCGAATACCTCGACATGATCAGCCCGCAGTACATCGCCGACCTGATCTCGTGGGGCGCGATCGGCGCGCGCACGACCGAGTCGCAGGTGCACCGCGAACTGGCCTCGGGCCTCTCCTGCCCGGTCGGCTTCAAGAACGGCACGGACGGCAACGTGAAGATCGCCGTCGACGCCATCAAGGCCGCGTCGCAGCCGCACCATTTCCTCTCGGTGACGAAGGGCGGCCACTCGGCCATCGTCTCGACGGCGGGCAATGAGGACTGCCACGTGATCCTGCGCGGCGGCAAGACGCCGAACTACGACGCGGAAAGCGTGAACGCCGCCTGCGCCGACATCGGCAAGGCCGGTCTGGCCGCGCGTCTGATGATCGACGCGAGCCACGCCAACAGCTCGAAGAAGCACGAGAACCAGATTCCCGTGTGCGCCGATATCGGCCGCCAGATCGCGGCGGGCGACGAGCGCATCGTCGGCGTGATGGTGGAATCGCACCTCGTGGCGGGCCGTCAGGACCTCAAGGAAGGTTGCGAGCTCACCTATGGCCAGAGCATCACCGACGCGTGCATCGGCTGGGAAGACAGCGTGAACGTGCTCGAAGGTCTCGCGGAAAGCGTCAAGCAGCGCCGCATCGCGCGCGGCAGCGGCAACTAGGCACGACGACGCGCAACGACGCGCGTCTACGTCATCGGGAAACAGCGCGCGGCGCGGGCTTCACAGCCGCGCCGCGCGCTCGGGCCGCACGGCGCCGATGCACAGGTCGGCGATGCCGATCACGTTGCCGATCAGGCGACCGCGCCGGTCGAGATGCGCCTCCGGGCGCATCGACTTCAGGCAGTTCATGCCGAGCGCGCGCACGATGTTGCTCGCCGCCTCCTTCCTCGACATCACGCCCTTGCGGCACAGATACATCGCGTTGACCACCTGCGAATAGCCGTAACGGCGGCCCGACACGCGGCCGCCGCGCAGGCCCAGGTGCACGCCGATCAGATAATCGCAGTACGCGAGCCGCCCGCCGCGCGCGAGCCGCCGCGAAAAATCCTTGTCTTCGAGCCAGCCGTAGAGCACGAGCCGTTCGTCGAAACGCAGCCCGGCGATCGCCTGCGCGCGGCACGCCATGTTGCAGCCATAAAGCTCGTCGCAGTCACGCAGCGGCGGACGCTGGCGCGCCTCTTCCTGCGCGCCGTCGACGAGCGCGAGCGCTTCTTCCCAGGCAACCGGCTGACCTTGCGCGCCGTCGCGCAGCGTGCGTCCCGACAAACCGACGAGCCCGCTATCCGCCTCGAACGCCTCGATGCATTGCGCGATCCAGTGACGCTCGGGCGCGAAGTCGTCGTCGAGAAAGATCACGATGTCGATGTCGGGCGCGAGCGCGTCGAGCGCGCGATTGCGCTGCACGCTCGATCCCGCGCTGCCGATCAGCACGTCGACGCGCAGACCTTCCGCGTCGTAGGGACCGAGATCGGCTGCGCAGCTCGCGGACAGAATCACCTGCACGGGACGCACCGTTTGCCGCGCGAGCAGACGCACGGCCCACGCGGTCGCCGCGGGACGGCCCTTGGTGGCGATCACAGCGGCCACGCGCGCGGTGTCGTGCGCGGTGTTCCTGGCGGTGGCGCGCATGCTTGCGCCGTCCACGGATGAAGCTGGGGCTGCACCGCCTGTGAGCATCGTCATCGAGTTCTCCGCATTCGCCTGGATGCACGACCGCAGACATCCATTCGCTCCGAGATTACCCCAGGTCGACGCCGGGTCCGAGACGCACAAATCAAGTTGTCCGAATCACTCTATTCATCGGCTGAATTCAACGGGCGATGCATCGCAACAAAAAACGCGCCACAAGACATTGCCGCAAGAGGTCGGCACACAATTTCGCCGACAAGCGGATCGCCGGCATCCGCCATTCTGCCGGTCTTTTTGCGCCATTTTTCGCACCGTTCCCGTGCGTTTATGAATGCTGCATCGCCCATAGCACGGCCCTGCGAGCGCCCAATTTTCCATAGCGAATTTCGGGTTCCCCTTTTGCTACGGCTCGCCTACAACATTCAGAGGAAATCAAAAAAACTGACCGGATAACAAGCCGGATACACGAGACACCGTCCCCAATCGACCGCGTCTGCATGCTGGAGCCAGGCTGTGGAAAACAAGATCATGTCTACCGGGACGCGTCTTTATGCCGAGGAACACGACGCACACGACGCGCACAGCGCGGTGCGCGAGCGGCCCGTGGTGTTCTACGTGCAGCCCTTGATCGCGCGCTATCGCGTCGAAGTCATCGAGTCGCTGAACCGGCTGTTTTGCGTGAAGGTGTTCGCGTGTTCGGAAGGCGTGGAGGCGAGCGGCTTTTCGCGCGAGCGGCCCGACTGCGAGGAGTTCGTCGAGACGCGCATCGCGGGCCTGCCGTCGCGGCGCATCCGCATGCAAAGCCGCGTGCTCGAACGCATCGTTCTCGAACGTCCCGACGCCGTGCTGATTTTCGCCGACGTCCGCTATCTCTCGCTGTGGCTCGCGCTCGTCGCGGGCCGCGCCATGCGCGTGCCGGTGCTGATCCACGGTCAGGGACTGTATCGCCACAAGCACGCGGGCCTCGTGCGCACGCTCTGCTACCGGCTCGCCGTCGCGCTCGCGCAGCGCTACGTCTGCTATACCGAGGCGTCGCGGCGCTCGCTCGTGCGCATCGGCTGTCCGGCGAGCAAGCTCGTGGTCGCCAACAACTCGCTCACGGTGTCGTCGACGGTCGAGCCCGCCGCGAAAACCGGCACCGAAAACGGCGTGCTGTTCATCGGCCGGCTGCGCGAGGATTCGCAGATCGAGCGCCTGATCGAAGTGATCGCGCAAATGCATCGCGAAGGCTGCGATATCGCGCTGCACGTGATCGGCGGCGGCGAACATGCCGCGAGCCTGCAACGCCGCTATCGCGACCGCGGCGAGGTGATCTGGTACGGCGCGCTCTACGACGACGACACCATCGCCGCCATCAGCCGCCGCTGCCGCGTGGGCTGCTATCCGGGTTCGGCGGGACTGTCGGTCGTGCACATGTTCGCGCTGAGTCTGCCGCCCGTGGTCCACGACCGGCTGCGTCAGCACATGGGACCGGAGCCGGGCTACGTCGAGGACGGCAGCACCGGCTTCCTGTTCGGCCGCGACGGCGGCGTGCAGGCGCTCGCCGCCACGCTGCGCCGCGCGTGGGCGCTGCCGCCCGACGCGATGCGCGAGATGGCCGCCGCCGCGCACGCGGCCTATTGCCGGCTCAACACGCCCACGCTCGGGCATCAGCTTGCGGAAATCGTCGAGGCGTCGCTGCGTGCTTGAGTGCGTCTGAGTCGTATTTGAGGCGCGATTCAGGCGTATCTGTGCGATGCGCTTCACACGCCGTTCAGCGCTTGCACCCCACGCGATACAGCATCCAGCCCGCGCCCGACGCAAGCCCGAGCGTCATCGACCACGCGATGCCCATCACGCCCCACTGATGCGTGGCGATGGGCACGCTGACCGCGAGCGTGCCGACCTGGATCAGCGAGGCGACCGTCACGGCACGCGCGTCGCCGACCGCGCGCAGATACGACGCCAGCACCGAGTTCAGCGCGCTGATCGCCATGTTGATGACGAAGATGCGAAACAGCGGCACCGCCGAAAGCCACGCCGCGCCCAGCACGATCGAGAACAGCGGCTCGGCGGCGAAGCGCAGCACGATCACCACGGCGGCGAGCCCGAGCGCCGTCACGCCGAGATAAATGCGGAACAGCCGCGCGGCCGCCTGCGCGCCGCCGCGATGATGCGCGGCGAAGGTCGGAAAGAGATACTGCGACATGGCGATGGCGGCGTCGGCGAGCAGCATCTGCGCGAGCTTCGACGACATCTGCCACGCGCCCAGTTGCGTCGGCCCGAGCAGCTTGCCGACCACCACCTTGTCGAACTGATTGGTGATCAGGATGATCACGCTGCTCGCCCAGATCCAGCGCGAAAAGCCCACGTAATGGCCGATGCCCGACCAGCGCAGCCGGATCGGCGGACGCGGCGCGAGCGTGGTCCACGTCAGCACGCTCTTGAAGGCCTCGCCGACCATCATGCCGAACAGCAGCGCATACGGACCCGCGCCAGCCAGCGCGAGGCCGACGCCCACGGCGCAATCGACGCACGCAGCGGCGATCTCGATGCCCGCGATATGCTGAAAGCGCCGCTCGCGCTGCGCGATGAAATAGGCCGGCGACGCCAGCCCGCGCAGGAACGGCAGCAGCGCGGCGAGTTGCACGAGGCCGAGCGCGCCGCCCAGTTGAAACTGCGCGTCCATCAGCGGCGCGCTGGCGACCAGCAGCAGCGCGATGAGCAGGCCGCGCGTGGCGAGCGTGGTCCAGATCGCGCCGTTCTGATCGCGCGTGGGCGCCGTCGGGCCCTGGATCACGGCCTGCGCGAGCCCGGTGTCGGAGAGCGCTTCGGCGATCGCGACCGCCAGCAGCGCCACGCTCGCGAGACCGATCGCGGACGGCCCGAGAATGCGTCCGATCACGAGAAATTTGACGGCCACGAGGCCGCGCACGACGACCTGCTGCAGCAACACCCACGTCGCCGCGCCGGGACCGAACCCCGCCTTGACCGGCCACGCCGGCACCCGCATCGCGCGCAATCCGCTTCTCCTTGCGTTGTCCTTTGTCCTGTCGCCGCGAGCGCGCCGTACGCGCGCCTTTGCCCCGGGTCTCGCGGGGCCGACCTTGCGACGTTAACCCGGCGCAAACGTCACCAGACGCCATCTGCCAGGCGGAATCGGACGCGCCGCGTGACAGCGTGTGTCAACGTGCGGCAGCGCGCCAGGCGGACAACCCGCGCCGCGCCGCCAGGCGTTTTCGGCCACCCCGGCCCGCATTTTGGCGCGTGGCGCGCGCGCCGCGCTGCTATGGTGAGACGCACAATCCTCAGACGGGCCGACTACATGGATACCGTGTCGATCGCCAGATACCGCCGTGACGACGCCGACGATGCCGCCGACGGAAACGACGCCGTCGGGCCCGGCACAGCCACCGGCTCCGCCAGCGACGGCGCGGCGGCCGACGACGCATGGATCGCGATCATCGAGCCCAACTTCACGGGACATCGCTGGCGCTACGTCGAATGGGTCTCGCAGGCGTGCGTGGAAGCCGGCCATCGCTGCCTCGTCGTCACGGATACCGCCTACGCCGAACATCCGCTCGTGCAGCGCATCGAGCGCGAGGCGCGCCCCGATCGGCGCGTCATGCTGCTCGACCTGCACACGGTGCCGCGCGGCCTGCCATACGCGTGCAGCGTCTACATGCGCTTTCGCGACTTCTATTCACGCGCGCTCGCCGAGATCAGCCGCTCGACGCGCGTGCGCCTCGTGGTCGTGCCCTACGCCGATTACTTCTTCTACACGCTCGCGGCCCTCGACACGCCGTTCGGCGAGACGCCATGGATCGCCATCGTGATGGGCATGACCTTCCATCACGCGCAGGCGGGGCTGCGCACGCCGCGCCGTCCGCTCGTCGATCTCGTGAAGTCGATGCTGTTCCGGCGCGGCGTGCGCGCGCGCGGCCTGCGCACGCTGCTCACCATCGATCCGACGCTGCCGGAGTGGTTCGCGCGCACGCGCTCGCAGTCCTCGCCCTCGTCGGCCTCGTCGTCGGCGAGTTCGACGCGCCTCGCCTACGTCGCCGACCCGTTTCCCGAAATCGACGCCGTCGATCCGCAGATCGCGCGCGCGCGTCTCGGGCTCGACGCGCAGACGCGCTATCTGCTCGTCTACGGCGCGATCGGCGAGCGCAAGGGCATCCGCGAATTGATGGAGGCGCTGGCGCAGATGCACGGCGCGCCCTGCCTCGTGATCGCGGGCCAGCAGGACGACGAAACGCGCGCGTTCATCAACGCGCACGCGCCGCATCTGATGCCCGCGCCGGTGATCCTCGACCGCTTCGTGCCCGACGAGATGGAGCGCGATCTGTTCTCGGCCTGCGACGCCGTGTGGCTCGGCTACCGCAAACATTACGGCATGAGCGGCGTGCTGGTGCAGGCGTACCGCTTCGGCAAGCCGGTGCTCGCGAGCGCCGACGGCCTGATCGGCTGGTTCTGCCGCGACGGCGCGCTCGGTCCGCTGCTCGACGATCTCGAACCCGCGACCATCGCGCGCGCGATCGGCACGCTCGCGCAAAGCTGGCGCGAGCGCGCGCCCGGCGCGGGTATCGCGCGCGCCGACGCGCATCTGCTCGCGCGCAACACGCTCGATCAGTTCAAGCAGACCTTGCAGAACGCGATGGTCTGAGCGCGATGGTCTGAGCGTCCGTCACCTCACGCCACGCCGCCCACCTTGCCATCGACATCGCTTGCACCTGCAGCGGGCGTCGCCGTGACAGGCGCGGGTGAGGTCGGCGCCGAGGCCGCGCTCGCGCGGGCCGGACGGCGGTCGGGAAACACCGCATCGCGCAGACGCAGGAACGGAAACTCGATCGCGCGTGTGGTCACATAGCCGAGCACGATCGCGACGAAGAACTGCGCGCCGAGCACGACCGGCCACGCGGCCAGCGCGGGCACGTGCAGCGCGTCGAGCTTGCGGATCAGAAAATCGCCAGGCGCGAGCGCGAGCGAATGCCAGAGATAGATCCCATACGAATACACGCCGAGCCACGCAATCGCGCGATACAGCCACGACGCGCGCAGCCCGCCCGAATGTTCGAGCACGAGCACGATCAGCGCGCAGAAACCGGCGGCCTGAAGCGTGAAGCCGATGCTCTCGTCGAGCGCGACATGGCGCGTCGCCAGCGTGAGCCACGCGACCAGCAGCACCACCACGCCCACGAGCCAGCCCTTGCGCGCGGCGAGTCCGCGCCAGACTTCAGGCTTCATCCAGTAGACCGTCGCGAGCATCACGCCGAACAGCAGGCTGTCGATGCGGTACTGCGTGTAGTTGAACGCGGCGTCGAGATTGCCGCTCGCCACGGCGATGCTGCGCGCGCCGAGCACGAGCGCGCAAAGCACGGCCATCACGCCGATCAGCGCATTGGCGCGCAGGCGGAAATGCGCGAGCACGATCAGCAGCGCGGGCAGGAACAGATAGAAATGCTCCTCGACGGCGAGGCTCCACGTCTGCGCAATCGAGGTGCCGAAATAGTTCTGCAGATGCGTGAGGTTCTGCCACAGGAAGGTGTCGCGCGGATGCCGTCCGGCCAGCACGTGAAAGAGGATCAGCACGTAATACGCGGGCCAGATCTTGAAGATCCGCCGCACGATGAAACGGCGCGCGGCGATGCGGCCGTTCTGCGCGTACTGGCGCAACAGCAGGCCGCCGACCAGAAAACCCGAGAGCGTGAAGAACAGATTGACGCCCTCGTGGCCGAAGCTCTTGAGCGGATATTCGATGAAGTCGACCCACGCGTGACCGGTGTGCACCGTGTGGAAATGAAAGCCCATCACCGCGAGGATCGCGATGCCGCGCACGAAGTCGAGCTCGATCGATCGTCCGCGCACCGCGGGCGGCGCGCCGCGCAACAGGTTCATGTCGGCTCCTCGCAATGGCGGCCCGGCTGGCGAGCCGATCCGCGTTCCGATGTGGCTTCCGGTGTGGCTTGCGTTGCTGCTTCCGATGCGGTTTCCGAAGGGGCTTCAGGCGTGACTTCCACGGTGACTTCGGCAGTGAATTCAATCCGCGCCCGCGCCCCCGGCGGACCGACCTGGTCGCCCCCATCTTGCGCAAGCGCGCCTGTCGGCGTGCGCCAACTTCCCGGCATTCTCGGACAGACCCCATCACGCCCGATCGATCATTTTTTTCGGCCCGCCACAATTCTGTCCCTTCGCGCCAGCGGCATGGCAACGCGTTCGCGGCGTTTTATATTGGGGCGAAACTCCGCATGCGGCGCTGGCCGTATGCGCAACCACGCACCGCTGCGGGAGGAACGCCGATGCGAAACAAACATGCGGTCCTCTGGATCTGGCTGTGCTTCGTGCCGCTCGCGTTCGACTACAAGGCGCCCGATTCGCAGTTCGGCCATGGCGCGCAATGGCTGGTCGTGTTTCCGGCGCTGGCCGGCGCGGCCATCCTCATGATGATCGGCCCGCGCTTCACGCGCGAGTCCCGGCTGCGTTCATTCGTGACGATCATGCTCGCGCTGAGTCTCGGCGGCAGCCTCGTCGCGCAACTGCTCCAGCACAATCCGATCGGCAACTATCTGCGCGTGATCCTGCCGTTCCTGCTGTTCGCGCTCGGCTACTTCGCGATGTGCCGGCCGTGGCATCCGGTGCGGCTCGCGCAGATGCAGAACGCGCTCTACTACGCGAACGTGCTCGGCCTGATCTTCACGTTCCTGTTCGGCATGTTCGCCGTGGGCGGGCCGCTGTCCGATATCCGCTTTCGCATCGTCTCGCCGACCATGCTCGGCCTGCAGGCGATGCTGCTGCATCAGTTCATCGTCGCGCGGCGCTTTTCGGTGTGGATGGTGCTGGTGTTCCTCGCCACGCTCGTGGTCGAGCTGCTGAGCGTCACGCGCAGCCTGCTGGTCGCGACCGTGATGCTCACCATCTTCGCCGCGTGGCTCGCCGCGCCGTCGATCAGCCATCTGATCAAATCGGCCGTGCGCACGCTCGCGGCGCTGCTCTGCGTCGTGGCGCTCGCGGCGGGCACCGCGTGGCTCTTTCCGTCGATCACGAATCACTGGTCGCAGCGCATTAACGCCGCGCAGAATTCCGACTCCGACCGCGATCCGACCACGATCACGCGCATCGCCGAAATCCGCGATCAATACGATCAGGTGACGGCGTCGGCGGAAACGCTGCTGTTCGGCAAGGGCTACGGCCACGTCTACCGCTATTCGCCGATCTACTTCCCCTACGTGCGCGAGACCTTCAGCAAGTCCGACTATTTCGACACCAGCGACTGGGTCGCGGGCCACAACTTCTGGGTCTACCAGCTCTACGCCGAAGGCATCGTGTTCGGCGCCTGCATGCCGATCGCGGTGCTGGTCGCGCTCGTGGCGGGCGGCGTCGCGTTCCGGCGCTGGCACCGCCTCGCGCCGCGCGAGCCGCTGCTGATGCCGTTCAGCATGGCGATTCTCGTGCTGGCCGCGCTGCCGGGCGCGTCGATCGGCGGCAATCCGCTCGGGCCGCGTTTCTCGGGGCTCGTCTACGGCATCGCGCTCGGCCTCGTGGTCGCGCTGTATTCGCAGCTTCATTACCGCATCGACATACTGCGCCGCCGCTCCCATGGCGATCCGTACGCGCATCCGCAGCAACGCCCGCGCCGGCGCGAACGCGCCGAGCCCGCCTTCCGACCTCCGGCGCCCGCGCCGGCGCCGCTCTCTCCCTACGCGACCCCGGAGCCCCGATGAAAATCCTGCATCTCGTGTCCACCGTCGATCCGCGTTCGGGCGGTCCCATCGAAGGCGTGCGTCAAAGCGGTCTTGCGATGGCGGCGCTCGGCCATCGCATCGAAGTCGTCTCGCTCGATCCGATCGACGCGCCCTATGTGCGCGATTTTCCGCTCCCGCTGCACGCGCTCGGTCCCGCGCGCGGTCATTACGGCTATTGCCCCGCCTACGCGCAGTGGCTGCGCGCGAACGCCACGCGCTTCGATGCGGCCATCGTCCACGGTCTCTGGCAATACCACGGCTACGGCGCGTGGCGCGCGCTGCGCACGACGCGCCTGCCCTACTACGTCTACGCGCACGGCATGCTCGATCCGTGGTTCCGCCTCACCTATCCGCTCAAGCATCTGAAGAAGTGGGCGTACTGGCCGTGGGCCGAATACCGCGTGCTGCGCGACGCCGCCGCCGTGATCTTCACGACCGAGGAAGAACGCCTGCTCGCGCGCGAATCGTTCTGGCTCTATCGCGCCAACGAACGCGTCGTGCCGTTCGGCACCAATCCGCCCACGCTCGACGCGAACACGCTGCGCGAGGAGTTTTTGCAGGCGTCGCCGCATCTGCGCAACAAGCGCATCGTGCTGTTTCTCGGCCGCCTGCATCCGAAGAAAGGTTGCGACCTGCTCGTGCACGCGTTCGCCGAACATGCGCGCGCGACGCCCGACGCCCATCTGCTGATGGCCGGCCCCGACAAGAACGACTGGCAGCCCGCCTTGCAGGCGATCGCGCAGTCGCACGGCATCGCGCATCGCATCAGCTGGCCCGGCATGCTGCAAGGCAATCTCAAGTGGGGCGCGTTCCATGCGAGCGACGTGTTCGTGCTGCCTTCGCATCAGGAAAATTTCGGCGTGTCGGTGGCCGAGGCGCTCGCGTGCGGCCTGCCCGTGCTGGTCTCGGACAAGGTCAACGTGTGGCGCGAAATCGAATCGGACGGCGCGGGCTTCGTCGCGCCCGACACGGTCGCGGGCACGCAAGGGCTGCTCTCGGCATGGCGCGGACTCGACGACGCACAGCGCGGCATGATGCGCGCGCAGGCGAAACGCACCTTCGACGCGCGCTTCGCGATGGGCGGCATGGTGCGCTCGCTGCTCGCGCTGCTGCACGAGCATCCGTCGCACGCCGCCGCGCGGGCGCGCACGCAGCGCGCGCTGCATGTCGATACCGCCGAGCAGCCGGAAGCGACCGTGACGCTGCGCAACTGAATGTCATAAGGATAACGATTGAAAATCGGACACGGTGCAGTCAGGCCGCGTCGCGACGGAACGGCGCCGCGCGAGATCGCGATGCGCGCGCCGGCCGGGGGTAAGCGATTCCTGAACTGAGGGGACAAGGCTATGTCACACAGCATATCGGGTGGTTCGAGCGTGACGGGCGCCGACGCTGCGGCGCTCGCGGATAAACAGGCAGTCACACAAGCCATCACACAAGCAGGCGCCTCCGCACCGTACGGACGCGCAAAACGGCGCGGCGCGCTGAGCGCGGCGACGGCATTGGCCGCGCTCGTTTCGCTGCTCGCGGGCTGCGCGTTCTCGCCGGGCATGACCGCGCCGTCGAGCGTCACGCAGGCGAAGGCCGCCACCGAAGCGGCGCACGCTTCGGGCGGCACGAACAACGACGCCCCGCCGCCGAACGCGCTCATCGAAATCAATCCCGCGCTGATCGCGAAGGAACACGCCGCGAGACCGACCATCGTGCCCAACGACGTCGAGTCGCTGTTCGGCACGCCCAAGCCCTATACGCTCGGCCCCGGCGACGTGCTGTCCATCGTCGTCTGGGATCACCCCGAGATGAATCTGCCGACCTCGTCGACTGGCAGCAACAGCCAGCAGGATCAGAGCACGAGCCAGGTGGTGTCGGGCTATACGGTCGATTCGTCGGGCACGATCCAGGTCGCGTACGTCGGGCCGATCCACGTGGCCGGACTGACCGAACTCGACGCGCGCAATCTCGTCGCCAGCAAGCTCTCGTACTATCTGCACAATCCGCAGGTGACGCTGCGCATCGAGGCGTATCGCAGCCGCCGCGTCTATGTGGACGGCGAGGTGCGCACGCCGGGCCTGATGGTGCTCAACGACATGACGATGTCGCTGCCCGAGGCGATCAACCGCGCGGGCGGCTTCACGGCGGCGGGCGACCGCTCGCGCGTGAGCGTGACGCGCGGCAAGAAGACGGTGCTCGTGAACATTCCCGACATGATCAAGAAGGGCGTGAATCCCGACAACATCATCTTGCAGAACGGCGACCTGATCCGCGTGTATTCGGAGAACGACAGCAAGGTGTACGTGCTGGGCGAAGTCGGGCATCCGGGCAGCATTCCGCTCGACAACGGCCGCCTCACGCTCAACGAGGCGCTCGGCAACGCGGGCGGCATCAGCCAGGGTTCCGGCGACGCCTCGCAGGTCTACGTCGTGCGCGGACAGAAGGAAGGCCACCGCACCGTGTATCACCTCGACGCCTCGTCGCCCGAATCGATGGCCACCGCCGACGAGTTCGAGCTGAATCCGAGCGACGTGATCTTCGTCGACGCCTCCTCGCTCGTGAAGTGGAGCCGCGTGGTGAACCTGATCCTGCCGAGCACGCAGGCGGCCTCGGCCGGGCGCGCCGTGGGGTATGGTTATTGATCGAAGCGTGCGCGCCTGAGCCGCGCGCTTCACGCAAAACGGGCCCTGTTTCAAGGGCCCGTTTTTTATGTTCGCGTGCTTTCTTGTTCGCGGCTTATTCGTTGCTCACTGAAAACGCCAGCGTATGAACCGGCACGGATTGCCGCCATACACGCCGCCCGCTTCGAGCGAGCGATGCACGACCGAGAGCGGCGTGACGACGGCCGAGCGTCCGATCGTCACGCCCATCTGCACCACGCATTTCGACGACACCCAGACGCCGTCCTCGATCACGATGGGCGCGACGCGCAGATCCATGTTCGTGCGCATGTCGTGCGAGCCCGCGCTCAGAAACGCGCCCTGCGAAAGACAGACGTTCGAGCCGATGCGGATGGGCGCCTGGTTGTAGAGCCAGACGTCCACGCCGATCCAGCAGTGATCGCCGAGTTCGAGATTCCACGGCGCCTTGACGCGCATCGGATGCACGAGGCGGCAGCCGTGCCCGACCTTCGCGCCGAACAGCCGCAGCAGCCCCACGCGTAGCGCCGAGAACGGCAGCAGGCGGTTATCGAGCACGCAGGTCTCGACGATGTACCACGCGGCCTGCACGAGCTTGCCGCGCCGCGCGACGTAATTGCCCTTGCCCGCGCGGCTCAGATCGATCACAGGCAGATCCGCGCGCGCGGCGGGGGCTTCCTGCGCGCGCGGCGGCGGCATCGCGCCAGCGGCGTGCGCCGCGTATCCTTCGCCCGTTTCAGCCATGCGCGCTCCTTGCCCGTCGGGGCCGGTTCGACTTCGCTTGTTGATCTTGTGGCTCTTGTCGATCTTGTCGATCTTGCCGGTCGTGATGCGCTTGTGTGGTTGGCGGCTTCGATTGCACGACGGCAAGCGCCTCCATTATCGGGCGGCGGCCCGCGCGCCTCGCACGCGTGGCCGAGATGGCCGGGGTTTTGGCGCAGCCGCGCGACGCAGCGTGGGCACCATGCAAGCATGGCGCCGCACCGTGCGGCGCGCGGGAATGACGCTCATGATCACGCCTCGCCGTCCGTATCCGCCGATGATTCCGTTTGCCGCACTCGTCACGCTCTGCGCGGCGCTAGCGGCGTCGCCGTCGATCGTGCACGCGCAGGGCGACGCGGCGTCGGGCACCTCGGCATCGGCGAATGGCCAGCGCGGCTCCGCCAGCGGCGAGAGCGCACTCACCGCCGCCGCGCGCCGCGCTCGCGCCGACGAGCAGCGCCTGCTCGGCAGCCCGGGCGCGTCGCACAATCCGTATGGCGGCGGTGGCGCCTACAGCAGCGACGGCGCGTCGCCCGAGGGCCAGGAAAAGGCTTTGACGACCGAATCGCGGATGCACATCGTGAGCCCGACCGACTTCTACGCGACGGGCACTGGCGCATCGGGCGGCGGCCGCGGGACAGGTAGCGGCGCATCGAGCCGCGCGCGCGGCGCCAGCGCGATGAACGGCGCCAGCGCGGGCCGCAGCAGCACGCACAGCCGCATCACGCACGCCAGGCCGGACAACGCCGCCTCGGGCGCGCAAGGCGGCGGCTGGGCGGCCTACGACTGGGGCGCGAGCACCACCTCGCCGACCGCGAAGATCTACGGCAATCCGTACGGCTCGCAACGCGCGGCCGCCGCGCAGCTGTATCGCTCGCCGTGGTGACGCACAACATATCGCGCACGCGACGAAGCTCGCCACGAAACTGAATCGCTTCGGCGCGTGCCGTAACACGCGCCGAAGCCGCCGCGAATTCACGCACCCATCACGCGTCGCGGTGCTCGACCTCGCTGAGCGGCGCGCCGGTCGCCTCGGCCTGATCTTGCGCCGACGCCTGCGCGGCCACCACGGCCTCCTCGCCCACAATCGCGCCCACCAGCGCCGCAAGCCGCGCTTCCAGCGCGCCGATGATCGCGTGCGGCGACAGCATGCGCTGCGCGTAATGCCGCGCGGCCTGGCCGAGCGCCGCGCGCCGCGCCGGATCGGCGGCCAGCGCGACGATCGCCTGCGCAAGCGCCGCGCCGTCTTCGGGCGGCACCACGATGCCGGTTTCCGTCACCACGTCGGCGAGACTCGTGCCGGGCCGCGCCATCGCGACCACGGCGCGCCCGCTCGCGAGCATGCCGGTCAGCTTCGACGGCATGACAAGATCGGCGGCGTCGTTGCGCTGCGGCAGCACGTGTATGTCGGCGACATTGAGCAGTTCGTTGAGCATCGCCGTCGGCTGCAAGGGCAGCACGTGGCAGTTCGGCAGCGTCGCGCAGCGCGCTTCGAGATCGGCCTTGCCCGCGCCATCACCGCAAAACACGAAGCTGATGTCGGGCCGCACCGCGAGCGTGGCCGCCACATCGGCGAGAATTTCGATGCCCTGCTTCGCGCCCATGCTGCCCGAGTACAGCACCACCGTATGATCGAGCGGAATGCCGAGCTTCGCGCGATAGACGCTCGGCTGCGGCAGCGGAAAGATCGCGTGCGTGTCGACCCAGTTGGGCAGCGACACGGCGCGCGCCGCGTCCACGCCCTTGTCGACGGCGCGCTCGACCATGCGCGGCGAGATCGACGAGACGACGTCGAAGCGCCGCAGCACCGCGCGTTCGAACGCGCGCGCGAGGCCGGCGACGCGCGAACCCGCGCCGCCTTGCAGCAGGCCGAGATCGAACGCGGCGTCCACTTCGAAGTCCTGAATATGCAGCCAGGTTTTCGCGCCGATCAACCGCGCCACCGTGAGCAGGCCCGGCGCGCAGAACAAGGTCGGCGCGATCAGCATCGCGGCCTGCGGACGCCAGCGCGCCTCGCGCACGAGCACCGGCAGCGACATCAGCGCGAAGCTCGCCAGATGGATGATGCGCTTGAGTCCGCCGGGCTTCGGCGGCACCCACAGCGGCGCGCGCGACACCGGCACGCCGTGCCAGCTTTCGCGCCGGTAGCGCCACGCGCGATAGCCGTCCTGCACACGCCATTGCGGGTAATACGGCGGCGCGCACACCACGCGCACCTCGTGGCCGCGCGCCACGAGCTGGTCGACCATCTCCGCCGTGTACTTGCCGACGCCCGCGACTTCGGGCGCAAAATTCAGACCGTAGATCAGGATTCTCATCGGCTCGTGCCAGGTTCGTGCTCTGTCGTGTTCTGCGCTGTCCGAACGGCGCGCGACGCCACGCCGGACCGGAAAAAAAAGCGGGCGCCATTCGCCGGTCCGCACAGGACGCCCGCCGCCAACAACAACCGCGTGTCAGTCGGGCCGCTCAGGCGTGGGCGTGGGCGCTGGCTTCGGGCACGGGCGCGCCGTGCGTGTGCAGGAAGTCGCCGTAAGTGCGCGCGAGTCCCTCTCCCAGCCCGATATGCGCGCGCCAGCCGAGTCCGCCGAGGCGCGAGACGTCGAGCAGCTTGCGCGGCGTGCCGTCGGGCTTGCTGGTGTCGAACACCAGTTCGCCGTCGAAGCCCACCGTCTCGCAGATGCGCTCGGCCAGTTCGCGGATCGACAGATCCTCGCCGACGCCCACGTTGTAGACGCCGTCGCCGGTCTCGTGTTCGAGCACGAAGATCGTCGCATCCGCGAGATCGTCGACGTGCAGGAACTCGCGGCGCGGCGTGCCCGAGCCCCACACCGTCAACGAACGCGCGCCGCTCGCGCGCGCCTCGTGCGCCTTGCGGATCAGCGCCGGCAGCACGTGGCTGCTGCCGAGGTCGTAGTTGTCGTTGGGGCCGTAGAGATTGGTCGGCATCAGCGAAACGTAGTGCGTGCCGTACTGCCGGTTGTACGCCTCGCAGAGCTTGAGGCCCGCGATCTTCGCGATCGCATAGGCCTCGTTGGTCGGCTCCAGCGGCGAGGTCAGCAGATAGGTTTCGCGGATCGGCTGCGGACATTCGCGCGGATAGATGCACGACGACCCGAAGAACACCAGCCGCTCCACGCCCGTGTTGTAGGCCGCGCGGATCACGTTGGTTTCGATCGCGAGATTGTCGTAAGCGAATTGCGCGGGCTGCGTCGAGTTCGCGAGAATGCCGCCGACTTTCGCGGCCGCGAGCAGCACCGCGTCGATCTGCTCGGCGTCGAAGAACGCATCGACGGCCGATTGATCGGTGAGATCGAGTTCCGCGCGCGTGCGCGTGACGAGGTTCCAGTAGCCGCGCGCCTGCAGCGCGCGGACCAGCGCCGAGCCCACCATGCCGCGATGGCCGGCCACGAAGATGCGGGAGTTCGTGTCCATGCTCGTCACTCGTGATGTTCGAGCGCGCGGAAGCCCGCGAGCGTAACGAGCGCGTCGCGGCGTGCGATCTGGTAGTCGGAGCGCACCATTTCCTTGACGAGCGAATGGAACGACGTGGTCGGACGCCAGCCGAGCTTTTCCTGCGCCTTGGTGGCGTCGCCGAGCAGCGTCTCCACTTCGGTCGGACGGAAGTAGCGCGGATCGACGCGCACGATCACATCGCCCGCCGCGAGACGCGTCTCGCGCCCTTCCACGTGCTCGACGATGCCCACCTCATCGACGCCCGAGCCCTCGAAACGCACCGTGATGCCGAGTTCCTCCGCCGCCGTGCGCACGAAATCGCGCACGCTGTACTGCACGCCGGTCGCGATCACGTAATCCTCGGGCGTCTCCTGCTGAAGCATGCGCCATTGCATGTCGACGTAATCGCGCGCGTGGCCCCAGTCGCGCATCGCCGAGAGATTGCCGAGATACAGCTCTTTTTGCAGGCCGACCGCGATGCGCGCGATCGCGCGCGTGATCTTGCGCGTGACGAAGGTCTCGCCGCGCTGCGGCGATTCGTGATTGAACAGAATGCCGTTGCACGCGTAGATGCCGTGCGCTTCGCGATAGTTCACCGTGGTCCAGTAGGCGAACAGCTTGGCGACCGCATACGGGCTGCGCGGATAGAACGGCGTGGTCTCGCGCTGCGGCACTTCCTGCACGAGCCCGTAGAGTTCCGAGGTCGACGCCTGATAGAAGCGCGTCTTCTGCGTGAGCCCGAGAATGCGGATCGCTTCGAGAATGCGCAGCGTGCCGAGACCGTCGGCGTTCGCCGTGTATTCGGGTTCCTCGAACGAGACCGCCACGTGGCTTTGCGCCGCGAGGTTATAGATCTCGTCGGGGCCGACGCGCTGGATCACGCGCAACAGCGCCGTCGAATCGGTGAGTTCGCCGTGATGCAGCTGGATGCCCTGCTCCGGGTCGTGCACGTCGCGATACAGATGGTCGATCCGATCGGTATTGAACAGCGACGAGCGGCGCTTGATGCCATGCACCTCGTAGCCCTTGTTCAACAGCAGTTCTGCCAGATACGAACCGTCCTGACCGGTGATGCCGGTGATCAACGCAACCTTCCGAGCCATCGTTCTCTCCTCGCGTCAAAGCGAAATGGATTGTTCGGCGCATCGGCCGCCCGCGCGCGGGCCGGCGCGCCGCGGACTTACCCTGCGATGCTTTCGTAACCGTAGTAGCCGCCGCGATAGCCGCCGCCGACGAACGCGCCCGTTTGCGGCACGTCCGTGAGCAGCACGCCGCACAGATTCACGCCGCCGTTGCGCAGCCGCTTGGCCGTCTCTTCCAGCTCCGAAAGCGGATGCCGGCCGTGGCGGATCGCGAGCAGCGTCGTGCCCGCATAACGCCCGATCACGGTCGAGTCGGTCACCGCGAGCACCGGCGGCGTATCGACGATCACGATGTCGTACTTCGACTTGAGTTCTTCGAGCAGCGATTCGAAGCGCGCGCTCATCAGCAGCTCGGACGGATGCGCGTGCAGCGAGCCCTTTGCGAGCACGTCGAGACCCGGCAGCACTTCGCGCTGGATCGCGGCGTTCAGGTCGGCGCCGAGCAGCACATCGGAGAGACCCAGTTGATGCGCGATGCCGAAGTGCGAGTGCACGTCGCCGCGCCGCATGTCGCCGTCGACGATCAGCACGCGCTTGTTCACCGAGGCGACCAGCGCCGCGAGATTGACCGAGAGGAACGATTTGCCGATGTCGGGCCGCGAGCCCGTGAGCATCACGATGTTGTTGCGCGCCTCGTTGAGCGAGAGCTGCAGCGTGGTGCGCAGGCTGCGCACGCCTTCGACCGCGATGTCCTGCGGCGACTGCTGCGCGAGCACGTGCAGGCCGCGCCGGCGCGACGCCACATGATGTTGCAGGCGCAGTTGCTTGTGGCTGCGCGGCACCACCGCGAAGACCGGCACGCCGAGCGCCGCTTCGAGTTCGTCGGGACGCTCGACGCCGCCGTACAGCGACTTGCGCATGAAGGCGATCAGGATGCCGAGCACGATGCCCGCGCCGATCGACAGCACGATCACGAGCACACGCTTCGGGCGCACCGGATCGTCGGGCGGTTCCGCGAAATCGACCACGCGCACGTCGCCGACCTGACCCGCCTTCGCCACGCGCAGTTGCTGGGCGCTGTTGAGCAGGTTCGTGTAAAGCTCGGTATTCACGTGCACGTCGCGCAGCAGGCGCACCGCCGCCTGTTCGGTGTCGGGCAGGCTCTTGACCTTGCTTTGGAGCGCGCCCTGCGAGCTCGACAGCGCGGCGATCTGCGCGTCGAGCGCGGCCACGGCCGGGTGATGCTCGGTGAAGCGCTGCGCGAGTTCGGCGCGCTGCTGTTGCAGGTCTTCGAGACGCGTCTTGTTGTCCACGACCTGTTGCAGCAGCAGACGGCTTTCCTCGCCGAGATCGACGGTGCCGTGCTGATTGCGGAAGTTGTTGTACTTCTGCTCGGCGTCGTCGAGCTGCTTGCGCAGTTGCGGCAGTTGTTCGTCGAGGAAGGCGAGCATATGCTCGGCTTCGGCCGAGCGGCCCTGCACGTCCTGGCGGATGAACTCGTGCGCCATGCTGTTGAGGATGCCGGCCGTGAGCTTGCTGTCGTGGCCTTCGAGGCTCGCGCGGATCACGCCCGATTGCAGGCCCACCTCGGACACGTCGAGCGCGCGTTGCAGCCGCTCGACGGTGGTGAGCGTCGAGGCGCGCGTCAGCGAAAACGGCGTGCCCGCCGGGCCGTTCAGGCGGTCGACGTGCAGCGAGATCGGACCGTCGGCCGTGTTGGCCGAGACGTCCTCGCCCACGCGGCCTTCGAGCAGCGCGACGCCCTCGGGGTCGCGCAGCACATACGCGCCGTCCTCGCCCGCGACCAGCGTGAAGTCCTGGTCGTAGAGCGCGTCGGGCGTATCGAAACGCGACACCGCGATCTCGCCGCGTCCCCACGCGTAATTATTCGAGCGCAGGAAGGCGGGCAGCTTGATGCCCCAGCTGCCGTTT
Organism: Paraburkholderia sp. J94; assembly: GCF_905220285.1. Lineage (NCBI taxonomy): Bacteria > Pseudomonadati > Pseudomonadota > Betaproteobacteria > Burkholderiales > Burkholderiaceae > Paraburkholderia > Paraburkholderia sp. J94. Next base: position 23,808 of record NZ_CAJMZH010000004.1, on the reverse strand, counting down.
TCGAGCCCCGCGAGCAGGCCGCCGATCACGGGCATTTCGCGCGGCTTCGCGCCGATGTCCAGATGCAGCCGGTTCACCGTTTCCTGCGTGACGAGCCGCGACTTCAGCATCTCGATCTCGCCGTTGGCCGAGGTCTTTTCGTCGAACATGCCGTTGATCGGCGGCAGGCCCGCATCCTTCTTGCCGTTGTCCGCCTTGTCGACGAGATGGAACATCACGTCGGCGCGATACGTCGGCCTCGCGAGAAACGCGTAGCTCGCGCCCAGCAGCGTGACCGCGAGCGTCACGATCGCAATCGTGCGCCAGTTGGCGACGATCGTTTGCAGGTAATCGCCCAGATACCGCTCTTCGGTGCTCACGGCGTAGCCGCCGTCAACATAGTTCATCGCCATCTTCCGTCTCCCGAGATCCGGTGAAACCCACGCGCCGCGCGTCGGCTGCGCGCTTCGCATGCGGGAGCCGCGCGGGGACCGGACCGCGCGGCTCCAGGGCCCGAGCGCTCAATAGGCGTTCGGGCTGAACAGTCCATGCGCGATCGTCGCCGCGATGATGCGCATGTCGAGCCAGAACGACCAGTGGCCCAGGTAATACAGATCGTGCGCGACGCGCAGCTCCATTTTTTCGAGCCGGTCGGTCTCGCCGCGAAAGCCGTTGACCTGCGCCCAGCCGGTGATGCCGGGCTTGATGCGGTAACGGTGGATGTAGCCCGTCACCACACGCTGATAGAGGTCGTCGTGTTCGAGCGCATGCGGGCGCGGGCCGACCACCGACATGTCGCCGCGCAGCACGTTGTAGAACTGCGGCAGCTCGTCGAGACTCGTGCGGCGCAGGAACGCGCCCACGCGCGTCACGCGGCGGTCGCCGCGCGTGGCCTGGCTGAGCGTGCCGGCGGCCTCGCAGTGCACGCGCATCGTGCGGAACTTGTAGATCGTGAACACGCGGCCGTCCGCGCCCTTGCGGCGCTGCTTGAACAGAATCGGTCCCGGCGACGACAGCTTCACAGCGACCGAAATGCCGAGCAGCACCGGCGTCAGGCTGATGAGCGCGCAGGTCGCGAACACGCGGTCGAACACGGCCTTCTTGAACTGCGCGCTCGCGGGCAACGGCGAGGCCACGAGATTGATCGCGGGCACGCCGAGCAGCTCGATCACGCTGCTGGTGTCGAACAACGCGAGCGAACGCACGTCGGGAATGAAGCGGATGTTCACGAGGTCGTTGCGGAACTCGGTGACGAGACGCACCACCGTGCGCTCCTCGGCGAGCGAGAGCGCAAGCCACAGTTCGTGCACATCGTGCTCGCGGATGTACTGCGCGAAGCCTTCGATCGTGTCGCACAGCGCGGCGCCCGTGCCGTTGCGCGGCGGCGTCTCGGGCACGGTGTTGTAGAGCGCCGAAGCGCGAAAGCCCGAGCCCGGTTCCGAATCGATGCGCCGCACGATCTCGTCGCACTGCGCCGCCGATCCCGCAATCGCCACCTGATGCAGGTTCATGCCCGCGCGCCGCACGTGCGCGAGCACGCCGTGCGCGATCACGCGCCATGCGATCAGGAGCCCGGCGGCCACCGCGGTCCAGTATGCGAACCAGAGCCGCGAGACCGCATCGACGTGATGCATCGTCGAGTACATGGCGATCAGCGCGCAGCCCTGCACGACGATCCACGCCACCGCCACCTGCCCGGCCATCAACGCCTTGGAGCGGCCGCGCCACGATTGATAGAGTTCGAACGCCGGAAAGATCACGAGCGCGAACGCCGCCGCCAGCAAAACGAATGCCTCGTTCATGCCACGCGGCGTGAGATCGTCGAAACGAATCTGCGCCGCGACACTCGCGCCGACGAACACCGCCGTCACGTCCAGCACTCTCGCCATCAGATTTTGAAGCTCGCGCATGTCGGTCACCTTGCCGATCGTGCCGGGCCGCTCAATTGCAGCGTCCGTAGGTATCGTCGAAACGGACGATGTCGTCCTCGCCCAGGTACGCGCCCGACTGCACCTCGATGATCTCGAGCGGCACCTTGCCGGGATTCTCAAGTCGATGGCGCGTGCCCAGCGGAATGTAGGTCGATTCGTTCTCGCTCAACAGGAAGGATTCCTCACCACGTGTGACGAGCGCGGTGCCGCGCACCACCGTCCAGTGCTCGGCGCGGTGATGATGCAGCTGCAGCGAGAGCCGCGCGCCCGGCGTCACGACGATGCGCTTGACCTGGAAGCGCTCGCCCTGATCGATCGAGTCGTAGAAGCCCCACGGGCGCTGCACCTTGCGGTGGGCGTCGGCTTCGGGCGCGTGCTGCGCCTTGATGCGCGCGACCAGTCCCTTCACGTCCTGCACTTTCGAGCGATCGACCACGAGCACGGCGTCGGCGGTTTCGACCACCACGAGATTGGTCGTGCCCACGCACGCCACGAGGCGGCCTTCCGAATGCGCGTAGCTCGCCACGGCGCCTTCGAAGATCACGCGCCCGCGCCCCACGTTGCCCGCTTCGTCCTTGTCCATCGCGGCCCACACGGCGTCCCACGAGCCGAGATCGGACCAGCCCGCGTCGAGCGCCACCACGACGCCCTCGGGCGCCCAGCCGTTGCTGCCCGAAAGACGCTCCATCACCGCGTAGTCGATCGAATCGGCGGGTGTGCCCGCGAAGGCCTGCGCCGACGGACGGAACACGTCGCCGTCCTGCTGGCCGCCGACGAAGGACGCGAGACAGGCCGCGTGCATGTCGGGCTGCAACGCGCGCAGCGCTTCGAGCCATACGCTCGCGCGCATCACGAAGATGCCGCTGTTCCACCAGTAGCCGCCTTGCGCCACGTACTGCGTGGCGAGTTCCGGCGCGGGCTTTTCGACGAAGCCGTCGATGCGATGCGCGCCCGCTTCGAGCGCCTCGCCGATGCGGATGTAGCCGAAGCCCGTTTCCGGCGAGCGCGGCGGCACGCCGAGCGTGACGATGGCGCCGCGTTGCGCGTGGCGCGCGGCGCATTCGAGCGCGCGCTGCAAGGCCTTCACGTCGGCGATGGCGTGATCGGACGGCATCACCACGAGAATCGCGTCGTCGCCGTTGGCGCTCGCGAGCGCAGCGCCGAGCGTGAGCGCGGGCGCGGTGTCACGGCGCGCGGGCTCGACCACGAGCCGCGCATCGATACCGCACGCGTGCAATTGATCGGAGATGACGAAACGATGCGCCTCGCCGCAGACGACGATCGGCGCCCCCGCGACCTGCCATTCGGGCGAGAAGCCGTCGAGGCGATGCACGGTGGCCTGCAAAAGCGTGTCGCTGCCGACCACGCCAATCAGTTGCTTCGGAAAGTGCTCGCGCGACATCGGCCACAGGCGCGTGCCCGAACCGCCCGCCAGCACGACGGGGACGATGCGCGTGCAGGCCGTGTCCTGCGCGATCGGCGCTTGCGGCGTCGGCTCGGACGCCATGGGTGGCAGAGGTGGCATCGGTGGTTGAGCGGCGGATTGCTGAATCCCTGATCTTTGCATCATGTTCGGACTCCTGCATATCTGGCGGAATCGCCGTGTCTCGCGACAAGCGACCCGGGACCGCGAACAAGCGGCGGCAAAACGATAGAGGCGATGGACGGCCGCGTCGACATGCAGACAGGCGGCTATCGGACCTGTGGCTTGTGGCTCAGTATCCGCGCACTAGCGACTCATGCGGGCTCATGTATGTTCATGCGGACTCGTGCATGCCCGTGCGCCGCCGCGCCATACCGCGCAGCTTCGCGCGGCATGCCGGCGAGCGGCTGCGAGGTTCATCCGCCCGCTTCCCGGCGGCTTTGCTCGCGATATTCGGAGGGCGAGATCATCATGCGTTTACGGAAAATTTTCGCGAGACGGTCGCCGTTGCCCATGCCCGTGCGCCGCGCGATCTTGTCGACCGGCAACTCCGAATCCGTGAGCAGACTGCAGGTGATCGCCAACCGTGCATGCAATAGATAGTCCGATGGCGTGATGCCCATCTCCAGCTTGAAACGGCGCAGAAAATTCCGCTCGCTCATCGCCGCAACCTGCGCGGCGTCGGCGATCGAGATCGTCCGCTGGCAATTCTCCTGCAGCCAGCGCGCGGCCGCCCTCACCTTGTCGGCGGGCGCGCTGCCGAGCGCATCGCCGAGAAACGGCAAGAGGTTGCCGCCCGAATCGGGCATCAGCCGCTCGGTCACGGCGCGCGCAACGTCCACGCCGAGATCGCGTTTGACGAGCGTAAGCGCACTCTTCATCGACTCGAGCCGGTCGCCGGCGTCGCCGCCCGCGTCCTCACGCGTGTTCTGCATCGCGTAGGAGCCGAACTCGCGCTGCGTGCGCTGGCCGCACAGATTCGCGGCTTCGAGCAACGAACGTCCTTCACCGATCGGCCGGATGGTCGCGGTGTTCGCATGCACGTGACGCAGCCACGCGATCAAGCGTTCGTCGTTGGCCGCGGCGAAAGCGCCCTTGCCGCCCGCGACGAACAGCGCGTCGAAGCCGACGTAATGACGCGCATCGAGGCCGTCCGTCCACACACGCACCGACGACGAGCAGGTGACGTTGCCGCCATCGGCGGAAAGAATGCTGACATCGTAAGGCGAACGCCTGGCGGTATCGGACGACAACTCGTTGGCGACATGAAACACTTCCGCCACGATACCGGCACCAAGCAACGAACAGCCATCGAAAAGCAGTATTGCGATATGACGCACTTCACGACTCACACCCGCGGTAACGAAATGCGGGTGAGCAAACGACGGCAAATCCAGACTTGCGTATGCCATGCTTTTCCCCTAAACAGCCCCCGTCCTAGTGAAAAGTCCTGGTAATAGCATTCCGTGTGCAGTGCATCATAGGCAGATAAAAAATCGCGCAACGACGACTGACCGAAAGTGGCGAGACATTGGCGCATTTAGTCCGGTCGCGGACCGATTTGAAGCATGTGCATCACGGCTTCGATCAGACGCAATCCGCCCCGGCGACCATTCGATCGATATGTCGAATAATGGCCGGTGGTCCGCGGAATGGCTCAGATTAAAGCCTCGGCAAACGCACCATTGATACGACGAATACTACGGAGTCTTCCGATCTTTACGCATCGCGCAGGATGGAATGAGGCGGGAATACAAAGACAGCGCGCTTATTCGTCTGATTTAAAGACGTAAAATTAACCTGAAAGCGTCAATTTCATACGCACTGACAGGATATTAGACGTTTTTAAATCAAGTTGCACTGCACAATATCAGATAACAATTACAGTTGTTTTATCGATACGCATTGGCGTATTTGTGTGAATTATGTGGGCCAGCGCACAGAATTGCGCGAAACGACTGAAGCCTGGCGGCGCACGTTCATCGGCAGCCTTTAGGCTTGGTTTTTCATGCTCTTTTAACCCGCGAAACCGAGTCAGGAATCCGCCGATGAATCCGCTGCGATATTGCACGATATCCGCACTCGCGCGTTCGCGTGATGCGTGGCCGACACACAATGCGCGCAAAACCTGGCCAATCGCGCCAGGTGCTGCTGCGCCGCACACGACTGCATTCATCGCACGTGACCGGTCGGATCGATCGATCCCCGACGCGCGGCTGACACGCGGCTTGCGAAGCGTTATCGCGCAGACCGCTGTGTTTGCGCTCGTGAACGTGGCGGCAAGCATGGCCGCAACACTCAAGCGTTCGAAACATCAGCACAATGACAACGCGCGCCATCACCACGCGACACGCGGCCAACGTGGCCAACGTGGCGCAAGCGCGAGGTTCGCATTCTTCGCGTGCGTGCTGATGTTCGGCGCGCTGGGCGCCGCCACCTGCCGCGCCGACGAGGCCGTCGTGTGCCGCAACGCGCCCGGCGACGCAGCCGCCGCGCCCGCGGGCGACGATCCGATCACGGCCGACACGCCGGGCAGCGACGGCACGCGTCTCTTTCCGCGCGGCAAGAGCGTGCGCATCGACGTCGTCACGCGCGCGCGCGGCAACGACAAGGTCCAATGGCAGATCGACGACACGTGGAGCCGCCCGCAAGCGACGGGCTCCTTCGCCGTGGCGCCCGGCAAACGCGTGACGACGCTCACCTGCACGATGCCGCAAGCGGGCTACTTCGCGTTCAGCGCCACGCTCGCGTCGATGGCATCGGACCCCGACGGCACGCTGCCTCGACGCGGCACGCGTCCGGGCGGCATCGCGAGTTTCGGCGTGCTGCCGGACGTGAGCGCCGTGCTGCCCGAGCCGCGTCTCGCGCGTCAGGACCTGCACCGCTTCGGCGGCCAGGGCACCGCGTTCATCGCGCCGGGCCAGCACTGCTGCGGCGGCGACGGCTATCGTCCGCTCTATACCGATCTCGGCCTCACGTGGGCCAACGACGAGCGCAAGTGGTACACGATGGAGCCGGACGCGCCGAACACCTTCGATCCGTCCAAGCCGCAGCTCGCGAGCTGGTTCGAGCGCGGCGACATCATGCGGCTGATCCTGCTCGACGGCATTCCGAAGTGGGCCGCGCCGCCCGACAAGGCCGCGAAGATCACGGACACCAACTTCACGCACAGCTACGCGCCCGCCTCGCAGGCCGCGCTGCGCGAGTTCATGACGCGCGTGGGCACCGAGTCCGCACGCGTGCGCGCCAAGACCTTCCCGCGCCAGTCGCGCAATTACTATCAGGTGACGTGGGAACCCGACCCCGACGGCGGCCTGCCCTGGCGCGACTCCGACGCGAATTTCGTCGCGACCTATGCGTCGGTGTATCAGGGCATCCACGCGACCGATCCGAACGCCGTCGTGATGGGCCTCACGTACTCGGGCGTCAGCGACAACACCAAGTGGCTCAAACATTTCGCAAAACTGAACATCCAGAACTATCTCGACGGCCTGACGATCCACGGCTACTACGACTTCGGCACGAGCCCCTCGCATCCGCCCGAACGCGTGATCGACACGCCCACGGGCAAAGGCCCCGCGCTGCCCATGGCGATGCGCGATCTGCGCGCCACGATGCGCGATCTGCTCAAGCCCGGCGCGCCGCTGTTCGTCACCGAAACCGGCATCAGCTACGACATCGGCAAGACATATGGCCCGCGTTATCCCGACGCGCAAACGCTCTACGCGCAAGGCGCGGTGGTCGCGCGCACGCATCTGATCATGCTCGGCGAAGGCGCCGACGTGACCTTCGTGTTCTATTCGCAGGACATGCCGCAGACCTCGGCGGGCTATGGCGTGTTCTTCGAACTCGATCACGCGGATGGCGCGTACGGCGCGGGCAACATCAGCCCGAAGCCGGCCGCGCTCGCGGTCGCGGCGATGACGCGCATCGTCGACGGCACGATCACGCTCGGCGCGCTGCGCAACACGCCGCCGGGTGTCTACGCCTACGCGTTCGCGCGCCCCGACGGCAAGATCGTCACCGCGCTCTGGAGCCACGACGACGCGCGCTGGAGCGCGAACGTCGGCTTCGACGCGAAACGCGCGACCAACTGGGCGCTGCCGGTGGACGCGCGCGGCAGCACGGGCAACGTGAGCGTGTTCGACATGATGGGCAACGCGCGCACGATGAGCTACAAGGACGGCATGCTGCCGCTGAGCCTGACCGAATCGCCGATCTATGTGGTGTCGGGGAACGCGGCGATCGCGAAGGCGAACGCGATCACGCCGGCGGGATACGTCGCGCGTTGAATCTCATCGGCGTGCGCGGTCAGGGCTGCATTGCACGCCGCCGCTTCAATACGTGGGATCGTTACGCCAATCGAATCGCCGCGGCAACCGGGAATGCGCAACTTGGCCCGCGATAGCGAAACTTAGGCGGCAAACGACAGTGCGCCGCAAAATTGGCACGCCTAGACTGCTGTTGAACGCGCTGCGGCCTGCTTCGCCGGTTTCGTCCAGTCGTCCGCCACGCATACGAGGCGAGCGCGCGTCGGGCTGTGCCCTTCCCTTCCCACTGGACCGCTCGCTCATGCTGTCGCCAACCGAATTTCTCGACGTGGTGCGCCTCGCGCCGCTCGTCGCGATCGACCTGATCGTCGTGGATGCGCAAGGCCGCGTGCTGCTCGGCCAGCGGCGCAATCGTCCTGCGCGCGGCACCTGGTTCGTGCCGGGCGGACGCATTCGCAAGGAGGAACGGCTCGACGCGGCGTTCACGCGCATCGTCGAAACGGAGCTGGGCATCGCGGGCATGCAGCGCGCAGCGGCGCGTTTCGGCGGCGTGTACGAGCATCTGTACCCGGATAATTTCGCAGCGGAGAACGGGATCGGCACGCACTATGTGGTGCTCGCCTACGCGTTCACGCTCGACAGCACCGTGCCGGTCGGGCGCTTCGATCAGCACAGCCAGTACGCGTGGCTCACGCCCGAAGAAATCCTCGCGCGCGACGATGTGCATGCGAATACGAAGGCGTATTTTTCGTAGCGGGTGGTGATGCGTGATGGCGGGCCGTGGCGCGTGGTGGCGCCTGATCGCGCGTGCCAGAGGATTGTCGACGCGATCTTCGCCGATGCGTTGAATCTGCGCGATGTGTGAGACGTGATGTGCGACGCGCGATGCCTGTGCGCGCGCGAAGATCGCGCGCACGTTCCTGCGTTTTCGCTTCGTGTGTTCAGGTCGCCGTAAGCGGCGCGGCGAAATCGTCGGCGGCATCGGCATCGGCATCGGCGTCCGCGGCGAGGTCGGCATCCGCCGTATCGCGCACGAGATGCAGGTCCGGCGCGCCGTGGCCGTCGTGCGGCTTGTGTGGCGTATGTGACGTGTGCGACACGTGCAATGCATCCGGCGCGTGCGCTTCGCGCGTCTGCAACCACGCGCCGAACGCCTCGCCCACTTCGGCATGACGCAACGCGTACTCGACGGTCGCCTGCAAATAACCGAGCTTGCTGCCGCAATCGAAACGCCGCCCGGTAAATCGATGCGCGAGCACCTGTTCGTCGGCAAGCATCGACTGGATCGCGTCGCTCAACTCCAGTTCCTCGCCCGGCGCGGGGCGCAAGCGGCGCAGATGCTCGAAGATGCCGGGCATCAGCACGTAGCGGCCCACCACGCCGAGCGTCGACGGCGCCTCGTCGGGCGTCGGCTTTTCGACGATGCCGCACATGCGGTACACGTGCTCGTCCCACGCGCGCCCCTTCACGACGCCATACGCGCCCGCATCCGCGCGCGCGATCTCCTCGACCGCCACGAGCGAGCAGTGATAGTGATCGAAGCGCCGCGCCATCTGCGCGAGCACGGGCGGCTGCGCGTCGATCAGATCGTCGGCGAGCAGCACGGCGAACGGCTCGTCGCCGATGATCTTCTGCGCGCACAGCACCGCGTGGCCGAGCCCGAGCGGTTCCGGCTGACGCACGAAAATGCACTCGACATGCGACGGCTTGATGCTGCGCACGGTCGCGAGCAGCGCCGCCTTGCCGCGCGCTTCCAGTTCGCGCTCGATCTCATAGGACTTGTCGAAATGATCCTCGATCGCGCGCTTGCCGCGACCCGTCACGAAAATCAGCTCGGTGATGCCGGCGGCGACCGCTTCCTCGACGGCGTACTGGATCAGCGGCTTGTCGACCACCGGCAGCATTTCCTTGGGACTCGCCTTCGTGGCCGGGAGAAATCGCGTGCCGAGACCGGCAACCGGAAAGACCGCCTTGCGCAGCTTGATCATGTTCGCCTCGCCGTTCGGTGGATCGCGCCGCCGGGTGCGCCGCGCGTGGTTTTTTGCGTCATGTTCCGCATGGTGTGCGGCATCGATTTGCGGCGTCGATTTGCGACATCGTTTCGCTGCGTCGTCTGACCGGACGTGCAGCGATCATGCCGCGCCCGTCCACGAACGACGCGAGGCCAGCTTAACCAGCGCATATCGAGCCATTCTGCCAATCTCTCGGCGTTTTCCGACTGCGGTGCGCGGCGCGCGCGACACGCGTCCTATCATGGAGCCCAGTCGAACGTGGCGCGCGAGCGCCCCGCACAATGCAACGTACTCCTGCGAATCCATTCTTGCGCGAGGAACCGGCCATGCACATCGATCGGGTGATCTGCCGGCAAACCGCCTTGCGGACGCGCCCCCACCTGAAGCTGGCGACCATGGCCAAACGCATCGGCATCCTGGTTTTCGAGGGCTTTCCGCTCGGCGACGTGAGCCTGCTCGCCGACGTCTTTCGTCTCGCGAACGACTCCGGCACGGGACCGCTCCCCGTCTATTCGCTCGTCGTGCTCTCCGAGGACGGCGGCAGCGTCGCGAGCGGCTGCGGCCTGCGGATCTGGACCGACAGCGTGCATGGCCCGCTGCGCAACGGCTTCGATACGCTGTTCATCGCGGGCGGCCCCGGCGCCGAGGAGGCGCGCGAAAACGAACGCCTGCTCGCGCGTCTGCAGGCGCTCGCGCCCAAGGTGCGCATCATTCGCGCGCTCGGCGAAGGGCGCACCGTTCTCGCGGCCGCCGACGTCTCGTTCCTGCGCAGCGGCCTGATCGCGGCGGCTTCGGCGCAACGTCTGCGGCGCGCGCTCGAAGCGCATCACGCGTGCGCCTCGGTGGTCACGCCGCCCGAAGCGCTGATCGCCGCGCTCAAGGTGCTCAAGCGCAATCACGGCGTGGCGCTCGCGCAGCGCATTTCGGAAGATACGATGCCCGGCGCGTGGGAACGTCTCGGCCCGATGCTCGACGACGGCGAATCGGATAGCCCGAACGGCAAAATCAGCTCGGCCGCGCACTGGCTGCGCGAGAACTACCATCAGCCGATTTCGGTCGCCGACGCCGCGCGCGTCGCGCAAATGAGCATGCGCAACTTCCTGCGTCACTTCAAGACGCAGACGGGCCTCACGCCTTCGGAATATCTGCTGCGCGCGCGCCTCGACGCGAGTTGTCTGCTGCTCGCACAAACCAATCTCCCCATCGACGAAATCGCGCAGCGCTGCGGCGTGCCGCGCGGCGAACGGCTCGCGCGGATCTTTCGACGCCGTTTGTCGATCTCGCCGTCGGGCTATCGCGCGGTAAACCGGCGCGCGTCGAACGATTGATCGGCGACGCCTTCGCGCCTCCAATGCAAAACGCCGCGCGGACATGCAGCCCGCGCGGCGTTCTTCATGGCGACGACGCTTTGACGCGCCCGCGTGTCGTTACAGCATGCCCGAGCCGAAGATCTCGGTGTGGATGCGCGCCGGATCGACGCCGCGCGCGACAAGCGCTTCTTTCTGCTCGCGCATGAACGCAACGGGACCGCAGAGGTAGTAGTCGGCGTCCGGCAGCATCACGGCGGCTTCGATGCGGCCGATGTCCATGCGGCCTTCGAAGTCGTAGTCGACGCCCGCGCGGTCTTCCGCGCCCACGGCTTCGTAGAACACCGCGCGCTTGAGGTTCGGATGCTCGGCGGCGCTGCGGCGCAGCCAGTCCTTGAACGCATGCACGCGGGCGTTGCGGCAGGCATGCACGAACGCGATCTGGCGCTCGCTACGCTCGGCCAGCAGCGTGGCGAGCATCGACGTCATCGGCGTGATGCCGACGCCGCCGCTCATCAGCACGACCGGCGTGGTCTTCTTGCGGTCGAGCGTGAATTCGCCCATCGGCGCGCTCACGTGGACGATCGCGCCCTCTTCCACATCGGCGTGCATGATGTTCGAGACGTGGCCCGGCTGCGTGTCGGCGCGGCCGTCCTCGCGCTTGACCGAGATGCGCAGCCAGCGGCCGTGCGGCGCGTCGGACAGGCTGTACTGGCGCGGCTGATCGACGCCGAGCTGGTCGACGTAGCGCGTCACGCTCACGTACTGGCCCGGCTCGAAGCCGCCTGCGCTCGCGCCGTCGGCGGGCGCCAGATAGAACGAGGTGATTTCGTCGCTTTCGACCTGCTTGCGCATCACCTTGAACGGACGGAAGCCGCTCCACGGCGCGGCTTCGTAAAGCTTCGCCTCGGCGCCGATCATGATGTTCGCGAGCTGCTCGTAGGCCACGGCCCAGGCGTCGAGCGTCGGCTGGTCGACGGCATCGCCGAGCACGTCGACGACCGCGCCCAGCAGATGGCGACCGACGATCGGATAGTGCTCGGGACGGATGTTCAGGCTCGCATGCTTGTGCGCGATGTGCGTGACCGCGCCGCCGAGCACACCCAGATTGTCGATGTTGGCCGCGTAGGCGTAGACCGCGCGCGCGAGCGTTTCAGGCTGGCTGCCGCTCTTTTGGTGCGTCTGGTTGAAGATGTTCTTCAGCTCCGGATGCGCGTTGAACATGCGCTGGTAGAAGTGCTTCGTGATCGTGGTGCCGTGCTCGGCGAAAACGGGCGCGGTGGCCTTGACTCGGGCGATCTGGTCAGCGGTGAGCGCAGTCATTTGCGGCTTCTCCTCGTTAAAGATGTATATACGATACATGTTTAACGCCGCACGCCGACTCGGGCATTTTGTCGCACCACAGCATGGGCGGGCGTAACGCGGTTTCCAGCCGGGGCGCGAGGGCGCCGCGAGCCGGGGCTGCACGCCGACGCTATTTGCCCGGCACTAGCGGAGCAACGGGAGCAACCATCGCGACGCGCTCACGCCCCAATTAAGGCTCACTCGTTCGAGAATTCGCCGCCGCTTGTTGCAGCGTTTGTCGCGCCGCCGCGGTCGTGACGCCAGTACACGTCGTCGCCGCCAGCCGCGCGGTTGAGCACGCGAGAGAGTACGAACAGCAGGTCCGAGAGCCGGTTCACGTAGCGGCGCGGCGCCGCTTCGATCGTCGCCCCCGACTGACCGAGCGCGACGATCGCCCGCTCCGCGCGACGGCAGACCGTGCGGCACACATGCGCGAGCGCGGCGGCACGCGAGCCGCCCGGCAGGATGAACTCCTTGAGCGGCGGCAGCGCGGCGTTGTACTCGGCGAGCCAGTCGTCGAGGCGGGCCAGATGCGTGTCGGTGACCATTGTGTGGCCGGGCATGCAAAGCTCGCCGCCCAGATCGAACAGGTCGTGCTGGATCGCGACGAGCGCTGCGCGCACGTCATCGGGCAGCGGCTCGCACAGCAGCACGCCGATCTGCGAATTGAGTTCGTCGACGTCGCCGATCGCCGCGATGCGCGCGTCGTCCTTGCCCACGCGGCTGCCGTCGCCGAGTCCCGTCGTGCCGTCGTCGCCGGTGCGCGTGGCGATCTTGCTCAGACGATTGCCCATCGTGTTTCTCCAGATTTCGTTGATGCGCGGTGCGCAAATCCGTCGTGCCTCGACTGGCATGCGGTAAAGCTCACGCGGCTCATTATAGGTACGGCCGTGACCTTCACGGTGCGCTTCGCCACGCGCTCCGCCGCGTGCCCGTCGTGCGGTGCAACATGCGTCCGCCCGCGCCCGCCGAGGCGCGAACGCGTCCGCGAACGTTCAGCGTAAAATGAAACGCACCCGATAGCACGTCCCACACGCATAGAGGCCGATCTGCGCGATCGGCCGCGACCAACGAAGGAGACACCCGCGTGAATCATCCCGCGCCGCCGGCCCTCGCACGCCGCCCGTTCCCCGCCGAACTCCTCGACGCCTTGCGCAGCGCATTCGGCGAACGCGTCTCGACCGCCGAAGCCGTGCGCGCCCATCATGGCCGCGACGAATCCCGTTTCGACCCGCAACTGCCCGACGCCGTGGTCTACGCGCAGAGCACCGAAGAGGTTCAGACCATCGTCAAGCTGTGCGCGCGCCATAACGTGCCGATCATTCCGTACGGCAACGGCTCCTCGCTCGAAGGCCACTTGCTGGCCGTGCAAGGCGGCGTGTCGATCGACCTCTCGCAGATGAACCGCGTGCTTTCGATCAACGCCGAAGACCTGACCGTGACCGTCGAGCCCGGCATCTCGCGCAAGCAGCTCAACGAAGCGCTGCGCGACACGGGCCTGTTCTTCCCGATCGATCCGGGCGCGGATGCGAGCATCGGCGGCATGTCGGCGACGCGCGCCTCGGGCACCAACGCCGTGCGTTACGGCACGATGCGCGAGAACGTACTCGGTCTGACCGCCGTGCTCGCGGACGGCCGCGTGATCAAGACCGGCACGCGCGCGCGCAAATCGTCGGCGGGCTACGACCTCACGCGCCTTTTCGTGGGCTCCGAAGGCACGCTCGGCGTGATCACCGAAATCACCGTGCGCCTTTATCCGCAGCCGGAAGCGGTGTCGGCGGCGGTGTGCGCGTTTCCCTCGATGGCCGAAGCCGTGCGCGCCGTGATCGAAACGATCCAGATGGGCGTGCCGATCGCGCGCGTGGAGTTCATCGACGCACTCGCGGTGCGCGCGATCAACAAGCATTCGAACCTCGGTCTGCGCGAAAAGCACACGCTGTTCTTCGAGTTTCACGGCACCGAAGCGGGCGTGGCCGAGCAGGCGCAAACCGTGCAGGAACTGGCGGCACAAAACGGCGGCGAAGGTTTCGAGTGGGCCACGCGCCCCGAGGACCGCAGCCGCTTGTGGAACGCGCGTCACAGCGCGTACTTCGCGATGCTGCAACTGAAGCCCGGCTGCCGCGCGGTGACCACTGACGTCTGCGTGCCGATCTCGCGCCTCGCCGAATGCGTGGTGGAAACCGAAGCGGACCTGAAGGCCTCGCCCCTGCCCTGCCCGATCGTGGGCCACGTGGGTGACGGCAACTTCCACGTGGCGATCCTGATCGACCCCGACAAGCCCGAGGAGATCGACGAGGCCGAACGCCTGAACCATCGCATCGTGCAGCGCGCGATCCGCATGGACGGCACCTGCACCGGCGAGCACGGCGTGGGTCTGCACAAGATGGACTTTCTCGTGGAGGAGCATGGCGCCGATACCATCGACACCATGCGCGCCATCAAACACGCGCTCGATCCGCATAATCTGATGAATCCCGGCAAGATCTTCAGCTGGGCGGCGTAAGCTGACGCTGGCGAGGCGCGCCGCGAGACGCGCGCCCGTAACGAAAACAGCGAAAGCAGCGAACACAGCGACCGCAGCGATCGCCGTACGCGGCGAACCACACGAGCAGGAGGAGACATGAACGCACCCGAGGCGAAGATGCCCGAACTCTCGCCCGAAGCCCTCGCGCAGCGGCAGCGCGAAGTGGTTCAGGCGCTGATGGCCGTGCTGCCCGCGCACTGCCTGCTGCACCGGGAAGAAGACACGGTCGCCTACGAGTGCGACGGCCTCGCGGCCTACCGGCGCCTGCCGCTCGCGGTGGCGCTGCCGGAAACCGAATCTCAGGTGCAGCGCATCGTGCAGATCTGCCGGCGGCTCGACGTGCCGATCGTGCCCCGCGGCGCGGGCACGGGTCTCTCCGGGGGCGCCATGCCGATCCGCCACGGCATCGTGCTCTCGCTCGCGCGGTTCAAGCGCATTCTCGAAGTCGATCCCTACGCGCGCACGGCCACCGTGCAGCCGGGCGTGCGCAATCTGGCCGTCTCCGAGGCGGCCGCGCCTTACGGCCTCTATTACGCGCCCGATCCGTCGTCGCAGATCGCCTGCACGATCGGCGGCAACGTCTCCGAAAACTCGGGCGGCGTGCACTGCCTCAAGTACGGTCTCACCGTGCATAACGTGCTGCGCGTGCGCGCGGTGACGATGGACGGCGAGATCGTGGAGTTCGGCTCGCTGGCGCTCGACGCGCCGGGGCTCGATCTGCTCGCAGTCATGATCGGCAGCGAGGGCATGTTCGCCATCGTGACCGAAGTGACCGTCAAGCTGATCCCGCGTCCGCAGACCGCGCAGGTCATCATGGCGAGCTTCGACGACGTGGTGAAAGGCGGCGACGCGGTGGCCGGCATCATCGCGTCCGGCATCATTCCCGCCGGTCTCGAAATGATGGACAAGCCCGCCACGCGCGCCGTGGAGGAATTCGTGAAAGCGGGCTACGACCTCGACGCCGCCGCGATCCTGCTGTGCGAGGCGGACGGCACGCCCGAGGAGGTCGCCGACGAGATCGCGCGCACGACCGTCGTGCTGCGCGAGCACGGCGCGACGCGCATCCAGATCTCGCGCACCGAGGAAGAGCGCCTGCGCTTCTGGTCGGGCCGCAAGAACGCCTTTCCCGCCGCCGGACGCATCTCGCCCGACTACTACTGCATGGACGGCACGGTGCCGCGCCGCGCCATCGGGCCGCTGCTCGCGCGCATCCACGAGATGGAGGCTCAGTACCGGCTGCGCTGCATCAACGTGTTCCACGCGGGCGACGGCAACATGCATCCGCTGATTCTCTTCAACGGCAACGACCTCGACGAATGGCACCGCGCCGAGGCCTTCGGCGCCGATATTCTCGAAACCTGCGTCGAACTGGGCGGCACGGTGACGGGCGAGCACGGCGTGGGCATCGAAAAGATCAATTCGATGTGCGTGCAGTTCTCGCCCCAGGAGCGCGACGCGTTCCATGCCGTGAAGCACGCGTTCGATCCGGCCGGGCTGCTCAATCCCGACAAGGGCATTCCCACGCGCGCGCGCTGCGCCGAATACGGACGCATGCACGTGCGCGGCAATCTGCTGCCGCATCCCGATCTGCCGCGCTTCTGACGCACACGCTGACGCACACCCTGACGCACACGCCGGGGCGGGCGAGCCACGCGCTTCATCCGCTTCTTCCACCCCGCGCGGCGGCAGCCACAACGGACGGCGCGAGCGCGCACGCGGCGGTGCACGCCAGTTTTGCCCCCTCGCGATGCGCCGCGCATGCGGCTTGCGGCGTGTCATGCGCACCGGGTCAAACACGCTTGTAAGCGTGCGCCATGCGGGCCTGCCCCGGCTTGTCAGCACGGGGCGCGTCAGTACAATCGAACGCACCACAACGACAAACGCGCCATGGACGACATGGAAGAGGACGACATCGTCGCGGTCTGGTCCGAGCGCATTCGCGCGGCGACCGCCGACGGCCGCCCGCTGCGCATTCGCGGCGGCGGCACCAAAGACTGGTACGGCCAGGCGCTCGAAGGCGAAGTCCTCGACACGCGCGCGCACCGGGGCATCGTCGCGTACGATCCGGCCGAGCTGGTGATCACGGCGCGCGCGGGCACGCCGCTGCTCGAAATCGAGCAGGCGCTCGCCGCGCGCGGTCAGATGCTGGCGTTCGAGCCGCCTCACTTCGGCGCCCAGGCCACGCTTGGCGGCTGCATTGCCGCCGGCATCGCCGGGCCGCGCCGGGCGGCGGCGGGCGCGGCGCGCGACTTCGTGCTGGGCGCCGTGGTCATGAACGGTCACGGCGAGGTGCTGCATTTCGGCGGCCAGGTCGTGAAGAACGTGGCGGGCTACGACGTCTCGCGGCTCATGGCGGGATCGCTCGGCACGCTCGGCCTGATGCTCGAACTGTCGGTCAAGGTGCTGCCCGTGCCGCAGGCCGAAACCACGCTGCGCTTCGACATGAACGGCACCGACGCCGTGCGCAAGCTCAACGAATGGGGCGGCCGCCCGTTGCCGATGACGGCCAGCGCCTGGCGCAACGGCACGCTGGTCGTGCGTCTGGCGGGTGCCGAGGCCGGCGTGAAAGCCGCGCGCACCTCGCTGGGCGGCGAGGTGGTGGACGCCGTGGAAGCCGAGCGTTTCTGGGCGTGCCTGCGCGAGCAAACCGACCCGTTTTTCGCCTCGATCGCGCCCAATGCCGCCCTCTGGCGCCTCGCGCTGCCCTCGATCGCCGAACCGCTGCAATTGCCCGGCGCGCAGCTGATGGAATGGGGCGGCGCGCAGCGCTGGTGGATCACCGAAACCGACGCGCAGACCGTGCGCATCACCGCCAAGCAGGCGGGCGGCCACGCCACAATGTTCCGCACCGGCCGCGAGTACGACCGCAGCGCGGGCGTGTTCACGCCGCTGCCCGCGCCGCTCATGAAGATCCATCGCGGCCTGAAAGCCGCGTTCGACCCGGCCCGCATCTTCAATCGCGGCCGCCTGTATTCCGACTTCTGACCTGACCATCACGCGGCGATGCAGACGAACCTCGCGGACTTCATTCGCAACACCCCCGACGGCGACGAAGCCGACGCGATCCTGCGCAAGTGCGTGCATTGCGGCTTCTGCACCGCGACCTGCCCGACCTACCAGCTCCTCGGCGACGAGCTCGACGGCCCGCGCGGCCGCATTTATCTGATGAAGCAGATGGTGGAAGGCGCGCCGGTCTCGAAAAGCACGCTCACCCACCTCGACCGCTGCCTGACCTGCCGCAGTTGCGAGACGACCTGCCCCTCGGGCGTGCAGTACGGCCGGCTCGTGGAAATCGGCCGCAAGCTCGCCGAGGAACGGGCGCCGCGCCCGCTGCGCCAGCGCCTCACGCGGCGCTTCCTGGCGGGCTTTCTGCCGCGCCGCATGCTGTTTTCGCCGGCCATGCGCCTCGCCCAGCAGGTGCGCGCGCTGCTGCCGCGACGGCTGCGCGACAAGGTGCCGGTACGCCAGCGCCCGCTCGCCTGGCCGACCGCGAAACACACGCGCAAGATGCTGATGCTCGCCGGTTGCGTGCAGCCTTCGATGATGCCCAACATCAACACGGCCACGGCGCGCGTGCTCGATGCACTGGGTATCGAGACCGTGGTGGCGCCTCAGGCGGGCTGCTGCGGTGCGATCCGCCTGCACATGGGTTACGCCGACGACGCCCTGAACGACGTGCGCGCGAACATCGACGCCTGGTGGCCGTATATCGAGCAAGGCGTGGAGGCGATCGTGATGAATGCCTCCGGCTGCGGCGCGACCGTCAAGGAATACGCGCACCTGATGCGCCACGATCCGGCCTACGCGGAGAAAGCGCGGCGCGTGGCCGAACTCACGCGCGACCTGGCCGAGATCCTGCCGCAGTTCGAGGAGCAACTGCTCGCGGCCACGCGCCGGCGCGGCATCCATACCGTGGCGTATCACCCGCCCTGCACGCTCCAGCACGGCCAGCAGGTGCGCGGCGGCGTGGAACACGTGCTGGGCGCGCTCGGGCTCGACGTGCGCCTGCCGGTGGACAGTCACCTGTGCTGCGGCTCCGCGGGCACCTATTCGATCACGCAGCCGCGCCTCTCGTACACGCTGCGCAACCAGAAGGTGGAGCGGCTCAAGGCGCTGGAGCCGCAATTGATCGTTTCGGCGAACATTGGCTGCATCGCGCACCTGCAAAGCGGCACGCCGATTCCGGTCACGCACTGGATTGAGCTGGTCGAACATATGCTGGCCGCGAATTGAAGAAACACTTCCCAGCGTAACGATCCGCCGATTGCGCCAACAGTCGGCCTGATGGCGTAGGAGCCAGCCTGTCAGGCCCGCGCCGCCCAGGTGCACCGACAGAATTCGACCGTCGCATGACGCGGAAAAGCCCTACGTCTTTTGGCGGAGATTTCGCGGCCCGGCGCAGTCCGTATAATTGCCTTCGTTCGTTTCATGTGCGCCGTAACGGCCGCGGGCAGCGCTGCGCGGCCGGCCTCCAATCCGATGACCGATCTCGTCCACAATCTCGAAGCCGTCCATGAGCGCATCGCCGCCGCCGCCCGCAGTGCGGGGCGCGCGCCGGAATCCGTTGCGTTGCTCGCGGTGTCGAAAACCTTCCCCGCCGACGACGTGCGCGCCGCGCACGCCGCCGGTCAGCGTGCGTTCGGCGAGAACTACGTGCAGGAAGCCGTGGACAAGATCGAGGCGCTCGCGGACCTGCGCGCGAGCCTCGAATGGCATTTCATCGGGCCGCTGCAATCGAACAAGACGCGGCCCGTGGCCGAGCGTTTCGACTGGGTTCATTCGATCGATCGACTGAAGATCGCCCAGCGCCTGTCGGAACAGCGACCCGCGGGCATGCCGCCGCTCAACGTGTGCCTGCAGGTCAACGTGAGCGGCGAAGCTTCCAAGAGCGGTACCGCGCCGGAGGAAGCCGTACAAATCGCGCACGCAATCGCCGCGTTGCCCAACCTGCGCCTGCGCGGGTTGATGTCCATTCCCGAGCCGGCAGACACGCCCGAGGCACAGCGTGCGCCGCACCGGCAGCTGCGCGAGCTGTTCGACGCGCTGCGCGCCGACGGCCTCGCGCTCGACACGCTCTCCATGGGCATGTCGGCCGATCTCGAAGCAGCCGTGCTCGAAGGCGCCACGATCGTGCGCGTCGGCACCGCGATCTTTGGCGGGCGCGATTACTCCCACTGATTCAAGTACGCACTCCACACCATGAAAATTGCCTTCATCGGCGGCGGCAACATGGCCGCCGCACTCATCGGCGGTCTGATCCGCAAGGGCGTTCCCGCCGCCAACCTGTACGCGATCGATCCGAACGAGGACGCCCGCAAACGCAGCGAGGAACAGTTCGGCGTGCGCACCGGCGCGGGCGCCGACGCGGCGCTGGCCGACTACGACGCCATCCTGCTCGCGGTCAAACCGCAGATCGCCAAGGTCGTCGCCGAATCGCTCGCGCCGCACCTGGGCGCGCATCAGGTCGTCATCAGCATTCTCGCGGGCATCCGTATCGAAGATCTCTCGCGCTGGCTCAAGGGCCACACGCGCATCGTGCGCACGATGCCCAACACGCCCGCGCTGATCGGCATGGGCGCGACCGGCCTCGTCGCGAGCGGCGGCGTGGACGCGGCGGGCCGCGAACTCGCCTCGAACGTGCTGGGCGCGGTCGGCCAGACCGTCTGGTTCGACGACGAGAGCAAGATCGACGCCGTCACGGCCATCTCGGGCAGCGGTCCGGCCTACGTGTTCTATTTCATCGAGGCGCTTGAGGAAGCCGCCCGCCAGCTCGGCATGGACGAGCAGCAGGGCCGCGCGCTCGCCATCGCCACGTTCGCGGGCGCGGCGCAACTCGCACTGCAGTCGGACGAAACGCCCGCCGTGCTGCGCGAGCGCGTCACGTCCAAGGGCGGCACCACGGCGGCGGCGCTTGCGTCGTTCGACGCTTCAGCCGTGAAGGACGCCATTGTGCGCGGCGCGCTGGCCGCCGACGCGCGTGCGAAGGAAATGGGCGAGGAATTCGGCAAGCAGTAAGCCGCAAGCCGGAAGCGGCGCGCGTGGCGGCGTTCGGCTGTCACGCGCGATTGGCGGCCTTGCGTCGGCATTTGCTCGACGTTCGCGGCACGGCAGTACGCCACGCACAATGGCAACGCACAAGCGCAGAACAAGCGCCGCACAAAACCCCAGCACAAAGAAAAAGCGCCTCGACTATCGAGGCGCTTTTTTTACATCCGAATCCTGCGTCGCAGTCGCACTCAGGAACCGGCCACGAGGTAATGCGCGGCGATGCCCACGAACAGCACGCCGCCCAGCCAGTTGTTGTGACGGAACGCGGCGAAGCACGGCATGCGCTCGCGGTTCTTGATGAGCGTGTAGTGATAGATCGCGCAGCCCGCCGCCGCTGCCCAGCCGAGCCAGTAAAGCCAGCCGAACTGCAGCGTCATGCCCACCCAGACGTAGATGCCGAGCGTGACCGCGTAGCAGAGCATGATCGCGAGCACGTCGAAGCGGCCGAACGTGAGCGCCGAGGTGCGGATGCCGATCTTGATGTCGTCGTCGCGATCGACCATCGCGTATTCAGTGTCGTAGGCCACCGACCAGAACACGTTGGCGATCAGCATGATCCACGCGAGCGCGGGCACGTGGTCCTGAATCGCGGCGAACGCCATCGGAATACCGAAGCCGAACGCGATGCCCAGATACGCCTGCGGAATCGCAAAAAAGCGCTTCGTGAACGGATAGGACGCGGCCACGAACAGCGCCACGACGGAAAGCTGCTTCGTGAGCCCGTTGAGCGGCAGGATCAGCAGAAACGAGACGATCGCGAGACCGGCGGCAATCGCCACCGCTTCCCAGGCGCGGATGCGGCCCGAGGTGATCGGCCGTTCGGCGGTGCGTTTGACGTGACGGTCGAAGTCGCGGTCGGCGTAGTCGTTGATCGCGCAGCCCGCCGAGCGCATCAGCACCGTGCCCACCGTAAAGATCACGAGCAGCGACAGCGACGGATGGCCGTTCGAGGCGATCCACAGCGCGTTGAGCGTCGGCCATAGCAGCAGCAGGCTGCCGATCGGCTTGTCCATGCGGACGAGCCGCAGATAGAGCGGGAGTCGGGCGAACATGATGGGAGCGCGAAAAACGATGCCGCTATTGTAGGCCACGGCGGCGGCGCTTCGCCGCGAGTTCATCATCGGCGAGTGCGGCGTAAATCGGGCGCGATGCGTCCGAGCGCCCTGGCGCGCGAGCATCCCAACGCGCGCCCCAAATGAAAAAGCCCGCCGGATCCATCAGATCAACCAGCGGGCTTTGTGTCCCTGCATCGGCGCATGGCGCTTCAGCCAGGGATCGTGCGGATCAAACGCAGATCAAGCCAGCAGCGAACGCAGCATCCACGCGGTCTTTTCATGCGTCTGCATGCGCTGCGTGAGCAGGTCGGCGG
The DNA here is from genome assembly GCF_905220285.1 of Paraburkholderia sp. J94. Classification (NCBI taxonomy): domain Bacteria; kingdom Pseudomonadati; phylum Pseudomonadota; class Betaproteobacteria; order Burkholderiales; family Burkholderiaceae; genus Paraburkholderia; species Paraburkholderia sp. J94. The sequence continues at coordinate 1,600 of NZ_CAJMZH010000004.1, read as the reverse complement.
TCGGCTCGTCGTTGGCGGCTTCCGTTGCCGGGAAGATCGCGCGCGCGGTGCGCACCACGGCTTCCTGACCTTCCACGAGCTGACGGATCATGTCTTCAGCGGCCGGCACACCGTCGGCTTCCGGGATCGACGAGAGCTTCGCGAATTCCTTGTAGCTGCCCGGCGCGTGCACGCCCAGCGCGCGGATGCGCTCGGCGATCGCGTCGACGGCCAGCGCCAGTTCGTTGTACTGCCCTTCGAACATCAGGTGCAGCGTGTTGAACATCGGACCCGTGACGTTCCAGTGGAAGTTGTGCGTCTTCAGATACAGCGTGTAGGTGTCCGCGAGCAGGCGCGAGAGACCGTCCGCGATCTTCTTGCGATCCTTGTCGCTGATGCCGATATTCACGTGCTGCACAGCAGATTTCTTGGCCATGACGACTCCTATTTTGTAGCAGTGAGACTTCCGGTCGCTGGCGCCGCGCTCGCCTGGATACGTCGATACGGCAAGGCGATTCGCGAACGCTCGATCGGGCGTCAGTGTAGCGTAAAACCCAAGGGCATCCGGCCCCAAGGTCGGACAAGGCTCAAGCAGCGCGTGTTCCCGGCGTCGTCAGCGCGCGGCGAAATGCGCCAGGCCTTGCGCGGCGACCGCCACGAGCGCGCTCGTCACGATCGCAAAACTCACCACGTTGCGCACGAACTGCGTGCCTTGCGCGCGCGTGCGCGCCATCTCCGCGCCGCGGCCAGGGCCGACGGTCTTGAGCGTCATCGTCATCGTTCGGGTCATGATCCTGCTCCTTTGCTTGAGGCTCGCCACCGGAAACTGATGCGGCGGGACGTCGATGCGCCCCGCCGCGCTCCCTGATTTGCCTGCCTTGTTATGCCTTACTTCGCTTCCGCGAGCGCCGCCATCGCAGCGATCACGCCTTCCGCGTAAGCCGGATCGGCGCGGCGGAAATGTTCGAGCTGCACCTGCACGATCTCCGACGGCACGCCGGCGATATGCCGCGCGATGTTCGCAAAGAGACGCTCGCGCTGACCGGCGTCGAACAGACGGAACAGCGCGCCCGGCTGGCTGTAGTAGTCGCCATCTTCACGGTGATCGTAGTGATCGACCGCACCCGCCGCGAGCGGCGGCTCGCCCGCGCCCGGACGCTGCGCGAAGTCGCCGAAACGGTTCGGCTCGTAATTCACGTTGCCGCCGAGGTTGCCGTCGGTGCGCATCGCGCCGTCGCGGTGATACGCGTGGAACGGGCAGCGCGGCGCGTTCACGGGAATCTGGTGATGGTTCACGCCGAGTCGGTAACGCTGCGTGTCGCCGTACGAGAACAGGCGGCCCTGCAACAGACGGTCGGGCGAGAAGCTGATGCCCGGCACCACGTTCGCGGGCGTGAACGCGGCCTGCTCCACGTCGGCGAAATAGTTCTCGGGATTGCGGTTCAGCTCGATCGTGCCCACGTCGATCAGCGGGTAATCCTTGTGCGGCCAGACCTTCGTGATGTCGAACGGGTTGTACGGCACCTTCGCGGCGTCGGCTTCCGGCATCACCTGAACGCGGAAATGCCACTTCGGGAAATTGCCCTTTTCAATCTCGTTGTACAGATCGCGCTGCGCCGAC